>DATDFK010000059.1:0-71467 GCA_036522655.1 Pyrinomonadaceae bacterium | reverse complement strand
GACGTGGTCGGCGTGAACATGACCGGCAAGCTGTCGGAGGGCGTCACGGCCACTGATCTCGTCTTGCGCGTGACGGAGTTGCTGCGCCAGGCGAAGGTCGTCGGAAAGTTCGTGGAGTTTCACGGCGAAGGGGCCGCGAGTCTTCCCGCCGCCGATCGCGCGACGATCTCCAACATGTCGCCAGAGTACGGCGCGACGATGGGCTTCTTTCCGACGGATGAAGAGACCTGCAAGTACCTGAGCGCGACCGGAAGAACCGACGAGCAGGTCGAGGCCGTGCGCAGCTACTACAAAGCGCAGGGCATGTTCGGTATTCCGCGCGGCGGCGAGTGTGATTACAGCCGTGTGCTTGAGCTTGATCTGGCCGAGATACGCCCGAGCGTCGCCGGGCCCAAGCGCCCGCAGGATCGCATCGAGCTGCCTGCCCTCAAGCAACAATTCATCGAGCTTTTCCAGAAGCCAGTCAAGGAGAACGGCTACGGCAAGACGGAGAAAGAGCTGGGCCAACGCTTCAATGTCCGCGTTGGGCTCAGTGCCTTGAAGGGAAGGGCGGCGGTCGCCGGAGGCGGCGAACAGGAGCCTGCGACCGTGCCAGACGAAAAGCAGCTTCACGTCAGCGAAAAGAATACGAGCCCGCTGACGGAGCTTGAGATGATGAACAATCGCCCGACGCCCGACCGCGTCGAAGATATTCCGCCCGGTGAATTCCCGGAGCGCTTCGATGATTTGGGTCATGGCGATGTCGTGATCGCAGCCATCACCTCCTGCACCAACACTTCAAACCCGAGCGTGATGATCGCCGCAGGGCTCCTGGCGAAAAAGGCCGTCGAGCGCGGCTTACAGGTTGACCCGTCCGTCAAGACTTCGCTCGCGCCCGGCTCGCGCGTCGTCACCGAATACCTGGAAAAGGCCGGGCTGCAACCCTACCTGAACAAGCTTGGCTTCAACCTCGTCGGCTACGGCTGCACGACCTGCATCGGCAACAGTGGCCCCTTAGACCCGCGCATCGAAGATGTCATCACAGATCAAGACCTCGTCGTCGCCAGCGTGCTCTCGGGCAATCGCAATTTCGAGGCGCGCGTGCATCAGAGCGTCAAAGCCAATTTCCTGATGAGCCCGCCGCTGGTCGTCGCTTTCGCCCTCGCCGGTCGCGTCAACATAGACATGTCCAGGGAGCCGCTCGGCAAGGGCAGAGACGGAGGCGACGTTTACCTGCGCGACATCTGGCCCGATCTTTCGGAGATCAACGAGCTGCTGAGCACGGCTTACGACCCCGAGACTTTTCGTCGTCTCTATAATGATTTCGCCGAGCAGAACCCGCTCTGGAACGAGATTCCTTCGAGCACGGGCAACGTCTACGATTGGGATCCGCATTCGACCTATATCCAGGAGCCGCCGTACTTCGAAAAATTCAGCAGCGCCGTCGGCCGCTTCTGCGACGTGCGCAACGCGCGCCCGCTTGCGATCTTCGGCGATTCGGTGACGACCGATCACATCAGCCCTGCGGGCGCGATCAAGCCCAACTCTCCCGCCGGTCTCTACCTACAGGAACACGGCGTCGCCATCGAAGACTTCAACTCTTACGGCGCGCGGCGCGGCAATCATCAAGTGATGGTGCGCGGCACGTTCGCCAACGTACGCATCAAGAACCTGATGGTTCCCGGCACGGAGGGCGGCATTACTGTGCACCAGCCGCACGGCGAGCGCATGTCCATCTATGATGCCTCGATCAAGTACCAGGCCGCCGGTATCCCTCTCATCGTCCTGGCAGGACAGGAGTACGGCACTGGCAGCTCGCGCGACTGGGCGGCGAAGGGAACGCTGCTGCTCGGCATCAAAGCGGTCGTGGCCCAGAGCTTCGAGCGCATACATCGCAGCAACCTAGTCGGCATGGGCGTGCTCCCCTGCCAGTTTAAAGAGGGCACGAGCGCCGCGACTCTCAATCTCGACGGGACGGAGACGTTTGACATCACTGGCCTTGAGAGCGGCGTCGAGCCGCGCATGGACGTAACGATGGTCATTCACCGCGCCGGCGGCGAGACTGAAGAAGTGCCTCTCACGCTGCGCATAGATACGCCGATCGAGATCGATTACTACCAGCATGGAGGCATCCTCCCGTTCGTGCTCCGGCAACTCCTGGCCGGAACAACAGACTTCTAAAGACACAGGGAAAAGGAGAAAGGTAAAAGGCAAAAGTAAGGAGGATGAAAGCATTTAATCAAATGTGGTCTTCGCCTCACTTTTATCTTTTACCTTTTTCCTCTTACCTTCTTTAGGATGAGCGCAATCCTTCTGACAATATTGGGAACGGGTTTGCTGGCGCTGGTGGCCTATGATGTTTACGCCACTGTCCTGCACGCGCGTGCGCGCTCCGGGCCCATCGGCGAGACGCTGAACCGCTCCGCCTGGCGCATCTCGCGCTCCCTCGCTTTCCGTCTCCCGCGCCAGCGTCGCCACAGGCTGCTCAACGCCGTGGGCCCACTGCTGTTGCCGCTGCTGATCATCATCTACATCGTGCTCCTGATCTTCGGGTTTGCGCTTATCTATTACGCTTACATGCCCGCGCATTTCTCTGTCGCGCCGGAGGCGACGAGCCCACCGTGGATCGAGTCTGTCTATTTCAGCGGCATTACGCTGACCACCGTGGGCTATGGAGACATCGCGCCTCATACGACGCCGATGCGACTCGTCGCCCTCATCGAATCGGCTTCGGGCTTTGCGCTCATCTCTTTGACCGTTACTTACCTGATCACGGTTTACGGCGCTCTGGAGCGCAAGCGCGCCGTTGCGCTCTCTTTCTATCATCAGGCGGAAGAGGGCGCGGACGTGGCCGGTTTCATCGCTCATCATTTCGTCGAGGGGCGCTTTTACGGGCTGGACGCGACGCTCCGGCTCGCCACACGCGACATTCAGGGCCTGCTCGAATCACACGTCGAGCATCCGGTGATTCATTATTTCCACCCGGTCGAGGTCTACAAGAGCCTCCCGCGCATGCTCTTCCTGATGCTGGAAACCTGCTCCGTGATTCGCTCATGCCTGGACACAGAGCAGTACAGGGAGCTTTACAATCATCCGGTCATCCGCAACCTTGAAGCCAGCGCACGCCACGTGCTCTACGAGCTGGATGCTTCGCTTCGTCTGGAAAGACGGCGCGCTCGCCGCACAGAGACCACTTACGAGGAATCCAGGCGATGGGGCGGGCGCTATCAGGCGACCATGCTGCGTCTCACAGACGCGGGCATACAGACGCGCTCAGACCGGCGGCAGGGCCTCGACGAGTATCGAGCGCAGCGCGAGGAATGGGAATCCAAACTACAGCGCTTCGCCCTCTACCTTGGCTACGACTGGGACGAGACGACAGGCGACCGCGACCTGCGCTACGCCGCCGACGAAGAGATGGAAGAGCCTAGGAAAGGATGAAGGATGAAGGATGAAGGATGAAAGATGAAAGGAATGCTGTCACGGCTTGAAAGCTTTTACTTCATCCTTCCGCCTTCATCCTTCATCCTTTTACTTTCATATGGGCGAAGTGATAAATTACGGGCCAACAGTGAGCAATGTTCCATTTCATCCGAGCACCCATCCAAACCACAATTTTGTGAAGGAGCAATGACATGTCTACCGCACAACCAGCAGCCAGCAACACGCCGCGCAAGTATCAACTCTTCATTGACGGCAAATTCGTAGATGCCGAGTCGGGCAAAACATTCACGACGCCAAATCCTTCGACGGGCGAGACGCTGGCCGAAGTCGCCGAGGCCGATAAGGCCGACGTTGACAAGGCCGTCGCGGCTGCGCGCCGCGCCTACGAGGGCAAGTGGTCAAAAATGAGCGCGCGTGATCGCGGGCGTCTGCTCTATAAGCTCTCGCAACTGGTCGAAGAGCATTCGGCGGAGTTGGCCGCGCTTGAGACCGCCGACAACGGCAAGCCCATACGCGAATCGACCTATGTTGATTTGCCGCAGGTCGTCGAGAACTTTGAATACTTCGCGGGCTACGCCACCAAGATCGAGGGCGAGACCATTCCCGTGCCCGGCCAGATGTTCAACTACACTCTGCGCGAGCCCATCGGCGTCTGCGGGCAGATCATCCCCTGGAACTTCCCGCTTCTGATGGCGGCCTGGAAACTCGCGCCCGCTCTCGCCGCCGGTAATACAATCGTCCTCAAGCCAGCCGAGCAGACCCCCGTGACTATCATGGAGCTTGCCAAGTTGATTCAGGAAGCCGGTTTCCCCGAAGGCGTCGTCAACATCCTCCCCGGTTACGGCGAGACGGCGGGCGCGGCCCTCGCCTCGCATCCCGGCATAGACAAGATAGCCTTCACGGGCTCGACCGAAGTCGGCAAGCTGATCGCGCGCGAGGCGGCGCAGAATCTCACCAAGGTCTCGCTGGAGCTTGGAGGGAAAGCGCCCAATATCATCTTCGCCGATGCCGATCTTGAGCAAGCCGTCAACGGCGCGATGATGGGCATCTTCTTCAACCAGGGTCAGGTCTGCTGCGCCGGCTCACGCCTCTTCGTCGCCGAAGAGGTCAAGGACGAGTTTCTGGATCGCTTCAAGGAGAAGGCGCAGAAGGTCAGAGTCGGCGACCCGATGGATAAGGCGACGCACATGGGCCCACAGGTCTCCGAAGAGCAGCTTTGCCGCATCAAGGGCTACGTGGACATCGCACGCGCGGAGGGCGCGACCGTGCTCACGGGCGGCGAGCCGCCCAAGCTCGAAGGCGATTTCCAGAAAGGCTACTTCTTCCAGCCGACCATCTTCAGCGATGTCAAGAACCAGATGAGAGTCGCACAGGAAGAGATTTTCGGGCCCGTCACCTCCGCCATCTCTTTCACAGACGAAGAAGACCTCATCAAGCAGGCCAACGAAACGATCTACGGTCTCTCGGCAGGCATCTGGACGCGCGACATCACGCGCGCTCACCGCTTCGCCAAAGAGATTCACGCCGGGACGATCTGGATCAACACCTTCAATATGTTCAATGCCGCCTCGCCCTTCGGCGGCTTCAAGCAGTCCGGCTATGGCCGCGAGATGGGCAAGCACGCGCTCGAACTCTATACGCACATCAAGAGCGTGTGGGTCGATCTATCCGGCAAGCCGATTGGCTGGTACGGCAACTAAGAGCCAGCCCCAAAAGCCCCTGCAAGGGGCGACAGAATGTAGCCCACGGCGCAAGCCGTGGGTACAAGGTAAGAAGAGAGAAGCAAGCCCCGGAGGGGCGTAAGATTCTCAACTTGAGAATCTTACGCCCCTCCGGGGCTCTGGATTCTTTGGTTGGCTGTATTCCCATGACTTGCGTCATGGGCTACATTCCGCTCGCCCCTTGCAGGGGCTACGGTGCAAAGCCTGAAGCAGTTGGCGAGCCCGTTCTTGAAAGGCGTCTGCGTCGTGGTATGATCAGCGCGCTCTCCCTTATCTGACAGACGAGAAGGAGATGCCAATGCGCTCGCGTCATCAAACCATATTTTTATCGCTCATCCTCGCCGCAACCATTCTGCTGACGGCCTGCCCGAAGCGTGAAACGATCTCGCAGATCAACGCCGACCCGGGCCGGTACTTGAACAAGGACGTATCCGTCGCCGGAACCGTGACCGATAGCTACGGCGTGCTCAACATGGGCATCTACGAGATAGACGATGGGACGGGAAAACTGCTGGTCGTAACGCGCAGCGGTCTGCCCTCGCGCGGCGCGCGGGTCGGCGCGCGCGGGCGCATCTACACAGGGGGCAGCTACGGCGGCAAAATTTACGGGACGGTGCTTGAAGAATCGGAACGTCGCACTGCTAAATGATGGAGCAAGACAAGGCGGCGGCCGTCCTCGGTAAGACGTTCGTCCTGAGCCTAGATGAACAATTCGCGCGTCTTCATGCGCGCTCCCGCGCACTCGTCGAGCTGATTTCGCCCGAGCAGCTTTACATGCAACCGCGCCGTCTAATGAGCGCGTTTCCCCTCCACTCCTGCGGCGAGCACCTTCTGCGCAGCGCCGCCGCCGTCGAGCAAACCTTCGGCGGCATCACCGCAAACCTCTGGGATGACCCCTTCGAGTGGACGTTGCCGGAAGCTCTCTCGACTCCCGAGCGTGTTACTGAATACCTGGATGAAGTCGAGGCCACGCGGCGGCGCGGCTTTGCGCTCCTCGGCACGGACGCAGACCTCTCGAAAGAGATCGCGCTGCCGTCAGGCGAGATGCAAACGCTCTGCGCCCTACTGTTGGACACCTTGGCGCGCGCGGCGCATTATCAGGGGCGCGCCTTTGCTTCGTTCGTGCTCTTTTCCGATTTACGTTTGCCCCCGGTGTAGAATGTTTTGGCGCTAGAACTTTCCCTCGTACGGATTCGTAAGGCAGGAGTCGGGCGCGCTCGCATCTCGTGAGCCTGGCCGCGCGATTATCTCTGGAAGAGGTCTTTCAGATTTCGTCATAACTCCCTTCAGCATTCCTGAGTCAACAAAAAGATGGGCCAGCGCGAGTTTGATCGACCGGACGAAGCGCCACTCGCCGAGCGCCTACGCGAGCGCATCAGGCGCGAGGGCCCGATCACTTTCCACGACTGGATGGCCGCCGCGCTCTACGACGCGCAAGAGGGTTATTACTGTCGACGCGACCTGCCGCGCTGGGGACGCACAGGCGACTATCGCACGGCTCCCGAACGCAGCCCTCTATTTGCAGCTACCTTCGCGCGTTACTTCGCCTCCCTCTATGGAGACCTTGGCGCGCCTGAAGTCCTGACCATCATCGAAGCGGGCGCAGGCGCAGGCCACTTCGCTCAGGGCGTGCTCGAAACCCTGCGAAGCATCTTCCCTGACATCTTCGCCGTCACGCGTTATCTGATCGACGAAGCGAGCGACGATGCACGCGAGCGAGCCCGCCTCCGCCTCTCCCCATTCGCAGACCGCCTGGAATTTCGTCGCCTCAAAGACATCGAAATCCCCTTCGACGCCGGAATCATCTTCGCCAACGAACTGCTCGACGCATTCCCCGTCCACAGGGTTGTAATGCGCAACGGCAAACTCTTAGAGCTGCACGTCGGCTTAAACAGCACAGGTGCTTTCCGCTGGGTAGAGCTGGAGTCCGCCGCCGCACCCCGCCTCACCGCATATTTCGAGCGCCTCGGCGTCAACCTACGCGAAGGGCAGATCGCCGAAGTCAATCTTCAAGCGCTGGACTGGATCGCCCTCGCCGCATCAACACTCAAACGCGGCCATCTCATCATCGTTGACTACGGAGCAGATGCAACCGACCTATACCACTCGACGCATCGCCTGCAAGGAACATTGAGAGCTTTCCACCGCCACCAATTCGCACACGACCCGCTCGCCCAACCCGGCCGGCAAGACCTCACCACGACCGTCGATTGGACGAGCCTCATCCAGACGGGCAAAGAGAACGGCCTTCATCCCGTCAGCTTCGAGCCTCAGGACAAATTCCTGCTACGCGCCGGGCTACTCGATCAGCTACAGATAATGACGGCGGGAATGGCATCACAAGCGGAAGCCCTCGCCCTTCGTTCAACCCTGCGAGACCTCATCTTACCCGGCGGGCTAAGCGAAAGCTTTCAGGTGCTCGTACAAAAACGGCAACGGTAGAAGAGTTGATTATGTCGCAACTATGAGCCAGGAGCGGTTGCGGAACTATATCTAAATCGAAGAGACTATTGTTAGCAAAGCCTTGATGCGCCGGTGACGGAAACGCCGTTCGTCTCCGCAAGAAAATTTAAATTGACCGTCCGCCCGTCGCTAGGTATTATGCGTCCCGGTCGCGTCAGCCCAGTATCTGTATTGTTCGCACCAGCCCGGCTCTCTGAGGTCTGTCTTTATCCTACATTCAAGTTGGTTGACGGTTTCACGCAAGCTTCGCCTCGCTGACTATCAACACGGTCAAATTCACTTCGCATTACGTGCGAAAAGGAGAATCGTTTTATGGCTTGGCAAAACGCGCCTTCCTTAAGCAAACTCACGGCAGCGCAGCAGGGCGGCAATCGCGGCGCCCAACTCTGGGGAGTTGATTACAAAGGCACTCTCCATACTATCTATCAAGAATCGCCGGGCGGAAAATGGAGTAATTGGAAGGGGCCGGACTGGGCCGGGCCGGGCTATCCGAAGCAGGTGTACGAGCTGGCCGCCTGTCAGCAGAACGACGGGCGCGTCATCCTGTTTACGCTCGACATGAAGCGTCGTCTTCGGTGCATCTCGCAACAATCGCCTGGCGGCAACTGGACGGGATGGTACGAGCTTGACTGGAACGGCGCGCCGGACGGTTGGCTGACGAAGCTCGCAGCGGCGCAGCGCGGCATCCGCGAACCCAACGCGGAACTGTGGGCGATTGTCGACGACGGCACGATAGTCGGCGCACACCAGTGGCTGCCGGAGGGTCGTTGGTCAGCAGGCTGGTATGACTGGACGCCCGCGCCGCAGAGCTTTCGCTCCATCGAGATCACAGCGGCGCGGCAGTATAACGGGCACTTGGCGCTGTGGGCGCTCGACTCGAACCGCCAGCTCTGGTACATGAACGAGAAGACGCCGGACAGTCCGTCGCCGCTCACCAACTGGGGGCCTTGGGAGGGGCCGAACTGGCAAAACGCTCCGAAGCTGCGCAACATCGCCGCGGTGAAAGGCCATGAGGGCGCGATCATCTGGGGGCAAGACGAGGACTACCGGATGACCATGAACTGGCAGGACGGCAAGGGTAAATGGTACGGCTGGTCGCCTTTGAACTGGATGGGCGCGCCGCACTCCTACGAGTTGACCGCCGCCGGTCAGAACAACAACTGCGTACAGCTCTGGGCCATCACTCTCCAGGGGAAGCTGACGAGCATCGCCCAGACCGCCCCGTCGTGCGCCTGGCAGACACACTGGTCGGATCGAGACGATTAGCCTCCACTCATCTGCCGCCCGCCCTGACCCCTCGTCGGGCGGGCCGGACGAGCGCCATCCTTGGGCAAGAGGTTATTGTTTAGCAAAGTAGCGACTCCATAGTGACTCAAACGAAAACGGACAGCCTTTTGGCTGTCCGTAACTCTTTAATTCTATGGAGGCGGCGATCGGAATCGAACCGATGAATAAAGGTTTTGCAGACCTCTGCCTTACCACTTGGCTACGCCGCCCAGGCTTTGAGTGCAGTGGGCATTATACAGGACGCTTACGGAGGGCATCAACGAGCCCTGCTGCCGGGCTGAGTCGGTAAAGCTTGCGCTGACCGATGCGTCTGGTTTCAGGCTGATGAATCGAAGCGGCGCGGGGAAACTTCAGAGGGTTTCCGTGCGCGCCGCTTCGGCTTGTTGCGCCTGAAATTTTTGGAGCGGGAGACGAGATTTGAACTCGCGACTTCGACCTTGGCAAGGTCGCACTCTACCACTGAGTTACTCCCGCTTGCTTGATTAGAGATTCTACAGATTCAAGTTTTCTTGTCAAGCGCCCCTGCCGGAATTGATGAAGAACTGCGCGGTATTAAAAGTCGTAAGGGGCGTCCGACCAGCGGCGCTTGCGGAATCTTTCGTCCGTCCAGAAGTTTTTGAGTAGCTCAAGACGTGGGCGCGGCGCGGGGGCGTCCGTCTCCGCCGGGGGCAGCACGACGCTGACTACGTCGTAGCGGTAGGGCGCGCCGGTTTGTCCGAGCAGGCGGCGGTAAGAGCGTGCGGCGCGGGTGATCTGCCTTTGTTTGCGCAGATCGACGTTGGCTTCCGGGGCGGCGAACCAATCGGAGGCGCGCGTCTTGACCTCGATGAAACAGAGCACCGGGCCATCGTAGGCGATGAGGTCTATCTCGGCTTGAACGACTGCGCCGCGCCGGTTGCGTCCGACCGGCAGGGTGAAATTGGAAGCGACGAGACGATAGCCTGCGCGTTCCAGATGCAGTGCCGCGAGAGATTCGCCGCGCCTGCCGAGCGCCAGGTGCGGCGCTAACTCGACGGCCTTATCAACGGCGGCGTGCGGGCTCTCCGCAAGATTCGCATCCCGCGTCCGGTTCTTCCATCTTCGCGGATCAAATTTTTGCCAGCGCATCGTTTTTCAAATTGACAGTCACGCGCAGGTTGAGTTCAGAGTTCAAGGGGTGGAAGCTGTCCTGGCTTTATCCGATTCGCAATACTTCTGTATCTCACCGAAAAGATTGCCGCAATAGCTGTCGGACAAGCCCGCTTCCGTGCATTTCCTGAGCCGCCAGCGCACGCTCTCCGTCATCTCCGAGGTCTTCGGAACACCTTCGCAGAAGCCGCTCGTCGGGCGGCTGGCCTCAAGACAACCACCTAAGAACAGATTATTGAGAATCGCGTCGCTAAAGCCGTGGTGCTCTTTGTGACGCCGTAAGACTTCGTTCACGCAGCCCTGATTATCCGTCCCCCTGCCGAATGCAGCCCCCTCGGTGCGAGCGCTTTCCGCGCTCTTCATCAATTCGTCTTTGTGTGTGGATAGCCAGTAAGCGCCGAAACCGACGACGCCGAGGATGAGCAGGACGAAGCAGATGCCGATAATAAGGAGAGCTTTGACCCAACTGGACATGGCGGCAGTCTCCGTTGAATTTGATAGAGCGTGGAGCGAGCGTCGCCCGGTGCGCTTAAAAGGGCTGACACCCGTGAAAGATAAGCCATTTGGGCGTCGGGCACAATAATCTTTTGAAGGCATTTACTGGTTTGACGGTCGTGGTCAAAAGAGGCTCGGGAGGTTTACCGGCAGCGGCGAGCGAGTGAAGAAGAGCTTTGCGCGGCTTCATCCTTGCGGGCTGTTCGCATCGCGCGCTACACTCAACGGGCAAAGAGCATGGGGAATTCTTGCCAGACCCCTCCTTGTCTTGCTCACGACAAAATATCTCGCAGCGAGAGGACGACTGATGCCCGAGGGCTCGAATCAAACAGAAGAGGTACGGGAAGCGGAGCGAAGCGAGGGTGATGGTCGCGCGCGCGTGGATGAGGTGCGCCGCGCCTTGCCGCTGGTGGCCGTCGTCGGTCGGCCCAACGTCGGGAAGTCCACACTCTTTAATCGCCTCACGGGCGAGCGGCGCTCGATTGTCGGAGACGAGCCGGGGATTACGCGCGACCGCATATACGGAGAGGCGGAGTGGAACGGTCGCCGCTTCGCGCTCGTGGACACGGGCGGCATAGTGCCGGACGACGATGCCGTGATACCGGCCAACATACTGAAACAGGCGGCGGCGGCGATTGAAGATGCGGCCGCGCTCATCTGGGTCGTTGACGTGCGGAAAGGGGTGACGCCGCTCGATGAAGAGTTGGCCCACCTGTTGCGCTCGACGGGCAAGCGCGTGCTGGTCGCAGCCAACAAGGCGGACGCCGAGCGGCTTGAGACGGAGGCCGGAGAGTTTTATCGCTTCGGTTTCGACGAGGTCTTCGCGGTCTCTGCGGAGCATGGCAACGGGCTGGGCGACCTGCTGGACTCTTTGACGGAACGGCTGGAAGTCTCACCCGAAGTTGAAGAGAGAGAGGATGCGCCGCGCGAGATACGCTTGGCGATCATCGGTCGCCCGAACGTCGGCAAGTCTTCGCTCCTGAACCGGCTGCTCGGCGAAGAGCGTGTCATCGTCTCGCCGCTGGCCGGTACGACGCGCGATGCCGTCGATACCGTGCTCGAAGTCGGAGGCCAGTCGTTTCGTCTGATCGATACGGCGGGGATCAGGCGCAAGGGTAAGACGGAGGAGATGGCGGAAAAGATGTCCGTCGTGATGGCGCGCCGCAGTCTTGAGCGCGCGGATGTCGCCATCGTCGTCATCGATGCCGCCGACGGAGTGGCAGCGCTTGACGCCAACATCGCCGGTTACGCGCACGAGGCCGGTTGCTCCATCATCCTCGCCGTCAACAAGTGGGACGCGGTCGAGAATAAAGAGACGGGAACTGCCGCCGCCTTCGAGCGACACTTGCGCGACAAGATGAAGTTTCTGGATTGGGCCCCGGTCGTCACGATGTCGGCGCTGACGGGACAACGCGTGGAAAGAATTCTGCCGCTCGTGCTGAAGGCCAACGAGGCGCGTAATCGCCGCGTGTCTACGTCGCAGCTAAACGCTTTCTTTGAGCGCGCGGTCTCACAGCCGCGCGGGGGCGGCGCGCCCGCTCCCGTCAGGGGCGGCGTCTCGCGCCTGCACGTTCAATACATGACGCAGGTGGGAATCCGCCCGCCCACCTTCGTCCTTTTTACGGCTGGCGGCAAACCCGGCCTCCATTTCTCTTACGAACGCTATCTGCAAAACCGCCTGCGCGAGGAGTTCGATTTCTTCGCCACACCTCTGCGCATCGTCGAGCGTCATCGCCGTAAAGGCAGAGCAAAGAATTAGAGCATTTTAGATTCTGGATTTTGGATTGGCACGCTTGCGCTGCTTGAAAGCTCGATTCCAAAATTCAAGCTTCACGGAAGCATTAATCTAAAATCCAAAATTGAATATGAATGAGCAGAGGAAAGAGTTCGCGGAGTTGTTCGAGCACATGAGCGATGCGGCCATCGTCGTTGACGAGGCGCAGAAGCAGGTCGTCGCCTGCAATCCCCCGTTTGTCGCGCTCGTCACGCGCTCATTTCCCTCGCTCATTGAGCGTGATGTTCCGCAGTCTCTCACCTTTGAAAGAAACAGCGTCGAAGATTGCGCACAAGACCGATCGCCGTACACGCGTGCGACCGTCTTCGCCGGCGGCGAGTATCCCTTGCACGTGGAGGTCGAGTGCCTGGCCTGTCATTGGCAAGAGAGGGAGGCCACGCTCTGCCTGATCAAGCGCGTAGATCGCGAGCCGGAGGCGCAGAGCGAGGAAGTGACGAGCGACGAGGCGAGCGCGCTCTTCGAGTACCTGCGTGATGCGACCGAGCAGCTGGAGGTCGTCAATCGCATCATCGCCGCCGTCAACTCCAGCCGGACGATCGAGCAGGTCTTCACGCTGGCGAGCGCACAGATGCGCGCGCTGATTCCTTTCGACCGCGCCTCCATCGCGCTCATCGATGCGGACGGAGCGCACCTGAGCGTCTTCGCGCTCTCGGGTGAATACGCCGAGCCGCTCTCGGTCGGCGCGCGCGCCGTGATGCGCGGCTCCGTGACGGAGCTTGCGCTCAAGCAGCGCGAGATGATCGTCATTCCTGAGCTGAGCGAGGAAAAGCGTTTCAATGTTTATGAAGACCTGCGCAGCGAGAGCTTTCGCTCCGCCGTCTGCGTGCCGCTCTACTCGGACAAAGGGCCGATCGGCAGTCTCAACCTGACGAGCCGTACGCCGCGAGCCTACGAACGAAAACACCTGCTTGCGCTTGAACGACTGGCCCCGCCGCTCGCCATCGCGATCGAGAAAGTGCTGCTGCTGGAACAGGCCGAGCGTCGCTCAAGAGAGATGGAGGCATCGGCGCGCCGCGAAGAACTGGCCGGGCGCATCGGCAGGCAGCTCTCAAGCTCGCTCGATGCCTCATCTGTCTTGCAGGAGACGGTCGACGTGTTGGGCCAATCGCTCGGGGCCGATCGCTGTCACGTCACGCTCTTTGACGAGCGAGCGGAATACGCGTTCGTCGGATACGAGTATCTCTCGCGCCCGCGCGTCATTTCCATGCGCGGGCATCGCATCCCCCTGCGCTCAAGCAAGTATGCGCTCAGGGTGCTCGCTTCCGACGCGCCCGTCCGCGTCAAAGACATCAAAGAGTTGGCGCAGGACGAGCTCGTCGGTTTGTATGAGCGACTGGGCGTGCGCGCGCTCTTGTCCGCGCCGATCATCATGAGCGGAGCGCACGAGGGGATGATTGAGCTGCACGACTGCGAGGCCGCGCGCCAGTGGACGGAGGACGACGCCAAACTGCTCGGCATGGTCGCCAGGGAAGTCTCGCTGGCGCTGACGAACGCGCGGCTTTATGAGGCGAGCCGCAGGCGCAGCCTTGAGCTTGAGGGGCTCTACAAGATTTCGCGCGCCTTCTCGACGCTGACGGACATTTCGGAAATCTACGGGCGGCTGACGCGCGCCATCGCGCAGCTCGTCGGCGGAGAGCGCTGTTTGATCGCCACGTATGATCGCCGCCGCAATCTGGTGCGCGCTCAAGCGCCCGGCTATAACACTTTGCCTGAGCTGATCGAAGAGTTTCGCTTCAAGCTCGATCAGGATGGGCCCATCTCTTACATACATCAAACGGGCGAAGCCTTCTACTCGAACGACCCGGCTGCTGACCCGCGCTTTAACCAGAGCATCATCGCGCGCTACGGCGTGCGCTCTGTGCTCGCCGTGCCGATGCGTATCAAGCGCGAGCTGATCGGCTTTATCTATGTCGCCAATCGTCCCGGCGGATTCCGCGAGCGTGACGTGCAGCTTTTGGAAATCTTCGCCGCACAGGCCGCCGAGACGATTGCCAACGCGCGTCTCTTCGCCACCATCCAGGCACAGGCCGAACGCGAGGCGGTCGTCAATCGCCTAGTGCTCTCTTTGCAGCAGACGAGCGAGGCGCGTCGGGGCGTCGAGGTCGTGGTCGAGCGCGTCGGCGAGCTGCTTGAGCTTGATCGTTGCATAGTCATGCTCTTTGCAGAGGACGACCGTGCGGATTTTCTCGGAGAATGGTGCGCAGATGGCGTGCTGCCGATCAGCGAGGATGTGGAGATACTGGAACGCTCGCGCACAGAGCATTGGATAAGGACGAATCGCCAGCCGCTCGTCATCCCGGATGTTCTTACGCACAGCCTCTCGCAGGGCATGGAAGATTTGAACGAGCGTATGAGCCTGCGCAGCCTTGCGGTCGTGCCGATCACGCACCAGGGGCGCGTCATCGGCTCGCTCAGCGCTCACCAGACACGCGCGCGGCGGATGTGGGCCCAGGATGATATAGAGCTGCTGATGGCCGTCGCCACTCAGGTCGGCTCGACGCTTGAGAATGCGCGCTTGATCTCGGAGTTGCGCGAGGCCAATCGTCTCAAGGATGAGTTTCTCGCCACGCTTTCGCATGAGCTGCGAACGCCGCTGACGGCCATCAAGGGATGGGTGGAGCTGTTGAGCGAGAGCGAGGCGATGGCGCTCGATGAAGAGTTGGCCGAAGGGCTCGGCGTGATACGGACTTCGACCGTCTCGCTCTCGCAACTGATCTCGGACTTGCTCGACCTGTCGCGCATCCAGCGCAAGGGGCTGCAACTGGAACGCCAGCCCGCAGACATTAATAAGGCCGTGCTCGAAGCCGTCGGGGCCGTGCGTCAGGCCGCCGTTGCGCGCGGGCAGGAACTGCGACTTGAGTTGTACGAGAATCTGCCGGACGCCTATCTTGATGCGCATCGCGTGCAGCAAATCCTCTGGAATCTTTTGACCAACGCGATCAAGTTTACTCCCGAAGGCGGGCGCATCATCGTGCGCTCAAGGCTCGTCGCGCCCGACGGCGTGCTGATTGATGATGACGATGAGGAAGTGCCTTCGCGCTGGATTGTGATCGAGGTCGAGGACACGGGCGAGGGGATTACGCCGGAGTTTCTTCCCTTCGTCTGGGATCGCTTTCGGCAGGCGGACGGCTCTTCGACACGCAGGCACGGTGGCCTGGGGATAGGGCTCGCGCTCGTCAAGGAACTGGTCGAAGCGCACGGCGGCCACGTCGAAGCCAAGAGCGACGGCAACGGAACGATTTTCACCGTCCGTCTTCCGCTGGAAAATTTCCCGATGAATCAGAAATTAACAGGGATGGACAGGATAGACAGGATATAAAAAACAGGAAGAGGGCGTTAAGCTATCAATCTCAAATTGGAAATCTTGAATCTCAATTGCTTTCTGTTTTTGTCCTGTCCATCCTTGCTCGTTTCTTTTGCTAAGGTCAACGGATGAGTGAGCGGGCTATTGAGTGGCAAGTGAGCGCGCGCGAGGGGGAAGCGCGCTCTGGCTTTATCAGGACGCGACGGGCCTTGATCGAAACGCCCGTCTTTATGCCGGTCGGCACGCTCGGCACGGTCAAGGGCACGCGTTTCGAGGCGCTCGAATCCCCGGAGCTTGATGCGCGCATTATTCTCGGCAACACCTATCACCTGTGGCTGCGCCCGGGCCCTGAAGTCATCAGGGCTTGCGGGGGCTTGCACAAGTTCATAGGCTGGCGACGCGCTCTGCTGACCGATTCGGGCGGGTTTCAGGTCTGGAGCTTGGGCGCGCTGCGCAAGATCACGGAGGAGGGAACGGAGTTTCGCTCGCATGTTGACGGAAGCCTGCGTTTCCTCTCGCCGGAGGTTTCGATGGAGGTGCAGGCCGCGCTCGGCTCCGACATTGTGATGGCCTTCGACGAGTGCGCGCCGGGCCGGGCGGCGCATGAAGAGGCGCGCAGCAGTCTTGAGTTGACGGCGCGCTGGGCAGAGCGCTCGCGCCGTAGCTTCGATGCGCTGCAAAGGGAGGGCATGGATACGGGCAGTGTCTCCGCCGCCGACAATCTGAGCGGCGCACAGGCCCTGTTCGGCATAGTGCAGGGCGCGGGCTACCTGGACTTGCGGCGCGAGAGCCTGCAACGCACCGTCGAGATAGGCTTCGACGGCTACGCCATAGGGGGCTTGAGCGTCGGCGAGGAAAAGAGCCTGATGTATGAGGTCATCGCAGGTCTTGCGCCACTGATGCCCGAAGACCGCCCGCGCTACCTGATGGGCGTCGGGACGCCCGAAGATTTGTTGGAGGCCGTGGCGCGCGGCGTTGATATGTTCGACTGCGTGCTGCCCACACGCAATGGCAGAACCGGCCAGGCATTTACTTCGCGCGGCAAGCTCAACGTCAAGAACGCGCGCTGGACGACGGACGAGCGCGCGCTGGATGAAGCGTGCCCGTGCTCTGTCTGCCAGCGCCACTCGCGCGCCTACCTGCGCCATCTGTATCTGACGGGAGAGATGCTCGCCAGCATCTTATTGACGCATCACAACCTCGCCTTCTTCCTTGACACCATGCGGCGCGTGAGGCAAGCTATTCGGTCTGGCGATTTCACGCGATTTCGGCGAGAGTTCATAGAGCGTATCGGCGCGGGCGTGGAGTGAGCGTGCGCTCGCGGTCGGGCCCCGCAGCCGGGGACTGAAGGCGCGGCGCGCGACAAGTTGAACGGGCTCGGGGCCCCCTTGCGCTCTCCGACCGTATCGCTACCATCAAACACAGGTTTCGCAACTTAAACTGATGACTATTCTGGCTATCTTTTTTCAATCCGGCGCTGGCGGTTTTCTTGTTCAGTTCCTTCCGATCTTTCTGATTTTCGGCGTCTTCTATTTCCTGCTGATCGTGCCACAGCGCAAGCGGCAGAAGGAGTTGCAAGAGACCATCGCCAACTTGAAGGCGGGCGACCGCGTGGTCACGACCGGCGGCGTCATCGGCACGATTACGGCTGTGCGCGAGACGAGCCTGTTGTTGCGTAGCGCCGATAAATCCATCATCGAGGTCGCACGCTCTGCCGTCGCCGGTCTGGAAGCTTTAGAGAAGAAATAATTCAACCGAACTGATGCCGCCGCGCGCTCACACACCTGAAGGGGGACGCGGGCCGCTTTATTCGTTTCTTATGAAGAAAAAGAACCTGCTGCAACGCTTTATCATTATCGCCATCGTCACGCTGGTCGGGCTCTATCTGGTGATCGGCCCGCACAGGCGTCCGCACCTGAGCGATTTCACGCTGGCCGGAATCAAGAATAATCTCAAAGATAATATTCGTCTCGGCCTCGATCTCAAGGGCGGCTCGCATCTGGTGATGCGCGTCCAGACGGACAAGTATTTGCAGACGCTGACGGATAGTAATCGCGCTGCGGTCGAGAAGGCTGCCAGGGATGCGAACTTTCCCGTCAAGGAGGCGCGCTCCAACGCCGCGAGCGGCAATTACAGCTTCGCGCTCGAACTCAATGATGCGTCGCGGATAAACGAGGTCGTTGATGAGGTCAGAAAGAAAGTTGACCTCACAGAATGGTCGGCTTCCACGAGCGGCAACACTGTGACGTGGACTTTGACGAACGCGGCGCAGCGCACGCTGGCCGATCAGGCGACCGATCAGGCCGAGAGGATTATCAGCAGCCGCCTCGATGCGGTCGGCGTCGCAGAGCCTCTGGTGCAGCGTCACGGCGGACAAAACTCGCACCAGATACTCGTGCAGATGCCCGGCATTCAAGACCCCGAGCGCATCAAGGAATTACTCAAGGGCGAAGCGCGTCTGGAACTCGTCCACGTCGTCAGCCCGCCGAGCCCGTCGCCTGCGCAAAGCTTCGCCACGCAGGAGGAAGCCATCGCCTCTCTGGGCGGGAACGTGCCCTCCAATCGCAGAGTCCTGCCCTACGCCGAACGCACGGAGCCGACGGCTGCCGGTGCGCAGGATGCCAATGCGCCGAAACCGAAGCGTTATGTCGTCATAGAATATCCGGCGGTCGTCAATGGAACCGAGCTTAGAAACGCCTCGGCGGTTCAGGGTCGCGGCGGCGCTGATGATTATCAAATCGCCTTCTCCTTAAAACCCTCCGGCGCGGAGAAGTTCGGTCAATGGACGGGCGCGAACATCAACGAGTACATGGGTGTGGTCTTGAACGACGAGGTCAAGTCCATCGCCTATATCAAATCGCAGATCACCGATTCCGGTGAGATTTCCGGGCGCTTTACCAAGCAATCGGCGGAAGACCTGGCGCTGACGCTCCGCTCGGGCGCGCTGCCCGCGCCCATCGAGTACCAGGAAGAACGCACGGTTGGCCCAAGCCTCGGACAGGATTCGATCAAGGCCGGGGTCACGGCATCGCTCGTCGGCCTCGGGCTGGTCGTCTTCTTCATGCTCTTTTACTATCGCGGCTCGGGCGTCAATGCGGTCATCGCGCTGCTCCTGAACATGATCCTGATGATGGCGGCGCTCATTATCTTCAAGGCGACGCTGACTTTGCCCGGCATCGCCGGAATCATCCTGACCATAGGTATGGCCGTCGATTCCAACGTGCTCATCTTCGAGCGCATACGCGAGGAACTGCGCACGGGCAAGACCGTGCCTTCTGCCGTCGAGCAGGGGTTCGGGCGCGCTTTCGTGACGATCATCGATACGCACGTGACGACGATCATCTCGTCGCTGTTTCTCTTTGTCTTCGGCACGGGGCCGATTCGCGGCTTCGCCGTCACACTCGTACTCGGCCTAGTCGTCAATCTTTTCTCCGCCGTCTACGTGTCGCGCACAATCTTTATCTGGCTTCTCGGTCGCAAGGGGCGGCGCGTGGAGTCGCTCAGTATTTAACCGCAGTGACAAGGCGGCGAGTGACAGGTTTTGCAACGCTCGCCGCTTGCCACTCGTCACTTATCGCTGAATTTATATGATTCAATTTTTCAAAGACGTACGCGTTGACTGGCTGGCTGATCGCCGAATCTTCATCGCCATCTCTACCCTGCTGATGCTGGCCGGGCTGGCTTCGGCTGTGGTCAGGCAGGCCGTGCCGGGTGGAACAGATGCTTTTAACCTCGGCGTTGACTTCAAGGGCGGCACGGTCGTCACTGTCAAATTCCGTCAGCGCCCGTCAGCCGAAGAGATTCGCGCGGCGGTCAATAAGCAGGGGCTCAGCGATGCCGTCATTCAGCTCGCGACGGACAAGCAGGACGAGGCGCTCATCAAATTGCCGCAAATGGGGCAAGCCGCCACCAACGAGGTTGAATCGAAGGCGCAGGTCGATGTCGGTCGGGCCAAGGTCAGAGACGCCCTCAACACTTTCGGGCCCGAAGCCCAGAAAGACCTGCGGGAAGAGCCGCAGGCCGCTTATAAAATCGTCGGCACGGATGCGGTCGGCCCCGTCGCGGGCCAACAGCTACGCAATCAGGCCGTCGCCGTCACGCTGGCGGCGCTCGTCGGCATTCTTCTCTATATAGCTTTTCGCTTCGAGTGGTCTTACGGCGCGGCAGCCGTCATTGCCGTCTTTCACGACGTGCTGGTCACGCTCGGCTTCTTCTCCATCTTTCAATGGGAGATCAGCCTGACCGTGATCGCCGCGCTCCTGACCCTTGTGGGTTTCTCCGTTAACGACACCATCGTCGTCTTCGACCGCATACGCGAGAACCTGCGCCTGCACCGCCGCGACTCTCTCTACAAGGTGACGAACGATTCGATCAATCAAACGCTCTCGCGCACGATCATCACTTCGGGGCTCGTCTTCTTATCCGTGCTCGCGATGGTCTTGTTCGGCGGCGACGTTTTGCGTGGCTTCAGCCTGGCGCTGCTGATCGGAATCGTTTTCGGAACCTACTCCTCGGTCGCCATCGCGAGCCCGATCATGGTCTGGTGGCAACAGCATCTGGATCCCACACGCGTCAATACGCCACCGGCGAAAAGCGGAACGGCGGCAGGCGGAGCGACACCCCGCAGCACGAGCAAGGCCAAAGCCGCCGCCCTATGAGTGCTGTGCCGCACAGACACCTCTGCCCGCCTTGATAATCGCCGGTGCGCCTGCCCGGCTGGCCTCACCGAAAATTTATTTTGCGCTTGACTTTCCTAGTCATTGCGGCATAGACTGCCCGCGTTGCTGGCCAATTAAATAGCTTGGAAATCGTGCCCGCGTTTCGGTCTCTGAAACGGACAGGGGGCGCGGTGGTCTATGTTGAGCGGCCAGTCGTGTTTGTGTCATTCCCGCACAGCGGTTGGTTCAAAGTAGCTTAACGGTGTGAGCAAAAGCACCGATCGCCGCTGTCTCCCCCTCCATATTTTTAATGCTCAAGCGGGCGCGCCGGGCGGCAACGTTTGAGAAGCTATTATTGAGTTTTTAAATTTCGCACCCCTGATCCATTTGGCACCGGAATAGGGAGGACAAACAAAATGTTCGAGCACCTGGTCGAGTCCACTTCGCACAAGGATGACATCGCGCGAAAGGGCTCGTTTATTCTAGGGACGATTGCGGTGTACTTCGTGCTGGGCACAGCCCTGCTGGTGTTCAGTATCTGGCAGTACGACGCTTACCTGGAGAATCAGAATCTGGAATTGACGACGCTGGTTGCTCCCGTGCCCGTCACGCCGCAACAGGCCGAGCCCGAAGCACAGAAGGCCAAGCCTGCCGAGCAGGTCAAGGAGCAGCAGGTCGCGACGCGCACCGAACTGGTCGCCAGAGTTGACCAGCCGATCGCTCCGAAAGAGGTCTCGGCTGTCGCCAGCAAAGTCCCGCCGATCCCGAAGGGCGTGCCCGTAGCGCTCGGCTCGTCCAATACGGAGGCGACCGTCTCCGGCCCGATCGGCTCAGGAACGGGCGGCATCCCGGGCGGCACAGGCGGCCCGAGCACGCCGACCGTCGTGGTCAATGACGAGCCGCCCCCGCCGCCACCCAAACCGTCACCGCCCAAACCGACAGCGCCCATCTCCGGCGGTGTGCTGAACGGCAAAGCCATTAGTTTGCCGAAGCCACAATATCCGGCCATCGCCCGGACGGCGCGCGCCTCCGGCACAGTGACCGTGCAAGTGACCATCGACGAGAACGGCAGTGTGATCTCGGCTCATGCCGTCGGCGGCCATCCGCTCTTGCAGGCGGCGGCTGTCGCGGCAGCCCGTGGCGCGCGTTTCTCGCCGACGAAGCTGTCTGGTCAGCCCGTGAAGGTCACAGGCGTGATCACTTACAATTTTCTTCCGCAATAGTAATGTGCCCGGCGCGTCCGCGAGCAGCCCTGGCGAACCTCTTGGTTCGCCGCGAGGGCTCGGTCGCAGGGGGCTCGCTATCGGCTCTTGACGAGAGTAATAAAACCTTTTGGAGGGGTTCACCGTGACTATTCTAACAAGCATTCTCGGAACAAAAGCTCTGAGCTTTCTGATCTTATTGTGGCAGGACGCGGCGGCCAGCCCGGCAGCCCCTGCTTCAAGCGAATCGCAGTTCACGATCACAGAGATGATCAAGAACCTGGGCGGCGTCGCGATGGGCGTGGTCATCATCCTTTTGATCATGTCCGTCTACGCTGTCGCCATCATGGTCGAGCGCTACCTGACCTACAGGGCAGCCAAACAGCAGTCGCGCGAGTTCGCGCCGCGCGTGGCCCAGGCGCTTAAGAACGACCGCATCGAAGAGGCCATCAATATCAGCGACAAGCATAAGAGGTCGCACCTGGCGATGGTCGTGAATTCCGGTCTGCAAGAGTTCCGCGCGCATGAGGGCACGTCCGATATTTCGGGCGACGAGATCGAAGCCAGTAAGCGTGCGCTGCAACGCGCCATCGCGATCAAGACGGCTGAGTTCCGGCGAGGGCTTTCGGGTCTTGCGACCATCGGCTCGACCGCTCCATTCGTCGGACTCTTCGGGACGGTGTTCGGCATCATCAACGCGTTCCGTGGTATGAAGAACGCCGAGTCCGCCGGTATCGCGGCGGTCGCAGGCGGTATCTCCGAGGCGCTCTTTACGACGGCGCTCGGGTTGGCGGTGGCCGTGCCCGCCGTCTGGCTCTTCAACTATTTCACGGGCAAGGTTGACGGCTTCATCGTCGAGATGGACAACTCGGCTTCAGAGTTGATCGACTACTTCCTGAAGAATCGCACGCGGTCTTTGAATCCGTCGGCGACGATGCCCAGTTCTAAATTGAATCCATAAAAGGGACGGGCGAGCGGCGGGCCCGACGAAGCGCCCGCCGTCCTGATGCTCTGTGGCGCACCCGGGCCCCCCGGAGGGGGAGCCGGGCGCGTCCGTCCCCGTTGAAGTTTTTCCCTGTCAGGAGATTTTGTTATGGGAATGTCATCTGGTGGAGGCGGTGGCCTTCAATCCGAGATCAACGTTACGCCGATGGTGGACATCATGCTCGTGCTGCTGATCATCTTCATGGTGGTCACACCTTTCTTGCAGCAGGGCGTGACGGTCGCCATCCCGCGCGACATGAATAGTCCAGATGTCGATCCGGCGATCATCAAAGAGTCTTCGGTCGTAGTCTCGATCCCGAACGATGGCGAGTTTTACGTTGCCAAGGATCAGGTCACGAAAGAAGAGATGGGAACGCGCATCGACAAGATGTTGAAGACCAAATCGGAAGCCGACAAGATCGTCTATATCAAGAGCGGCGTCGGCGTCAAATACGGCACTGTCGTCGAAGTCATCAACGTCATTCGCAAGAGCGGCGTGGACAAGATCGGGCTGGTCGCCGACAAAAAGAAGAAGGGCGCAGCCGCACCTCCCGCTTAAAAAGCTAGAAAGAAAGTCCGGGACAAGCGCGCCGACTTTTAGACCGTGCGCGCTTGTGCCCTCTCTCGCAGAGGAGTCAGAGTTATGGGGATGAGTGGTGGTAAAGGCGGGGCGACCGCCGTACCGTATATTAACGTTACGCCTTTGATTGATGTGCTGCTCGTGCTATTGATCATCTTCATGGTGGTCACACCGCTCAAGCCGAGTCGCTTTGAGGCCAAAGTTCCGTCCGAGCCCGATCCCAACCAGGACTTGAGCCAGATCAAACCGAACCCGCTCACGCTCGTCGTGACGGTCTCCAGCGATCTCAAGCTCAAGCTGAACCAGGATGAGATGGGTTCGGTCAATGACACGGGCCCGATGAGCCAGCGGCTCACGGCCCTCTTTGCACAGCGCAAAGAGCAGCGCGCCTATCGACCCGGCACTGAGGAAGTCGAAAAGACTGTCTTTATTAAAGCGCCGCGCTCATTGCCCTATGGCGATGTCGTGAAAGTGATCGACGCCATCAAGGGCGCGGGCGCGAATCCGGTCGGTCTACAGGTGGATGATCTGGCGCAATGACAAGCAGTCATGAGCGATGAGTGTAGGGGGATGCACACGCGCACGCCCCCTACACTCATCGCTCAATACTTTAAATTGGGGGCCATTAACCGATGAAACTCTCTCAAGCCAGGGTCTTGCTCCTGATCTTGGTGGTGCTCGCAAGCACACCCGGCTGCACTGTCGTTAATCGCATACGCGCTAAGAACGAGCTGAACGAAGCCGCACGCGCCTACAAGGCGGGCCATTTCGATGAAGCTGAACAACGCTCGCGCCGCGCGCTTGAGCTTGATCCGAATAACAAGAACGCGCCCTCTTTCATCGCGCGCTCGATTCACGCGCAGTTCAAGCCGGGCGTCGACACGCCGGAAAATCTCGCGCTCGCACGCAAGGCGATCGAGGCTTACCAGCAATTGCTCGCGGGCAATCCCAACAACGAAGAGGCTTACAAAGCCATCGCCTATCTCTACGGTGCGCTCAAGGACGATCAGAAGCAGCGTGATTGGATTATGCAGCGCGCAGGCAACAACTCCGTGGACGCCGCCAAGCGCGCCGAAGCTTACGTCGTGCTGGCAAGCCAGGATTGGAACTGCTCCTACACCATCACGGAGCAGCCGGGCATCAAGACGACCGAAGGCGTCAAGATCGTCTATAAGAAACCGAAAGAGCAGAAGGATTACGACGCGGCGGTCGCCTGTGTCACGCGCGGCCTGGAGGAGGCCAATCAAGCCATCAGCCTCGACCCGAACAACGAGTCGGCATGGTCATTCAAAACCAACCTGCTGCTCGAAAAAGTGAAATTCGCCGAGATGGACGGCAAGCCCGAGGACAAGGATCGACTCCAGAAAGAGGCCGAGACGGCACAGCAGCAGACGACCAAGCTGAGCCAGGAGAACGAGCGGAAGAAAGAGGCGGAAGAGGCCAAGAAGGGGCAGAAGCCGCCGACCAGTTAGCGCTTACTCCAGAGCCACTTCGGCCCGTCCGCAATACTTCTTTGCGCGCGACCAACATGCTTTACAGGTGATGCCCGACTTTCGAGTCGGGCATCACTTCTTGTTATAATAGAGAAGTCAGAACTCAGGATTCAGAATGAGCTGCTTCTATTCTGAATCCTGAGTTCTGGCTTCTGAGTTCTAATCCTTTATGATTCGCATCGAAGACATTGTCGAAAAGGTCAGGCGCAACCACCCGCAGGCCGACCTCGATCTTCTGCGTAGCGCCTACTTCTTTTCGGCGCGCGAGCACAAGGGGCAGACGCGCGCCTCCGGCGAGCCGTACCTTGTGCACCCGCTCGAAGTCGCCAACATCCTGGCAGACATGCGGCTCGATGCCGTCTCGGTTTCAACGGGTCTGCTCCATGATGTCGTCGAGGACACGCTCGTTGACCTGGACACGATCAGAAAATACTTCGGCGACGAAGTTACGCATCTGGTGGACGGCCTGACCAAGATCGCGCAGATCAGCAATGTCTCGCGCGAAGACCAGCAGGCCGAGAACGTTCGCAAGATGCTCCTGGCGATGATTGACGACGTAAGGGTCGTGCTCGTCAAGCTCGCCGACCGCCTGCACAACATGCGCACGCTTCAGTATCTCAAGCCCGAGAAGCGCAAGCGTATCGCGCAGGAGACGATGGACATCTTCGCGCCCATCGCGCATCGTTTGGGCATGGGCAAACTGCGCGGCGAGCTGGAAGACCTCGCCTTTCAACACCTACACCCGGAAGACTATCGCGATCTGGCCGCGCAGCTTGAAAAACGGCGACCCGAAAACGAAGCCTTCCTGGAAGACGTGACCGCCCGCATCGAAGAGAAGATGCACGAAGCGGAAGTCCCTTTCGCGCGCATAGAGGGGCGCGTCAAGCGGCTCTATTCGATCTGGAAAAAGCTGCGGGCCCAAAAGATAGAGCTTGATCAGGTCTACGATCTGGTGGCCGCGCGCGTCATCACCTCAAACGAGATACGACATTGCTACGCCGCTCTGGGCGTCATACACAACAACTGGAAACCCGTGCCGGGCCGCATCAAGGACTGGATCGCCACGCCGCGCGACAATCTCTACCAATCGTTACATACTTCCGTCATCGGCGCTAAGGGCCAATCCTTTGAAGTGCAAATCCGCACCGAAGAGATGCACCGCATCGCCGAAGAGGGAGTCGCCGCGCACTGGAAATACAAGGAAGGCAAACGCGGCGCTGACTCCGATGACGAGGCGCTCAAGGCCCTGCGCTCGCTCGTGGAATGGACGCAGGAGGTCAAGGATTCCAAAGACTTTCTTGATTCCTTAAAGCTCGACCTGTACCCGAAGGATGTCTATGCCTTCACGCCCATGGGCAAGGTGATACAGCTTCCGCGCGGCGCAACGCCCGTTGACTTCGCCTACATGATTCACTCCGAGGTCGGCAATACCTGCACGGGCGCGCGCATCAATAATCGTATCGTCCCACTGCGCCAGCAGATTCAAAACGGCGACGTTGTCGAGATACTCACGACGCCAAACTCGCACCCCTCCCGCGACTGGCTCAACTTCATCGTCACGTCGCGCGCGCGCAACCGTGTGCGCCACTGGGTCTCCGAGCAGCAGCGCGCACAGTCGATCGAGATCGGAAGAAAACTGTTCGAGAAGGAATCGACACGCTTCCAGCTTTCGGCCAAGAAGCTGTTGAGCGACGCGGACGGGGCATTCAAGCGTGTGGCGAGCGAGTACGGCTACGGGCGCATAGATGATCTGCTGGCGGCGATCGGCTACGGAAAAGTCGTGCCGCGCAACGTGATCGCGAAATACCTGGGCCCGGAGAAGTTCGAGGAGCTTGATCAGAAGAAGGAATCGCGCCTTTCGAGCGGCGTGCGCGCCGTCAAACGTCTCATCCGTTTCGGCGACGACTCGATCGTGGTGCGCGGCGTTGACGACCTGATGGTGACGCGCGCGCGTTGCTGCAATCCTCTGCGCGGCGAGGACATCATCGGTTACATCACGCTCGGCAAAGGTGTGGCCGTGCATACGCGGCGCTGTAAGAACGTCATGCAGTTGATGGTCAACCCGGAGCGCGTCGTCGAGGTCGAGTGGGCGGGCAAATCCGACAAGGAAGCTTACGCTGTAAAACTGCTCGCCATCACGGAGAATCGCACGGGTATGATCGCCGGAATCACGGGCGCGATCTCGGACATGAAGACGGGCATACGCGATGCGCGCGCCTCCGTGGCGGACGACGATCGTGGCCGCATCGAGGTGACGGTTGAGGTCTTCGATGTCAAACACCTGGACAAGGTGATCAATTCGATCAAGAGCGTGCCCGGCGTGCTCGATGTGGAACGCCAGCAGGGCGCGGCCTAAACCCTCTCCGTAAAGGGCTAGAAGGCGAAAAGGCTACGCGGGGCGCAAAAGGGAAGGAGCCGCCTGACCGTTTCTTTCCCTTTGCCTCCCCCGCTGCTTTTCACCTTTTCGCCCTTTTTCTGTTAGAATGCATCTTTTGTTTTCGTAGATCGAAAAGAGGTCATCCGTGACAGTGAGGGAGATCATCAAGACAAAGCGAGCGCCGGAGGCCATAGGGCCCTATTCGCAGGCCGTCAGGGCTGGCGGGTTTGTCTTCGCTTCGGGACAGATTCCGATTGATCCGGCAACGGGCCAGTTCGTCGCTGGAGGCATCGCGGAGCAGACCGAGCAGGTCTTGCGTAACCTCTCGGCTGTGCTCGAAGCCGCCGGGACGGGGCTCGATCGGGTGGTCAAAACTACGGTTTATCTTGCTGATATGGGCGACTTTGCGGCGATGAACGAGGTTTACGGGCGTTATTTCGCGGTGGATGCCCCGGCGCGTGCGACCGTCGAGGCCGCGCGCCTGCCGCGCGATGCGCGCGTCGAGATTGAAGTCATCGCCCTGGCAGGAAAAGAATAGCTACCGGCCCAACGCCCACTGAAAATCAGTCATCCTAGTGGGTACGGATAGTCCGGTAGCTTTGATTTTGAAAACCGAAATTTAAGGGCTGTCAGGCCGCCTTTGCGACCTTACCGGCCTTGATACAACTGGTGCAAACCTTCATACGCTCAGCGCCGCCACCGGGCTTTTGCACACGTATGGATTGAAGATTTGGATCGAAGCGGCGGCGCGTCCGATTGTTCGCGTGCGAGACGTTATTGCCGAATTGCGGGCCTTTGCCGCAGACTTCGCATCGTTTAGCCATGATTTCCAGATACCTCCGAACTTGAGAAAAAGCGTGTAGTACGTATCAGTCAGTAAAGCTTGAAAAAGCACAACGAATTCAAAACGAGAATTTATAGCAAACAGGTTTCCCTAAGTCAAACCGAGGGTGCTTCAACGAGAGCCCCCGTATGAAGAGCAGTTATCGTCTAGTCTGAAGGAGCGAGAGCCAAAGTGCAAAGAGTTATCACACAGTTTCTAATTTTAACCCTCGTCGTCATCGCCGCGTTTTCGATCGTCGCTTGCGACCGGGCTGGCGGAGGCGAGGGCACTGGCGGCAATGCTGCCGTCGCGGCCACCGTCAACGGCAAGAGCATCATGCTTAGCGAAGTGGACAAGCTGATCAGCGATCAGGTGCAGGGCCAGCAGGCGCAGATGTCGCCGCTTGAGCTGGCACAGGCGCGCTTGCAGGTTCTCAACACGCTGGTGCAAAAAGAGGTGCTCTTCCAGCGCGCCGAGAAAGAGAAGCTCCTGCCCACCGAAGAGGAGATCACGCAGTTCATCACTACGATGAAGCAGCAGGCCGGTATGACCGACGATCAGTTTCAGAAGCGCCTGAAGGAACAGGGCCAGACCCTTGAGTCGCTGCGCGAAGAGGCGCGCAAGTCGCAGGCGATCCAGAAGCTACAGGATAAGACTTACGGCAAGATCACGATCAGCGATAAAGAGGTCGAGGATTATTACAACAATAATCGGCAGGTGTTCGTCAACGCGCGCGGCGTGGAATTGGCTGACATAGTCGTTGACCCGGCTGACAACGGCGCGCAGGATGACGCCAAGAGCGAGGCCGAAGCCAAGCAGAAGATAGACCTCGTTTACCAGCAGTTGAAGAGCGGGGCCGACTTCGCCGATGTCGCGCGCGCGCGTAGCGAAGACCCCAGCAACGTGCGCGGCGGCGATGTCGGTTTCGCCACCGAAGAAGACCTCAAGCAGAACGGCTTCCCGCAGGAGTTGGTCAGCCAGCTCTTCGGCTCCGAGATGCAGGCTGGCAGCTACACCGCGCCCGTGCGTTTCGGCAACGGGAAGTGGTACATCTTCAAGCTGAAGCGAAAGCAGCTCCAGACCGAGAATCTAACGCTCGACAGCCCCGGCGTGCGCGAGCAGATCACGAACGCACTGCTCAACCAGCGCAAGCAGATTTTGAATGCCGCGCTGCTTGAAGTCGCGATGAACGACGCGAAGATCGTCAACAATCTGGCGACCAATATGCTCAATAGCCCGAGCAACCTGAGCGGGCCGCGCCCCGCCGGTGCGACAGCGCCCGGGACAAGTCCGAGTCCGGCTGCGACTACTACGGCCCCGTCACCGCAGGCCGCGGCGACTCCGGCAGCGAGCGCATCGCCTGCGGCAAGCCAAAGCCCTGCGCCGCGACAACAGGCGTCGCCGAAGGCTTCTCCGAAGGCTTCCCCCAAGTCTTAAGAGGGGCCGGACGGGTACGCTCCTACAGAGCGGGTGCAGGCTGACCCAAGCGGTCAGCCCCGCGCCCGCTTCGCGCGTTCATCTCAACAAAGATTTTGAGACTCCATGCTGTTTCGACTCTCCGACGTTTATAAATCCTACGGCTCGCAGGAAGTGCTGCGCGGCGCATCGTTGCAGATCAATCCGGGCGAGCATGTCGGGCTGGTCGGACGCAACGGCGCGGGCAAGACCACTGTTTTCCGTCTGGTCAGCGGCGAGGAGACGCCCGATCGCGGCGACGTGGTGCGTGCGCGCGGCATCCGTCTGGGCCTACTCGCGCAGCACGTTCATTTCGAGCCCGGCTCCACCGTGCACGAATCCGCGCTCTCGGCCTTCGGCCACCTGCAACAGATCGAGCACGAGATGCACGAGCTTGAGCATCGCATGGCCGACGCCTCGGATGATCTGGAAACTATCCTGGCGCGCTACAGCGACCTTCAGGGAGAGTTCGAGCGCGAGGGCGGTTTCGAGTATGCCGCGAGAGCCGAAGCGATTCTACAGGGGCTCGGGTTCGATCGTGAGATGTGGGGGCTTGAGACGGAAAAACTCTCCGGCGGCCAGCAGAACCGGCTGGGCCTGGCGCGACTGCTGCTCGCCGAGCCGGACGTTCTCTTGCTCGACGAGCCGACGAATCATCTGGATGTCGCATCGGTCGAATGGCTCGAAGAATTCCTCTCAACCTACGCGCAGAGCTTCGTCATCATCAGCCACGACCGCTACTTCCTTGATCGCTCCTGCAAGCGCATCATCGAGATCGAGAACGGTCGCGCGGCCAGCTACAATGGCAACTACTCCGCCTTTCTCGTCGAGCGCGAAGAGCGACGCGAAGCGCAGCAGCGCGCCTTCGAGAATCAACAACACCTGATCGCCAAGACCGAAGAGTTCATCCGCCGCAACATCGCCGGGCAGAAGACCAAGCAGGCCAAGTCTCGCCGCAAGATGCTCGAAAAACTTGAGCGCGTCGAGGGCGTGCGCGCCGATCAATCCTCCGGCGACTTTCGCCTGCAAGCGATCGAACGCGCGGGCACACACGTCCTGACCGTGCAGGACGCGAGCATAGGCTATCCCGGCAAGCTGCTCGCGCGCGACATCAACTTCACCTTACGTCGCGGCGAATGTCTAGGCATCATTGGCCCAAACGGCTCCGGCAAGACGACCTTCGTCAAGACGGTGCTCTCGAAATTGCCGCCGCTGGCGGGCGACATACGCTGGGGCACGAAAGTACAGGTCGGCTACTACGCGCAGCAGTTGGACGATCTGGACGATAGGAATGAGATCATCATGGAATTGCGGCGCGTCGCTCCCTCGACGGCCACGGCGGGCGAGCTGCGATCATTCCTCGCCAAGTTCCTCTTCACGGGCGACGACGTTTACAAACACGTGCGCGATCTTTCCGGCGGCGAAAAAGGCCGCCTCGCCCTCGCCAAGCTCATCTACTCGCGCGTCAACGTCCTGGTGCTCGACGAGCCGACGAACCACCTCGACATCCCTTCGCGCGAAGCTCTGGAAGAAGCGCTCGACGCCTATCAGGGCACGATCATCACCATCAGCCACGACCGCTACTTCCTCGACCGCGTTGCAACACAGATTCTCTCGCTCGACGGCGCGGGCGGCGCTGAGCATTACGATGGCGACTATACGGAATATCACGACTGGAAGGCCGCCGGGCGCTCGAACCGTGAGCCGGACATCAGGAGCGCGCCAGCGAAAGAGACGACGGAGGCCGTCGGGAAATCCACCGCGCCTGCGACGCCGGAAAAGGGCGGCACACAACAGAAAGCGAAAGCAGGGCAGGGCAAGGGGGCGAAGAATAAGAAGCTGCCCACGCGCGACTCTAACTCGATTGAGACGGAGATCGCCGAAGCCGAAAAAAAGCTGGCCACCCTCTCCGAACAACTCTCACAACCGGAAGTCGCGCGCGACCACAACCGCCTGCTGGCGCTCAATGAGGATTATCAACAGACTGATGCGCGCCTACGCCTGCTCTACGAAGAGTGGGATCGGGTCGCCGCCGAGGCAACAAATAGCTGACACTTCAAGACCATCGGCGACTTTAACCGACATGCTTGACACTCCCTCTCCCCGTTTGTTACCTTAACGCTTCGCTTTTACAGGTGATTGAAGCGAGTTGTTTTGTTAGTTGTAGGCGCGTAGCTCAGGGGTAGAGCACTACCTTGACACGGTAGGGGTCTGCGGTTCAAATCCGCACGCGCCTACCATTTCTATGTCTCAGCAGTCTACTCATTCATCCCGCTTTCACCTTTCCCTCTGTAGCATCCTCTTCGGCCCGGTCTTTTCGTTTACGGTATAATCTCAAAGGTCACTTTGTTGGACTCCACCAGCGGCCCCTGACAGCAGTCTATCCGACGCATCAGAACCAGCTCATAATGTCCGACGGGAAGTGGCGGGTACCATGCGATACCCATCTGACTGATGTTGAACCAATCAACCACCCGCGCCTGATTGGGCTGTAGCTCCTGGAATCGCCTCGCCGCACTTCTCTCGCATCTTTGGATCGCGTCTTCTTTGTCAGCCTCTCGTGTCATATTAGTGAGATACGGTATGAGTTGACTGTCCCTTCTGAGTTGCGGGCGATTCTGAAAGAGCGAGGTGGAGAGGCAGTACTTAGCCGTTTTATCCCCTTTATTAGTCATTGAAATAACGACAGGGATTTCTTCTCCGACCTTGAACCTGCTTTTCACCGGCCCGTACAAACCACCTCCCGTTGCGATCGTCACCTTGATTGAGCTTTCGGAGACCGGGGCCGGTATGGCCCCGGTCTTCTCCTGCCAGGCGCTTGACCCGCACGGTGGCAAACTACAAAGAACGCTTGCCGTCAGCAGTGCAATCAGAAGCATCTTATCCACCTTGCACCTCCTCTATATCCTCCTGTCGCTCGGAACGCTTAGGACTACTAGCCTCCTGTTGTACTGGTCTGACCGGCGATGCCTTTATTGACCATTAACCTGATCTCGGCCCGCCGATTTTTCGCACGACCCGCGCGCGAAGTGTTATCCGCCGCCGGTTCCAGTTCTCCGTACCCGAAGGGCTGCACGAACCGCTGCATGGGCAGTCTGTATTTGGTCACTATGTAGTAAATGACCGCTTGCGAGCGGCGGTCGCTCAGGTCACGGTTGCGGGCACTTCGACCGGCTGCATCCGCATATCCGACAACCGCGATGACCCATCCGTTGGTGTTCTGAGTCTTCACCCAGGCGGCAGCACTATCAATCTCAGCTTTGGCCCGTGGGCTTAAAACAGAGCTGCCCGTCTTGAAATAGACGGTGATGGTTTTGATGGGGTCGAAATCATCAAGCCCATTGATGCGATTATTCGCCAAGTCTGCTGTGGTTTGTGCTCTGGCCGCTTCATCTCTGGCAGTTTGAGCCAGGGCCTGTGTCTCTACGAGTTGTCCTGCGAGCTTCTCCTGCTCCGCCTGTTGCCGTGCCAGTTTCTCCCTCATCTCAGCTTCGATAGGGTCAACCGTTGATTTAAGCGCCTGAGCGGTTCTGAGGTCTTGCTCGTCGAAACGGATTCTATCGGCGACCAGTTGGCCTTGGTCATTTCCCACACCATCAACCTCAAGGCGCAGGCCGCGCAGGATGTAGGTCGGGCCGTAAGTTTTCGAGCCACGGAAAACACCCCTCTTATGACTCTTGACCTCGGTTGAGGGGCTTAGAAGGACGACTGTTTGAGGGCCGCCTGTCGTTTCGCTCATGGTGAACGCGTCGGGCTCACGCTTAATGACGACGCCTTTGAACTTTTCCACCCTCTGCCCGTTTGGGACACTGCGCATCTCCTGCTGCATAGTCGAATCCTGCCCGAAGACTTGCGCCGCGCTCCCCAGAACGAGAACGAAGGCGACGGGTATCACTCTTAGAAGTATGTTTCTATTGATTCTCATGGGTTGCTCCTCTTTTTGCGGTCAAGCGGGGATCATCGTCCCTGTCGCTCAGTGATATATCAATCCTTCTTCAGCCACGGTTCCTGCCGTACCTCACTCGCGATTTATTGTAGTGACGCGAAATTGCTCTCGATACTGTCAATTGTGACAGTACAAATTCTTTGGAGTCGGCAGTAGGATTAATTATTAGCTAGCAACAGGAGAGAAGGGCGCAGAGATCGGGGAAGCCGGGGGGCGGCTCCCCCGGTCTCAAGCGTAAGATGACTGCTTCGACCCGCACCTGTAACCTTCCGCGATAGAGAAAGGAATAAGCCTCGATGATACAGGACAAGACAAGCACCGGCGCGACGCGGGCTTCGGCGTCCGTACAGGAGAAGCCGGGCTGGGACTCCATTTCGTCGCGCACAAACGTAGACCTTGGAGCTGTCTCACATCAGGGCAAGGTGAGGCCCGATAACGAAGACTCTTTTCTGGTCATGCGTTTCGAGCGAAGTCTCCGCAGCTTGTTGACGAACCTGCCCCCTGACCAGATTCCAGACCTGTATTGCGAGAGAGGCTACGCGATGTTCGTCGCGGATGGGATGGGCGGAATGTTGGCCGGAGAGGTTGCCAGCCGCACAGCTATCGGTACGCTCGTTGAATTGATAATTCAAACGCCCGACTGGATCATGCGCCCGGACGAGCAGAAAGCCTCGGAAGTGCTCCGGCGGATGGAGGAGCGGTTCGGCAAGCTCACCGATGCCTTAACAGAGCGCGCCCAATCGGAGCCGAATCTCGACGGCATGGGGACGACCTTGACACTTGCCGTGAGCCTCGGCGCAGACCTGGCCATCGCGCACGTTGGAGCTTCGCGCGCCTACCTCTTTCGCCAGCGCCGCCTGCTGCACCTGACCACCGACCAGACGATTGCACAGCTTCTCGCAGACGCCGGAGTCATCCGTCCCGAAGACGTAGCCAAACATCACGCCCGGCGCGTCTTGACCGGCGCAATCACCGCCGCAGGTGAGAAGGCCGAGGTGGAACTCCATTATGTGAAGCTCATGGACGGCGATCAACTTCTACTCTGTAGCGACGGGTTAACGGAGATGGTCACGGACTCAAAGATTTCAGAGGCACTGGAAAAATCCGAGCCTGCGGCAGATACTTGCCGCGCTCTGGTTGAGATGGCCCTTGAGGCCGGAGGCCATGACAACGTGACGGTCATTCTGGGACGCTACCGGATTCCGCAAGAGTAAATTTAGCGAAAGGCGTACATAGAGACGCTGCGGTTGAGAATGATGTCGAACTCCGTGCCGGGATTAATCTCCGCCTCTTCGCCCTTCTTAATCATGCCGCGCGCGGCACCGATTATTCCTCCTGTGGCTGCGCCTGCCGCACCGTTGAAGATGCCGCCAACGACGACACCGCGACCGATGAACCTGGCATTGCGTTTCTTCGAGGATTTGCCCTGTACTTCTCCTTCATTGTCCGCGCTGTCGGAAGCGGCGAGCGAGGCGTCCAGGGGGTATGTCCTCCCGTTCGGGATTTGGACGGACGTGAAGGTGACATTAATGCTGCCCGCCTGGCTCTTGCGGCTGGCGCGCTCGACGTGTGTGACGTGACCTGTGACGATTGCGCCCGCCGGAATAACCTCAACGCCGCGCACGTAAACCGGAGTCACGACGGTCGAAGTGAACGTGCTGCCGACCCGAGCAGTCTTTGAGGTCAGCTTGTCGTTCATCCTCAGACGTATCACCGAGTCCGGGGCTAGAAGATATTTGGGCGGCTGCTTCTGCCGCTTCTGGCCCGCGACGGAAAGCACCCCGCACGCCAGGGCGACCGCCGCCATCAGAATGTATGTGGCGTAACTCTTCAAGCTGAGTCGATCTCGAAACATAACTGACCTTCCTTCCGGGGTGCGAGGCTTGAGATGTACGGCGTCACTATAGCGTGCGCGGCCCGTCGGGACGCCCTGTCAAAAATAACAGTGGCCTGCCCCTTCCGACGGAAGTATATTCTGCCGGTTACAGGCTCCTCGGGTGGCTCATTTATGAAGAAGGTAGCGCCATGAAATTCAGCAAAGTTTCGATTCTGCTTATCCCACTGGTTCTCACGTTCGCATCGAACCTCTACGCCCAGGATAGTCAGAGCGTAGTCCAAATCGCTGAAAATCTGCGCACGCTATTACATGACGTGCAGACCGAAGAAGCCGACCTACAGGCTCGCGCGCAGCAGCTGGATTGGGATTTGAGACCGGAAAACATTGAGCGTTATTTCGCCGGCACCGGCTCCACTCGCCCGGAAGAGCTGCGCGAGCAGCGCCGTCGCCTGCTACAGAATGAGAAAGACCGTGTGCTCGCACGCCTCGAACGACTGGCTGCAAGCCGCGCCCGCCTTGAATCTTCAATTGCCGCTGCCGACGCAGAGGTCTACAGGCAGAGCGCAGAAAACACCACATCCATGCATTTCAAGCGAATGCTGGGCGCGCAGCATCTCAATACCGCTCGCTTGATGCTCATAGCTTTAGCCTTCATGGGAATCATGGGAACGCTGGCGCTCGTCGCGGTCGTTTACTGGCGGAGGCGCAGCCGCATGGGGCGTGCGCCCGTCACCGCGCCGTGACAGGGATTTTTAGAACTTCCAACCTAAAGATGTGCTGACGCTAAAATCATTCTTACCCGCCTTGACGGGCGGTTGGCTGTCGAAGTTTTCATAGATGTGAAAGCCCCACATGAGGTCTTTGACGATCTTGATACGCAGGTCGGATTTGAACTGCATCCTCATGCGTCCAGCCGCAGTGAGGCTCGGATAGAGAATGAAGCGCGAGTTGATGTCTGTCTTCGAGAAGCGAAAGGTGTTGAAATCAAGGCCGGTCAAAGCATCCGTGTTTGTCGTGACAGGTTTGCCCGTCGTGGCTGAATAATTCTCACGCGTTTCGGCCAGTCCGCCAAAAATTGAGATTCTGGTTCGTTCAGTCTGCCGCAGGCTGCGCCCGATCAAGCCTCCGAAGGTAGTGCGAAGAGAGAGACTCTGCTGGTCGCTGCGCAGCAGGTCAAAGAGTCCGCCCGCGTACCATTTGGGCGACAACTGCTTGCGATAATCCAGATTGAATTGGTTGCGGCGGCTGCTCGTTCCCTGCGGCTGGCCGCTAAAGACCGAATCCAGGCGGGCGGTCAGGGAATGATCCCGCCTGCGATAGGTGGCAGAGGCGCTGAACTCTGTCTGATACTGGTCGTTTCCGCTGGTGAAACTGAAGCCGAAATCAATTGTCCCTTCCAACTGTCGAAAGAATCCTGCTTCGACGGGCATTATCCTCAAGACGGCCACCTGCCGCACTCTGAGTGCGCTGTGCTCTCCGCCGATGAAGAAATTATCGGTGGTTGAGATTGCCGGAGACAACCGTAAAAAGTCTGTGAAGAGCTGTCCGTCCGTGAGCGCAATCAGGTATCTGTCCTTGCTCTCTAAACGCTCTACCTTTGTCCAATCCAGACGCACGGCGTCGGCCATGTAGCTTGCCTTGAATTTGAGCTCTCCATGTTGAAGCCCCTTTATTTCTCCTGTTAATCGGTCGCCATTCTTGAGTATGACCACGTCGTCTTTACGCTTGGCCCCGGCCGATGATGCACAACCGATGATGATAAAGAGAATGAGAAGGATTAAGTGGAACTGTCTTAGATGCAGCCGCTTCCTCAGCATTAACAACCTCCCGGACAACAGCCCCTCCATGTAGGCGATGAATAAGCGCGCTCTCAGGTTAAGTGTTTCCTGATTCCCGCAACTACTGTCAATAAATACAGGTCGGGGAACTCGCGCGTTTTATGAGGATGAAACGCGCTGTCGGCATTTCCCTCCGCGTCGCCTGTCAAAAGTGACAGTTATCCATCATCTTCCATGCCGATAAAATTTGTCTCCTATTACCAGGAAACTTTAGAGAAGGCGGTGATGAAGATGAGAAAAACTGGCAGAGCTTTTCAAATCCTTATGGTGGGTTGCGTGCTATTGCTGTGCTCGGCCTACGCGGCGGCGCAGGATGTCCGCTTCAACTACCTGCAAGGCACAGATTTCTCGAAGTACAGAACCTACAAATGGGTGCAGGTTCCTGGCGTTCAATATCCCAATCAGCTTCTTGACATGCAAATCAAGCAGTCAATTGACACGCAGTTGTCCACGAAGGGGCTGACCAAAACCGAAAGCGACGACCCAGACCTTTACGTCGTCTACCAACTCGCGATTGATAAGGAGAAACAGTGGAACTCCTTCAGCACGGGGGGCGGCGGTTGGGGCTGGGGCGGCTGGCGTGGCTGGGGCGGCGGTATGGAAACGACGACCACCACCAGCTCTACCATTAATGTGGGGACACTGAATCTGGACATCTATGACGTGGCAACAAAGAAGCAAATCTGGCGCGGGGAGGCTACCAAGACCGTGAAGGCGCAGAAGAATCCGCAGAAGCTTCAGAAAAATCTGGACAAGGCGATGACGAAGTTATTGAAGAACTATCCACCGCCCGTGAAATAGCAGAGAACGCGATCACGCTCTCAGGAAAGGAGACTCAAAATGAAGACGCTCATGGCAGTTGCTGGCTGTCTATTGTGCCTGTGTCTGGCGGGAACGTCGGGGCGAACGCCTGCGCAAGGAGAGAAGCGAAAAAGGGAACACTATCACGCCGTCGCTTTTCGGATGGGCGGCGCGGGCGCGACCCCCAGCGTTGATCTCTACATTGATAGTTACACGACCAACGAGGAGGCGAAGAGGCTGTCGGGAATGCTCCTCGACAGCGGGCCTGATGCTCTCCTCAAAGCGCTGGCGGATGGCAAGAGAAAGGGCAAAATCACGCTGACAGGAAGAGTCGGTTTCTATGACTTCAAACTCGTCCGCTCGTGGCCGACAGAGACGGGAAGGCGGATTATCGCCGTGGGGGATCGCCCCATTACCTTCCTTGAAACCTACAATTCCACCCGATCCAAGGATTATAACTTCGGGATTCTCATGGTGGATTTGACGAAGGACAAGAAAGGGAAGGAAAAAGGAGAAGGCGTCCTCATTTACGCCGCCAAGGTGAAGCTGCTGGAAGGGAATAAGCTTGACATAGAGAACTACGGCATTAATCCCGTGCGTCTGATGGGCGTGCGGCAACTGAAATAGTTTGTCTGACGAATGAATGAAGCTGGATACGGGCCGCGTGGAAATGGGTTGAGGGCTACCAGCAGCCTTGGGGCCGTGAGCGCGACTTCCTCACTGCCTTGCCTTAATTCAACAGCCGCCCGAGCTTCATTCTGGCCTTGTGCAGTTGCGACTTTGAATTGCCGATCGAGCAGCCGAGTATGCCGGCTATCTCCCGATGACTGTAGCCCTCTATATCAAACAGAACAAGCACAGACCGGCTGCCCGGCGGCAACTGCGCCAGGGCTTCGTCCAAAGCAATTTTGTCCATGACCTGCAAGCGAGCCGAATGTTTGCTCCTTCTTGAAGTTGAGATTTCAGCTTCCACATCTTCGATGATCGCTTCCTTACGAGACGTTACGCGACGGAAATACATCAGCACATGGTTGACGGTGAGGCGATATAACCAGGTATTAAACTGGCTCTCGCCACGGAAGGAGCCGATCTTTCGTAGGAGTAGGATGAAGACCTCTTGTGTGAGGTCTTCGGCGTCCGCAGCATTGTGCGTCATGCGGAAGCAGAGGGAGTAGACCCGGCGGCTGTAGCGGTCATACAGAACACCGATGGCCGCTGCCGTCCCACCAGCGGCCGCCCGCGCCAGCGCATAATCCGAAGAAGTCAGATTATCGGCTGTTATCCCCATGAAAAAATTCCGGGGTTGTCGAAGGTCACAGCTTGCCGTCTGATTCATTGGATACTCTTCATCACTCCCGGGATAAGCCGAGCGTCTTAATCACCGTCTGGCGTTGCCGAGTATCTTGCTGCTCAGCTTGATACGTTCGCTCATCCTGATTATCTCGCTGAGCTCGCCCCTTGCTTTGGCTGCTTCTGTTGCGTCCAGCAAATAACCCTTTAAGACCGGATTGCGCACGGCGTCGGAAATCTTCGCCGAGAGCGCCAGAAGAGCCACCCTCAATTGCTCCGCATCTGCCGGAGGAGAATCCGCCATGTCCCTCTTCTGCGAATCGGGCAGCGCCAAACTATCCTGGAGCCTGTCGGCGCGCTCGCTGATCGCGGACGCCGACTTTGTAATAGCCTTGAAGTCCAGGAGTTCACTGCTTTGCGAGGCGGTGCGTGAGAGGTAATTAGTAACAGCCTGCAAATAGCGTATGTCTTTACTTATCTGCAACAGAGGGAGCCGCACCTCGCCTGACGGCGCGGGCTGCCTCAAAGCTTCTACTATGACGAGCGCACTTTCGGGGGCCTCAGTCTCATTCTCACATGGCTCTAATGCGAGATCAGTGGCGGGCCCACATTCATGCTCCGTATCATCATTAGGGCTCTGGGCGGGAACGCGTGCGACAACTGCCATCACGAGACAGGACGCGGCCATCATGCCGCACATTATTTTGATGATATAGCTCATGCTCCTGTAAGACCTCCTCCTTGCAGCATCCTGATTCAGTGTATCGGCATGGAGGGAGGGCGATAACTGTTAGTTCTGACAGGTTAAACGGCAAACTTCGCCGGCAGGCTTTGGTGAGGACTAACGCGGGTCTCTGCCTGTATACCCTTGACGGTTCTGGCTCACTGTCATGCTGCCGAGGGCTTCCACACGGAGTTTATGAAAATTGCTGGCACTAGCTCTGTATCAATGCGAACGATGTCGCCGGGAACGACCTCTTCGCCCTGAGCCGAGGCACGCCGTTGTCTGATTAGCTCTTTCGTTTCCTGCGCATGGCAGAAGAGGGGCATCAAAAGCAGTGAGAGCAAGACAAGCAGAGGAGCAAGCAGTCGAGCGGCGAAAAACATGCGCAGTAGGATAAGGCGCGGGCTTGCTCACCTATCACTGTCAGAAGTTACAGGTGAGACCGGAAATTCGCCATGCAGGCCAGCACCGCGTGCTTAACCCGGGCGGGTGGTGCGCGTTGAGTCCCCGCCCGAGACCTTCGGCCGCTACTGACCTCTCTTTTCGTTGTAATCTGGTATTAGCAGCCAGTCCATCTAGCGCGGGCTGGCAGGCGCGTAGTAACCGTTGCGGTAGCGTATGAACAGGCGGGGTGAACCCGGCGGCGGTTCAATCTTTACTTTGATGTGCCGCCATTTGCCGTCTGCCGTAAAGTTCGATGGCTTGTACCCTATGGCGTACTGGCGGCGTAACTCCAGGGCGATACGCTCGAAGACCTCGTACATCTCTTTGGCACTGCCGGGCTGAAAGAATTTGCCACCGGAAATGGAGGCCATGTCCCGAAGAATCTGCTCGCCATACAAGGTTCTATCGTCGTTCCCTTTCTCGCCCACTCCAATAGTGTAGATGATGACATCCGACTCCTTCACCACCCCCTCTACATCATCTAGGGAGTAACGCGAATTGTTGTCCTGCCCATCTGAGATGACCAGTAGCGCACGGCGAGGCCGCGTACCGAGCATTACTTTATTCAGGCCCAGATAACAGGCGTCATAAAGCGCCGTCTTCCCGCGCCCATCAACCTGCGTGAGCTTATCCAGCAAAGCCCTGTGGTCGCGCGTCCTGTCCAGAGAGAGGAAGGACTCTCCGTCCCTTAGAGTAATGAGGTAATACTCGTCATCCTGGTGGCTCGTTTCCATAAAGCGGGCAATGGCTTCTCTGGCCCGTCGCGCCTTTCCTTCAGTCATCGAACCCGTCAGGTCAAAGACGATGCCGACGGAGATGGGTGAATCATCCTCACCGAAGAAGCTGATCTCCTGCGCCTTCTTCTCGTCGAAAACGGTGAAGGCAGTCCTGGGAAGCCCTGAGATGTGCTGGCCGGATTTATCCGTCACCGTGACGTTAAATGAGATCAAATCCGTATTGACGACGACCTGATCGTCAGAGACCAAATCATTATCTTTCGTGGGCCGGGTTGAAGCAGCGGGCGCTGGGCGAGGCAGCAAAGAATCACTCCTCTGCTGGAGGCTGGCAGTCGAGGAGAAAAAGAGCGCAACGAGAATCAGACACGCGCCCGTGGCGAGTCTAACCTTCATCCGATACGGCATCAAAAAACCCTCCCAAAACTCGCTCATTTACTGTGGAAGTCATTTATCCGGGGTGATCCTGCCTGTGCGATAGGGGACGAGAAGGATTGTAAGTCAAGAGGTAAAAGCGGGCAAGAAATCCCGGCCCTCAAACACCGAGCGCCGTCATCAATCCAGAGCTTCACCTGTAAAAAGTGACAGTTACCTGCCAATACATGCTTCGTTACTCTTCGGCTGAAGGAATTAGATTGCCAAGGTAAAGGCTCAGGTTTCTCGACAGAAACGGAGGTTATATGAGGCCGAATCTTCAACAATGGATCAGAGTTGTCAGCGCAACTCTCATCGCAACCGTTTGTCTGCTGGTCGCTGCGCGATCCATTCGAGGACAATCCACGGACGCACAGACGCAGCCACCTGAAGTGCAACAACTAAAGGATAGGGTCAAGCAACTGGAGCAAACAGTCCAGGAGCTTAAAGTGCAGATCAACGCCATCGAAGAGACGAAGGATCCACCTCCGAATGCGGCGACGGGCGAACCCGTTGCTGCCGCGAGCGCACCCGTTGCCGCGACGGCTGACCCCAACGCGATTGCTGAGCCGTCCAAGGCCGCCACGCATAAGACTGACGGGAGCACCTTCGAGGTCTACGGCTTCGCCATGCTCGACATGGGTTACCAGTTCAAATCGAATCACCCGGACTGGTTCGATGTCATCAGGCCGACCAAGCTTCCGTCCTTCAAGGGCGAGTTTGATCCCGACGGCAAGACCTACTTCGGCGTGCGCCAGACGCGGCTCGGCGTGCGCTCATCGACGCCGACCAAATACGGCGAGCTGAAAACGCTCTTTGAGTTCGAGTTGTTCGGCACGGGCGTTGACGCCGGGCAGACGACCTTCCGCCTGCGGCACGCCTACGGCGAGTTGGGGCAGTTCGGGGCGGGCCAGACCTGGAGCCCTTTCATGGATATAGATGTCTTCCCGAACTCGCTTGAGTACTGGGGGCCTACAGGCATGGTCTTCTTCCGCAACGTACAGGCGCGCTGGATGCCGATTAAAGGTCGCAGCCGCGTGACGATTGCGCTGGAGCGGCCCGGCGCGAGCGCCGATCAGGGCAACTACGCAGACCGCATAGAACTGCAAGGCATCAAGCCCAAATTCGCCTGGCCAGACCTTTCATGGGAGGCGCGATACGGCAGGGACTGGGGCTATGTCGAGGTGGCTGGCATCTTCAGATCGCTCAGGTGGGTTGACACAAACAACGACGCGCTTGATCTGGGCGGCAGCGACCTGGGCTGGGGCTTGAATCTCAGCTCAAACCTCAATTTCACCCCGAACGACATCGGCAGATTCCAGCTCGTCTATGGCGAGGGCATACAGAACTACATGAACGATGCGCCGGTTGACGTTGGCGTCGAGACCAATCCCGGCGACCCGCGCAAGCCGATCAAGGGCAAGGCATTACCCGTCCTGGGCCTCGTCGCATTCCTCGACCACAACTGGAACAAACGCTTCAGCACCTCTGTGGGCTATTCCCTGGAGAACATCTGGAACTCGAACGCGCAGGCCCCGAGCGCTTTTCGCAGAGGTCATTATGGGCTCGCCAACCTTCTCTTCTATCCGGCCGATAGGGTCATGGTGGGCGGCGAGTTTCAGTGGGGACGACGCGAGAACTTTAGCGATGGCTTTGGCGTGAATGACTTTCGGATGCAGTTTTCTTTCCGATACAACTTCTCGAAGATCTGGGAGTTTTAGTCATGACGGCGGAAGCACCGAGGAGAATGGATATGTTTACAAAGAGAACGCGCGTCGCCCCGCTTGTGGTGGCGACACTACTGCTGCTGACGAGTTTCGTCCCGACCTACTTGCCCGCGAGCGCGCAACAGAGCAGCCCGGTCGCGCCCAGAAAAGAGCAGGTGCAAGCGGTCGTTCGTGAGGCTTACGACAAATTCAGGAACGACACGGGCGGGAAGAATGCCGATTACATCCCGTATCTGGCGAAAGTTGACTCGAAGCTTTTCGGGATTGCGATAGTCACGACGGACAACCAAGTGGTTTCAGTGGGCGACCTGGACTACTCATTCTCGATTCAGTCGATCTCAAAGGTCTACTCGCTGGCGCTGGCGATGGAGGAGTTCGGGGCTGAAAAAGTGTTTCAGAAAATCGGGTCTGAGCCGACGGGCCGCGCCTTCAATTCGGTCTTCGCCGTCGCCGACATGCCGACGCATACGGGCAACCCGTTTGTCAACGCGGGCGCTATCTCCACCGTCAGCCTGGTTTCCGCCAAGAGCGCGGACGAGAAGTGGAACAAGATTCTGGACTTCTACAGTCGAAGCGCAGGCGAAAAGCTCAAGCTGATTGACGAAGTTTACAGGTCAGAGGCCGCGACGAACACCGGCAACAAAGCGCTCTCGATGCTGCTGGCGAAATACGACCGCATTTATGCCGACCCGTTCGAGTCAGTTGATGTCTACACCAAACAATGCTCGGTCGGCGTGAACGTCGTGCAACTGGCGCGCATGGGGGCCACGCTCGCCAACAACGGCAGAAATCCCGCGACCGGCGAGCAGGTGATCAAGCCCGAAAATGTCCCGCACATCCTCTCCACGATGATGATGGCGGGCCTCTATGACGGCTCCGGCAGTTGGGCCTGGCACGTCGGTCTTCCGGCGAAGAGCGGCGTCGGCGGCGGCATTGTGGCGGTTGTGCCCGGCAAGGGGGCCATCGCGGTCTTCGCTCCGCCGCTGGATGAAGCCGGCAACAGTGTGAAGGCTCAGAAGGTCATCGAGTACGTGGCCAGGAAGCTGGACTACAACCTGTACTCTCCGGGTTCCGTAGGCTTGAAGCCTTCCGAACAGGTGGGGCAGAAGTAGCTGGGCCATCGCCAGCTTAAAACAGATTCGGACTGGCCAGTAATACGAATATGCCGACTAACCTGATGAGAGTTGGAAGCAGAGCGGCACGCGGGCGAAAGTTGGTACTGCGTGCCGCGCTCGTTCTGGGCCTGCTGGTCGCCCGACACGCCTGCACGGCTCAGACCATCGTGCCCGCGAATAGCCTGTTTCCCGCGCCGACTCCGACACCAATCCCAATCGCTGTTGAGACATCTCAGTCTCCGCTGACGGAGCGTGAGCAGGCGATGTTGAAACTCATCATGCAACTACAGGAGCGAGTAACTAAACTTGAGGCTCAAGCGTCGGGCGCTGCGGAGTCGAGTCCGGCTGTGGGGGCAATCTCGAAAGCAGCGGACGGATCAGTCACGCATGACACGGCGATTCAACCGCCGCCTGTGCCAACTTCAACGGCTTCACCGCAGAGTGAGGAGCGAAAGGGGTTTGGCAGTTATACGCCCAACCTCGGCTTCAAGCTGGCTGACACGGAATATGGCGACCTCAATGTCAGCATCTACACATACGTCCGCTACCTGAATCAACTGGGACTCGATTCGACCTACACGGACGCATCCGGTAATGAAAAAAGCGTCCAGCGGCGGCAGGATGCTCAACTGCTGAAGCTTCAGATCAAGTTCCTCGGGTGGATATTGAATCCGAAGCTGCGCTACTTCCTCTACGCCTGGACTTCCAACGCCAATCAGGGACAGGGCGCGCAGACGGTGCTCGCCGGAAACCTTCAGTACACGGTCAACAAATACGTCACCTTCGGCGGCGGAATCCGTTCTCTGCCGGGAACACGAAGCGTCGAAGGCAACTTCCCGTTCTGGCCCAACGTGGACAGCCGCATGATCGCGGACGAGTTCATGCGTCCCTCTTACACCTCCGGCTTTTGGGCTATGGGAAACCTCACGAAAAGGCTGAAGTACATAGCCATGGTCGGCAACAACATGAGCACGCTGGGCGTGCCGGCAAGCCGCCTCGACAACGGATTGAACACCGTGTCGAGCGCGCTCATCTGGTTCCCGACGGGCAATTTCGAAGATGGATTCAGCGGGCAGGGGTGGGGCGACTTCGAAGACCACAAGGAATTCTCCACACGCCTCGGCTTACACTTTAGCCGCAGCGATGAGAATAAGGAGAGCCAGGCGGGCTCAGACGTGTTTGAGAACACGCAGCTCAGGCTCTCGGACGGCACAGTCATTTTTACTCCTGACCTCTTTGCGCCGGGCGTCACCGTGACGGACGCGCGCTGGAGGATGACCTCTCTCGACGGCGCTTTCAAGTATCGCGGCTTTTCGCTCGAAGGCGAATACTACTGGCGCTGGCTGGACAACTTCAAATTTTTGGAGAGGGTTACTTCGACACAACTCGAACAGGTTCCGCCGCGCCTCTTCGATCATGGCTTTCAACTGCAAGGCACGGCCATGGTCATACCTCAGACCTTACAGGCTTATGCCGGGCATTCGAGAATCTTCGGCCAGTATGGCGACCCCTGGGATTTCCGCGTCGGCACAAACTGGTTCCCATATAAGAACAAGGTTCTGCGCTGGAACACCGAAGCGCTTTACCTACACAAGTCTCCAGTGGGCTACACCTCCGTTCCCTTCGCGGTGGGGGGCCGTGGCTGGGTCGTCCATTCGAGTCTGGAGCTGGCTTTTTGAGGCATAGCAACATGAGCGGGCGACCATTTTGGAAAGTGAACTCACGACCGGCGCAGGTTGTCATTCTCTGCGCTGCGTTGCTTGCGCTCACAATTCAAACCCCGTCTCAGACGCCGGTAAGCTCTGCGAAGCCGGATGACTATCTCTTCAACGATGTTCATTTTCACCTGACGAACTACATACAGGAAGGCATCAACATTCATGACTTTCTGAAGATCATGGGCAACAAGGCCGGGCGGGTCGCGGTCTTCGGCATTCCCTTGCAGCAACAGTGGTCTTACAGGGTTGATGGTGATCAGCGTCCGACTTATTACCTGAACTCGGATGCCCCGCTCTACTACTACTCGTTTACAGACGCCTGGATCGCTGCGGCCTACAAGACGCTCTCAAAGGAGGAGCAGGCCCGTTTCGATCCCATGATTACAGGCTTCAATCCTTCGGACATGTACGCCGCAGATCACATCCGCCGCGTGCTCGAAGCCTTCCCCGGCGTCTTTTCCGGTATCGGTGAATTCAGTATTCACAAAGAGTTCGTCTCGGCGAAGGTTGCGGGCGGAGTCGCAAGCCTTCAAGACCCTGCGCTGGACAGGCTCATAGACTTCGCCGCCGAAGTCGGGCTCGTAGTCTTAATCCACAACGACATTGATACGCCGTTCGCCAAAGAGGGAGCACCGCCAGCCTACTTTGAGCAGACCAAAGCCCTCTTCAAACGGCATCCACGGGCAACCATCATCTGGGCCCACATAGGCGTAGGCCGCATCATTCGTCCCGCCAGTGCACAGGGCGCGCTCATTGAAGAGATGCTCAAAGACTCGGCCTTCAATCATGTCTATTTCGACATTTCATGGAGCGAGGTGGCGAAGTACGCGGTCGCCACGCCCGAGTCAACCAGAGCCGTGGCGGATGTCATCAACCGTTACCCAGACCGTTTCCTCTTCGGCACGGATGAAGTAGCGCCGCCGGATCAGGAGACCTATCTAAGGGTCTATAACCAGTACGCCCCATTGTGGAAGATGCTCGACCGGGGAGCGAGCGAGAAGGTGCGTAAAAGTAACTACGAACGAGTCTTCGACGAGGCACGACGAAAAGTACGCGCCTGGGAAAAGGCGCATGTGAAGTGACACGCAAAATGAGACATTCATCTGTGAGCATTCAGAGTATTGCGAGGAGGTTTAGCATGAAACGGAAAGTCGCACGCAAGGGATTATCAAATCCTCTCATTCGATGCGCCAGCGCTCTAACATGCGCGGCGCTGTTAATGCCCGGTAATACTTTCTCGCTTGCACGCGCGGTCGAGCCGCCGCCCGTTGTCGCTCAGGATGACGTGAAGATTCCGGCCGACCAGCTTGATTCGCTGGTCGCGCCGATCGCGCTCTACCCGGACGAGCTGCTGGGCCAAGTGCTGGTCGCTTCAACTTATCCGCTGGAGATCATACAGCTTCAACAGTGGCTGGAGAAAAATCCGGGGCTCAAGGATAAGAAGCTGGTGGATGCGGTCTCGAAACAGCCCTGGGACGCGAGCATTCAGGCGATGGCGGCGCTGCCCGATGTGGTGAAACGTCTCTCGGATGACATTCAGTGGACGACCGATCTGGGCAACGCTTTCCTGGCGCAGCAATCAGACATGATGGACGCCATTCAACGCATGCGCGCCAAAGCAAAGGGCAAAGGCGCTCTGGTCTCGAACCAGCAACAGACGGTCGAGACACAGGTGGTTCAGAGCAAGGAGGTAATTGTCATAGAACAGGCGAATCCGCAGGTCGTCTACGTGCCCTCCTATGACCCGACGTATGTTTACGGCGCGCCTGCTTATCCCTATCCGCCTATTTACTACCCGCCATATCCGACTGGCGGAGTGATCGCCGCGAGCGCCATCTCTTTCGGCGTCGGTCTGGCGATGGGTGCTGCTTGGGGCGGCGGCTGGGGCTGGGGCTGCGGTTGGGGCGGCAACGACATCAACGTCAACATGAATAACAATTTCAACCGCAACACCAACATCAACAACATCAGCGGCAATCGCATCGGCAATACCAACATCGGGAGCGGAAACCGTGGCAAGTGGCAACACAATCCCGCTCATCGCGGTGGCGCTCCCTACAGAGACCGCGCCACTGCCAACAGATTCGGCGGCACAGCGCGCGGCGATTCGCTGGCTAACCGTCAGAGGGCTGCGCAACGAGATATAGGACGACAGGGCGGCAACCTGCGCAGCAACAACCGTGATGGACTAGGCAATCGCGGCGGCATCGGCGACCGTGGCGGCGTCGGAGACCGTGGCGGCATTGGTAATCGCGGAGGTGTCGGAGACAGAGGAGGGCTGGGCGACCGTGGCGGCATAGGTGATCGCGGCGGCGTTGGAAATCGTGGTGGAGTAGGGAATCGCGGCGGGGTAGGTGATCGCGGCGGGGTAGGGAATCGCGGCGGGGTGGGCGACCGGGGAGGCGTTGGAGACAGAGGAGGTTTGTCCAATCGCGGTGGCATGGGTGATCGCGGTGGGGTTTCTAATCGCGCCTCTGGAATAGGTGATCGCGGTGGAGCCAGCGTCGGTGATCGTTCCCTCGGCGGAGGAAACCGCAGTGGTGGATTCGGCGGAGGCGGTGACCGCGTTGGTAATCGCAGCATTGGCAGCTCAGGAATGGGAAGCCGTGGTGGCGGCGGGTTCGGCGGCAGTTCCGGTGGATTCGGCGCGCGCCAGAGCAGCAGTCGCGGCTCATCGAGCCTGGGTGGCTCGCGTGGCGGCGGTGGATTTGGCGGTGGCAGTCGCGGCGGCGGTGGTGGTTTCGGTGGCGGCGGCGGCCGTGGCGGCGGTGGTGGCGGTCGTGGCGGTGGTGGCGGTCGAAGGAGGTAATGAATCATGAACAAGATAACAATCACGAGATCAGCGCTTTTGAATCGGAAGCTCTCAAGGCTTCTATCTGTGGCGGGCGCGGCAGCTTTTTCGTGTTTGCTGCTCGCCGGTGTGGCGTTGCAAGCCAGTGCACAAAGTCTGGTGGCTTCCTCTGCGAAGCCCAGGATGTTCACGACAGCCGAAGAGGCAGCGGACGCGCTTATCGCCGCCGCCGAAAAGTTTGACGAGGCTGCTTTCAAGGAGATTCTGGGCCCTGACAGCTACGACATCACTCACACGAGCGAGCCTGCTCGTGATCGAGAGGTTGCTGCGGAGTTTGCCGCGCTGGCCCGCGCTAAGAAGAACATCTCTCTTGATCCCAGGAATCCACGCCGCGCTTTTCTCTTGATAGGCGATGACGACTGGCCCTTCGCCGTGCCCCTCGCCAAGCAGGGCGGGAAGTGGTTCTTCGATACCAAAGCGGGGCATCGGGAATTGCTCTACCGCCGCATCGGTCGGAATGAGTTGGACGCCATCGAAATCTGTCGCGGCTTCGTCGAGGCTCAACATGAATACGCGCTCAAGAAGCGCGAAGGCTACGACGTGAACCAGTACGCGCAGCGCATCATCAGCACGCCGGGCAAACAGGATGGCTTGGCCTGGCAAAACGCGGACGGCTCGTGGGGCGGCGTCATCGGGGAGAAATTTGCGCGCGCCCTTGAGGGCGGCTACTCCTCGCGGACTGAGCCTTTTCACGGCTACTACTTCAAGGTGCTGAAAGGGCAGGGGCCTGCCGCGCCGCTCGGCCAGATGGATTTCGTCCAGAAGGGCGTCATGATCGGCGGCTTTGCGCTCGTCGCTTTTCCCGCACTGTACAGGAGCACGGGAGTCAAGACCTTCATGGTGAGCCACGATGGAGTGGTCTATGAAAAAGACCTCGGCCCGAACACTCTGGAGATTGCGCGTGGCATCGAGCTCTTTAACCCGGATAAGACATGGAGTCCTGTCGAAGAGGATAAGTAGTCCGCAAGCGCGCTCATCCGTCAGGGATAATTCACTGCGAGCCGTTGCTGCGGCTACGGATCAGCCGCACTTTGGGAGAGTGTCATGATGAAAAAGAAGCTGACCGCCTACGTGACGTTGGCCTGCTTACTGCTCGTTACTTCGATCAAAGGACAGGAGAGGGTCAGAACCGAAAAAGACCTTCTCGGAGAGAAGCAGATTCCGGCTGACGCCTACTACGGGGTGCAGACCGCTCGCGCGCTCGAAAATTTCCCGGTTTCCGGTGTCCTCATCAACCACTATCCCGGTTTTATCGAAGCCTGGGCCATCGTCAAGCTGGCGGCTGCGCGTGCCAACACGGACGTGGGCGCGATGAAAAAAGAGAAGCTGGCCCTGATTGAAAAAGCCTGTCAGGCGGTGCTCGCAGGCAAGTATCACGATCAGTTCAAGGTTGATTGGTATCAGGGCGGCGCGGGCACTTCGACCAACATGAATGCCAACGAGGTGCTCGCCAACGTCGCGCTTGAACTCGCGGGACACAAGAAGGGCGAGTACCAGTTCGTCGAGCCGCATGATGATTTGAACATGTCGCAGTCAACGAACGACTCCTATCCGACGGCGATCAAGGTCGCGTTTCTCCTGCGTAACGACAAGCTGATTGAAGAATTGCAAAAGCTCGTCGCCTCTTTCCGCGCGAAGGGAGATGCTTTCCTCGAAATCGTGAAGATGGGCCGCACCGAGATGCAGGACGCCGTGCCGATGACCGTCGGTCAGGAGTTTCATGCCTTCGCCGCCGGACTGGAAGATGAGATTCGCCTGCTGCGTGATGCCGAGAAATATTTGTACGCGGTCAACATGGGCGCGACGGCCATCGGCACAGGTCTCAACGCGCCTAAAGGTTATGCTGAAAGATGCGCGGCGCACCTTGCCAAGCTCACAGGCAAACCCATCGTTCCGGCCACAGACATGCTCGCCGCCACCTGGGATCAGCAAGGGTTCGTCGTCTATTCCTCGGCTCTGAGGGCGCTTGCGGTCAAGCTGTCGAAGATTGCGAGCGACCTGATCCTGCTGACCTCCGGCCCGCGCGCGGGACTCTCCGAGATTAATCTGCCCGCGTTGCAGCCGGGCTCATCAATCATGCCGGGCAAGGTCAATCCTGTGATACCGGAGTTGATGAACATCGTCGCCTTTCGCGTCATGGGCAATGACTTCAGCGTGGGCCTGGCCGCCCACAGCGGGCAGTTGCAGCTCAATGCCTACGAGCCGCTCGCGGGCCTCGCGGTGCTTGAATCACAGGGACTTCTCTATAACTCCTCCATAATCTTTCGCAACAAGTGCATTGACGGCATCACGGTGAACGAGAAGACGCTTGAGCATTATCTGGAAACCACTGTCGGCATCGTGACCGCGCTCAATCCTGTGCTGGGGTACGAGAAGGCGACCGAACTGGCAGGTAAGGCTTACAGAAGCGGCAAAGGAATCCTCGAAATCATACGTGAGGAAAAGATTCTATCCGAAGCACAGATCAAGGAACTGCTCGACCCAGTGAAGCTGAGCGGACTGGATAAGAGCAAGTACAGGAGAACGCAATGAACCTGCGTGCGTACATCAAGCGCTTAGCTGCATTGACGTTGACCTCAGCGACGTTGTTCGCGGGGTCTGCCTTCGGACAGTCAACGGCAACTCGGCCGAACAGCCAGCAGAAGGAAGGTGCTGCCGCGCAGGAATCCCGATTAAGCAATATGGAAATCCCTGCTTCGGAACCCAAACCGAGCAGAACGGAGAACAAGGTCGCTGCCGAGGAATCCAGACCGAACGACCTACAGAGCGAAGTCGAAACCTTGAAGACCGAGAACACCGCTGTTCGAGAACTACTTCGCAGGATGGAGGAGCAACAGAAGGTACTGCTGGAGCAGGTCGAGCGTTTGCAGCGACGGCTTGACAGCGACGTGACCACGGACGCGCCGCCACAGTGGCCGCTGCAAGTAGCGTCAGCCCCCGTGCCGGTGACGAATGATGCGAATGCTTCCGCGCCGCCTGCATCCGCCGCCGGGAAACAGGCAAGCGACGACGACCGCTATAGGGATGGAATTGTTATCTGGGAGACGAAGGAGGACGCCAGGGTTCCTTTCCTGATGAAGTTCAACAACAATACCCAAGTCCGCTATCTCAACACTCTTTCAGCCAACGACACTTTCACCGACCACCTCGGCGTCGTCCGCGAGGTTCACAAACGCAATGACATCACGGTCAATCGCTCGATGTTCATCTTCGGCGGCTACATCTTCGACAAGAGGCTGCGCTATAGCCTCACCGTCTGGACATCCGCCGGGGCGGCCTCAATCGTCGTCGCCGGAAACATTGGCTGGCAATTCAACAAGAAACTCACGATCACCGGAGGCTACACGGGCGTTCCGGGAACCCGCTCACTCGTCAACACGTTTCCATTTTTTCCCTCAACCGATAGGACGCTGGCGGACAACTTCTTCCGCCCGGCCTTCACCCAGGGGGTCTGGGCGAACGGAGAAATCGCGAAGGGGCTGCACTACATCGCTTTCGTCGGCAACGGTCTCAATACTCTGAATATCTCGGCCAACAAGATTGATACGAAACTGCTGACTTCCGGCAGTGTCTGGTGGGAGCCGTTGGGAGACTACGGACAACCGGGCAAAGCACGGAACATGTATGAAGATTACTTCGCCGATAAAAAAGTTCGCGTCCGACTCGGCACCTCATTTACCAGATCGCCGGAAGATCGTTTTTCAAATCTCGATCAATCAAATCCCGATAACACTTCACTCTACAATTCCGACGGCGTGCTTACCTTCTCAACCGGAGCGTTTGCGCCGGGCGTGACCCTTGAGGAGGCGACCTACCGCATGTGGGCGATTGACGGCGGGCTCAAATACAACGGACTGGCGATCAACGGGCAGTACTTCTTTCGCTGGCTAAACGACTTCAAAGCCGACGGCCCGCTTCCCCTGTCCTCCACATTCGACCACGGCTTTGAGTTGTCAGTGAGCAAATTTGTCATTCCTAAGAAGCTGATTCTGTTTGTCCGTGGGTCAATGGTCGTCGGGCAATTCGGCAATGCTCATGAGTATGCTGGCGGCTTCAAGTGGCATTTCCTTCCGACCGAGCGCGTGTGGCTGAGCGGGGAACTGATGCGGGTCTGGAAAGTTCCTTATAGCGGAGCCTTTACTCCGTATACCGCAGGCATGACCGGCTGGGCGCCGATGATTCAGACGGTACTCGCTTTTTGACAACCGTTTGATACTCCCTCCTACCGGGGTATCGAATTTCCCGCAAGCTCATAATCTTCAAGCTCCACGATCTTATGGCGGAGTGCGTAGTAGACCAGTTCCACGACCGAATTTAACCCCAGCTTTCTCATAATCGCGCCACGGTGCGTTTCCACGGTCTTGACGCTGATTGAAAGCTTTGACGCGACCTCCTTATTCGTCAGATTCTCGACCAGCAGTTGCACGATCTCCCGTTCTCTTTTGGTCAAAGGGTCTGGCGTGGCCGCCGTCGCTTTGTGGGCGGCCCTCGGGTCGTCGCCCGAGACAAACTGTAAGTAGCCTTCGAGAATAGATTCGGACACGATGGACGTGAAAAACGGCCTGTGTTCCGAGAGCGCTTCCACGGCGGAGATGAGGTAGCGTGCCGCATCCGACTTCAAGACGTACCCGCGCGCTCCGGCCGCGATCACTTCTCTGACCAGTCGCGGCGTGTAGTGCATGGTGAAGACGAGGACTTCCGTCAGCGGTGCCTCGTGCCTGATCTGGCGGGTCGCGTCGAGGCCGTCAAGCTCCAGCATGGAGAGGTCTATGACGGCCACGTCGGGCCGCAGCTCGGCGGCCAGGCGGACGGCCTCCCTCCCCGTCGAAGCCTCGCCGCAGACCTCCCAGCCCTTCCGCGTTTCCAACATCGCCCGGAGGCCCTTGCGGACGATCTCATGGTCGTCAGCCAGCAGAATGCGCGTCATCTCTCCTCCTCCTTCCCGAGCGGCAGCACCGCTGTGACACTCGTCCCCGTCCCGTTCGAGCGGACTTCGAGACGCCCGCCCAACTGCCGGAGCCGCTCCCGCATGCCGGAAATCCCAACGCCGAGGGCTCCTGTCAGCTTGGCGCGGCCTCCCCCATTGCCCCTGGCGTCTATCCCATGGCCGCGATCCTTGACCCGCAAATGCACCTGACTCTCATCGCGTTCCAGCCGGATTTCGGCGGTCGCACTGCCCGAGTGGCGGTAGATATTGGTGAGACTCTCCTGCACGACGCGGAAGAGTGCCGTCTCCATCTGTGACGGCAAGCGTCTGAAGTCAGGCGGGGCGACGAAGTCTACGCGGATACTGCTCCTTCTGGAGAAGCCATCGATGAACCATTCCAGCGCCAGGATGAGTCCCGCCTCGTCGAGCATCGGCGGGTGCAGCAGGTAGGAGAGCGTGCGTATCTCGGCCTGAGTCTGCTCGCACAGCGACTGGCATTCGGCGATGGCATCCACGAAATCCCTCGGGAGAGCCGAAGCCTTCTGTAACAGGGTTTCGAGGTTGATGACGATGGCGAGAAGGTTCTGAGCGGTGGTGTCGTGCAACTCTCGGGCGATCCTCCTGCGCTCCTCGTCCTGTAGATGCAGCAGCCTCCCCGTCAACTGCTCCAGCGATTGTTCGACCCGCGTGCGCTCGGTGATGTCCTGCACGGCTCCGATGATCCGGCGCGGCCGCCCCGCCTCGTCCACGTCTATCAGGGCGTGTTCCTGAACCACACGCTCGTCACCGTCGGCCGTGATGATGCGGTGCTCCAGTTCATACGGCTTCCTCTCGGCGACGGCCGCGCGGATCTCCGCGTCGATCCGCTGGCGGTCGTTCGGGTGCGCGTGCCGGAAGAACAGCTCGCTCGTCACTTCGACCGAGCCGGGCTCGTAGCCGTAGATGCGGTAGACCTGATCCGACCAGATCAGCGGGTTCTCGTTGATCTCGGCCGAGCGCGTCAGATCGACCTCCCACGCGCCCAGACTCGCCATCCGCCCCGCCTGCGCCAGCACGGCCTCGCTCCTGCGCAGCGCCTCCTCGGCCCGCTTGCGCTCGGTCACGTTGCTGAAGATCAGCCCCATGAGTCTGCTGCCCGGCTGGCCGACGCGGAAGGCGTAAACGTCGAACCAACTATTCATCACGCCGCTGTACTCGATGATGCGCTCGGCCTCGCCCGTGGCGGCGACCCGGCCGAACCTCTCAAGCCAGAACTCTTCCGCGTCGGGCAGCATCTCGCGCAGCCGCTTGCCGACTGCGTTCCGCCAGCCGAGCTGCCGCTCGAACGCCGGGTTCGTCACCTGATACACCCAGTCAACGACGCGCCCCTCGCCGTCGTAGATCAGATCGACGACGCAGAAGCCCTCGTCAATCGAGGTGAAGAGGGTGCGGTACTTCTCCTCCGACACGCGCAGCGCCTGCTCAGCCCTCTTGCGCTCACTTATATCGCGAACGACGCTCAGGGTATTCTCGTCGCTGCGCACGATGCGCGCGTCATACCAACGCTCCTGCCCATTCTTAGCCAGCGCGTACTCAATGACCTGCGGTTCGCCGGACTCGAACGCGAGCTGGAAGCAGTGAACGAACTTTTCGGCCAACTCCGGCGGCAGCACTTCCCGCACGTTCTTCCCGATAAAGTCCTCCGGCCGGGCGTATAGCTCCGCCGTGTCTTTGGCGTGGTAATCAAGAAAGGTGCCGTCGCTCGTCTGAAGGAACATCAGGTCTGGAATGGCTTGCAGGATGGCGCGGTTACGCGCCTCGCTCTCTTTGAGTGCCTCGGCCGCCCGCCTCCTTTCTCCCGTCACGGCCGCCAGCACCATCATCGGCACCGAGCTTGCGATGAGGAAGAGTTGCAGCCCGACGACATCTTCCGCAGGGGAGTGAGAGGTGAACGGCCCCCTCCCGACAATCGCGTACGAGGCCGAGATGAGCAGAACCGCGAGCAGTGACGTGCTCACGCCGCCTGCGCCGAACCGCAGCGCCGCCCAGATCAGGAAGGGCAACGGCGCGTAGAGCAGGGCCGGTGCGAAACTCTGCCCGAACGAAGATTGGGAGTAGGCGAACGCATAAGCCGTCCACAGTCCGAGAGTGAGGAGGCACCCTTCGGCGAAGCGCCCGAGAGTTAGCTCGCGCAGCCAGTCGCGCCCGTTCGTCGTCCAGATGACGATGGCTGGAACCAGCGTGAGGACTGTCAGAACGTTTGACAGGAAGCGGGCCTGCCAGACCAGTGAGAAATTGTCGCCCCACTTTGTGAGGACGACCACCGCGGCGTCCGGGAAGGAGGTCACGAACGGGGCGGCGAAAACGGCGAAGAAGAGGAAGACGGCCACGTCCCGCACGTAACCGAAACGCGGGGGGCCACCGCACAGGCGGCGCACGGCCCAAGCCCCGAGCGCCGCCTCGCCCGCATTCGTCACGAAGAGGAAGAGCATGGTGGATGGCGGGACGGCCGTCTGCGACTGGACGAGAATGTGGGCGGCGAGCGTGGCGAGCAGGTACACCCACCAACGCCGGGGCGGGGCGAGCAGGAGGGCGGCCATCAGGATCGAGTTCGGGGGCCAGATGATAGCGGTGGGGATGGAGGGGAATTTGATGGCGAAGCCGACCTCCGAACCCAGGTAGTAAGAGGCCCCGACCAGCAGCGCGGCGAGCGCCGTGCTGCCCGGCCACTCGCCGCGCGCCGTAGCCGGGTGCTGTCGCCGCCCCCCTTCACCGCCGCCGATTGATGAACGCATCGTGGTGTCTCCTGCTTACTCCAGTAAGCCAACTGCTATGACCGCCCGAGGGTAAGAAGCCGCAGGTACAAAGAGAAAGGATGACAGAGTTAAGTGAGCGCTCCTGACCGAAGCCGCCGGAAGAACGATGGCCGGACTATACTAACACTACTTCACGGGCAGTAAATAGGAATTCATACGCAATCCACCTGACTTCACTACACAATCGACCCGATATACAGAGAGTGCCGGGCCCCGCTATCCTCGAAGCAGATGGCGAGAGTCGTGCCTGCGCTGAGCCGGAGCATCACCCTACGACGGCTACATCCTGAGGAATTCTGTTACTAGGCTATCGAGAAGACAGCAAAGATGGACAAGCCATACGAGATCGTCGGCCAGAGTGACGCGCTCAAGTATGTACTCTTCAAGGTCGAACAAGTCGCCCCCACCGATTCGACCGTGCTCATCTTAGGCGAGACAGGCACCGGCAAAGAACTCATCGCCCGCGCCGTCCACGCGGCGAGCAGGCGGCAGAAGCGCCCGCTCGTGAAGGTCAACTGCGCGGCCATTTCGGCAAACCTCATCGAGTCGGAGCTCTTCGGCCACGAGCGGGGAGCTTTTACCGACGCGCGGGCGCGCAAACTCGGCCGCTTCGAGACGGCTCATCGGGCGACTCTCTTCCTCGACGAGATCGGAGAGCTGCCGCTCGACCTACAGCCCAAGCTGCTGCGGGTTTTGGATGAGGGAGAGTTCGAGCGCCTCGGCGCGACACGCACCATCAAGGTTGACGTGCGGCTCATCTCGGCGACCAACCGCGACCTCAAACGGGAGGTAGAGCGCGGACGCTTCCGCGCAGACCTCTGGCACAGACTGAACGTCTACCCCATCAAGGTTCCACCACTCAGACAGCGCAAAGATGACATCCCGCTCTTGGTCAACTTCTTCGTCAACGAGTTCAACCGGAAGGTTGGTAAATCTATCCGGGTGGTGCCTCCCGAGACGATGAGGGTGCTACTGGATCACGACTGGCCCGGGAACATACGGGAGTTGGCTAACGCCATCGAGCGCGCCGTCATTGTCACACAAGGCCCCGAGCTGCGCTTAGCAGATCAACCCGGCGCGGTCGAGGCTGCAACGGAGCGCCCGTCACCCAGGCAACACCCACCGGGATAGAGCAGGAGTACATCTCACAAGTCCCTCAGCCCGCGTCCATCCTGAGCGGCGGGCAACTCAAGTCGCCGCGCCGTGTGTCAAAGGATGACGGGCGAACAGACCGCCGCCGTGGTAATATATTGGGCCAATAAACAGACCGGGATATGCTGTGAAGGACACCCGGTGCGTGTCCTCATCCCATCGCGCCGCCCCTCACTCTTTCAGCAGTCGAGGGCGAAAAGGGAAAAACCCGGTGTTTAGGTATTTAATGTCACGGTGATGTTGTGTTTGGCTCCACAAAAAAGCTACGAGGTGAAGAATCATTCAAACGAGCGGCCACGGTTGCGAGAAGTGCAATGATAAAGACCAGAGAGGCAGCGTCCTTGAGCAGGTCGGAGAGTCGCAACACCGCACTTACCTGGATGATAAGGCGGTTGAGACGGAGGCACGCTTCAGGTGTAAGTCCTGCCGCTCTGAATGGGTCAACTATACCGTAGACGGTCTCGGCGGCTACGGGAGCTTTTGGATTCCCGAGTAGTGGCCCTGACGCTTCAACCTCCCCTGCTCTCAGCTTACCTCAACATCTTCATAGGCTCAGGACGTAATTGACCTCATCTGTTTTAAGCCCTCCCATTCGGTAAAAGGACAGACTTTTACCTGGCGTTCTGCTTCCTTCAGGTAAAGCCTAACAAAGCGTGTGTCGGCAGGTGCCTGTTAATTTTGACAGGCGTTGCCGTAGTGCATTTCCGCGACAATCAAAGCGGAGGGGCCAACCCCACTCGCGAAAGGATGAGACCGATGAGCACGCTACCACGGCCGGGCTTCGAATTCGGAAGGCAGGCGCAGTCACATCTGCTGGACGTTCTGATCCGCGCCGCCCTGCTCGGCGCTCTGGCAGTGCTGTGCTACCGGGTCTTCTCGACTTTCCTGACGCTGGCAGTCTGGTCGGTTATCCTGGCGGTCACGCTATTCCCGCTGCATCAATGGCTCGCGCGCAGGTTCGGCCGGAGGCAGTGGCTTGCCTCGACCGTCCTCGTGGTTGTCGGCGTGCTGCTGGTCGTTGTCCCCACGTCATTGCTTCTGAACTCGTTCGCGGACTCGATCAGTAATTTCGTCGGCGCTGTCCAGCAGAACAGGCTGTCAATACCCGCCCCGCGCGAGGGGGTGGAACAGTGGCCGTTGGTCGGCAAGAAGCTGCACCACGCATGGTCAACCGCCAACACAGACCTGCCCGCGTTAATCCAGAGCGTGCAGCCGAAGGTCGGCGACCTGGCCCGGAGGGCGCTTGCCACCGTCGCGAGCGTCGGCGTCGGCCTGCTGTTGTTCCTGGCCTCTTTCATCTTCGCCGCCGTCATTATGGCGTACGGCGAGTCGGGCGCACGCAGCGGCCGCAGTATCTTCCGCCGCGTCGCGGGTGCTGCGAGGGGCGAGGCGCTCGCCCGGCTGGCCACGGCGACCATCCGCGCCGTCGCGCTGGGCGTTGTCGGCGTCGCCTTCATTCAGGCGGTACTCGTCGGGTTGGCGCTGCTGCTCGCGGGCGTGCCGGGGGCAGGCGTGTTGGCGCTCATCACGCTCGTGCTTGGCATCGCACAGGTGCCCGCACTGATCGTCACGCTGCCCGCCGTCGTCTACATCTGGTCGAGCGGCGATTACGGCGGCGCGTCAGCAGTCCTTTACACTGTGATCTTGCTGCTGACCGGCGCGGCTGACAACGCCTTGAAGCCGCTCATGATCGGTCGCGGCGTCGATGCGCCGATGCCGGTAATATTATTTGGTGCGCTGGGCGGTATGGCCAGCGGCGGGATTCTAGGGATGTTCGTCGGCGCAACGTTGTTGGCGCTCGGTCACCAAATCTTAATGAGCTGGGTCGCCATGGATCAGACCGAGCAGGACGGTGCTGCGCCGCAGACTTAAAAACATTACCTGCCGAAGCCGTCCCCGTGGACACCATGGCGGAGTTGATGCCCCGCTGCATGTCGAGCAAAGACGCGCGGCGGTAGGTGACTGCCTCCGACCGGCAAAATCGTCCGATTCCCTCTGACCGGGGCGGCGAATTTCCCGCAAAGCCCAGCTCCCTCATAAATTCAAAGAGACCTGTTAAAAGTGACAGTTTCGCATTGCTGGAGAAGGACTAGTATCGTCGTGTTTAGTCACACAACTATCCAGCAAGAGGTGTATCATGTCCAATAAAGAAAATAAGAAACTTCATGACGAGCTTAGCTCGATAGAGCTCTCGCATGAAGCTGTTCGTGAAGACCCGCTAGCCGATACCAGCCAGGTAGTCTCGCACGCAATCCCCTCCGGTGTGGATCGCCGTGATTTCCTGATTCGCAGCGCCGTCGCCGGGGCCGCCGCTGTGATGATGGGCCGCACTATCTCCGCGCAGGAAAGAACAGACAAGTCCCTTGCGACGTTGCCGCCGCAGGCAATCGCGCCGACGCCGCCGCTTTCCGCGGACTTGAATGTCGTGAAGAAGGGGAAGGGGCCGGTGATGACGACGGTCGACGAGTTCTACAAAGTTGGCCCCGGGCCTTCAAGCTCGCACACGATCGGCCCGATGCGCATCACCTACGACTTCTACCAGCGCGCCACCAAACTCCCGGCCGACAAACTCGCCAAGGCAACGGCTTTGAAAGTTCACCTTTTCGGGAGCCTCAGCGCGACCGGCAAGGGACACGGCACGGAACGGGCCGCACTGGCGGGATTGGTCGGGAAAGAGCCGGCGACCGTAGACCCTTTGTTTCTCGACAGCCTGCGGGACAAGCCCGACCAGACGTTCCAGGTCAAGCTCGGCGACAAGTCGATTGATGTCAGCCTCAAGGACATTATTTACGACGCCACGAAGGGCGACTTCAAGCACCCGAACACGATGATCGCCAAGGTCATGGGCGGAGACGAAGTGCTGTTCGAGCAGGAATACTACTCCGTGGGCGGCGGCTTCATCGAGTGGAAGGGTTACACGCCTCCGAAGAAGAACCCGCCGAAGTACCCGTTCTCGACGATGAAGGAGCTGCGGGCCCACGCCGACAATAACAAGATTTCGATCGCGAAGGTCATGCTCGCCAACGAGATGTCGATCATGGGCAGGACGGAGGAGGAGGTCTACGCCTTCATTGACAAGATCATCAATGCGATGGTCGCGACCGTGAAGTCTGGGCTCTCGATGCCGGAGGATGACGTGCTGCCCGGCCCGATCAAACTTCACAGCAAGGCGGCGACCGTTTTCAAACGCGCCCAGGACGAGGCGTACCAGGGGGATCGCGGCATCGGCCTGCTGTCGGCGGCCGCCATAGCCGCGTCGGAGGAGAACGGGCGCGGACACCTCGTCATCACCGCGCCGACGGGTGGGTCAGCCGGGGTCATGCCAGCCCTGGTCTACGGGCTCGGCGAGGGCGGACGAAAGCTCCCGCTACAAAAGATCCGCGAGGGGATGCTCGCCGCCGCAGCGGTCGGCTATCTCTGCAAGCATCACGCGACCCTGTCGGCGGCCGAGGGCGGCTGCCAGGCGGAGATAGGCGTGGCATCGTCGATGGCCGCAGCGTTGGTCGCCACGGCGCACGACGCTGAATCGCGCGTGGTCGAGAATGCCGCCGAATCGGCCCTTGAGCATCACCTCGGGATGACGTGCGACCCCGTAGCCGGTTATGTGCAAGTTCCTTGCATCGAGCGATGCGCATTCGGCGCGGTCAAGGCCTGGACTGCCTATGCCATCGCCAGCAACGAGATCGCGTCCAGACACCGGGTCGATTTCGATGCGACCGTTCAGGCACTGGCCCAGACGGCCAGGGACATGAACAGCAAGTACAAAGAGACGAGCGAGGCCGGGCTTGCCCTCTCCGTAGTGCTCTGTTGAGCGAGTAGCGCTACGGGGAAGCGGCGGGGCTGCGGCGGGGCGATGACTGAGAGATGGTCGAAACGCAGGCAACAGTGGAAATGATAGGCCAACGAGAGACGCACAAGAGCGTGCGTGTGGCCGCTGTTGCCTGGGTGGTTGCGGCCACCTTCTACTTCTATCAGTATGCTCTGCGCTCTGCTCCCGCCGTCATGATGCCGCAGTTGTCCGAGGCGTTCGGCCTCAGCGCGCTGGGCATCGCGTCCATAGTGGGCCTCTTTTACTACGGCTACTCCCCTTTTAGCCTGGTTGCGGGGGCCGCTATGGATCGTCTTGGGCCAAGACGACTGCTGCCGATGGCCGTCGCCGTGGTCGGCCTCGGAGCGTTCCTCTTCGCTACGGGCAGCCCGGAAGCGGCGAGCGTCGGCAGATTTTTGCAGGGGGCCGGTGGGGTCTTTGCGCTGGTGGGTGCTATCTACATTGCGACCGAAAACTTTCCCGCTTCACAGGCCGCGACCCTGATCGGCGCAACCCAGATGTTTGGGATGGCCGGAGGCTCCGCCGGACAGTTTGCGGTTGGGCCAATGATCGGGCGAGGTCTTTCGTGGAACTCCTTTTGGAACATCATGGGCGTCGTCGGTCTGGCGATGGGCGTCTTGCTCTTTCTTCTTCTCCCGAAGGAAGAAAAAAAGGAGCCGCCCGGCAACGGGATAAACGGCGTGACCGCAGCTTTCAAAGTGGTCTTCAGGAATCCGCAATCAATCCTGTGCGGCTTAATCGCAGGACTGCTTTTCATCCCGACCACTATCTTCGACATGATCTGGGGCGTGCGTTACCTGCAAGAGGCGCACGGCTTCGACTACGGTTCGGCGGTGATGCGCTCGGCGAGCGTCCCCTTCGGCTGGATCATAGGCTGTCCGCTGCTCGGCTTCATCTCCGACCGTTTGGGGCGGCGAAAGCCCGTCATCATCGGAGGGGCTGTTGTGCTTCTGGCCTGCCTCGCGTGGATACTCTACGGCCCCGCCAACGTGTTTCCTCCTTACGTGCTTGGCCTCGTGGCGGGCATCGCGTCGGGCGCGGCCATGCTGCCTTACACGGTGATTAAGGAGGCCAACCCCCCGCAATACGGCGGCACGGCAACCGGCGTCATCAATTTTCTGAACTTTACCTTCAGCGCCCTGCTGGGGCCTCTGTTCGGATGGGTTCTACAACGCGTCTCCGGCGGGGCCGCGCCGATGGAGCTTAGCCATTACCAGACGGCGTTCGAGCCGCTTCTGTATGGCGTCGCCCTCGCCATCATCCTCGCTCTTCTCTTAAAGGAGACGGGGCCGGCGGCCCGTCTGAGGCAAGCGGGGGAAGCTTAGGAGGCGTGAGCGATGAGCCAGGATACAGGAACCGGAAAATACGAAAGGCTGTTGGAGAGGTGCAGGAGTCTGGAGCCTGTCCCAACCGCAGTCGCACACCCTTGCGAGGCGACAGCGCTGGCGGGCGCGGTCGAAGCGGCAAAGATAAACTTAATCGAGCCGATTCTGGTCGGCCCTGCTGCGAAGATCAGGGAGATTGCCAAAGCGGCTGAGATAGACCTGGGCGGCCTCAAAATCGTAGACGTTCAGCATAGCCACGCGGCAGCTGCCAGGGCAGTGGAGCTCGTCAGAGAAGGGCGCGCCGAAATATTGATGAAGGGCAGCCTTCACACGGACGAGCTGATGTCTGCGATTGTCGCACGCGACACAGGCTTGCGCACCGCTCGCCGCATCAGCCATGTCTTCGTCATGGATGTCCCCACCTATCACAAGGTGCTCGTCGTCACCGACGGCGCGATTAATATCGCCCCCACGCTCGAAGACAAGGTGGACATCTGCCAGAACGCCGTAGACCTCTGCCTCTCGCTCGGCCTTGAAAAACCGAAGGTCGCCATTCTCGCTGCGGTGGAGACCGTCACCTCGAAGATGAGCGCGACCATAGATGCCGCCTCGCTCTGCAAGATGAGTGAGCGGGGACAGCTCAAGGGCGGCATCCTTGACGGCCCGCTGGCCTTCGACAATGCGATCAGTAAAGAAGCGGCTGTGACCAAGGGCATCGCTTCGGATGTGGCAGGCGACCCGGACATACTGCTTGCGCCAGACCTCGAAGCCGGAAACATCCTTGCCAAGCAGCTCAGCTTTCTCGCCAACGCCGACAGCGCGGGGCTGGTTTTAGGAGCGAGAGTTCCCGTGATTCTTACAAGCCGGGCCGACAGCGTGCGGTCGCGGATTGCCAGTTGCGCGGTCGCCGTGCTGGTGGCTCATGCGCGGCGCGAGAGGGCTGTAGAGAGAGGTGTGTCATGGAAGCCTATGCTCTGGTCTTGAACGCCGGGTCATCGAGCCTGAAGTTCTGCGTGTTCCAGAGGCCGGAGGATGAAGGCTGGCGACTCGCGGCTCGCGGACAAATTGAAGGCATAGGAACAGCACCACGCTTTCTGGTCAAAGACCAGGACGGGCACAGCCTCGACAGTCAGAAGCTGGATGCCGGAGCGGTGCGCGATGGACACGGCGCAGTTGATGCTCTCGCCCGTTGGCTGCGTTCCAGCTACGGAGGGGCGCGTGTGTTGGGCGTAGGCCACCGTGTCGTTCATGGAGGGGCGCGGTTCGCAGGCCCGACGTTCATTGACCGGCAGGTTCTCGCAGAGCTTTATGAGCTGGTCGCGCTTGCTCCGCTGCATCAGCCATACAATCTGGCGGCCATCGAAGCAGTCTTCGAGCGACTGCCCGAAGTGCCGCAGGTCGCGTGCTTCGACACGAGCTTTCATCGCGGACACCCACAGGTCGCAGGAGTGATACCGCTTCCGCGCGACATTTGTAAATCAAGCTTGCAGCGATATGGTTTCCACGGGCTGTCCTATGAATACATCGCTTCGGTCTTGCCGGAGGTAGCGCCTGAGATCGCCGGGGGGCGCGTCATCGTCGCCCATCTTGGGAGCGGCGCGAGTTTGTGCGCCATGCTGGGAGGCAGAAGCATTGACAGCACGTTGGGTTTCACGGCGCTGGACGGCCTCTGCATGGGAACCAGGCCGGGCGCGCTCGATCCCGGCGTTGTTCTCTATCTCTTCCAGAATCTCAATCTCTCCCCCAAGGATGTCGAAGCCATTCTCTACAAGAGGTCGGGGCTGATAGGCATTTCCGGCATTAGCAACGACATGCGCGACCTCCTTGGCAGACGTGAACCGGAAGCGCGTCTCGCGGTGGATTACTTCGTCTACCGCGTTGCCAAGGAGGTCGGCGCGCTCTCAGCAGTATTGGGTGGCATTGATGGGCTGGTGTTCACGGCAGGGATAGGAGAGAACTCGGCCGAGATACGCCAGCGCATCTGCGAGGCTTCCCGCTGGCTGGGCGTGGAACTCGACGCGGAGTCAAACGCTATCGGCGGCCCGCGAATCTCTACGCGGGACAGCAGTGTCTCGGCATGGGTGATTCCGACCAACGAGGAACTGATGATCGCACGCCACACGGGGACGCTGCTCGGATTGAGATGAGCCCTTTGTGAAAGGATGAAAGTAAGGAGAAACCGAGATGGCTACTGTCATACCGCACGAAGTTGCAGGCGAGAAAGTGAATCACGCCTGGGCGGGGTTCAGGACGGGTCTCTGGCAGAAGGAGATTAATGTTCGCGACTTCATACAGCAGAACTACGAGCCGTATGAGGGAGATGCTTCCTTCCTTGCGCCCGCGACCGAGCGGACACAAAAGCTCTGGGCGAGACTGAACGATCTCTTTGTCGAAGAGCGTAAGCTGGGGGTGCTGGACATCTCGCAGGTTCCCAGCTCCATCACGGCGCACGGCCCCGGCTATATTGACCGCGAGAATGAAATCATCGTCGGGCTGCAAACCGAAGCGCCCTTAAAGCGGGCCATCATGCCGCAGGGGGGACTGCGTATGGTCTTGAACGCCCTCAAGGCTTACGGGTACGAGCCAGACCCGCAAGTGGTCGAGGCGTTTACAAAATATCGCAAGACGCACAACGCCGCCGTCTTTGATGCTTACACGGAGGACATCAGGCGATGCCGCAGCTCACACATCCTGACCGGGCTGCCGGACGCATACGGGCGCGGTCGTATCATCGGCGACTACCGGCGCGTGGCGCTCTACGGTGTGGCGCGGCTCATCGAGCGAAAGACGACGGAGAAGCGCAAGCTAGACCCGATCATGTCCACCGAGGATGTGATTCGCGAACGCGAGGAACTGGCCGAGCAGATTCGCGCGCTTCATGAACTCCAACAGATGGCCGCCGCTTACGGCTTCGACATCTCCCTTCCGGCCGAGAGCGCGCGAGAAGCCGTGCAATGGCTCTACTTCGGGTATCTCGCGGCGGTCAAGGAGCAGAACGGCGCGGCGATGTCTCTGGGCCGCACCTCCACCTTCCTTGACATCTACTTCGCGCGCGACCTGGGCCGGGGCACGATCACGGAACGAGAGGCGCAGGAGATCGTTGACGACTTCGTTATCAAGCTGCGCATCGTTCGTTTCCTGCGCACGCCGGAGTACGACGAGCTTTTCGCGGGCGATCCCACCTGGGTCACAGAGTCGATTGCCGGAATGGGAGACGACGGGCGGCCCCTTGTGACAAGGACGAGCTTTCGCTTCCTTCAGACGCTCTACAACCTGGGCCCAGCCCCTGAGCCGAACCTGACCATCTGGTATAACCCGCGCCTGCCCGAAGGGTTTCGCAGCTTCGCCTCGCGCGTGGCGATAGACACCAGCTCCATTCAATTCGAAAACGACGAGATCATGCGCCGCGCGCTGGGCGATGACGGGGCCATCGCATGTTGTGTCTCTCCCATGCAGGTCGGCAAACAGATGCAGTTCTTCGGCGCGCGGGCCAACCTCGCCAAGTGTCTTCTCTATGCCATCAACGGAGGCCGCGATGAGATCACAGGCGAGCAGATTGGCCCAAACATCGGCGCGGTCGAGGGAGAGTACCTTGACTTCGATGATTGCGTTGACAGGTTTGAAAGAATGATGGAGTGGCTCGCGGGCGTCTACGTCAACGCCATGAATGTCATCCACTACATGCACGACAAGTACGCCTACGAGCGCATAGAGATGGCGCTGCACGATTACAACCCGCTGAGGACGATGGCTTTCGGCATGGCCGGTATGTCGGTCGTCGCCGACAGCCTGTCGGCGATTCGCCACGCGCGAGTGCGAGTCGTACGCGACGAGACGGGCTTGATAACTGACTATCAGGCGGAAGGCGATTTCCCAAAGTTCGGCAACAACGATGACCGGGTTGACCAACTCGCCTCGTGGCTGGTCAGCACCTTTATGTGGAAGCTGCGGAAGTATCCCACCTATCGAAACGCCACCCACACGCAGTCCATTCTCACGATTACCTCGAACGTCGTGTACGGCAAGAGCACCGGCAATACCCCCGACGGGCGAAGGATGGGAGAGCCCTTTGCGCCGGGCGCTAATCCGATGCACGGGCGCGACAGTCATGGCATACATGCCTCTGGCGCGTCGGTCGCCAAGATTCCCTATCGCGACGCAGCCGACGGCATCTCTCTCACGGCCTCGTTGATCCCGGAGGGCCTGGGAAGAGTCCCGGAAGACCGTATCACAAACCTGCGAGGCGTGCTCGATGCGTTCTTCGGCTCGACGGGCTTTCACATGAATGTGAACGTGCTGAACCGCGACATGCTACTGGATGCGATGGAGCATCCAGAGAATTATCCGCACCTGACGATACGTGTCTCCGGGTATGCAGTGAACTTCATACGCCTGACGCGCGAGCAGCAGATGGATGTCATCAACCGCACTTTCCACGGAGGGCAGGCGACGATATGAGCGCAGAGCAGACTGTACAAACTGCACCTCTCAGCGCGAAAAGCCCTTTCGAGCTTCGCGTGGGTCAGGGCCGGGACGTGCCGGAATCCGCCGTCAAGAGAGCGCTCGTGACCGGAGACATGGGCTTCCTTCATTCATTCACCACGGGCTCGACCGTTGACGGGCCGGGCGTGAGGGTCGTCGGGTGGACAGCCGGATGCCAGTTTCGATGCCTCTACTGCCATAACCCGGACACGTGGAATATGACGAACGGGACAGCCGTGACTTTAGAGCGCGCCACAGAGGAGCTGCGTAAGTATCGTTACGGACTGAAAATCATGTCGGGCGGGTTCACCTTAAGCGGCGGCGAGCCTTTGATGCAGGATCGTTTCGCCGTCCGCCTGTTTGCCGCCGTGCAGGGGATGGGCATCCACACCGCCCTGGACACTAACGGTTACCTGGGCGAACGCCTCACGGACGAGGAGCTGTTGAAGATAGACCTCGTGCTGCTGGATATAAAGGCGTGGGACGCCGAGCGCCATCGCCAGTTGACCGGAAAGGAAGTCGGCCCGACCCTCGATTTCGCTCGCCGTCTGGCAGAGCGCAGGCGTCCCGTCTGGTTACGTTTCGTGCTAGTGCCCGGACTAACTGACGACGCCGAGGACATCACGCGGGTGGCGCGGTTTGCCGCCGCCCTGGGTAACGTCGAGCGGGTGGACGTGTTGCCCTTTCACCAGATGGGAAGATTCAAATGGAAGGAACTCGGACTCGATTACACGCTCGACCATCTGGAGACTTCGACACCCGAGGCCGTGGAGCGGGCGTGCGAGCAGTTTCGGGCCGAAGGACTCAAGGCATTTTGAAGAGTTGAATGATGCAGTCGAGCCGAGCCATAAACGAGCTTTCATTCACCTCGGAATGAAAAGGAGGCGTATCATGAAAACAAACAAAACAAAATCTCTTCTTCTGATTCTTCTCACAATCCTTTGCGCGCAGGTTTCGGCGGCACAGGCGAAGAAGCCGAACATCGTGATTTTAGCGACGGGTGGAACCATCGCCGGGGCCGCCGCGACGGGGACGCAGGCCGGTTACACTTCCGGCGCTGTGACCATCGACGCGATGCTCGCCGCCGTTCCTGGGATCAAGGATTTGGCCAACGTCAAGGGCGAGCAGATTTCCAATGTCGGCTCGCAGGACATGTCGTTTGACATCATGCTCACCCTGGCCAAGCGCATCAACCAACTACTGGCCGAGGATGACATAACCGGCATCGTCGTCACGCACGGCACGGATACGATGGAGGAGACTGCCTTCTTCCTCAACCTGGTGGTGAAAAGCGACAAGCCTGTGGTGATGGTGGGCTCAATGAGGCCCTCAACGGCGGTCAGTGCGGACGGGCCGCTGAACCTCTACAACGCCGTCGGCGTGGCCGTTGACCCGGCGGCCCGTGGCCGGGGTGTGCTGGTTGTGATGAACGACTGGATTCATGCGGCACATTCTCTGACCAAAACGAGCACGACGGCCATCCAGACCTTTATGTCTCCATTGCGCGGCGTGGTCGGGATTGCCAGCTACGGCAAAAACGATTTCTACAACAGCCCTGTCTGGAAGCACACGACCGGGAGCGAATTCGACATCTCTAATGTGACCAAACTGCCGCGCGTAGACATCGCCTTCGCCTGCGCCGATATGTCGCCGGACTTGATTGATGCCTCGGCGGCGAGCGGCGCGAAGGGCATCGTCATCGCGGGCGTGGGCAATGGCAACATGAACAAAGCCAGCTTGGAAGCCGCCGCCCGTGCAGTTAAGAAGGGTGTGCTGGTCGTGAGAAGCAGCCGCGTGGCAACCGGCTCGGTCGGGCGCAATGTGGAAGTGAACGATGATGAATTGGGCTTCATTGCATCCGATGAGCTTAATCCGCAAAAGGCACGGATTCTGCTCTCACTGGCACTGCTCAGGCAGCACTCTAAAGAAGAGATTCAAAAAATGTTCTACAGCTACTAGAGCGGTTTGCGATTGAACGTAAGGTCAGTACCGCCTGCTTAAGCCGGGCGGGTCTTGACTCGGCTAAACACCCGCCCGAGACCTTAGGCGGTACTGACCTGAGCAGCTTCCGTACAGTCTTTTGCAAACATCTCTAATAGTCCGTGAAGGCGGACGGCTCGCTCGATAATGAATATCTGGATCGAACTCTTCATCCTTCTGGCTTGCATCCTCGTCGGTGCGCGCCTCGGCGGCATAGCGCTCGGCACGGTCGCAGGCATTGGGCTTGCAATCTTCGTCTTCGTCTTCGCGCTGCCGCCGGGTGGCCCTCCGCAGGGAGTGCTCGGCATGATTATCGCGGTCATTACGGCGCTCGCCGCGATGCAGGCCGCCGGGGGACTCGACTACATGGTGTCGGTTGCCGAACGCGTCATGCGCCGACACCCGCAGTACATCACTTTCATCGCCCCGGTCGCCACTTATCTACTGGTCTTTGCTTCGGGAACGACGCATGTCATTTACGCGCTCCTGCCTGTCATCGCCGAAGTATCGCGCAAAGGAGATGTGCGGCCTGAGCGGCCCATGTCAATCAGCGTCATCGCAGGTTTTCAAGCGGCCATCGCCTCTCCCATTTCGGCAGCCACAGTGGCCATGCTCGGCATCCTTGCGGCAAGTAACATCTCTCTACCGCGCCTGTTGATGGTCATTGTCCCATCCACGTTTGTCGCCGTCCTCCTCGGCGCGTTGTCTGTCGCGTGGCGAGGTAAGCGGCTGAGCGATGATCCTGAATACCAGCGACGGCTCTTGAACGGCGAGGTCAAGCCTGCCGAGGCGTTGCCGGAAATGCACGGGGAACGGCTGGCGCACGCGCGCGGGTCGGCGGCTCTCTTTCTGGCGGGCATCGCTCTCGTGGTGCTGATCGGCATCTTTCCTTCCTTGCGCCCGGCCTACGAAGTCGTCAAGAGCGGTGTGGTAGACACAGATCAGGTGAGCATGGGGTACGCGATTATGATTGTCATGATCGCCGTCGCAGGATTGACGATGATTCTCTTCAATGCCTCGCCCGAAGCCACTCTCAAGGGAACCATCATGCGAAGCGGCGTGACGGCGATCATCTGCATTCTGGGCGTTTCATGGCTCGGCTCATCCTTCTTCGAGGGCAACCGCGCTTTCATCGTGGGCGGCATCGCCGACCTCGTCAAGCTCTACCCGCTGGCGTTTGCCGCAGGCATGTTCCTCCTCTCGACCATGCTCTTCAGCCAGGCCGCGACCGTTTCCTTACTGATGCCTGTGGGACAGGCTTTGGGACTTCCCACTCCGCTGCTGATAGCCTTCTATCCGGCTGCCGCCGGACTCTTCTTCCTGCCGACCTACGGCACGGTGCTCGCCGCCGTTTCATTCGATCAGACGGGCACAACCCGTATCGGCAAGTACCTGCTCAACCATAGTTTCATGCTGCCGGGGATGGTGACGATGATCTCTTCTATCCTCATCGCGCTCTTGCTGAGCAGGGTGCTGTTTACGTAGGGGAAGATGAGCAGGAGTTGTTTCGGAAGGAGAAAGCGAAGAGGGAAGATGAATCACGATGCTGTGGGACAACTTGACGCGCCGCTGAGCCACTTTCTGCGGACTCCGATCAACTGGTTCTTTGTCTTTGTGCCCGTCACGGTCGCCTTGGAACACACGGGCGCTGTGCCTGCGCCTGTCATCTTCTTTTCCGCGGCGCTGGCTATCCTTCCCATCGCGGCCCTGATCGTGAGCGCGACCGAACAGCTGGCGATCCGTACGGGTGATGCTGTGGGCGGCCTGCTGAACGCAACCTTCGGCAACGCGCCGGAACTGATTATTTCTCTGGTGGCATTGAAGGCGGGTTATCTGGAGATGGTACGGGCCTCGCTGGTTGGAGCCATTCTCGCCAACTTGTTGCTCGCGCTCGGCGTCTCCTTCCTGCTGGGGGGCTTGCGTCATCACGAGCAGCGATTCAATCCGTTAGCCACACGCGCCTATAGCACGATGATGTTTGTAGCCGCCGTCAGCATGGCCGTCCCCTCAGCCTTCAGCCGCTACGTCGCACCGCAGGGCGTCGTAAGGCAGGAGCGACTTCTGAACATCGGCATCGCTATCCTGCTGCTCCTGGCCTACGGGCTTTACCTGCTGTTCTCACTCAAGACGCACAGAGGCTCTTTCGCGAGCGTCGAAGGAGGGGAGGGGCACGCGCACGAAGAAGAGAGGTGGGGCTTGCCGCGCGCCATTGGCAGCCTGCTCGGCGCGTCCGTGCTCGCGGCGTGGATGAGCGAGATTCTGGTGGGCGCTGCCGAGGGTACGGGTAAGGCGCTGGGGATGTCGGAAATCTTCATCGGCATAGTCTTTCTGGCCATTGTCGGAGGCGCAG
>DATDFK010000058.1:0-11736 GCA_036522655.1 Pyrinomonadaceae bacterium | reverse complement strand
GGGGGGGAGTGGAATTTTCTTGCAGGTGACGACGACGACGGGAGTGGTGGTGGATCACAACACGGTGATGCACAGTGGGAGTGCGGTATCGGCGTATGTGACGGTGAACAATGTGGGCCCATCAAGCGGGTTTGTGATGACCAACAACATAGTGCAGCATAATGATTACGGGATAACGGGGCAGGGACAGGGTATCGGGATGCGTGCTATCAACTGGTTTTTCCCGCGAGCAGTCATCAGGCGTAATGTCATCGCGGGGGCGGACGCGAGCCGGTATCCGCCGGACAATTTTTATCCTTTCGGGTTGGGCGAATTGAAGTTCGTTGACTGGCGAGGAGGGAACTATCGCCTGGCGGCGACGAGCCGTTACAAGGGGCGCGGAACCGACGGCAGGGATATAGGCTGCGACATGGATGCGCTGGAAGCGGCGCTTTCCCCCTCCGTCCTCTCTTCGCACGGAAAGCTCAAATAAGCTCTTTATGTTAAACTAGCCTACCCGCTTACAGGGAGCTTTAGAGGCAGCAAAATTTTCGTAGAACCAATAAAGGAGCGACTGAAAACGTTATGGCTTTGCCACAAGGTGTCATGGATTTTCTCAACCAGAGCGCGCAGAGCGCAGGGGTTGAGCAGCCGAAATCAAGTGATGATCTCTTCCGCTCGGGTGTGCTCGATAGTTTCGCGCTGATCGATTTCGTCGCCGTGCTCGAAGAAGAGTGTGGCATCAAGGTATCGGACGCGGATGTGAATCCGGCAAACTTTCAGACCATTGAAACCATTGAGAAGTACGTCGAATCACGCAAAGGTTAAAAAGCCGTGAAAGCTTATATTGTCGGCACGGGAATGAGCGTGCCGGACGCCGTCGTGACCAACGAAGAGATCGCCGCGCAGCTCGGGCTTGAGGCGGCGCAGATATTCAAATCCTCAGGCATACGTCGTCGCCGCTGGGCCCGGACGGGTATGACCACAAGCTCGCTCGGCTCCGCCGCGCTCGGCCTCGCTCTGGAAAACGCGGGCCTTGAGAAAGGGGATGTCGATTACCTGCTGTTCGGCACGATGACGCCCGACCGCTTCATTCCGGGCAGCGCGCCTTCCGTGCAGAAGAGTATGGGCTTGGGCGAGATTCCCTGCCTCGATATTCGCGGCACGTGCTGCAACGCGCTTTACGGATTACAACTGGCCCGCGCGCTCATTGCGTCGGGCACGGCGCGCAACGTCGCCATCTGCCTCGCGGAGATTCAGTCCGCCTGGCTCGATCTCTCTCCCGCCTCCGGCACGACTTCGATGCTCTTCGGAGACGGCGCATCGGCGCTCATCGTCTCGGGCGAGCCCCGCGAGGCTGCGCTTGAGGTGATAGACATCATGCTCGCGACCGACGGGTCTTTCGTCGACGATCTCGGCATACGTTGTCCGGGCACGGAGTTCGGGACGACGCGACAGCTTGAGAGCAATGCTGAGCAGGCGATTGACTACAACCCGCGCATGGTGGGCCAATCGGTGATTCTACACGCCTCGCGCAAGATCACGGCCGCGTGCCAGGCCGTGCTTGAGCGCCACGAGCTTGCGCCGAACAGCGTCAGGTGGATGGTTCCGCATCAGGCCAACGCGAACCTGCTGGCGCACGTGGCGCGCGGCCTGCGCTTTCCGACCGAAGGCGGAGGCGTGGTCACGGTCTTGGAAGATTACGGTAATACTTCGTCGGCTTCGATGGGGATGGCGCTCGATACCTTGCGTCGTTCGGGACGCATAGAGGAGGGAGATTACCTCCTGCTTCCGGCCTTCGGCGCGGGCTTCACCTGGGGCGCTGGCCTCTGCCGGGCCTGAAGTTTTCACACATGTACATTCTTGGTATCTCAGCTTATTACCACGACTCTGCGGCCTGCCTTGTGCGCGACGGAGAGATCGTCGCCGCCGCGCAGGAAGAGCGTTTCTCGCGCAAGAAGCACGACCACCGTTTTCCCGCGCAGGCCGTCGAGTTCTGCCTGCGCGAAGCCCGCATCGAAGGCCCCCAAGTTGACCTCATAGCCTTCTACGATAAGCCGCTTTTGAAATTCGAGCGCCTGCTGGAAACCTATCTGGACTATGCGCCGAGCGGGATTCGCTCGTTTCTGATGGCGATGCCGCTCTGGCTGCGCGAGAAACTGTGGATACGCGAGCAGGTCGCAAAGCATGCCGGATACAAAGGCAAGGTGCTCTTTACAGAGCATCACGAGTCGCATGCTGCGAGCGCCTTTTTCCCCTCGCCTTTCGCGTCGGCGGCTGTGCTGACGATGGATGGCGTGGGCGAGTGGGCCACGAGTAGTTACGGCTATGGCAGGGGCAACGAGCTGCACCTGCTGGGCGAGCTTCATTTCCCGCACTCGCTCGGGCTGCTCTATTCCGCCTTCACCTACTACACCGGCTTCAAGGTCAATTCGGGCGAGTACAAAGTGATGGGCCTCGCTCCTTACGGCGAGCCGCGCTACGTGCAGAGGATTCTGGACGAGCTGGTTGACCTGCGCGAGGACGGCTCGCTCAGGCTCAACATGAAATACTTCAACTATTGCCAGGGCCTGACGATGACCAACGCTGCCTTCGACAAGCTGTTCGACGGCCCACCGCGCCGCGCCGAAACCGAGCTGACGCAGAGGCACATGGATTTGGCGCGCTCGGTTCAGGAAGTGACGGAGCTGGCGATGCTGCGTATGGCGCGCCACGTTCATCGTGAGACGGGCGAGCGCAATTTGTGTTTGGCCGGAGGCGTTGCGCTCAATTGCGTCGGCAACGGTCGCATCCTGCGTGAAGGGCCGTTCGAGAAGGTCTGGATTCAACCGGCGGCGGGCGATGCCGGTGGCTCGCTCGGCGCTGCGCTTTCGGTCTGGTATCAATATCTGGGAAACCCTCGCAGCACGGAGGATGTGTGCCGTGGTCGCACGGACGGGATGAACGGCGCTTACCTGGGCCCATCTTTCAAGAGCGATGAGATACAGTCGTTTTTGGATGCGACGGGGGCGAGCTATCGCCGTCTTGATCGCGCCGCGCTGGTCGAGAAGATCGCGCGGCTGCTCGCGGACGAGAAGGTCGTCGGGTGGTTTCAAGGCCGCATGGAGTTTGGGCCGCGCGCACTGGGCGCTCGCTCTATCCTCGGAGACCCTCGTTCGCCACGCATGCAGTCGCAGATGAATCTCAAGATCAAGTTCCGTGAATCCTTCCGTCCCTTCGCGCCTGCGGTCTTGAGAGAGCGTGTCGCGGACTTCTTCGAGATGGATGCTGACTCGCCCTACATGCTGCTGGTCGCGCCCGTCGTCGCGCGCGAGCGTCGCGCCATGACCAGCGAGGAGCAGAGCCTTTTCGGCATCGACAAGCTCAACGTGCCGCGCTCAAGCATCCCGGCTGTGACGCACGTGGACTACTCGGCGCGCATTCAGACCGTGCGCCGCGAAGAGAACGCGCTCTACTACGACCTGATCGAAGCCTTCGGGCGCTTGACGGGCTGCCCGCTCGTCGTCAACACCTCCTTCAATGTGAGGGGCGAGCCCATCGTCTGCACGCCGCAGGAGGCTTACACCTGCTTCATGCGGACGGAGATGGACGTGCTCGTGATGGAAGACTTCGTGCTTGAGAAACAGGAGCAGGCCGAGAGCGCGCTTGCGGAAGACATGAGCTGGCAGGAGGAGTTTCAGCTTGACTAAAGAGAAAGGCCAGGCAGCGGGGGGCGGTCAGGCTGTGACAGATGCGCAGGCTCGCAAGACGGCGCTGATCGTGGCGGCTGTGCTGGCGCTCTTCTCCGCCTTCAGCTTTTACCGTCATCATCAAACCAGAGCCGTCGTCTTCGCGGGCCTTGCTCTTGCGCTTGTGTTGACGGGGTTGCTCATTCCGCCGCTCGCGCGCGCCTTTCATCACGCGTGGATGCGCCTCGCCTACGTGCTCGGCTACGTCAACAGCCGCATCCTGCTCTTCTTGATGTTCTACGGCATCGTGACTCCGTACGGCATCCTGTCCAGACTGTTCGGGCGCGACGTGTTGAACCGTCGCGGCAAGCGACGAGAGAGCTACTGGATTGCGCGCGAGAAGACGCGGCAGACGAAAGAGCAGTTTGAGCGAGGGTTCTGAAGGAGTATTCCAGAGGTGATGCCAGATGCTGCGGTTGTAGAGGTCAGGCGCAGGCGACCTTCAAGGCTGCGCTCGGCTGCCATCAACCTCTTGCTCCTGCTCCTTGGAATCCTCGTCGCCCTCCTACTGTTGGAGCTGCTCCTGCGCCTCCATAATCCCTTCCAGGCGCGCATCAAGGGCAATCGCATCGTCCTGCAAACCAACAAGACCACACACGTCAAAAACGACATCATCAAGAGCCTAGACCCGGAAGTGACCGTCGTCAGGAACGCGCTCGGCTTCCGTGGCGAGAACCCGCCCGCAGACTTTCGCGAACGGCTGACGATCGTGACCATCGGCGGCAGCACGACACAGTGCTTCTTCCTTAACGAAGACCAGACTTGGACGGCCCGCCTCGGCCAGCGCCTTGAAAAATCCTTTCGACCCGTGTGGATCAACAACGCGGGCCTCGACGGGCATTCGACGCACGGGCATCTGGTGCTGCTGGAGGACTACATCGTGCCGCTTCATCCGAAGGTCGCGTTGTTTCTGGTCGGAGTCAATGACATCGCCCTCAGTTCCATCTCCGGGTGGGATGCGGAGAACGTCAGGAGCGGCATACACTTTGAATCATTCAGGGCTTTCGTCAAATCGCTGTCGGCTTACAGCGAGGTCGCGGCGCTGGCTCTTAACCTGTACCGCAGCCTGACGGCATATCAGGCAGGACTCCTGCATCATCAGTTGGATTTGCAAAAGCAGGGATATTTGGACGTTTCCGAGGAGGCTGAAAAAGAGTATATCGCCGCATATAGCGGCCAGTATTTGAAGGATTACGAGGGGCGATTAAGAAGGCTCGCCGACATCTGCCGCCGCGAGGGGATAGAGCCCGTCTTCGTTACGCAGCCGATGCTGGCCGGATTCGGCACCGACGATGTGACGGGCGTTGATCTGGCAAGAGTCCAGGCCGCAGGGCCGTACCAAACTGGTAAAATGTACTGGGAACTACTGGAGGTCTACAATGATTCTACTAGACATGTGGGGCGCGAGAAAGGTATTCTAGTTATCGATTTGGCAAGGGAATTGCCAAAGACCTCCCGTTATTTCTACGATTTCATTCACTACACACCGCAGGGGGCACGGGCCATTGCCGATATTCTTTATCAATCGCTATGCCCCGCGTTGCAAACCAAGTATCCTCAATATACTGTCGGCGCATGTGCTCCCTGAACCGGCGGGCGTCGCGTAGGAATTTGATCTCTGGCAGGAGGGTTGTCAATGTCTTTACTGGCTGAGTTATGGGCCTTTTTGCGGGAACGGAAAAAGTTCTGGCTGCTGCCCATCGTGGTGGTCATGCTGCTCTTCGGCGCGCTGCTGATCTTCGCCGAAAGCTCCGCGCTCGCTCCATTCATCTACACGCTTTTCTGAGAGCAAGGATGAAGGCGGAAGGATGAAGGATGAAGTAAAAGCAATGAAGAATGAAAAGCATTTCTTTCATCCTTCATCCTTCCGCCTTCATCCTTACCTTTCCATCCCTGTTTGAATTTGCTTAAGAGATTATGAGAATTGGCGAGCGATTGGCGCGGATTTACGAGCTGGGCAATGTCAATAGCCCTGATCGCAATCTGCCGATGGAGGGGTTGCGCGGCTTTGCCGTGCTGCTCGTCTTCTTCGTCCATTATCACGCGCTCTTCAAGCCCTGGCTCGCGGCGCATTCCTACAGCTTCGCCGTCTCGGAGTTTGTGGGAACCATAGGGCTCTCGGGCGTCGATCTCTTTTTCGTCCTGAGCGGCTATCTGATCTACGGCTGGACGATCAGGAAGTACAGCAACTACGCCAAGTTTATCCGGCGGCGCATCGAGCGCATCTATCCCACGTTCCTGTGCGTCTTTGCCGTTTACCTCGTGCTCTCTGCGCTCTACCCTGCGGAGAGCCGTATCCCGGCTGAGCCTTTGAGCGCCGGCATCTATCTCGTCGAGAACGTACTGCTGCTGCCCGGAGTCTTCGACATCCATCCCGTCATCACGGTCTCATGGTCTCTGAGCTACGAGTTCTTCTTCTACCTCTTCATCCCGCTGCTGGTAGTGGGCCTGCGTATGCGACGCTGGCCGGGAAGGCAAAGAGTCATCTTCTTTCTCATACTGGCGTTTCTCTACACTGTTTACTGCTATGTCGGCACATCCTATGGGCGCATTCATTTCATCATGTTCATCTCGGGCATCCTGCTTTTTGAAGCGACCTATACATACGAGCTTGATCGCAGGGTGACCGGGCGCATCGACTATGCCGTGTATATCATCCTCGCCCTGATTTTCCCACTCTACTACGCTTTCGCCATCATGCCGGAGGTTTTCCCTTTTCTGCCGCACGCCCGAAGCCTCAACGAGAACTATCGCATGATACTTCTGTTCGGAGGCTTCTGGATTTTCACGCTCGCCGCTTTCAGCCCCCGAACACTTTCGAGCAGGATTTTCGCCTGGACGCCGCTGCGCTGGCTCGGCAATATCAGCTATTCTTATTACCTGATTCACGGCCTGACGCTCAAAATCATCGCCGTCGCCCTGATGCGTCTCCCGCTTACGCCCTCGCTCTCGCTTGCCGCTTTCTGGCTGGGGCTTCCGGTCTTCTTCTTCCTGACGCTCGTCAGCTCCACGCTGCTCTTCATCCTCGTCGAGAGACGCTTCTCGATTCCTCCTGTCATAGCGGCGGCGAGACAGGGCAAGGATGCGAGCGCGGTCGTGGTTGAAGGAACCGCTGGTGTGGCGGCCGCTCCCGCGCGCTCTTCGGATGTGGATTTGCAGCCGATCGGAGCCTGGCCCGTCGTCTCCGAATCAGAGAATGTCTAGGGCTGATTAACCTCAAGTCGCCATGCTCTTCAATAGCTACATCTTCTGGGCCTTCTTCGCGGTCGTCTTCGTGCTCTACCGCCTGCTCTCGCATCGCGCGCAGAACTACATGCTGCTCGCGGCCAGCTACGTCTTCTACGCTTACTGGGACTGGCGCTTTCTCTTCGTGATGCTCTTCTCGACCGTGGTGGATTACTACGCGGCCATCGGCATAGGCCGCAGCGAATCGAAGCGCGTGCGGAAAACGATTCTGCTCACCTCGATCACATTGCAGCTCGGACTGCTCGGCGTCTTTAAGTATTACGGGTTTTTCTCGCAGGAGTTGAGCGGGCTCTTTACGGCGCTGGGGCTTCCGGTTTCGCTGCCCGTGCTCAATTTTCTTCTCCCCGTCGGCATCTCCTTCTACACTTTTCAAACGATGAGCTACACGATCGATGTCTATCGTGGAGACTTCAAGTACGAAAAGAATTTCGTAGACTTCGCACTCTTCGTCAGCTTCTTCCCGCATCTGGTCGCGGGCCCACTGGTGCGGGCCAGAAAGCTTCTGCCGCAACTGACTAAGCCGCGCGTGCGGCGTGCGGACGATTTCCGCGAAGGGCTCTACTACGTCGCCATCGGTCTCTTCAAGAAAGTCGTGGTCGGCGATAACCTTGCGATCATCGCTAACTCTATCTTTCACACGAGCCCGTCACAACTGACGGGCCTCGAATGCCTCGTCGGCATCTACGCCTTCGCCTTCCAGATTTACGGCGACTTTTCCGGCTACTCCTCCATCGCGCAGGGCGTCGCCCGCTGGCTCAACATTGACCTGACGACCAATTTCAACCTTCCATATTTCGCCGTCTCGCCGCCGGACTTCTGGGCCCGCTGGCACATCAGCCTGTCCACCTGGTTCCGCGACTACGTTTATGTGCCGTTGGCCCGGCGCGGCGGCGCGCATCCGACCCGCTGGCGGCTCTATTCCACGCTCGTCCTCGTCATGCTGCTCAGCGGATTGTGGCACGGCGCGGCGTGGACGTTCATTCTCTGGGGCCTGTATCACGGGCTGCTGCTCTGCGGCTATCGCATAATCTCCTGGCCGCGCTTTCGGTTCTTCAAAAAGTACAGGGAGGCTGCGCCCACGCCGGTCGCCAAGCCTGCGGGCGCGCGTGCGTCGTGGATGGGCTACGCGTTGAGAGTAGTGCTGATGTTTCATCTGGTCTGTCTGGGGTGGCTGCTGTTTCGCGCCGAATCGATGGCGCAGGTGTGGGGGATGCTGTCGAGGATGGCGACCGATTTCCGCATGACTCCGCTCGCGTCCTCGGCGCTGGCGATGATCGTTTTCTTCGCCGGGCCGCTCGTCGTCTACGAATTCTGGCTTGAGCGCAAGCAAGACCTTCTGCGCCTGACCGGGACGCACTGGTGGGTGCGCGCCGCCGCCTATAGCTACTGTGCACTGATGTTGTGGTTCTTTGCTCCGCCTGTCAGCAATGTCTTCATCTACTTCCAGTTTTAGAAACGAGCTACGGGTCGTCGCCGTCGTCCTGCTGGTCTTGGTGGCAGGCGAGTTCGTCGTGCGCGTCTGTGAGAAATCGCTCTCGCTCGATGTCACGCACATTCGACAGATACCGGAAATCTCCAAAAAGATGACGGAGAGCCGTGGCACGAAAGTCCTCTTTATCTCGAACTCTATGATCAGGTACGGCGTTGACCCCGGAATCTTCGAGAGAGAGATGGAGGCCAGACGCCTGGGCCCATTGAGCGTCGGGCGCGTCTTTCCCGACGCGACCGCTCTGCCCGATTGGTACTACGCCTTCAAGCACTACTTCGTGGACACGAACCGTCTGCCCGACGTTTTGATCGTCTGCTTCGCCGCCAAAGATTTGCAGGACGATCTGCCGCCCGTGCCCGCGCGACTGGCGCACAACTACACGAGCGCCTCGGACATTCCAGAACTGTTCTCGCACGACCTGCTGGATTTCGATAATCGCGCAGACTTCCTGCTGGCCGATCTGTCTTCCGCTTATGCGAATCGCATGCGCGTGCGTACGCGTGTGCTCGACGACCTGATCCCGAACTATCGCGAGAGCGCGCAGGTCATGAACAGAACGCAGAAGGCCATGAAGAAGAGCGCGGGCGTAGACAACGACGCTTCTTCCGCGCCGAGGTATCAACGCCTGCAACGATTGATCAGCCTCGCACGCAGCCATAACGTGCGCGTCATCTTTGTCGCCATGCCTTTGCGGGAAGAGTACGCGCTTGACCCGCAGATTCAACGCATTGTAGAGACAGAGGGCATGAGCTTCTTCGATTTTCGCGCGGTGGATGGAATCAATCAGGTGAGCTTCGTCGACGAGATGCACCTGACGCCGGGCGGCGCGAGCGTCTACAGCGAATTCCTCGCGCGCCAACTGGCCGAGCGCTTCCCCTGGACTCCGCGAACGGAATCCGCCTACGTGAGCGGCGAAAAGTGAATCTTTCACGCGCTGCCCGCCCGACCTGAACTGACGCTCTGACGCCGCGCGCGTCAAATCCGACAGACGAAGAGAGACAATCCTTGATCGGACGTGACGAATACGATCAATATATTCGCGGGGCATGGGCGCGTTTTATCGCCGACCCCACGCGCGCCCGCACACTGCTCGACGCGGTCGCAGGCATGGATATTTCGCGCGTGCTCGACGTGGGCTGCGGCGCAGGCCAGCAGCTTCTCCCCTTTGTGACCGACATGGGCGCGCGCGGATTCGGCCTAGACCCCGCGCAGGACGTGGGCCACGCCGGTCGCCAGCTCTACGCCGCCCACGCGCCCACGGCCCGCGTCCGATTCGTGCGCGGCTCAGCCGAGCATCTGCCCTATGCTTCGGGCATCTTCGATCTGGTCATCTGCCGCCTGGTTCTCCCCTACACTGATAATGTGCAGACGCTATCGGAAATTGCGCGCGTGCTCAGGCGCGGCGGGGCGCTGCTGCTCAAGATTCATCACCCGCGCTTCTACCTGCGCCAGTTGGCCCAGTCCGTCCGGGCGCGCGACTTCGGCCAGGTGGTTTACTCCGTGCGCGTGCTGTATGCGGGCGCGCTCTACGGTATGACGGGAAGACAGCCGACGGGTCGTCTGACGGCGGCGCGCGAAGTTTTTCAAACGGAAGGGATGGTGCGACGCGAGCTTGAGCGACAGGGACTCTCGATCAGCCGCGAGCTGCCGGACTCGGACGCCGTCACGCCCTCGTTCTTAGTCGTCAAGGAGTGATGATCTAAGGTGAGTTGCCGTTGTTGATCTGCTCTGAAAGCTCTGCGCGCGCGGCTTCTTTAGCACCTGAACTCCAGCCCCGGACAGCTGGCCATAAGTCCCGAACCGTCCGGCTACCAGGTCGCCGAAAACCCTTATTTTTAGGGGCTAAAATGTGTTTTTAAAAGTGATTGACAAACAGAAGTAAATATCGTTTAATCAAATTGCTGCTGTGGTCGACTTCGGTTGACCGTAGAGCGACCACCGATCTTTCGCAACAAGGATGATTGCACACGATAAGGGCAAACCTGCCGCGAGGCAGGGACGCAAAGCCGTGAATCTCAACTAAAAGCGCGCGAGTTTCTACCGAAGACGCGCTTTGAGGAGAGATTGTCTGGTTGCCGAAGGCGATCTGGAGAAAGCCTTAGCTTCAAACTCGCTCGTAAATAGGCGCGGCGCATAAGTGCCGCACGCCTTGTCACGAGTCTCTTTTAAAGAGAGACTCGCGAGTGAGCGTCCTCTCACACGAGAGAGAGTGTGAAGCATGGGTTGGAACCACTCACCACCTGCTAGCCCTTAGCGCCTGCTGGTTCCACGTCTTGCCGCCTCTCCTTTTCACTTCAATTCAACCATACAACTGACGCGCCTAGAACCGTCGCCCGAGCAGAAACGGTTGCCGCCTGTTCTCTGCATCACGGCTCCGGTCTTGGCGTGTGCGTTTTCTCATCTACGCTCCACCACCACACATCAAGCGTGCTCTCACGATAGAGCGCGAAGTCATCACCGATTAAAGGCAAACCTGCCGCGAGGCAGGGACGCAAAGCCAAGGAATCTCTGAACCCCTGTTTTGGAGATAGTCCGGCTACCGAAGTGAGGTTGATAAATGATTATTACGTGCGGGCCGAAGGCTCTCTTATCCTACACCCTTCGCTCAAGCTTGCGTTTCGCTCTCCTCCTCTCAGCATTCTTACTCACAAGCTTTGGAGTTATTCGGACAACTTCCGCCGCCACGCTCGTTGTGCCAGCGGGAGGCAATTTACAGGCGGCCCTCAACTCTGCCAATCCCGGCGACACGATCATCCTGGAAGCAGGAGCCACCTACACCGGCCCCTTCACCCTCCCCGCCAAACCCGCCTCCGAGGACTTCATCACTATCCAGTCCTCCGCCCTCTCACAACTCCCCTCCGCCTCCCAGCGCGTCTCTCCCGCTCACGCTCCCTTGATGCCTAAACTCCTCTCTCCTGGCAATAATCAGCCCGCTCTTTTGACCGCTCCCTTCGCTCATCACTATCGCCTCGTCGGCCTCGAAATCTCTCCCCGCGATGCCTCCGCTCTCCTCCGAGACATCATCCTCCTGGGCGATGGCTCCGCCAGCCAGAACTCTCTCCAGATGATTCCTCATCATCTCGTCCTCGACCGCTGCTACATCCATGCCTTCCCCACACAGGAGACCATCCGCGCCATCGCTTTGAATTCCTCTTATACAGAGATTATCAACTGCTATATCTCGGAGATTCATCACAAGAGCAACGACAGCCAGGCGATCTGGGGATGGAACGGGCCCGGCCCCTTCAAGATCATCAACAACTATCTGGAAGCGAGCGGAGAGAACGCAGGCTT
>DATDFK010000057.1:0-20210 GCA_036522655.1 Pyrinomonadaceae bacterium | reverse complement strand
AACGACGACGGAACTGCGGGAGCACGCAAAGGAGCGGTTGCCGGAGTATATGCAGCCGGGTATCTACGTCCAGATGGAGGAGATGCCGCTGACGCCGAGCGGGAAGATCGATCGTCGTGCGTTGCCCGCGCCAGATGGAGCAAGACCCGAGTTGGAGGAGCAGTACGAAGAGCCCGCGACGGAGACAGAGCGGAAGGTGGCAGGCATCTGGCAGGAAGTGTTGAAGGTGGAGAGGGTCGGGAGGAGAGACAACTTCTTCGAGTTGGGAGGGCATTCGCTGTTGGCGACGCAGGTGATCTCGCGAGTGAGAGAGCTATTCTACGTGGACATCTCTTTGCGTCGCCTGTTCGAGCAGCCGACCGTTTGGAATTTAGCGAAAGAGATCGATGAAGCGTTGGAGACGGGTGAAGGGCTAATCGCGCCGCCGATAGTGAGGGTTAGTCGAGATGGAGATCTACCGCTCTCGTTTGCGCAGCAGCGGCTCTGGTTCCTGGCGCAGCTTGAGCCCGATGGAACTGCTTATAACATGCCTGTTGCGGCGCGCATGAGCGGCCCGCTCAATGTCACTTCGCTTGAGCAAACCATCACCGAGATAGTCCGGCGGCACGAAGTTCTGCGCACGACCTTTACGACTATCGACGGGCAGCCGGTGCAGGTCATCTCAAGCGCCTATCCGATCAACATCCCTGTGACAGACCTCAGCCGTCTGCCTCTGGATGAGCAGGAGAAAGAGGTGCGGCGACTTGCGGGTGAAGAAGGGGGACGGCCTTTTGATCTGGAGCGGGGGCCGCTGCTCAGGGTCGGACTGCTGCGGCTCGCAGAGGAAGAGCACATGCTGCTCTTCACTATGCACCATGTTGTTTCGGACGCCTGGTCGATGCGCGTGCTGATGGACGAAATGACTGTTCTGTATCAGGCGTATGCGACGGGCAAGCCGTCGCCGCTCCCTGAATTGGAAATCCAGTACGCGGACTTCGCCTACTGGCAACGCCATTGGCTTCAGGGCGAAATCCTCGACGCGCATCTGTCTTACTGGAAGCGCCAGTTGAATTACGGGGAAGACGCTGTGCTCAACCTGCCGACGGATAGGCCGCGCCCGCCGATGCAGACGTTTGGCGGGGCGGCTGAAATCTTCAGCTTTCCTCTGAGCCTGACGGAGAAGATCAGGGCTTTGACCAACACGGAGGGCGCGACCCTCTACATGACGATGCTGGCCGTGTTTCAACTCCTGCTCTGGCGTTACACGGGGCAAGATGGAATCAATATCGGCGTCCCCAGCGCGGGCCGCAATCGAAATGAGACGGAGCCGCTGATCGGGTTCTTCATCAACACACTGGTACTGCGGACGGAGTTCGCGGGCAATCCGAGTTTTCGTGAACTGCTGCGCAGAGCGAAAGAGACTGCGCTCGGCGCATACGCGCATGAGGACGTGCCGTTCGAGAAACTGGTAGAGGTCTTGCACCCGGCGCGTGACCTGAGCCGCACGCCGCTCTTTCAGGCAATGTTTGTGCTGACCACGCCCGAACAGCGGGAGCCTGTCGAGTTGCCCGGCGGGCTCAAACTGACCCCCGTGCTGGATGAAGGCGTTTCCGCCAAATACGATCTGATTCTCTCCCTGGTTGACCGTAAGCAGGGATTAGGCGGCGCAATCGCATACAACGTCGATCTGTTCGATCAGACGACGATCGCAAGAATGGTGCAGCACTTGGAGCGCCTGCTCGAAAGCATTGTTGTCGACCCTGATCAGCAGGCAGCGCAACTCAAGCTGCTCAGTAGCGGGGAAGAGCAGCAGTTGTTGGTCGAGTGGAACCGTACAGAGGCGTTGTATTCGCACGAGCGATGCCTGCACGAGTTGTTCGAGGCACAGGTCGAGCGCAGCCCGTCTGCCGTGGCGCTTCAGTTCGAGTCGCAGGAATTGACATACGCGGAATTGAATGAGCGTGCCAATCGACTGGCCCATTATTTGAGAGAGTCGGGAGTCGGGCCGGAATCGCTGGTCGGCATCTGCATGGAGCGCGCGCCGGAGATGATCGTCGCGCTGTTCGCAGTGCTCAAGGCCGGTGGAGCGTACGTGCCGCTAGACCCTGCTTATCCCAGAGACCGCCTGGCCTTCATGCTCGAAGATGCGGGCATCGAATTGTTGCTGTCACAGAAAAGGCTGGCAGGAATGCTGCCGCCGGGCATCGCTAAGGTTTTGCATCTGGATGCGGAGTGGGACTCGATCGCCGCGCGCAGCGGCGAGAACCTGCCGCAACTGGCGACGCCGCAAAACCTGGCCTACATGATCTATACCTCTGGCTCGACCGGAGAGCCGAAAGGTGTGATGACGGCGCATGCGGCGCTCGTTAACTATACGGAGTCGGCCATCGCGGGCTTCGAGTTGAGCCCGGGCGACCGTGTGCTTCAATTCGCTTCGATCAGTTTTGACGCCGCCGCCGAAGAAATCTATCCGTGCCTGACGCGCGGCGCGACCCTTGTGCTCCGCACAGACCTGATGATCAGCTCGATCCCTGTCTTCCTGGAAGCCTGCCGCGATTTCGCCATCACCGTCCTAGACCTTCCGACGGCCTACTGGCATTACCTGACCGCCGGAATCGCGGCAGGCAATGCGACTCTACCGGACTCGCTCCGGCTGGTTATCATCGGCGGAGAGAGAGCCCTTCCGGGAAGCCTTGCCGCCTGGCACAGGGTCGTTGACGGGAAAGTGCGACTGGTGAATACCTATGGCCCGACGGAAACCACGATCGTCGCGACCAAAGACGATCTGACCGATACCTCCTCGGCGCAAGCCATGCGCGAAGTGCCGATCGGTCGTCCGGTGACGAACACGCGAGCATATGTGCTTGATCGTAATCTACAACCGGCGGCGATCGGCGTCAGCGGCGAGCTGTACATCGGCGGCGCGGGTCAGGCACGCGGCTACTTCAATCGTCCAGTCTCGACGGCGGAGAAGTTCATCCCCGACCCCTTCGGCGCACAGCCGGGCGGACGCCTCTACAAGACCGGCGACCTCGCACGCTACTTGCCCGACGGGCGACTTGAGTTCGCCGGTCGCATAGACCATCAGGTCAAGGTCAGAGGTTTCAGAATCGAGCCGGGCGAAATCGAAACGGTGCTCGGGACGCACGCCTCCGTGCGCGAAGTGATCGTCGTCGCCCGAGATGACGGGCAGGGCGATAAGCGACTCGTCGCGTATATCGTCGCCGCACCGGGAGAAGAATTGGCGGTCGCAGACTTGCGGCGGGTGGTGCAGGAGAAACTGCCCGAGTACATGATGCCTTCGGCGTTTGTGATGCTCGATAAATTGCCGCTCACGCCGAGCGGAAAGGTCAACCAACGCGCTCTTCCCGTGCCGGACAATTCGCGTCCGCTGACGAATGGCGCGCTCGTCCTGCCACGCACGCAAACCGAAGCCGAGCTGGTGAAACTGTTTGCGGAAGTGCTCAAAGTGGAACAGGTCGGCGTCACCGATAGCTTCTTCGAACTGGGCGGGCATTCGCTGCTCGCCACGCAATTGATCATGCGCGTTCGCACTACGTTTCAGATCGACCTTCCGCTGCGACGCCTCTTCGAGTTGCCGGTGCTGGCGCAGTTGGCCGTCGAAATCGACAAGGCGCAGCAGAGCGGGGTCGGGCTGACGATACCGAAGATCACGACACGTTCGAGAGACGCGCACCGCATGAAACGCTCGTCGCTGAACAATCCGCCAGCATAGATCGACGCCTCTTTCTTCTTCCCACAACACGGGCCGACGCGCGCGGTCACATTCCGGTCTGAGCATTCAAATCCGTTCGAGCGCTCGACGGCACAGTAGACCGCACACGGCCCTAAACCTTGCACGGCCCTAAACCTTCGGACACCCAAAACGCTATGACGCTATCCTCCGAGCCTGACACATTGATGATCGAAGACGCCGTCGATGATGCCGATGATGTCTTCGTCTTTCCGGTCTCTTTCGCCCAGCAGCGTCTCTGGTTTCTGGATCAGTTAGACCCCGGCAGCATTGCTTATCACATGCCTGTGGCGATGCGCCTGCGCGGGCCTTTCAACGTCGAGGCGTTGAAGCGCGCCTTGAGCGAAGTCGTCCGGCGACACGAGGCGCTGCGGACGACGTTTGCACTGATGGACGACGGCCCGGTGCAGATCATCTCGCCCGCGCAGCCCGTCGACCCGCCGATCATAGACCTCAGCCAAGTCCCCGCCGCAGAGCAGGAGGCGAGGACGATGCAGTTGGTTGAAGAGGAAGCGCACAAGCCCTTCGACCTCGCACAGGGGCCACTGTTTCGAGTCGGACTGCTGCGGCTCGGCGAAGAAGAGCACGTCCTGCTCGTGACCATGCATCACATCATCTCTGACGGCACGTCGATCACCATCTTCATGAACGAAGCGACGAGGCTTTACGCGGCTTACTCCGCCGGGCGGCCCTCGCCTCTGCCCGAGTTGCCGATTCAATACGCCGACTATGCCGCGTGGCAGCGTGACTGGTTGCAGGGAGAGGTGCTCGAAGAGCAACTGGATTACTGGAAGAAACAGCTTGCGGATGTGCCGGAGACGCTGGATGTGCCGACCGATTGGCCGCGCCCGCCGCTCCAGACTTTTCGCGGCGACGTGCAGTCTCTCTTCCTCTCGGCGGAAGTCACAGAGCAACTACACGCGCTCAGTAAGCAGGAAGAGGCGACGCTCTTCATGACTTTGCTCGCGGCATTTCAACTGCTGCTCGCGCGCCATGCGGGGCAGGATGATGTCGTCGTGGGGTTGCCCATCTCGGGGCGCAACCAGAGCGAGACCGAAGGGCTCATAGGCTTCTTCATGAACACGCTGCCACTTCGCACCAGTCTTTCGGGAAGTCCGACTTTCCGCGACCTGCTCAAGCGCGCCAGGGAGACCGCGCTCGAAGCATACGCGCATCAGGAGATACCGTTCGAGAAACTGGTCGAAGAATTAAAGCCGCGACGCAGGCCGAACCGCACCCCGTTTTTCCAGGTCATGTTCAATCTGGTCAATATCGAAGGCGCGCAAAGCACCGCGACGGATTTAGCTCTCGAAAGTCTCTCGACCAATGAGGTTCAATCGAAGTTCGACCTCACGCTCTATGCGAAGGATGTCGGAGGCCGCCTGCAATTTCATTTCGTTTATAACGTCGCGCTCTTTTCCAAATCGCGGCTGGTCGAGCTGGTCGAGCAATTCGAGCATCTATTAATGCAGATCATCGCCGACCCGGACAAAAGTTGCGGTCTTTACTCTCTGGTCACGCGAAATGCCGCATCGCTTCTTCCCGATCCTAAAGAATCGCTGCGGCGCGACCGGCACGATGCGGTTCATACTGAATTTGCGCGAGTGGCCGCGCGCCTGCCGAAAAGCGTTGCGATCGATGGAGAGCAAACCTGGACTTACCAGGAACTCGACGAGCGCAGCAACCGGCTCGCACACTATCTACTGCGTAGCGGCGTTCAATCCGAAGACGTGATCGCCATCTACGGACATCGCAGTGCCGCCCTCGTCTGGGCGATGCTCGGCGTGCTCAAAGCCGGGGCCGCATTTTCCATTCTCGACCCGGCGTATCCCGCCCGTCGTCTTGTCAACTGCTTGCAGACGGCGAAGCCTGTCGGCTGGCTTCAACTCGAAGCGGCAGGTGAGCCGCCGCCCGAACTCGACGAGTATCTCAAGGACGCAACCCTGCGCTGTCGTCTAGTCCTGCCACGCGACGCCGCGAGCAGAGAGGGCGATCAGCTCGCAGGCTATCCGGCCACAAGTCCTGATGTCTTGATTGACCCTGACGGCTTAGCCTATATCGCTTTCACGTCCAGCACGACGGGGAAGCAAAAAGGCGTGCGGGGCACGCACCGTCCGCTCACACATTTCTTACATTGGCACACACAGACCTTCGGCCTGGACGATTCCGATCGCTTCAGCATGCTTTCAGGTCTCGCGCACGATCCACTGCTGCGGGACATCTTCACACCGCTCGGGCTCGGCGCGACCCTCTGCATTCCCACGCCGGAGTTGATGGATTCCCCTGCGCGATTGGTCGAATGGATGAGAAGCAGCCGTGTCACTGTCAGTCATCTCACGCCCGCGATGGCCCAGTTGTTGACTGTGAACGTGGACGAAAATCGCGCCGGTAGTGACACGCATCCGAGCTTACAAGCGCTGCGCCTGGCCTTCTTCGGCGGAGATGTGCTGACGTACCGCGATGTCTTTATGCTCAAGAAGCTGGCCGCGAGCGTGCAGTGCGTCAACTTTTACGGCGCGACCGAGACGCCGCAGGCGATGGGACATTTCATTATCCCGCGCGCCGAGGAAGCGTTTGCAGACGTTGGCGCGACGCCGGAACCAGTGCCTATTGGAAAGGGAATCGACGATGTACAGTTGCTTGTCTTAAACGCGGAGCGGCAACTGTCGGGCGTCGGCGAGCTTGGAGAAATATATGTCCGTACCCCGTACCTGTCCGGCGGCTACATCGATAACGAGCAAGCGACGAGTGAGTGTTTCGGGACAAACCCCTGGACGAACGACAGCAATGATCGTCTGTACAAGACGGGCGACCTGGGGCGTTATCTGCCAGATGGAACAGTGAAGTTCTACGGGCGCAGTGATGATCAGGTAAAAATTCGGGGCTACCGCGTTGAGCCGGTCGAGGTGGCGGACGCCTTAAAGCGGCATCCGGCGTTGGCTGATGCATTGGTGGTCGCCTTAGAAGAGCCCTCGGGCGAGAAGCGTCTCGTGGCCTATTTCGTTTCGCGGCAGCAGCCGTCGCCGACCCCCGGCGACCTGCGCGGGTTCATCCGGCAGACGTTGCCCGAATACATGATTCCGTCAGACTTCGTGCGCCTCGAAGCGTTTCCGCTGACACCCAACGGAAAGATAGATCGCCGCGCGCTTCCCGCGCCGCACGAAGCCGCGCAGTCGCGCGAGAAAATACGTGTCGCCCCGCGAGATGAAGTGGAACGCCAGTTGGTGAAGATTTGGGAAGAGATTCTCAACGTCGCGCCCATAGGGATTGAAGACAACTTCTTTGACCTTGGCGGTCACTCTCTGTTAGCCGTCCGCCTGATCTCGCAGATTCAAAATCGTCTCGGGCAGGAGCTTCCGCTCTCGGCGCTCTTTCAGGCCGGAACAATCCAGAGCCTCGCCGCGCTGCTCCGTGGCGAAGAGAGCGGGCAGCAGCATTCCTCGCTGGTTAAAATACAGGCGGGCACGGCGCAGACGACGCTCTTCTGCATACACCCCGCCGGTGGGGGCGTGCTCTGTTACCGCCCGCTCGCGCGTCGCCTGCCGGAACTGACGCTGTATGGGCTGCAAGCGCGTGGCATGAGCGGGAACGAAGAGCCCTTGATGACGATTGAAGAGATGGCGGCCAACTACGTCCGCGAGATACAGTCGGTGCAACCGCAGGGGCCGTATTACCTGTGCGGTTTCTCCATGGGCGGCGTCGTCGCTTACGAGATGGCGCAGCAACTGGAGAAACAAAACCAGCGGATAGCACTCCTGGTGTTGATGGATAGCTGGGCTCCGCGCCCACAGCAGGTGTTTGATGACATCAAGGTGTTGGGCAGGTTGGCCGGTGAGATGCATCTGCCCTTGACGGAGGAAGACTTCCGGCGTTACGAGCCTGAGCAGCGTTTAAGTTTTTTCGTCGAGTGTGCGCATAATGCCGGGGCGCTACAGGGCATCGACATCGAACAGGTGCGGCGGCTGCTGGGTCTCTATCGAATCAACATCGAAGCCATCCGCACGTATGTGCCGCAGGAACGCGATTCACCGATCACGCTCCTGCGCGCCGCCGAAACGGTCGCCTATACTCCGGGCGACCCCTCGCTCGGATGGGCTCCGTTTGCAATTGGAGGAATCCGCATTCATGATGTGCCGGGCAATCATTACACGATGAGCGATGAGCCCCACGTCGGAGTGCTGGCCCGTATCTTGAACGACTACATTCAAAGCGCCGCTCAGGAGTAAGCGTTCATCAGACTTCATCTCTTTCGGGGTTGGCCTCCCGAAAGTTGCGCGGGGTACAGTACAAATGTCATCCTATTTGAACTCAACCATGACGACCAGCACACATGCTCCGAGTTGGCTCTCATTCCATAAGTCTGGTAAACAAGCGCACCTGCGACTGTTTTGCTTTCCGTACGCGGGCGGCTCGTCCGTGATCTACCGCAACTGGGTGAGCAACTGCCCGCCGGGCGTCGAGATTTGTCCGGTTCAACTTCCGGGCCGTGGCAATCGTCTGAGAGAGCCTGCGTTCAACAGTCTGCCCGCGCTCGTCCGAGCCCTCGGCCCGGCCCTGCTTCCGTACTTCGACAGGCCGTTCGCTTTTTTCGGCCACAGCATGGGAGCCAGCATCAGTTTTGAGCTCGCGCGATGGCTACGCGAGAATGGTCAGCCGCAGCCTCTTCAATTGTTCGTCTCAGGCCGCCGTGCGCCGCACATACAGGCGCGCGAGGCCCCGCTGCACGACTTGCCGGAGCCTGAATTGCTGGACGCGCTGCATCGTCTGAACGGCACTCCGAAAGAGTTTATGGAGCACCCGGAGTTGATTGAGATGATGCTCCCGCTCTTGCGCGCGGACTTCTCCGTCGCCGAAACTTACGTCTACACGCCCGGGCCGCCTCTGGACTGTCCGATCACTGCGTTCAGCGGCCTGGAGGACAGAGAGGTTTACCGTGAAGACATCGAAGGCTGGCGCGAGCATACATCCAACACCTTCAAGGTGCGTATGTTTCCCGGTGATCACTTCTTTATCAATACGTCGCAGCCGCTTCTTCTTCAGGTGCTCTTCAGGGAATTGCACGAGCTTACACAGCAGGTCGCTTGAAGCCGTAGCTCCTGCTTAGAGGTCAAGTATTATGACCCGGCCCATCCATGTGTTTGCCGCTCTGCTCATGTTTGCGCTCGTCGCGCCGGCGGCGCTCGCACAGACACGACCACGCCGCGTCGATCAAACGCAGTCTCCGGCACCTTCGGAGAATCCACTGTCGGAGAAGCCGCGCGAGGAAGTCGGAGAGGATGAGGTGGTGCGTATCGACACGACCCTCGTGACGATACCCGTCAGCATTAGGGATCGAAACGGACGCTACATCCCAGACTTGCGCAAAGAAGACTTTCGTGTCTATGAGAATGGAGTCGAGCAGGAAGTCGCCTACTTTGCCGCCGTCGAAAAACCTTTCACCGTCATCTTGATGGTCGATACGAGCAGTTCCAACTGGTCGAAACTCAGCCAGATCAAAGATGCGGCATTGATTTTCATCCAACAGCTACGGTCAGACGATCAGGTGATGGTCGTCTCGTTCGCGCGCGGGGCGTCGCTTAACTGTGAGCCGACGACCGACCGGCGGAAAATCCGCAAAGCGATCGAGGGCATGGGCAGGGGACTCAGCACGCACCTCTACGATGCGATGAATTGGGTAGTGCAGAAGCATCTCAATAAAATTTCGGGGCGCAAGGCGGTCGTGCTTTTTACGGATGGAGTGGATGCCGTGAGCCATCACGCGACCTACGAGAGTTCGGTGCGGGAGGTCGAAGAACTCGACGCGCTCATCTATCCGATTCGATACGATACTTACGACCCGCTCAAAGATACAGGCGGGATACAGATTCCACAGCAGTCCGGTTCGCGCCTGCCGTCGATTCTTAGCCGTCTGCCTTTCCCCGTAACCATCGGCAGCGGTAGTGGCAGCGCAGGGACGAGTCGCGCAGACTATGATCGGGGCGAACGTTATTTGCACGACCTCGCGGAGCTGACCGGCGGAAGAGTGTATGAAGCGAGCCGCGACTTGCAGTACCTGCAATACTCCTTCACGCGCATCGCCGAAGAATTGCGACGCCAGTACAGCCTGGGTTATTACCCCAAACCGACGCCTAGGGCGAGCGAGCGGCGCAGCCTCAAAGTGCTTGTCAATCGACCAGACCTGGCCGTGCGCGCGCGCGATAGCTACATCTATAAACCCATCGCCGCCGCCCGTGCGCAGAATCAACCACAGACGACGAATCAGCCACAGACCCCCGGCACTGCGCCCGTGCTGAAGAAACAACCGCTGGTCAGGTATGACTAGACGGCAGCAGCCGCCGCAGAGCACGCGGTTCATCCGCAGTCTCCTCTGCTCCGGCAGGTTGATTTCCCGCCCTTCACATAACCGATTGCTTTTCTGCACTGCAAACAAACCAAACTGACCTGACGGTTGCCCTCCGAACCGAATGAATAACACAACATGACGGGAGCGCTTGTATGACGAGTGATAGAGTCTATTTCAGACAGGACGTGGTGGCGGAGCCTTTATTCAATCAATGGTATGCCTGGTCTTACCTGATCTCTCCGGCGACGGCGGCGATGTATATGGCGAATTCGCATCTGAAGATCATGCGATCGTTCGTCGCCGCCCCGCAGGTGCATGTCGCCGCGCTGAAAAATCCGGCCATGCTCGGCGGGCCTTTCATCGATTATGACGCGGGCAGAACGGCCGAGATCAACGCGCTGGTTAACAAGACTGTGGAAGCGCAGCCGCACATGTTGCAGTTGGCCGAAGCCATCAAGACGCTGGACGAGATGCTCCAGAGAGAAGCCGACGGCCATTCGCTTGAGCCTCTCTATCAGAAAGTGCCGGAGATTCTGAAAGGCTACGTCGAGTTGGTCTACGACCTCAACAATCACGCTTCGATTCGCTTCATAGAGGGCATGCTCTACCGTAGTCCATACTATAATACGTCCGCACAGAGCATCGCCCTTTATGTCGATGGCCGGGAGGAGCGGCGCTTTGCCTTCAGTTCTCCGAGGCTGGCCGGGGAAGGGCAGTTGCATCTGGACATCCCTTTCAACAGCCCCGCGCTCGACGAGTTGTTCAGGATGAAGCATACCCCGCAGCCTTTGGACTACATCAAATCTCTCCTCGGCATCGAAGACGAGGACGCCGAGCTCTTTTCATCTTTCTTCACTTCCACGCCGCCTGCTTCTCATCCACAGTATCGCGGCGATGACATACGGGTTCGCTACTACGGGCACGCCTGCGTCCTAATCGAAACCAAAGAGCTCAGCATCTTATGCGATCCCGTCATCAGCTATGAGGACGAAACGGGTATCGAGCGATACACTTATGCCGACCTCCCCGACCAGATCGATTATGTGCTCATCACACACAACCATCAGGATCACTGCATGTTCGAGACGCTGCTGCAACTGCGTCACAAGATAAAGAACGTCATCGTCCCGCGAAGCAATAGCGGCATGCTCGTCGATCCGTCGCTCAAGCTGGTATTAAAAGCCATCGGCTTCGCCAGCGTCTTCGAGATAGACGAAGTTGAAGCCATCGAGATCGCAGGCGGAAGCATTCTAGGCATCCCGTTCCTGGGCGAGCATGGCGATCTGAGTATCAGATCAAAGATCGCCTATCTGGTATCTATTCATGGTCGCTCCGTTCTCCTGGCGGCGGATTCAAATAACATCGAGCCGAAGCTCTACGATCTGATCGCAGAAATTACAGGCAACATCGATATCGTGTTTTTGGGGATGGAATGTGACGGCGCGCCTTTGTCCTGGCTGTACGGGCCATTGTTAACCAAGCCTATGTCGCGGAAGATGGATCAGTCCAGAAGATTCGACGGCTCCAACTGCGACAAGGGACTGGAGCTTCTCAAGCGTCTGAGCCCCGCGCAGGTCTACGTCTATGCGATGGGCCAGGAGCCCTGGCTGACATACCTCACATCCATTAAATATACAGATCAATCGCGTCCCATCATCGAGTCCGACCGGCTCGGCGAGCACTGTCGAAATCAAGGTGTCACGACTGAAAGGCTCTTCGGTCAAAAGGAAATATTCATGCCCGCCAGGAGAGTCGACTCGACCCTGGCAGCTTGTTGACCACATTAACCGAACTCAGCCATTAGCGCGCACGCGCATGAAATCAATCGCTGGAGAGTCCGATAACGCTGGTTTTTTAAGAGGGCTGGCAGAAAAAGGCTAAACTGTCCAGAAAGAGAACTCCTTGTGGCAGCGGGTGAAGTTTTGGGCAACTTGCAGACGAACGTCGGTTAAGAGACTCGTCCCTCAAGGTCGTGTTAACGCTCAAATGTAAATCCAGACCCCAAATCTTCATTGTATCCGTCACGTCCGATAATTTAGTTTATGTTCCAAAGGCTTTGCCTATAAAATCAGGTGGGCCAGCATCATCTTGAGGTCTAGGTCACATCCGGCCTCAATATAATGGGGCTGGCCTTCAGCCTCCCGCAACGAACTCACTGCCTTTCACCCTTCCTCATGGGGAACGCTTACCTTAAGAGGGGCGCTTCCATTCTTACCTTAATTGGTCTCCAGCCCATGCGTAGAAACGCTCGGCCTTGACGAGCAAACGCTTCGCCGCCGCCTGCGTGAAGACTTCGCCCGAATACTCGTACTCGAACTTGGCCTGCGCGACCGCGCCGAAGGCCCGTATGACCGGGGTGGGAACATCGTTCACCACCTCTTGCAGCAGATGTGCTGCGTCAGCATGCTGCTCGCTAGATGAGCGCACTTCCGCCGCGTTGATCGTGACCGCGTCGTTGGCACTGATGACGGCGTGGATGAGGCAGATGCCGATCGCGTTCCCGTACTCCTCGTCTCCGAGCGTCACCAGGGCGCGGGCACTCTCCATCAAGTGAGTGGCCACCCGCCAGTAGTCTCTGGCCCTGTGGCGTGCTACGCGCCGCCTGGATTGTGAGGTGGGGCTCAAGCGCTTCTTCTCCGCTGGGTCGGCTTCGCGGAAAGTGTCGCTCGTATGCGTTTGATGGCCGCGCCGGTGACCGTCACCCAGTCTCGCTCGGCTGTCTCAAGCAACTCGTGCGCGCCGTTGCTATTGGCTAAGCGGCGGCGTTCATAAATTACAGGTTGGATCGGCAGCCCGTATTGCTTTGAAAGTTTGGGGAGTTCGTCGGAAAGAAGTGCGCTCACACGCTCTTTCTCTTTGAGCGTCTCGACGATAACCAGAAGGTCAATATCTGACCCCGGCTTCGCCCGTCCGTGCGCGAATGACCCGAATAGGCCAGCGCTCACGACGCGTCCCTCCAGAAGCGGGCGAAGCTCTCGGGCGAGTTCCTTTATCATTCCCCGTTCAGCTTCAAACAGCGCGCTCAGTCCATACACGACCAGGTGATGCCTGAAATTCAGGCGGTAGCGATGCTCGACTGAGCCGCGTTCCACCTCGACCAATCCGAGCCCTTCCAGGTCGGCCAGGGCGTTCTGAATCGCAAGCAGTCCCATCCCTGTGCGCTTCGCCACCGAGCTGCCGGAGAATCCTATTTTTGAATTTATGAGCACGCGCAGGGCCGCGACTTTGCTCTTCGCGCCTAAGACCTGCTCCAGTAAATGAGGCTCGTGGCTATTCATCGCAAAGGCATGCTAGCTCTTACTAATTTATTAGTCAATCAACTCACAATTGAGCAGGGCTACTCGGGGTTGGAGGGGAGGCGTGAGGTTAGAAAAGAAACGTTATCGGACTCATGGGCGAAGGAAATTTATCATGGCGCAAGATAAGCCGTGGATGCTAAGCTGTTATTTACTTTACCAGGTGGCTACGCGACTGGAACTTTCCCGGACTGTGTCATGAGAACCGCCGACAATAGCTCACTTCATTATCGCAACTGCAATCTCTGCGAAGCGATATGCGGTATCGAAATCTCTGTTGGGGCCGATCAACGTCTGGACATTCGCGGAGACAAAGACGACCCTTTCAGCCGTGGGTACATCTGCCCGAAGGCCGTCGCCCTGCAAGACCTGCACTACGATAAAGATCGTCTCAAATATCCAGTCCGTCGCACTCCTCAGGGCTGGCAACGCATCGGATGGGACGAAGCTTTTGACGAGGTGGCGCGGAACCTCAAGCGCATTAACGCGAAGTATGGGAGGAATGCCATCGCAACGTACCTTGGCAATCCGACCGTTCATAACTATGGCGCGATGCTTTTCGCGCCGGGGTTTATCCGCAGCCTGCGCACGCGTAATCGTTTTTCCGCGACCTCTGTTGACCAACTGGCACATCATTTGGCCGCCTACCTGATGTTCGGTCACCAACTCCTTCTCCCCGTCCCTGATCTCGACCGCACAAGCCTTTTTCTAATCCTGGGGGCGAATCCTTTAGTCTCAAACGGCAGCATGATGACTGCTCCGGGTATGAGTCGAAGGTTACAGGAAATTCGCGAGCGCGGAGGCAAGGTCATACTCATCGACCCGCGTTTTAACGAAACCGCCAGATTGGCCGACCGTCATCTCTTTATCCGTCCAGGGACGGACGTTCTCTTGCTGCTGGCGCTGCTACACGTAGTTTTTGACGAAGAACTGACCCGGTTGGGCCCATTGGCTGCATTCACTGACGGCCTGGATATGATAGGCAAGCTTGTGGCCGAATTTCCGCCGGAAAAAGTGGCATCAATTACCGGGATTGACGCCAATCAAATACGCCTCCTGGCGAGAGAATTTGCTTCATCCGAGTCCGCCGTCTGTTATGGAAGAATCGGTGTCAGCACTCAGGAGTTCGGGGCCGTTTGCCAGTGGTTGATTAACGTTTTGAATATCGTGACCGGCAATTTGGATCGACCCGGCGGGGCCATGTTTACGCGTCCGGCGTTTGACCCTCTGGCAGCACCGGAATCATTAGCGCCGCGAGGTAGCTTCGCACGATGGCACAGCCGTGTGCGAAAGCTGCCTGAATTTTCCGGGGAGCTGCCGGTAGTCACGCTCGCCGAGGAGATTTTGACCGAAGGTCAGGGACAGATTAAGGCGCTTGTGACCTCTGCCGGGAACCCGGTGCTCTCGACGCCAAACGGACGTGAGTTGGATCGGGCGCTCGCCGGTCTGGAATTCATGGTATCGATCGATCCCTATATCAATGAAACGACCAGGCACGCGCATATCATCTTACCTCCAAGCTCGTCGCTTGAGCGCGCGCACTATGACGTGGCGTTTCACCTGCTGGCCGTCCGTAATACGACCAAATTCTCACCCGCTCTGTTTCAGCCGGACGGGGAGACGCGTCATGACTGGGAGATACTGGTCGAACTGCAAACGCGTATGGAACAAGAAGGTCTGCTCGGACGTGTGAAACGTCGCGTTATCAAAAACTTCTTCGGGCCGGAAAGAATTCTTGACATGGGTTTGCGTTTCGGGCCTTACGGTGCGAGGCTTAACCCCCTCTCTCGGGGTTTGACTTTGCGAAAGCTCAAAAAAGCTGTCCACGGTATAGACCTTGGGCCGCTCGTTTCCTGCTTGCCCGGGCGGCTGCGTACTTCTGACAAACGTATTGAGTTAGCGCCGGAAGTGCTGGTCAAAGATGTCGAACGTGTGAAGGCTGTATTGCTTGATGACGGGTCTCGTCGCTCCGACGGAGAGCTGCTGTTGATCGGACGACGACAGCTTCGCAGTAACAACTCATGGATGCATAACAGTCAAAGACTGGTCAAGGGTAAGCCTCAGTGCACAATGCTCATACACCCGGCGGATGCTGCCGAGCGCCAACTGAAAACAGGTCAAAAGGTATCCGTGCGCTCAAGAGTAGGGCGCGTCGAGCTTCCCGTCGAGATAACCGAGGAGATGATGCCCGGCGTGGTAAGTATTCCGCATGGGTGGGGGCATGACCGGGTTGGAAATCAATTGGAAGTGGCTCAGCAACACGCAGGCGAGAGCATCAACGACGTGACGGATGATCTAACAATCGACGCTCTTTGTGGGACAGCAGCCTTCAATGGGACGTGGGTATCCATTGAGTAAATAAGTTGTCGAGCCGTCAAGCAAAATGGCGCGGAGACTTGAAGTCGCTTCAAATCTCCGCGCCATTTTGCTTGACGGCTTGAGATTTTCCCGTAGCGAGAACTACTTGAAGACGATTCCCACCGAGAGCCGTATGTTGTTTCGCACGTTGCCTGTGAACAACGGGTTGTAGTCAACCTGTATGGCTCGAATGCTGATCTTCTCGTTCGCTTTTATATCCAGGCCGCCGCCGAGGGCCATCGCGAAGGCTGTGTCTTTACCAAAAATAAAAGTGTTGCCGGACGTGGCGATGACCGAGGCATCGATTTTGGAATGACCGATGCCGAGCAGCGCGTGAACGAAGGGCGTGACGCGGCTGTCGCTGCGGAAGTTGTACCTGGGCCCAACCAGCAGGTTATAGCGCTCTCGCTTGATCGAGACTTCGCCGCCGGTGATGGGAAAAGAAGTTCGGCTGAAATGGCCGGAGAAATCGACGGTGATGCCTACGCGCTCGCGGATGTTTCTTGTGTATTCGAGGGCCACTCCGTGCAGGTTGCGACCGCTCGTGTCGCCCGTCTCGCGTAGATACGAGTATCCGGCAAAAAACTCGTTCTTGGAATAATCCGTAGTTTGTGCGAAGGATATGGTGGCGCAGCAGATGATGAAAACAAACGTGTAAATCAATCTCTTCATGAATGCTCCTCAGGTGTACTGAATGGAATGTGAGTTGAAAGTTGGGCCCGAATCTTTGGCCCCGGCGACATGCAAGCTGAGAGTATAGTTGCCGGTCAGAGCCTTGGATTGCCCGTACTGTTTGACGTGCCTGGGATTATCGTTACGTGGGGGTGAAGGTCATTGCGTTTGCTCCTTGCGTGGTCGATCTCATGTTAAGAGACTGATTTGTACCTGTCGTTATCGGACTCTGGCTGCCCTTGGGTCGGAGGAGGAGGGTCTCGATCAAAGGTCAGCTGCGGCGGCGACTCGCCGTTGACGCATCTTGAAGCGCGCCGCTTGATACCGAATGCTTTCGTGCTAATTAACGCTCTCGGACACCTCATCCATCTTCTTCCTGAGGCTGAGCGGGCGCATGTCCGTCCACACTTCTTTAATGTAGGCCAAACATTCCGCCTTCGTCCCGCTCTTGCCAGCGTCGTTCCAGCCGAGAGCGTTCTCGCGGTCGGCGGGCCAGATCGAATACTGCTCCTCGTGATTGACGACCACTTTGTAGATCGTGTTGTCTTCTCTTTCGTCGTTACTCATTACGTCTCCTTTTAGTTTTGAGGTTGATTGATTAGGGCGCGAGCAATCCGGGCGAGAATCCCGCCGGTATGAAAAGCAGAGAGCGCGCCCGGAGTTTTTGAAGTGAAGCCGCGAATCGTCCCTTGACGGACGCGCTCGCGGGCGTTGCGCTTCAGGAAGTGACGGGAACCTGCACATCCGCAGACACGTAGGGTAACTGCTCGTTGGCCGTGTCGGCGGCGAGAGTGCCGTAGTCAAGTTTGATGAGCCGGTCGGCGACGTGATAGTAGCGATCATCGTGGCTGATGACGATCACGGTTTTGCCTCTCGCCTTCAAGTCCGGCAGGAGTTGATAATAGAATATCTCCTTGAACTCCGGGTCTTGATCAGCGGCCCACTCGTCAAACACATAGATCGAACGATTTTCCAGATACGCCGTCAGCAGTGCGAGCCGCTTGCGCTGTCCCTGCGACAGTTCCGTCGTCGAGAGCACACCGTCTTTGACCTGCACTTTATGATTCAGTTGAAAGCGCGTCAGGTATTGCTCGGCCTGCGCGTCCAGTTCCGGCGCGCCGAGCCCTAGGAAGCTGTCAAAGAGATAGAAATCGGTGAAGACGACGGAGAAATTCTGCCGGTAAGCATCTCTGTTCCCTTCGTTGACGGGCTGGCCGTCAAGCCTTATTTCGCCGGACTCAGGGATGTAGAGGCCGGTCAGCAGTTTGACGAGCGTCGTCTTGCCGCTGCCGTTTCCTCCGATGACAAAGACCAGCTCATTACGGTTAATGGTGAGATCGATCGGCCCGACGATGAAATTGCTGTTCTCGCGCTCGCGATGATATGAATGCACGACGCCCGCCAGTTCTAATTCACTCCACTCGGAACCCGTCCCAAGCTGCTTTTGTGAGTTGAGTTCGAGCGCGTCATCCTTCAGCGTGAAGCCCAGTTCTTCGACTTTTGTCACAGCGATCTTCGCCTGACTCAATCCGGGGAGTGAGGTCAGAAGGGTCTGTAGAGGATTCAACATGTAGAAGAAGATGAGCGTGTAGCCCGTCATGATCTCCGTATTCATATTGCCCATCCTGGGAAACACGAAGAGCAGCAGGCCGAGAATCGTCGAAGAGATGATCTGCGTGTAGGAATTGGCGGTGATAAAGATCGAATTCGCCTTGACACGATAATGGCGCAGCGCAATCGAGCTGCCTTCCAGATTCTGCGAGAAAAATTCCTCGCGGCGATTACTGTGCAGCTTGAGTTCCTTGGCTCCATCCATGAGCCCCCGGAAGTGTCTGAGAAGGATATTCCACTGCTCGCGCGCAAGCTCCATATAACGATAAGTCTTTCTCACAGAGATGCGGTAGATGATTCCTCCCAGAAACATCAGACCGAAGATGACGAGAAACACTTTCCATGACAGCCACGCCAGGTAAACCGCCGAACAGATGACGATCGCGGCTTGCGTGCACATCAACGGGAGGCTCGTCAGCGCCGTGATGATGTTGGGAAGATCATCCGTCAAAACCGCGAGCAGTCTGTGCGCGCCGCTCTCTTCCAGTTGCCGCAGTGGCAGGTTCACCATGCGGCGGCACAGCTTCATTCGCAGGTCGAAAATCGCTCCGGTCGTAAAACGAAGCAACAGGATTTGCGACGCGACTCTGCTGATGACGATCAGGATGCTCAAGGCGATGAAGGTCAAAACCATCGTCGACGAGATGGCTGACGGCCTGGTCAGAGCCGTGTTGATGAGCGCCAGTAAGGCCGTCGCGGCGGCTCCCCCTGCGACTCCGGCGATGATGACGCTGACGATGATAATGCGCGAGTAGCGTAGGTGCTTGGAGTAGCGCGCGAGAAAAAGTAGAAGTTTCATAAGTTAGTCCTGAATCCTTTTGAAGTGCAGATTGTGAGCCATCGGGCGAAGTCTTTCGGCTGCGGCTCAATGTTCGACATGCGTAAATCTTTCCCCGTGTATTAACCGCCCAATGATCGGGAAGTTTCCCTGTCCTTGCGAATCGATGTTCACGCCGATCATCCTTCAAGCTCCTTTTCGGCTAACATCTGTCCGAGGAGCAAGTCCAATTCCTCGCTGGAAAGCTCGTCTAGGTTTGCCAGTAGATAGTTTTCATCGACCGGGTCTGCTTTGATGATGGCGCTGTCGGAGGAGCCAATCTCCTGTTCGTTGAGACCCTCCAGAACGGCCTCGGCCAATGCCGCCACCGTCGGTCGTTCAAATAAGCGGCGCAACGGCAGTTCAATACTGAAGGCTGCACGTACTCTTGAGATGACCTGAGTGGCCATTAACGAATGCCCGCCAAGCTGGAAGAAGTTGTCTTGAGTGCCGATACGCTCCAATCGCATTACTTCCTCCCAGATGCGAACCAGAGTCTCCTCAGTCGGCGTCTGCGGCGCAACATACGTATGTTCCAGGGCTGAACGTGTCTGCTCCGGCATCGGCAGGGCTCTGCGATTTATCTTACCATTGGGCGTCAGCGGCAGCGCATCCATCATCATGAACACCGCAGGAATCATATATTCCGGCAATGTTCCCGACAGCGCCTTCCGCAACTCATCGGCTGCCAGCGTCTCCCCGTCCGTCGCCACCACATAAGCGACCAGACGCTTATCTCCCCTTTGATCTTCTCGCGCCAGCACGACTGCTTCTCTGACTAACTGCTGCTCTGTCAGTCGCGCCTCGATCTCTCCCAACTCGATGCGGAAGCCTCTAATCTTCACCTGCTCGTCGATGCGGCCCAGATACTCGATCTCTCCATTGACAGCGCGCCGACCGATGTCTCCTGTCCGGTACAGGCGTTCACCCGGCTCCCCACTCAGCGGATGCGGCACGAATCTTTCAGCCGTCAGCCCTGCCTGATTCACATACCCTCTCGCTAACCCCACTCCTCCGATGTATATCTCCCCGGCCACTCCCACCGGCACCACATTCATCTGCCTGTCTAGGATGTGCATCTCGATGTTCCCAATGGGGTGTCCAATAGGCACTATCTCTCGACTGCTCTCTCGCTCACACCTCCACCATGTCACATCCACCGCCGCCTCTGTCGGCCCGTACAGGTTATGCAATTCGCAATCTGTGAGACGTGCAAAGAATCTCTCCTGTAAATCCCACGGCAAAGCTTCACCACTACAGATCACTCGTCTTAGCGTCTCGCACTGCTCCACTCCTGCTTCCTCAACGAACACCTGTAACATCGAGGGCACGAAATGCAGCGTCGTGATCTGCTCCGCTTTGATCGTCTGCACCAGATAG
>DATDFK010000056.1:0-57362 GCA_036522655.1 Pyrinomonadaceae bacterium | reverse complement strand
CCTGCGCGCTCCGATGCGTCGTGCCTGGGCAGAGTTCTTCACCAAGCACACGCTGCTCGTCGCCCCTTCACGCTCGACGGTCGCTTATCCCATCAACAAGACTTTCGATCAGGCGTACCCGGACGTGAACGCCTCATCGCCCATCGCCTCCAGCAATCTGGTAGGCGTACCGGCCATCTCCATCCCGAACGGTTTCGGCGATAACAACCTGCCGACGGGGATTCAGTTCGTCGGCCCCGCATGGAGCGAGACCACGCTCATCGATGTCGCTGACAAATACCAGCAGGCGACCGACTGGCACAAGCGGCGACCCAACCTCGGCTAAATATGCAGAGCCCCTGCAAGGGGCGAAAGAATGTAGCCCACGACGTAAGTCGTGGGAACCGTGAAGAAAAATGAACAAGCCCCGGAGGGGCGAAAGAAACTCAACTTGAATTTCTTTCGCCCCTCCGGGGCTCCTATTATTTCTCTTGAACAGTTCTCCCAGGGCTTACGCCCTAGGCTACATTCTGTCGCCCCTTTCAGGGGCTTTGTGATTATGTTCTAAGGGGTTGATGTCGGCATCTCTTGCTTGATGGCCGGGTCGGTCTGTTTGTTCTTGAGCGGGTTGGGCAGCGTGAGGCTGAGTTCTACGGGGACGACGCGCTTGAAGCTGAAGAGGAATTTTTTGAAACGTCCGAACACGTAGACGCGGCCCGTCACGGGCCAGGACTCTTTCGTCGCGTTCCACTCGCCGAGAGCGCCGAGCAGTGCGCGCGGCGTGCTGATGAAGACGCGCACGGGCTCCGGCAAAAGCACTGGGCTCTTATTCGGCAGATCAAACGGTCGCATGTAGTCTTCGATCGTGACGGGCGTGCCGTTGACGACCATGTCCTCGAAGGAGAGGAAATCGACGTGGCCGCCCTGTTTGACGGCGGCGACCGTGACGGGCACTTCCATAGTGATGCCGAGCGGCGTCATCCCTGCTATGCGCGGCTCTCCGAACTGTATCAGCGCGTCCGCATCCGCGCTGCCCGTCGCCTGGGCCTGATTGTCTTTCGGCTTCCTGATCTCGACCTTGGCGCGCTCAAGCTTATAGCCGCGTATCTCCTTCGGATAGGTGCGCGCCGTCGGCCTGACCAGCGGAGGCGATGACTGCTGCTGTTGGGGCGCGGCGAAAGAGAAACCAGTGAAGGCTTGCGCGCCGAAGAGCAGGAGGAGGAGCAGTAGCGGCAGAGCGGCACGCCTGCGTCGCACTTCGTATCCACTTAAGATTTGCGGCGTGGTTTCTCTCATCCCGGCGGTACAGAAGCGATTCCCTCTTCGATGGGCCCATCCCCGGAGCTGCTGGCCTCAACAATGATCGGCGGCGAGAGATTCAGGCGGAAAGGGTATGCTGATCGTCGTTCTCATCCTCTTCCGAATCCTGTCCGTCTTCAGTCGAGGTGGTTTCCTGCGGGTGTTGCTCGTCAAGGTCGCGCTTGATGGCATCGAGAATGCCGTTGATGAATTGTGTGGCCTCGTAGGTCGAGAAGCGACGGGCGATTTCCAGCGCTTCGTTGATGGCGACGGTGCGCGGCGTCGGCTCGTGTAGAAACTCATAGACGGCCAGGCGCAGGATGTTGCGATCGACGACGGCCATGCGCGAGATACGCCAGTGCTCGGCGCGCGAGCGTATGCGCTCGTCCAGCTCCGAGAGGTGCGCGAGCGTGCCGGTCGCCAGGCGAGTCGCGAAATCGCGCGCCGCCGTTTCCGTCTCCTCATCGCTCAATTCCGCCCAGTACGAGCGCACGAGTTCGTCCGCACGCACCTCGGAAATATCAGCCGCAAAGAGCATTTGCAAGGCGCACTCACGCGCCTTACGTCTAGACCCCATATAACACCAGTGATAAGTGAGGAGTGAAAAGTGTGGAGGAACAGCGGTCTTGCCTGTCACTCCTCACTTATCACTCGCCACCGACTTATAAAGATTTACCAACTCGACAGCCGACATCGCGGCCTCGAACCCCTTGTTGCCTGCTTTGACTCCCGCGCGGTCGATCGCCTGTTCCAGCGTATCGGCCGTAACGATGCCGTAAAGCACCGGCACGCCCGTTTCCATCCCTGCCTGCGCGATTCCCTTCGTGACCTCGCCCGCGATGTACTCGAAGTGCGGCGTCTGCCCGCGAATGACCGTGCCGAGGCAGATGACCGCATCGTACTTGCCGGAAGCCGCGAGCTTGCGCGCCAGCAGCGGAATCTCAAAAGAGCCGGGCACTTTGAAAAGCGCCACCGCTTTCTCCTCCGCGCCCAGACGCTCAAGGGCGTCGAGCGCGCCCTCGACCAGCCGCGAGGTCAGAAAATCATTCCAACGGCTGGCGACGAGCGCGAAGCGAAAGCCTTCAGCCTTCAAGTGTCCTTGATGCGTGACGGGCTGCAAGAGTTTTCCTCCGAACGACTCCGATCAATGAAAAAAGTGCAAGCGTGGCGAAAGTATAGTGAAGGCAGTCAAGAGTGACAAGCGAGAAGCGACGGATTTCCCCATCCGGCAAGCAAGCGGTATCGCTTTCCTCACTTCGGGCCGTGCTCTCAAAATTTCATTGGGTCTCGTCGGGCCGCTCAGGAACTCTGCCTCTCCAGCCCGCGCACGCGGTCATAGATGTCCCGGTAATCGGCTTGTATCTCAGCCAGCGTATCGTTGAAGATGCTGAGCTTACGATTCATATCGCGCCAGTGCGTATTCAGCTCCCGGACATCCTTTCGCAGAGAGTCTTGACCTTCTCTCAAGCTCTCCTGTCCTTCCTGCAACCGTGCGATGTCCGCCTGCACCTTCTCCCAGATCGGGCGCGTGTCGTAGAGCCTGTCTTCGACTTTCTGCTCCAAGCTTACGAATCGTTGTTCAAAGCTCCCTAATCTTTGTTCCAGGCTTTCTAATCTTGTGCTGAGATTCTGGACGATCGTGAGAATCTGAGCGAGCGTGCCGTCTTGTGAGGGCGGCAGATTTCGTGTGAGATCATCGCTCATGGTAGTTATTACCTCCTTGAGCCGCATTCTATCATGCTTCAAGGCGCGCGCGAATTGATTATCGCCCTTTGAAGACGGGCGCGCGTTTTTCGAGAAAGGCGCGCGTGCCCTCGCGCATATCCTCCGTGGAAAAGAGACGGCTGAAGAGTCCGGCTTCGAGGGCCAGTCCGTCCGCGAGAGGCATCCTGCTGCCGCGCGTCACGGCTTCGAGGCAGGCTCGAATCGCCAGCGGCGCAAGCCCGATGATCTCGCCCGCAAGCGACTCGGCTTCGGCCGGAAGCCGCTCCGGCGTCGTCAAGCGATTGACCAGTCCCGCGCGTTGCGCATCATCAGCCGACATGCTCGCGCCGGTCAGCATCATCTCAAGCGCCCGCCCACGGCCAATGATACTCACGAGGCGCTGCGTGCCGCCATAAGCCGGGATGACGCCGAGCTTCGCTTCCGGCAGACTGAATTGAGCCAGCGTCGAAGCGATGCGAAGGTGACACGCGAGCGCAAGCTCGCAGCCGCCGCCAGCGGCCAAGCCGTTGACGGCGGCGATGACCGGCACACGGCAGCGCTCTATGCGCTCGCAAACTTCCTGCCCGCGTTGTGCCGCGTCCTGCGCCCCGCCCTCATCGAGCGCGGCCAGCTCATTTATGTCCGTGCCCGCGCAGAAGATGCCACGCTCGCCCGCACCCGTCAGGATACAGGCACGCACATCCCTTTCAAGCTCGACGCGCGCGAAGGCTGCGGCCAGCTCATCCAGCATACGCCGCGACAGCGCGTTCATCCTCTCCGGCCTGTCCAGACGCACGAACGCGAGCTGACCCTTAAGCTCAAAGACAACCATAAGGAAAATAGTGACGAGTGATAAGCTGCGAGTGACAAGTTAAAGCCCTGTCAGGGCTCCTCAGTTGTCACTCGCAGCTTATCACTGCTTTTAAAGCAGGTTCATGGGCGTCGGGTTCTTGGGGTCGGTGGTGTAGTCGTAGAACCCGCGCCCGGTTTTGCGGCCATAGAGACCGGCGAGCACCATTCGCTTGAGCAGCGGCGGCGGCGCAAAGCGTTTCTCGCGGAACTCGTTGAACATGATCTCGGCGATGTAGTAGGTCGTGTCGAGGCCGACGAAATCGCCGAGCGTGAATGGGCCCATAGGGTAACCGCAGCCGAGCTTCATCGCATTATCAATATCGACGATCGAGCCGACGCCCTCTTCGAGCGCACGTATGGCATCGAGCATGTAGGGGACGAGCAGGCGATTGACGATGAAGCCCGTCTTGTCTCCGGCCCTGACAGGCACTTTGCCTAACTTCTTGCCGAACTCCACGGCCTCTTCATAAACAGCTTCGTCCGTCAGAATAGTGCGCACCACTTCGACCAGCTTCATGATCTGCACGGGGTTGAAGAAGTGCATGCCGATGAAGCGCTGCTGGCGCTCGGGCCGCGTCGCCGTCATCATCTCCGTGATCGAGATCGAAGAGGTGTTCGAGGCGAAGATCGTTTCCGGCTTGCAGATTTCGTCCAACTGCCGGTAGGTATCGCGCTTCATGTCCAGGTTTTCGATGATCGCTTCGATGATGATGTCGCAATCGGCCAGTTCCGTGAAAGAGGTCGTGCCGGAGAGGCGTCCGCGAATCTCTCGCTGCTGGTCTGCGGTGATCGTGCCCTTCTCGGCAAATTTGGCGAGCGACTTTTCGATGCCCGCGAACCCCTTCTGGATGAGGTCGTCTGAGACTTCACGTACGACCGTCTCGAATCCTGCGGCGGCGGCGGTCTGCGCGATGCCTGAGCCCATCAGGCCGCAGCCGAGCACACCTACTTTTTTAATATCCATCTTGCTTATCTCCTGTCGGATGTTTGATGAGAGCCGAGCTTATTTTCCGTTTGATGAATTGTCGGCGGCGGGTTCAGGCTCTTTGAGCTTGACTCCGTACTTATGGCTGTCTGTTTCGGCCCACTCCTGATATTTTTTGTTCCACGCCACGAAGTCCTCCGAGAGCTTTCGCTGCTCGCGCGCGCGCGCAAGCTGCTGCTGGCGCGTGGGGCGCGCGGTCTCTGTCTTGCCTGTTAATTCTTTGGCCCGCGTCAGTAAAGATTTCAGCTCGTTGCGGAGCGCGTCGGTTTCGTCATCCAGATGCGGCGCGCCGTCGAGCCCTCCGAGAGCGCGATCGAGATCGCCGCCGTCTCCCTTATTGAGGGCCTTGATGAAAGCCGTCTGCGCCTCGTTAATGGCGTTGAGGTTTGCGCCGAAAGCCGTTGCGTCCGTGCCCTGCGTCAACTGCGGCACGACCGCTACATTATTGAGATCGGGCGGTGGGCCCGTGTACGTGCGCCACACCATAAAGAAGCTGACGAGGACTAGGGCGAGCGCCGCGACTTGCAGGATGTGCCAGAAGATGGCCACCTCCGCGCGCTCGTGTGGCCGCTTGTAGCCGACGAAGAGCGCGAGCAACGCGCCCGCCGCAAGCCCGCCCAGATGCGCCGCGTTGTCTATGAACCCGCGCCCCAGAAACCCTATGAAGAGATTGAGCGCGATCATCGGCAGGAGCCCGGTGCCGAAAGCACGCTTGAAGCCTTCCGGCAATTCGTGCCGAAATTTTATGCCGAAGATGAAGAGCACCCCGACGAGCCCAAAGAGCGCGCCCGATGCGCCCGCCGACGGATTATCGGCGGCCTTGAAAAGAAAACGATCCACGGAGTTAACGTGCATCTCCGGCCTCACGGTCAGGTAGCTTGCGGCGACTCCGGCGATGCCGGTCACGACCCAGAAGACGACAAACTTCGCCGAGCCGTAAAGCTTCTCGACGTATGGGCCGATCATCCAGAGCGTGTACATATTGATGAGCAGATGCGGCAGGCTGACGTGAATAAAGATCGGCGTCACGAACCGCCACCACTCATGGTTATATCTGATCAGATAGTTAAGCTTCGCGCCGTAAGCCTGCAAGAGCGGGCCGGAGAATTCCCACACGCTTGAGCCCGCCTGGCTGCTCGCCCACATCAGCAGGAAGATGAAGATGTTAGTGACGAGGAAAATGATGGTAAAGAAGGACGGGCGATTCAGGACGGCGAGCGCAAAGCGCATCGCGTCCTTGTCATAGGGCGAGCGCTCCGGCATGCCCTGCGGCGAGGCCGCCGAAGAAAGCGGCGCGCCGCACTGCGTACAAGCCTGCTCGCCCGCGCCGACCAGCGCGCCGCAATTGCGACACACGCTCGGGCGTCCCGTATACACTGCCTTACTCGATTCGATCACGGCAAACCTTCATCCTACGCATCAAGGCGCGCGCTGCCGCCTTTGACAACGCCGCGCCCACCTCAGTCAGGCTATAGAGCCCGCAACAAGCCCCTCTCTGCTCGAAGCAATTTTGTTGAAACTGATTCTATCACTGTGAGAACGGAAAGCAGAAAGCAGCGGTAAGAAAGAATTTGATAGGGATGAACAGGATGCACAGGATACATAGAGCACGATGCGCCATGCTGATTTTCATTATTTCATAAAGCGTTGACACACTTCTGCCATCATGTTAGAACCGCTGTGTCCGAAACCGCCATATGCAATATGAAGCGCTGTGAAACGTGCAACATCCTCGTCAACGATGGGCAAGCTATCTGCCCCAACGATGCTCAGCCGCTCGTCGAAGATACCCTCGCAACTAAATTACAGGAAGCTCTCGGCGCAAAATACACTCTCACCCGGCTGATCGGCAAAGGCGCGATGGGCGCAGTCTACCGCGCGCGTCATCGTGACCTGGATGATGTCGCCATCAAAGTCATGCTGGGCCCACCGGGCGACACGAAGCTTTCCGAACGCTTCCTGCGCGAAGCGCGCGCGCTCCGTAAACTTCGTCATCAACACACCGTCACCGTCTACGACCTTGACCGCTCCGTGCCGGGCCTCACCTACATGGTGATGGAGATGGTCGAGGGCCATAGCCTGCGCGAAGACCTGCGCCTGCGCGGGCGTCTCACGCTCGAAGAGGTGATGGAAGTCGCCAAGGCCGTCTGCGATGCCCTGACGGCGGCGCACGAGCGCGGCATCATTCACCGCGACCTCAAGCCGGACAATATCCTGCGCGCACAGGAAGAGACGGTCAGCGGGCACATCCTGCGCACGATCAAGATCGCGGACTTCGGCATCGTCAAGCTGAAAGGCAGCCAGCAGGGCGGCGATGCTTCCATGCAACTGACGCAGTTCGGCGCGCCCATCGGCACGCCCTTTTACATGTCGCCCGAACAATGGTTCGGCGAGGGCTCAGGCATACGCGGCCTTGACGGGCGCACGGACATCTACGCGCTTGGCTGCACGCTCTACGAGCTGCTCGCGGGACGCACGCCCTTCGTCGGGCGCACGACTTCCGAGATGCGCCGCCAACACCTGGAAGCTGTGCCGCCGCCCCTGACGGACTTTGCGCCGGACGTGCCCGAAGGCGTCAGCCGCGTCATTCTTCGCGCGCTGGAAAAAGACCGCGACGACCGCCCGCAGACCGCCGCCATATTTGAGTCCGAACTGCGCCGCGCCTACAACGAGAGCTATCTGGTCACGGCCCGCTCCACTCATGACGGCTTTCGTCAGACGCAGGAGATGATCACGGGCGAGCTTGAAGTCAACAAGGACACGCCGCGCCCGCCCAGTACGAAAGAGGCGATGGCTGCCGCCGAAGCTCGCCGCGCCGAAGAGGAGGCGCGACGCGCCCTCGAAGCACAACAGGCGGCGGCGCGGCAAACCGAAGAGTCTCGCCCCGAAGCTCAGCATCCTCAAGCCGAAGCCGTTGCTCCTTCCGCTCAGGCCGTGGCGATTCCCGAGAATCATGGAGCGCCACCTTTGGAAGCGCCGCGCATCTCTGCGGAGGATGAAGCGCGTCTCGCCGCCGCCGCGCAGCGCACTACCGAAGAGTCGCTCGAACGCAGCATCGTCGGTTATCAAGCGCCCGACATCCCGCACTCATGGGCCGCGCCGACGCAGCCGGACGAACCGCCTGAAACGGACGGCGAGATGACGCTCATTCCCTCATCGGCGCGAGCGTCCAGGAGCCTGAGCGAACAGGCCGTCCACAGGCAGGCTACCGCCCCCACTGCCAATGCTGCCGCCGTCGGCGGGGTCGAAGCGAAGAGACGCGGGTTCCCGCGTTGGGCCCGCCTGGCCGTGCTCAGTATTCTGCTCGTCGCCATCGGCGGCGGAGTCGCATACCTCGCCGTCTCTATCTATCATCATTATGCGGACACGGAGCCGATGCAGGGCGGAGCCGCGCCGGGCATGTTGCAGCCGGTCGCCAACAAGGATGCGCTGATCGCGAGCATGGCGACGGGCACGCTTCGCTTAAACGCTCCGGCCGGCAGCCAGGTCTTCGTCGATGACGAGAAGGCTGGCACGGTCGGCGCGAACAGGGAGTTCACGATGCAAGCGCCTGCGGGCCTGCGCAACGTGCGCGTCACCGCGCCCGGTTATCGCTTCTGGTACAGGGACGTGAAGGTCTCTTCGAGCTGGACTCAGCCCGTCGTCGTGGAATTGAAACGCGCCATCGCCGCCAGCGATGACCTGGAGCCGGAAGAGAGGGCCAAACGCGCCGCCGCGCTCTATCGCGCCAAAAAGTATGACGAAGCGGAAGTAGAGTTTCGAGAGGTGTTGAGGGAGAACCCGGACGATAGAGACGCGCATCTCAAGCTGGCCGCCATTTATAGCTCCAAAGAGCAGAAGCGCTACAACGAAGCGATCACGGAATACGACACGGCTGCGCGCCTGGACACAAAGGACGTGGACACGCTGCTCACGCTCGGCTCGCTCTACGGTATCAAGAATCACGACGATGCGGCGGAGGCGACGCTGCGCTCGGCCATCAAGCTTGCGCCGAAGAATGCCGCCGCGCATCACGCCCTCGCCAGGGTCTTGCTGCGCCGCGAGAATAAGCTGGACGATGCGCTCGGCGAAATCGATCAGGCGCTGAAGCTCAAGGCGGACGAGCCCTCATTTCTCGACACCAAGGCTCTCATCCTGCTCGCCCGCAACTCGCTGAACGATGCGCTCAAGACCATCCAGCGCGCCGCCCAGCTTAACAAAACGCGCGACCTCAAATACAAGGCCGACACCGCCGCGATTCTCTACAGCATGGGCCAACAGGACGAAGCCGCGAACATGTATAAGCAGCTGCGACAAACGGACACCACCGACGAGTGGGGCGACCTCAAGCGCCTGGACATGCTGCGCGGCTACAGCAAACCCATCCTGGAAATCTTCGCCGCCCTGATCGCCAAAACAAACTAAAGAGCCTCGCCGCAGCCTGGACGGAAGTAGTCTTGCGCCGACTGTTTCCGCGCGCGCCGCCGTGGGTGTTAAGATAAAAGAAAGGTCAGTACCGCCTGCGGTAGCGGGCGGGTGATGTTGGGACTTGAGACCCGCCCGCTACCGCAGGCGGTACTGACCTTGACGCCGTGTGTTAAGTGGTCACATGCAGTTGCAGACAGTTATAAGTTTTCAGAAACGATGAACAATCAAGCGTTCAGGACGCTCGAATACGATGAGTTGCGCGCCCTCGTCCGGCGCGGCGCGCAGACGCCTGCGGGGCGCGCCCGCGTAGACGCGCTCGCGCCCCTCGATGATCTCGCGCTGTTGCGTAGAGCTTTGCGCGCCGTCGCCGAGTGCGTGGAGTTGCGGCAGCGCGGCGCGTCCTGGTCGTTCAGCGAGATGGCCGATCCTGTGGAGGCGCTCGCGCGTTTGGGCATAGAGGGCGCGAGCCTTGAGCCCCTGGCTATCCTCGAGCTGGCGCGGCTCTGCGAGCAGGCGCTCTCGGCGCGCGCAGCCATCCTGGCGGAACGTGACAGAGCGCCCGTTTTGTGGGAAGCGGTCGAGGCTCTGCCGCGCGAGCTGCACAGTCTGGCCGCGCGCGTCTCCTCGAAAATCCTACCGAGCGGCGAGCTGGATGATCGCGCGAGCCCGGAGCTGGCGCGCATACGCCACGACATCGCGCGCCTGCGCTCTTCCATCACGCGCTCTCTCGAAGGCTTGATGAGACGCAGCGAGGCGGCGATTCAGGACGAGCTGGTGACGGTCAGAAACGACCGCTTCGTGATTCCCGTCAAGTCAGATCATCGCGGGCGCGTGCAGGGCGTCGCGCACGGGTTCTCTTCTTCGGGCGCGACCGTCTTCGTCGAGCCGCTGGAAACGATCGATTCAAACAACGAGTTGCAGGCGCTGCGCGAAACGGAAGAGCGCGAGATCAATCGAATCCTCTCGACGCTCACCGAAGAGCTCAGGCGCGAGTTGCCCGCGCTTGAGCTGGCCGCACGCGCCGTCGCCGAGCTTGATTTCGTCGGCGCGAAGGCGGTATTTCTCTCGCGCTTCAACGCGGTCGTCCCCGAAATCAACGAGGCCGGGCAGCTAGAGCTCAGCGAAGGGCGTCACCCGCTGCTTGAAGAGAATCTGCGCGCTACGGGTGGAGCGGTCGTGCCCGTCTCCTTCTCGCTCGACGCGGAGCATCCTGTGATGGTCATCTCGGGCGCGAACGCTGGCGGCAAGACCGTCGCGCTCAAGACGACCGGGCTCCTTACGCTGATGGCCCTGTCGGGGCTGCCCGTTCCGGCCCGTGCGGCTCGCATTCCCTTCTACGCGTCCGTGCTCGCAGACATCGGCGACCACCAGTCACTCGCCGCCAACCTTTCCACCTTCACGTCGCACGTCGCCAACATCAGCCGCATGATAGAGCTGTGCGAAGCGCCCGCGCTCGTGCTGCTGGATGAAGTCGGCACAGGCACAGACCCAGAAGAAGGCTCTGCGCTGGGCGTTGCGGTGGTAGATCATTTTCGTCGCGCATGCGGCGCGCACGTCCTGGCGACCACTCATTACAGCGGCTTGAAGATGTACGCGGCCAACGAGGATGCCGTCATCAATGCGAGCGTCGAGTTCGATGAGAAGAGCCTGAAGCCGACCTATCGCTTACTGGTCGGCATCGCCGGTTCATCTTCGGGACTTGAGATTGCGCGCCGCTTCGGTTTCCCGGAAGAGATCGTCAGCACAGCTTCCGCGCACGTCAACGTCTCGGCGCGCGAAGCCGCCGAATACCTGCGCCGCATCAAGCGCGAAGCCGAAGAGGCCGAAGCCTTGCGCCTGGCGCTCGAAGAAGAACGCTCGGCGGTTGCCGAAAAGTATGCTTCGCTCGACGTGGAGGCGACGCGGCGCGAGCGTGAGCGCGAGGCCGCCTTCGAGCGCGAGCTCTTAACCGCCATCGAAGATTTCGAGAAGCGCTCGCGCGAGCTTGTCTCAAAGATCGAAGACCGTGCGGAGCGCGCGCGTGTCGAGCGCGAGGCACAGCGCCGCGCCTCGGAACTCAAGCGCGAAGCTAAGAGCACGGCACGCGCCGCCTCTGCTTCCGCGACCGGGCCGGAGCGAGCGCGTCCCGTCCGCGTCGTGCGTGACGGACGAGTCGTAGACTTCGATTCAACTGCCGATGCTGCGCCGGTGACGCCCGCTGCTTCATCGCGCAAGATCAAAGTCGGCGATAGCGTCCGCCTTCTCTCCTTCGGCTCAGTAGGCGTGGTGGACAAGCTCAACGGAGAGGATGCGGAGGTGCGCGTCAAGTCTCTGCGCTTTAGAGAAAAGGTTTCGAATCTCGAATTGGTCACGGCCGGCGAGCCTCCGCCTGAGACTGGACGCGGAGCGCGCCTACGCGTATCGAGCGGCACGGAGGTTCGCTTGACCGCGCATGAAGGCGAAGCGCGCAGTGAGCTTAACCTCATCGGTCGCACGACGGACGAGGCCATAGAAGAGACGGACAAATTCCTGGACGAAGCATTCCTGAGCAGCCTGGGCCAGGTGCGCATCATACACGGGCACGGCACGGGCGCGCTGCGTCGCGCCATCGCCCAACTGCTGAACAAACACCCGCACGTCGAGCGCTTCATGCAGGCCCCGCCCGAACAGGGCGGCGCGGGCGCGACCATTGTGGAGTTGAGACAATAACTACGCTCTTCCTGCGAAGCAGGAAAGCGAGCGCGCAGCCCTATATTGATCGATGAGATTCCCGCAAACATTCATTGATGATCTAAGGCGTCAGGCAGACATCGTGCGCGTGGCGCGGGATTGCGTTAGAATTTCCCGACGGGAGGAGTGAGCATGACACAGCGGCGATTCATTGAAGAAATCAAACAGCTTTCAGTATCGGAACGCATCGCCCTGCTTGAAGAGATTTCGCGCAGTTTGCTTGAAGACCTCGAAGCGCGCGTAGGGGACGTGCAAAGTCCCTATGTGGAAATTCCTGAAACTGATGTCCAAAGTGCCCGCGAGCTTAAAATGGCCGCCGTGCGGAGACTGCGGGGTGTGCTCAAAATGTCAGGGCATACGCCTTCTGACGAAGAGTTAAAGGACGATTACGCACATTACCTTACAGAGAAATATTCCTGATGCGTGTCCTGCTCGACACCGATGTAGTGCTGGACTATTTGCTGGAGCGTGAGCCGTTCGTGCAATCTTCAGCCAGGCTGCTTGAGCTTAGCGCACAGGGCACATTTGATGCGTATATTTCCGGCATCACTCCGGTCAATATCTTTTACGTCGCACGGAAAGTTATGGAACGCGATAAACTGAAGCTGGCTCTGAATGACTTGCTGCTTGTGATGCGCGTCTGCCCCGTTACCCATTATGTTCTTCATCAAGCCATGACCTTACCATTCGCTGATTATGAAGATGCAGTCCAACACGCCAGCGCGACCGCAAGCCGCCTCGATGCCATCGTTACACGCAACCTTGGCGATTACCGGAATGCGACGCTGCCGGTTTTTTCTCCGACAAGCTTTCTCAATCAACTGAGTTCACCTGAAGAATAAAGCTGTGCGTTTCCCGCAAACATTCATTGATGATCTAAGGCGTCAGGCAGACATCGTGCGCGTCATACAGGACTATGTCTCGTTGAAGAAGAAGGGCGCGAACTGGATGGCGTGCTGCCCGTTTCACCAGGAGAAGACACCGTCGTTTTCGGTCAACCCGGCGAAGGAAATCTTCTACTGTTTCGGATGCGGTAAGGGAGGAAGCGTCTTCAATTTCGTGATGGAGATCGAGCGCGTGACGTTTCCCGAAGCGATCAGGATCGTGGCGGAGAAGGCGCACGTCCCGCTGCCCGCGATGGAAGAGGATAAGCGGTTCGAGGCGCGGCGGCGCGATTCGGACGAGATTATAGAGCTGAATTCCTGGGCGCTGGAATGGTGGGAAGCGCAGCTTGCGGAGGGGAATGCAGAGGCGCGGGCCGGGCGCGCGTATCTTGAGGGTCGAGGGATAACGGAAGAAACGCGTCAGGCTTTTCGCCTGGGCTATGCGCCCGATCGCTGGGACGCGCTCTCCGCTCACCTGAAGGAGCGCGGGGCCACGCTCGCGCAGATAGAGCGCAGCGGTCTCGTCGTTAAAAAGGATGCCGGTGGATTTTATGATCGCTTTCGCGGGCGCGTGATCTTTCCCGTGCTTGATGCTCAGGGACGCGCCGTCGCTTTCGGAGGCAGGACTTTGGCGGCGGACGGCGAGCCGAAATATTTGAACTCGCCCGAGACAGCCGCTTACACCAAGGGCCGACATCTCTACGGACTGAACCTGTCGCGCGATGAGATACGCCGTCGCAAGTTCGTTATCCTGGTCGAAGGTTATCTCGATTTGATCATCCCTTACCAGGCGGGCGTGCGAAACCTTGTGGCGAGCCTCGGCACTGCTCTGACGCCTGAGCAGGCGAAGCTCTTAGGAAGGTTTGCGCGCAAAGTGGTCATCAACTATGATGGTGACAGGGCAGGCGTGCAGGCTGCGGGTCGTGCTATCGAGACGCTTCTCGCAGAAGACTTTGAAGTCAAGGTGCTGGTTCTGCCGGACAATGCCGACCCGGACGAATACATCCGAAGTAACGGCGTTGAGGCGTATCAAGAGCTGCGAGGCAAGGCACTCCCCCACATACAATTTGTGCTCGATCAAGCGGTACGCGATCGGAATCTTCATCGTCCTGCGGAGAAGGCCGCAGCCGTCGAAGAAGTGCTCCCGTACGTCCGCGCCGTCCGCAACACGATACAGAAGCGCGAGTATTTTGACATCGCGATGGATGCTCTGCGCATTGAAGAGGCGACGCTCAGAAAAGAGCTGTGGCAGACCATCAGGGCCAACGCGAGCGCGGACGCATCGACTGTCAGGCAGCGTGTCGTGCGCGCAGCGACGGCGCAACCGACCGTCGCCGAGCAGAAGCTGCTTGAGCTGCTCCTGACCGACGAGGATTTGCGACGCTCCGTCATGCCTCGCCTTGAAGCGGCGGATTACGAAGAGCTTCCGACCGCCGCCATTTTCCGCGCGTGCATAGAATTGGACGAGGAAGGGCGCAGCGTTGATTTCGGCTCGCTCAGCGAGAAGACGGCGGACGACCCCGTGGCCGCAGACCTCGTCCCGCTGCTGCTGATGAACGAGCCGCAGCGCGCCGACGGCGAAGCCCTGGACGATACGCTCGCGGTCGCCGAAAGCTGCCTGATGGCCCTGCGCCTGATGGCCGTCGATCGCCGGATCAACGAACTCGGCACGGAGATTGCCACTGCCGAACGCGCGGGCGATACGGAGCGGCGCGATCGGCTCGCTTTGGAACACCTGGAATTATCACGTCGCAGAAGCGTGCTTCTACCTCGCACGGAAGCCGCAGGCCATTTTTAATTTTGGATTTTGGATTTTGGATTGGCAGGTTGCAACGGTTGAGCGCCCCGGCTTCTAAGATTCAAGATTCCCGAAGCGTTAATCTAAAATCCAAAATCGTTTGGGGTGGAGATTGAGCATCGAAGAAAAAGATCGCGACGATGTAATGCAGCGGCTGCTGGAGCTCGGCGGTGATAAGAAGTATCTGACCTTCGACGACCTCAACCGCGAGCTGCCGGAGACCGTCGTCTCGCCGGACGACATAGAGGACGTGTTACAGAAGCTCGAAGGCTCGAATATCGCGGTCGCAGATTCCGACGAACGACTCATCGAGCAGGCGGCGGCCATCGCCACCGAAGACGAAGACGAAGACGATGCGATTGACGAAGACCTCGAACTGGATTTGTCCGCAGGCTCGCTTGAGAAGACGAACGATCCCGTCCGCCTCTACCTGCGCGAGATGGGAGTCGTGCCGCTTCTGACGCGCGAAGGCGAAGTCGCCATCGCCAAACGCATCGAGCGCGGCCAGATCAAGACGCGCAAATCGATCGCGCGCTCGCCCATCGCCGTCGAAGAGCTGCTGCGCATCGGCGACGAGCTGGAAGCGGGAACCACCAACATACGCGACATCGTGACCTTCTCCGAACAGGCCGAGCTGACGGGCGACGAGGATAAGGCGGACGAGTATCTGAAGTGGACGATCGAAGGTATTCAGAACATACGCAGGGTGTATCGCACGGGGCTGAAAGAGTGGGAACGCCTGCGCGCCGAGCAGAAGCTGCTGCGCGGTAAAAAGAGTAAGAAGCTGCTGCGGCTCAAGCGCAAGGTCGCGCGCATGCGTCTTGAGATCGCGCAGGAGATCGGACGCCTCAACCTGACGGAGCGCGCTCGCCAGCGTCTCATCAACTCGATTCGCAGCGTCCAGCGAGAGATTCGCACCGCCGAACGCGAGATCGAAAACTTCACCGAGAAGCTTAATAAGAAGCGTGTCAAGCCGGAGGACGAGAAGGAGTTTAAGCGGCGGCTGAGCGCGGCGAAGAAGAAGCTGCAACAGATCGAGGCCGAATATAATGTCGCGCCCGTCGAGATCAAGCGCTCGTTCCAGGCGATCAGCACGGGCGAGCAACAGACTGGGCAGGCCAAGCGCGAGCTGGTCGAAGCTAACCTGCGCCTGGTCGTCTCCATCGCCAAGAAGTACACCAATCGCGGCCTGCAATTTCTCGATCTCATTCAGGAAGGCAACATCGGATTGATGAAGGCCGTGGACAAGTTCGAGTGGCGGCGCGGCTACAAGTTCTCGACCTACGCGACGTGGTGGATCAGGCAGGCCATTACGCGCGCGATTGCAGATCAGGCGCGCACGATTCGCATCCCCGTTCACATGATCGAGACGATCAATAAGCTGATCAGAACTTCGCGCGCATTGGTGCAGGAGTTGGGACGCGAGCCGACGAGCGAAGAGATAGCTAGAAAGATGGACATCCCCGTCTCGAAGGTGCGCAAAGTGCTCAAGATCGCGCAGGAGCCGATCTCGCTGGAAACGCCCATCGGCGAAGAGGACGATTCGCACCTGGGCGACTTTATCGAAGACAAGTCCATCCTGAATCCTGCGGACGCGGTCGTCGCCTCGAACCTGCGCGAGATTACGGACGAAGTCTTAGCGACCTTGACGCCGCGCGAAGAGAAGGTCATCAAGATGCGCTTCGGCCTCGGCACTTCGGGCTCGGAACACACGCTCGAAGAGGTCGGACAGCATTTCGCCGTCACGCGCGAGCGTATACGCCAGATCGAAGCCAAGGCGCTCAGAAAACTTCGTCATCCTTCGCGCTCAAGAAAATTGAAAGCCTTCTTGGAGAGCGCCCAAAGGTGAAAATAGATGCCGGATGGCGGATGTTAGATGTCAGGGGCGACAACTGACACACGGCATCCGGCATCCAACATCTTCGCCTTTATCTACGCTTTATGAAACGAATTATCGAAAATTATAGAGAGAAGCTCGCCTCGGAAGAGGGCTGGACGCTCAAGCGTGGGGCAGAGCTTCGCATCGCGCTCTGTTACCCGAACGTGTACGCCGTCGGGATGGCGAATCTGGGTTTGCACGCGATGTACGAGCTCTTCAATAAGATTCCAGAGGTCTCCTGCGAACGCGTCTTCTTGCCCGACGAGCGAGAGCTGCGCGAGTATGAGAAGACGGGCACGCCGCTCCTCTCGCTGGAATCGCAAACGCCCGTGCGCGATTTCGACGTGCTGGCGTTCTCCATCTCGTTCGAGACCGATTACCTGAACATGGCAAGGATGCTGCGCCTGAGCGGAGTGCCCGTCTGGGCGCGCGACCGCACGCACCATGACCCGCTCGTCGTGATGGGCGGCGCGGCCTCTTTTCTCAACCCCGAGCCGATCGCCGATTTCACGGACGCCGTGGCCGTCGGCGAAGGCGAAATCCTAGGGCCAAAGCTCGTCGATATTATCTTCGAGCACGAATCGAAGGAAGAGATTCTGCTCGCGCTCGCACGCGTCGGGCGCGGCTTCTACGTGCCGTCGCTTTACGATGTAAGCTACAAAGCGGACGGGACGATCGAGGCTTACACGCCGAAGGAAGCGGGTGTGCCCGCGCGCGTGGGGCGCGCCGTCTCGGCTGAGAATCCGAAAGAGGGAAGCCTGCGCCGTGCGCTGCGTCGCGGCAATACGGAAGTCGCGGAGCAGTTGAGGAACCTTGAAGTCTTCGCGCCGTCGACGACCATCTGGGCCCCTGAGGCTGAGATGGGCGAGCGTTTTCTGATAGAGATTTCGCGCGGGTGCTCGCAGGGCTGTCGTTTCTGCTGGGCCGGTTTCAACTACTGGCCGCCGCGCGTCGTGCCCGCGCGAGACATTCTCGCCAAGGCGAGCGAGTGGCGCGCGAAGACAGACAAGATCGGGCTCGTCTCCACAGCCGTCTGCGATCACCCGGAGATCAGCGAGATTCTGAGCGGATTGAGAGAGATGCAGTATCGCATCTCCGTTTCGTCTCTCAGGCTCGACCAGATTTCGGATGAGCTGCTCGATGCGCTCGTCGAGTCGCGCGACCAGCAGATCGCGGTCGCGCCCGAGACCGGCTCAGACCGCCTGCGCAAAGTCATCAATAAGAACCTGACCAACGACGAGATAGTCGACATCTGCGGCGCGGTCTTTGATCGAGGGATGCTGACGGTAAAGCTCTATCTGATGGTGGGCCTGCCGACGGAGACAGACGAAGACCTCGAAGAGATGATCGTGCTCGTCGAGCGCATCAAGGACAGGATGCTCGAAGCGGGAAAACGTTTCGGGCGCGCGGGCAAGATCATTCCCTCGCTCAACGGCTTCGTGCCCAAGCCGAACACGCCCTTGCAGTGGGACGCGATCTGCGACGAGCGCGAGCTGAAGCGCCGCTTGAAATGGGCTTCAAAGAACTTGGCGCGCATTCCCAACGTCGAGGTGCGGGCCATGTCGGCGCGCATCGCTCATGAGCAGTCGTTCTTTTCGAGCGGCGACCGTCGAACGGGGCGCGTCATCGAAGCAATGGTTCGCACGGGCGGCGACTTCCACGCGGCCTTGAGAGAGACGGGCGTTGACCCGGCCTTTTATACGAGCCGCGAGCGCGGCTACGATGAATTCATGCCGTGGGAGATTATTGACGCCGGGCTCTCGCGCGAGTTTATGCAGAGGGAGCACGAGCGGGCCCATATCGCACGGTCAACAGCGCCGTGCCCGTCCGTCAATGAATGCACGCGGTGCGGCGTCTGTCCGACGACGTGGCTCGGCTCAGCGCCCGTCGGCCTCGTCCAGTTGCAGAACCTCAGCGCCGCGACTCGCGCACTCTTAACGTGAGTAAAAGCCCCTGATAAGGGGCGACAGAATGTAGCCCACGGCGCAAGCCGTGGGAATCAGTGAAGAAGAAATGAGCAAGCCCCGAAGGGGCGTAAGAAATGCGAGTTGAGTTTCTTACGCCCCTTCGGGGCTTCTCTATGTTTGGCTACGAGTTACCCACGACTTACGTCGTGGGCTACATTCTGTCGCCCCTTCGGGGCTTCCATGTTTGTCGGCCCTTACCGGGGGCTACTGATTGTTCTTTGTTACTTGGTGAGGAAAAACTCTGTGCTTCGGGCCGTGTTGTCGAACTGGTACTGGTAGGTATAGAAGGGCAGCGCGACGGGGCGCTTGAATCTCACTCTCGCTTCCATGCGGCCATCGCGCATCAGGGCTTTGACTTCGGGGTTGGGCACGCCGTACTGCCTGCTGGCCTCCGTCAATTGAGTCTCGACCCAGGACGCGGGCTGGCCCGTCCCCGCCGCTTTGTCGACGGTCTCCTGCATGTAATCTTTCAACAGGTAGGCTTGATATGCGACGGGGATGTACTGGTAACCGGAATAGGCCAGGACGGCGATCACGATGATGACGATCAGAAATTTAAAGCGCGCCTCGCCGCGCTCGCCTCTTCTCATCTGTGCTGAGCGAGATACGTGCATTCTTGATGTGCTCCCTGTTCTCAATTTCAAGACACCCTGCGGCTGAAAGCTGCGCGGAGTGAGGCACGGAGGAGGCGCGGCGCAATCTCCCTGTCGTCGACGATACGCGCGCGGCCCAGACGCTCAAGCAAAACCCATTTGACGTGGCCGCCCGTGCTCTTTTTATCATGGGCCAGCGCACGTCTGATCGACTCCACGTCCAGATCATCGGCGCGCGGCAGCGGCCCACATAGCCTGACGGCGGCGCGAAGCAATTCTAACTCCGAACGCTCCAGTAAGCCTAACCCGACGGAAACTTCCCCCGCGACGAGCATACCGTAGCCGACCGCCTCGCCATGTCGGAAACGACGATAACGCGTGACCGCTTCCAGAGCGTGCGCGGTCGTGTGCCCGAAGTTCAGTATGCGGCGAGAGAGATGATCGGTGCGCGCAATATCTTCGCGCTCATCATTCATCACGATACGCGCTTTGAAGGCGCACTGCGCGGCGATGAGACGTTCCAGTCCTGTGCCGGATGCCCGCCCCTCTTCCCTCTCACGGCGAAGATAGTCGCAGGTTTGATCGAAGAGCTTGCGGCTTCCGGCCGCGCCCTGTTTGACGGCCTCGCACCATCCGGCGGTCAACTCTCTGCGCGGCAGTGTGTAGAGCGTGCGCGTGTCTATGAGGACGGCCCGGGGTTGTTGAAATGTACCGGCCAGGTTTTTTCCGGCGTCCAGATTGACAGCCGTTTTGCCGCCCACCGAAGCGTCTATCTGTGCGAGCAGGGTTGTGGGAACCTGGAGGAACGCAAGGCCGCGCAGGTAGAGGGATGAAGCCAGGCCAGCGAGGTCGCCCACCACGCCACCGCCCAGGGCGACCACACCGTCGCTTCTCTCCAGTCCGGCCTCGGAGAGAAACTCAAGCGCATGGCCCAACGTGCGTAGATTCTTATGGCGCTCGCCCTCTTTCATCAGCCAGGGCTTTGCGGCAAACCCGGCTGCGCGCAGTGAGCGCACGGCTTCACGCCCGTAGAGACCGAAGACCTTTTGATTGGAGATGACGGCGAGCGAGCGAGCGGTCGGCGGCAGAGTGCGGCGCGCGCTTTCACCCAGCGCGGCGAGCGTTCCTTCTCCGATCATGATCTCGTACTGGCTTCGCCGCGCCCGCAGGCGCACGCGCACGCTTTGCACTCTCTCGTTTACCTCACTCCTGACTCATCACTTCCGTGAGCGTGTCGGCGAGAAAGTCAAAGCTGATCTCGCCAAAGCCCACGAGGCGCGCGAGTTCTTCGACCGGATAGCGTGAGGCCGTGTTCCAGAGGTCGATCAGTTCGTCGCCGGCCTTGCGCGAAGCCCACCATCGACGCCCCCAACGCGTGCGCAGGTGTTCGCGCAGGCCCGCTTCAAAGGCCCACGCGCGCAGGTAGGCAGCCGCGTAGAACCCGTCATCGACATCCCATAAGTAGAGCGCAGGGGCGCGGCGAAAGCCCGTCGCCTCCAATTGCAGCGTCGCGTAAGTCGTGGCCAACTGCTCGGACTGAACCTGCGGGCTATCGTAGAGCGCGACCTCGTAGTCCAGCTTGGCACATGCGCGCCGTGCCGTGTGTGTCGCAAGCAGTGCGAGGTCGCGCGTGATGTCGCGCGCCTGCGCCGGGCTCGTCCCGCTTCTGTGTTCAACGAGCCACAGCGGATCGTGGAAGAGATGATTGAGCAGGAAGGCGTGCCCTTCGGTGGTCGCATTGTCGGGCGAATAGACGAACTCAGGATAACGTGCGGAAAGCTCGCGCGAGGCCCAGCCGAAATGCTGCGCGTGGCCCGCCTCGTGAAAGAGCGTCGTGTAATCGTAAACGCCGCCGATGGGCGCAAGCAGCAGACGCACGTCGTCCGGCACGCGGATACGAAAGCAGGCGGCGCGAGCATTCTTCAAAGGGCGCTGCTCGTCGTCTATATGTATGTTCTGCTGCTGCCCGATGAAGATGCCCAGGCTTCTCATCGCCGCGTCGTAAGTCGAGAGCAACTCGCGCGGGGAAAAGAAGCGGTCAAGGCGCGGCATGCGCTGGAAGAAGAGAAAATCGGCATGCTGTAACTGGTCGCGCTCGACATCCACCAGATCACGCGCCGTCGCTCTTCCGAGCGCAGCCATGTAAGCGTCTGCGGTGCGCTCAAGGAATTTCCTGGAAGTCTCCGCGAGCTGTAAGTAATCCGTGCCCGTGATCTCCGTGAAGAGGGCGCGGTAGGAATCGAACCCCAGGGTGCGAGCGGATTCCTGAAACGACTCCATGCGCATCGCTCGCAGGTCGTTGCAGCTTTCGATGGCGTCTACCCAGCGGGCCATCAGTTCGCGGCGGCGCGCGGCCAGGGGTTCGTTGCCCACTATCTTCGGGACGCTGTGGGCCGGAATCTCCTCGCCCTCCCAGCGGACGCGCGCCATCGATTCGCAACGCGCGCGCTCGTCCGTCACTTCTCTGGCGCGCGTTTCCAGATAGCCTATGCGCGCCGCGCCGGTGAGCGCGCGCAAGCCTGCGCGCTCTGTCTCCTGGTGCGCGGGCGTTTCGTCCAGGGCTCGCTGTAGGTCGTCGATCGCCGGGCGTGTGAAGAGATCGCCGTAGCGCTCGTAGAGTGGTTTGGTGCGAAGCTCCGGCTCCAGACCGGCACGATGCCGGTAATGCGCAAGCTCAAGGGCCGAGCTATAGTCGGCAAACTCGCGGCGATACAGGTTGGTATTCATTGTGAAGCGAGGGAAAACCAAACTACAGAATTAAGATCAAAAAAAACAGTTTCGGCGGAGAAGGCTTGAAGGGATTCTAACACGAAGAGTGGCCGGCGGAAGGGCGGCGCGGGCCAGAGGGTGTAAAAAAAAAAGCGAATGGGCGCGACAACGTGGGAGTGTGTCGCGCCCATTCATATGCGTGGTTACTGTCCTCACCCCAGCAACCACTTGAGACGGAGGATTCACCAACCGTCTCTCTTGCCCCACACTATACATCGCAAGGACTATGCCATGTCAAGCTGTAAAGATATTATTCGATGGCCCCCTTTTATTACAGGACTTTTGGCCCAAACGGCCTCTGAGAGGGCCCAAAGCCGCTCTGTAAAAAACGGCTCGCCGTGTAAGTCTTACACCGCCGATCGCGCAAAAATTTCACACCCGGCACTCGCGTCAGGGCGCGCCGAGCGACTCTTTGATGACGGAGGCGAGCTGGTTGGCGTAACGCTCGACGGCTTCCTGCTGCTCGCCTTCGATCATCACGCGGGCGAGCGGTTCAGTGCCGGAATAACGCAACAACAAGCGCCCGCGCTCACCCATCTGCGCGCGTGTTTCCGCCGAGGCACGCGCAATCTCCGCGACCTCTTCAAAGGGACGCTTCTCGCGCACACGCACATTGACGAGCACCTGCGGGTAGCGCTTGAATCCCGTCGTTAATTGATCGAGCCCCGATCCGGTGTCATGCATCGCGCGCAGGAGTCCGAGCGCGGTCGTGATGCCGTCGCCCGCTAGGCTCTGGCGAGGAAAGATGATGTGGCCGGATTGTTCGCCGCCGATGCTGGCCCCCGTGCGCAGTAGTTCTTCGAGGACGTACTTGTCGCCGACATCCGTGCGCTGAAGACGCCAGCCGCGCGTCCCGAGCGCCAGTTCCAGACCGATGTTGCTCATCACGGTGGCGACGACAATGCCGTCCTTCAATTCCCCACGCGATGCCAGGTACTGCGCCATGATCCAGAGCGTGGCGTCTCCGTCAACGAACTCCCCACGGGCGTCGACGAAAAGCGCGCGGTCGGCATCGCCGTCAAAAGCGACGCCAAGATCAGCGCCATGTTCCAACACGGCCCGGCGCAATCCTTCGATGTGCAGAGAGCCGCAGTCGCGGTTGATATTGCGTCCATCGGGCTCGCAACTTATTTGATGAACACGCGCGCCCAGCCTCTCGAAAAGCGCGGGCGCAATCTGCGAGGCCGCGCCGTTGGCGCAATCGACCACGATGCTCAAGTTCTCAAGCGAAAGACCCGCCCCGGCATCTTGCGCCAGGTAATCCAGATAACGCTGCCTGAGCCGCGCGCCTTCTCCATCGTAGCCTTCTTCCAACGCTTCGGCTTTGAGAGCGGGCGCGTCCTTCACTGCCTCAGTCTTCCTTGCCGCTTCGATGTCCGCTTCGATCAGGCGTTCGGTCGCGTCGTCGAGCTTGCGCCCGGTGGGCGAGAAAATCTTGATGCCGTTATCCTGATAAGGATTATGCGAGGCGCTGATGACGACGCCCGCGTCTGCCGGGAGCGTGCGCGTGAGAAAGGCTACGCCCGGCGTGGTGATTACTCCGGCGGATTGACACTCGGCCCCGGCGGCGCGCGCGCCCTCTGTGAAAGCCTGTTCGATCCAGAGGCCGGACTCGCGCGTGTCGCGCCCGAGGACAATGCGCGGGGCGCGTTCAGCTTCCGCCTTTTCTGCCAGGTGACGCGCCAGCGATTCGCCGACCGTGCGCACTGTTGCTTTATCAAGCGGGAACTGCCCGGCCTCGCCGCGCATCCCGTCTGTCCCGAAAAGTCTCTTCATAGGTTGGCTGACGATCTCATCTGATGATGGAAAAGCCGGACGGTGAGATGGAGCGTAATTGGACGCGGCCCTCTATCTCGGGCGGCAGTATCAGCCGGGGCGAGATAGCGCCTTCGGCGCTGACATCGAGAAGGATTTGCATATTCTCCGGTCGTAATTGCTCGATGACGGAACGCGGGCCGTAGAGCGTGACGGTCGCGGTTTCGGGTCGCGCCTGCGCGCCGGAGCTTTCACGCACGGGGACGCCCGCGAAACTTTTTTCAACGCGCTGCTCGCCGATTTGAAGACTCACGTTAACGACCGTATCGAGCACGTTCACTCTCTGATCGGAGATTTCGATGGCCGCCTGTTGCACGATGAAACTCTCTTTTCGCCCGCCGAGCCAGATCACTTCCGTCGGCGCTTTCTGCAAAGCGTTGACGTGGCTGGCCGCGCCGCGCACGCGCACTTTATCGGGCTTGATCTCCACACCGTACAGCTCATAGCCATCGGGCAGCTTGCCGTCCAGACGAGGCTCGACCGTTAACAGCCCTTCGACGCGCGGCTCCAGCCGCAGCGGCACGACGTTGGGCTCTATTTCCTCGACGCGCACGCCTTCGGGCAAATCCATCGTCACACTATCGCGCGTCAACTGCACGACGCGCTCGCCCGGCGCATACTGGCTGATGTCAACGTAGACGACCAGATCGCCGCGCTTGATACGGCCAAGGTCGCGGCCCGTCACGGAGACATCCACCAGATCGCGCGGCTCGTTGCTGATCTCCATGTCTTCCGGCAAACGAAATTGCAGTTGAACATTATGCAGGCGAATCGTGGAGGGCGTGCGCTGGCCCGTGACCGCGTACCAGAGGCCGAGCGTGATGGCGAGCGCGAGCAGTTTCAGATTCCAGTCTTCGACGAAGACCGCGCGCAGCCAGGCCTTGACCTCGCGCGCCCACTGAGAGCTGCGGCGCGGTACGACTTCATCTTCATCATCTACTTCGCTAAAGGCCATGCTTAAAGCCGTGACGAGCGACGAGCGGCAAGCGACTGGTTAAAGACAGCATCGCTCTCGTCACCGATCACTGTTCCCGGTTTTGCTTGTCACTCGTCACCTGTCACCTGTCACTGTTTTGTTTCACGTCGAGATTGCGCGTTCCGTTTCGGCTTCCGCTTCCGTGCGTGATTGTTCCGCCTCGCGTTTCCTGCCTGCGACTTCGAGCGACTGGAAGATGGAGGCGCGAAGCCTGGTCGCGTCCAGCCCGCGCTTGATCTGCCCGCGCTGCACGAAAGAGATTAAGCCCGTCTCTTCGGAGACGACGACCGCCACCGCGTCTGAGTCTTCCGTGATGCCGATGGCGGCGCGATGACGTGTGCCGAGGTCTTTGGAGAGACGCGGGTTCAGGGTGAGCGGCAGGAAGCAGGCGGCGGCCGCCACGCGATGACGACGCACGACGACCGCGCCGTCATGCAGGGGCGTCGCCGGATTGAAGATCGTCACCAGCAGATCATAGCTCAGCTCAGCGTCGAGCTTGACGCCACCGTCGGTCACGTTCTTGAGGCCGACGCCGCGCTCGATGACGATCAGCGCGCCAGTCTTCGTGGAAGCCAGGGTGGTCGCCGCTAATACTATCTCGTCGTAAACGCCTTCGCCGAACTGTCCCTTGTGACGGCGCGTGAACGGCATGCGAAAACGGTTGCCGAAGGAGATGAGAGCCTGCCTGATCTCGGATTGAAAGAGCACGATGATGGCGACGCCGATGTAGAGCAGCCCGCCGCGCAGGACGAATTCGAGCGTCGCCAAATCCTGATTGACGGCCAGCCAGTAGAGCAGCGCGAAGGCGGCGATCCCGGCGGCCATCGGAGCGGCGCGCGTCCCGCGCACAAGCTTCAGTACCGTATACACGATCAGAAAGACCAGCGCGATGTCCGCGAGGTTACGCGCATCGCCCAGCCTTCCCAGGTATTCGTGATATGGCAGAAGCAGCAGCATTTTGGATTTCAGATTTTGGATTTTAGATTGGGGGAACGTGATTTCAGAATTGCTTGTTCTATTTGAGATTTCAAATCCGAGACACTACGGATTCAAGTTCCCCGAATCGCCAATCCAAAATCCGAAATCTAAAATCCAAAATGGATTTATCCGATGTGTTGCGGGATGGGTTCCCGCGTCTCCGTACGGCTCTCGCGGGCCGTCTCCAAAAAGATCATATGCACTTTCGGTTCCTCGCGCTTGATCGCCTGCTCTATCTCGGCGATGGTCTGTTCGATGTCGTCGGTCGCCAACTCGTCGCGCAGGTTGATGTGCGCGTTGATCAGAATCTGCTTCGGCGCGAGGTGCATCGTTAAAAGCTCGACGACCTCGACCACGTTCGGGTGAGAGAGAATGGCCTGGCGGATGCGCTCGACCGACTTGGGCGTCGCAGACTCGCCGAGCAGCAGCCCGCGCGAGGAACGCGCCAGCGCGAAGGCGACGATGGCGAGCACCACGCCGATGGCCATCGACGCGAGGCCGTCCCAGTAAGCTCCGCCGGCAGGCCCCGAGTGATGCTCCGTCAGGTACAGGCCCAACGCCGCGATGACTATGCCGACCAGCGCCGCCGAATCTTCAAACAACACCGTCTTGGCCGTCGGGTCTTTCGACTCGCGCAGGTACTCGCGAAACGAGAGCCCTTCGTGATGCGCCTCCTTCACCTCCTGATAGATGGCCAGCGCGATTGACCCGGCCTCAAGCACAAACGAGATGCCCAGCACCCAGTAGGCCACGTTCAAATTCTCGGGCGCGTGCGGGTGACGCAATTTCTCGTAGCCTTCATATAAGGCGTAGGTCGCGCCGACGCCGAAGATAAAGATCGCCGCGATGAAAGACCAGAAGAAGCGCTCCATGCCGTAACCGAACGGATGCTTCTCCGAGGCCGGTCGCTGATAAAATCGCAGTCCCAACAGCAAAAAGACCTGATTGGTCGTATCGGCGAGCGAGTGCAGCGCCTCGGCCATCATGCCGGACGAGCCCGTTATCACCGCCGCGATGAACTTCAGAACCGTGATCAGACCGTTTGCAAAGAGCGCACCGAGCACTGCTAACATTAACAGTCTCCCCCAGCCTTGAAATGATTGCTCCGCATGGATTATGAGGCAAAAAACGGCGCAAGGCAACGGCGTAAGCAAAGGATGAAGGCGGCAACGATGAAGGATGAAGTAAAAGCTTTCAAGACAGAGAGGCTCTTAAAGCATTCCTTTCATCCTTCCGCCTTCATCCTTGCTTTTTCATCCTTGCTTTTTCATCCTCGCTTTTCTTTGGAGGAAACCGACGAGGTCTCCGGCGTCGTTGACGACGGCGAGCGAGCCCGTGCCGTTCTTCTGCATGATCTCGTCTGCGCGGGCCATGCTGACGGAAGGCTCGACGAAAAGCTGTGGGCCGACGGGGCGCATCACGTCGCGTGCGCGCAGGACGCGCCAACGCTCGCGCGGCTGCGCCTTCAAGTCTTCCAGCGTCAGGATGCCGTAGAGGCGGCGCTCATGTGCGACGGGGAAACTGGTCTGCGGGTGTTGCGGGAGGATGGCATCGACGAAGTGGCTCATCAAGATGTCCGGCTCGATCGCTATGGGAAACGTCATCGCTTCGCTGACGGTCGCCGTCTTGGAGGCGCGCGCCTGCCGCACGACCTTGGCGGCGGCGTCCAGCAGAAAGAAACCGACCAGCACAGACCATAAGCCCATCAAGAGCGCGGGCCACGTCATCATGTAGACGCCGAAGATGATGAGCGTGCCCGCGATCAGTATGCCGCAGAAGCCCGCCATGCGCGTGGCGTCAACTATGTTGCCGCTGCTGTGCCACATGATCGCGCGCAGCACCCGCCCGCCGTCGAGCGGGTAACCCGGAAACAGATTGAAGACGGCGAGCAGCAGATTGCCAGACCCGATGATGAAGAAGACGAGCGCGGCGGTCATCAGGCCGCTTTTCGCGGCGACGATCATCGCCACGAGCGCCATCACGGAGAAGAGGAAGCTGGCGGCGGGCCCGGCGATGGCGATGCGAAACTCCGCGCGCGGGCTGTCGGGCTCGCGCTTGAAACGCGCCAGCCCCCCGAACGGATGAAGCACGATCTCTTCGATCTCTATGCCTTCGGCGCGTCCCATCAGCGCGTGCGAAAGCTCGTGGCCGAAGACGGAGAGAAAGAGCCCGAGCGTCGTGATCGCGCTATAGAACCATGAGGTCAGAGTGTCGACGGGCGGCAGCGCGCCCGGCCCCCTTTGAAGCGGAAGCCGCATCTCGCCGTGCTGCAAGTTGTAGGCGATCAGCCACAGGCACAACGCGAAGACCAGGAACCAGCGATAATCTATCCGCACTGGTATCCCGTAAACGCGCGCCACCGTAATCTGCCTGTGAAAAAAACTGATGATGCTCACGAACAACTCCTTTAAAGCAGTGACAAGTGACAAGTGACGAGCAGGAAGAAGTTCTTCTCTTTAACTCATCACCTGTCACTCGTCGCTTGTCACTGCTCTTAATACTCTTGTGCTGCGGCTTGCTGCCATTCGACCTCGAAGAGGGCGACGGGCTGGGCGCGGTTCTTGACGGCGATGGGCTCGCGCGGGGTCAGGGGATAACGATTTCCGGCAGAGCGGGCGGCCTCCGCGCTCAGTAGAATCTGCCCCGCCTTGGAGTTGGATTCGAGGCGCGAAGCCGTGTTGACCGTATCGCCGATGGCCGTGTACTCGGAGCGCCGCTCGGAGCCTATGTAACCGACGGTCGCCTCGCCCGTGTGCAGGCCGATGCCGACGCCTATCTCCTGAAAGCCTTCGGCGCGCAGCTCTTCGTTGATGCCGATGATGCGGCGCTGCATGGCGACAGCAGCATTCAAGGCATTCTTCGCGTCGTCGGGTGTCGCGGTCGGCGCGCCGAAGAGCGCCATCAATCCGTCGCCCAAATATTTGTCGAGCGTTCCGCCGTGCGCGAAGATAATGTCCGTCATCGCGGAGAAATATTTGTTGAGAAGCTGCACGACCTTTTCCGGTTTGGCGTGCTCGGAGAGACGCGTGAAGCCGCGTATGTCGGCGAAGAGCACTGTGATCGTCTGGTTGACGCCGCCGAGCTTGAACGACTCGGGATTTTCCAACATCTGCCGGACGACGTATTCGGGCAGGAAGCGGCTGTAGTTGGCGCGGGCCACCTCTTCACGTGCGAGGCGCTCGTGGGCCCGCGCGTTCTCGACCGCCACGGCTGTCTGCGCGGCGACCGCCGTGATTAATTCCAGATCGTCGGGCTTGAAGGCGGCGAACGGGTCTAGGCGGTCTGCGTAGAGCGCGCCGTGGACGCCTGATTCGGCGACGAGCGGCGCGCAGATGGTCGAGCGCACGCCCTGCGAGACGATTGATTCAACGCCCGCGAACTGTTCTTCGGCGGCGGCGTCCTGCGACAGCAGCGCGACGCGGTCTTTCATTACCTTGCGCGTGATCGTGCGCCCGACGGTCAGCTTTTTAGCATGCGCTTCGAGCTTTTCGTCGCGCGCTCTGGTCGCAATCGGGATAAGGTGCACGTCCTCTCCGTCGCCGTTCACGTTGCCTTCGGCCAGAAGGGCGACGACGCGGTCGGCAGGTGTCGAGCGAAAGATGATGTCCGTCGCCTTGGCGAAGATGGCGTTGAGATCGAAGACGGAGCCCAGGGTCTTGCTCATCTCGTACATCGCGGCGAGGATGTCTGCCTTGCGTTGTAGCGCCTCGATCTCTTTATCACGTGTCGGGGCAGTGGTGGACGACGATGAAGATGTCTTGGAGCGAAGGACGGTCGACATCACGTCGTTGGCAGAGATGAGCAGTTGCGTGTGGCCGAGCGGCTTGTCGTCGTAGCGCATGTCTGTCGTGCGCTCTTCGACTTTCTGCTCAAAGCGCAGTGTGCTTGCGCCGATGGTGACGCGGTCGCCGTTCGAGAGCTGGTGCTCGTATCGCTGCTCGCCGTTGACGAACAGCTTATTAGCGCTGCGGCGCAGTTGGCCGCCTTCAAAGACGCCGTCGACGATCGTAAACGTGCCGTCCTCCGACTTGACGTGCGCGTGATGGCGCGAGGCGCGCGGGTCATCGAGCACGACGCAGTTGTCGGGCGCACGGCCAATGGTACAGGGGGCCTGCGGCGACAAGTTGTATTGCCACTCGCGCCCGCTCGCATCAGTAATTCTCAGGAAAGCCATGACGATTTTTCGGAAAGCCGGGGAACGCACGCCCCCTGCGCTCGGTTGAAAAGGAAACTATCAATCGCGTCCGTGGAGACGCTTAATTCTACAAGGAAACGCCCATTGATCCTAGCAGTTGTTGGCGAAGGCTGACAACTCTGGACGGGACGAAGGATAAGCCCACGCGGACGCGAGCCCGAATCCCCGATTTGCGCTTCTCCAAAGGCATCTATTTTATCCCATCCATCCTGTTAATTTCTTCCGCTCAGCAGGCTTCCCGTTAACCCTGGCGTAACGTTGCGTTAATATGATTGTCACTCAGCACGCCCCGATCTACGGTGTGCGGTTGATCGCGCCGTCGCTCACGTTCAGCCGGTCAGGGCCGAGCGGTTTGTCGCGGGCCGTTTCTTCGCCGGCGAATCAAAAAAAACTTTTCAGCGGAAGGGATTTCGGATTATGCACCAGACTACAAAAGCACGTGCGCTACTGCTGCTGTGCGCTTTCTGCGCCGCCCTGGCCTTTGACGCCTCGGCCCAAACGCCCGCGCCACGAGAAGAGATTGCGGCCGGCAGCAATACTGATGGCGGCAGCGTCGTCTCTTCCTCAAAGGATGCGCCGGAGGGCCCAAACGCTGCGGCGTCCTCGGAGATGGAAGAGGTGCGCAGACAGTTGCGCGAGCAGCGTCTGGAGCTTGAGCGCATGCGCTCGCTCATCGACGAGCAGTCCGGTGTCATCGAAGGACTCAGACAGAGAGTTGAGCAGACCGAACAACGCGCGGCGGCGGCAACGCCGGGCGTCATCAAAACGGGCGACATAACCCTGAACGACTCGACGACGACGCGCGTGCCCGTGAATGCGCAGAACCCGTCGGCCGGCACGCAGGGCGGCGACACTGATGCCCGCCTGGCCCGCGTCGAAGAACAGGTCAAGAAGACCAGCGAGACGCTGGCCCGCCAGCTCGGCGCGATCAGCTTCAGCGGCGACCTGCGCTTTCGTTACGAATCCTTCTACGGGCAATTGAACGCGCTCTCGAACGGCGATAATCCGTTAATCGTCGGCAACCCTCTCTCTACGCGCCAGCGTTTTCGTGTTCGCGCGCGTCTCTCCATTCGCGGCTCGATCGGCAAGGAGTTCGACTGGGGCCTCAGGTTCGGGACGAGCAGCTTCGCCGACGCCATCTCATCGAACCAGACGTTGACGGATTTCTACAACCGCAAGCCTTTCGGGCTCGACAACGCTTTCATCGCCTGGACTCCGCAGCGCGTGCCCGGCCTTCGCATACAGGTAGGCAAGTTCGACGTTCCCTGGGTGCGCACAGAGATGACCATCGACAACGACCTCAACCCGGAAGGACTGGCGGAAATCTACTCGCGCGGCTTCAAGCATTCGAGCTTGAAGAACATCACGCTCGTCGCGTGGCAGTTGCCCTTCCTCGAACGCAACTCGGCCTTCGTGCGTAATGCCAACGGGACGATCAACGTGGACGAATCGGGGCGCGCGGGCCGCGACCTCGCGCTCTACGGAGCACAAATGCGCACACGCCTTGAGCCGTCGCAGACGCTTGCGCTGACGCTCTCCGCCGCAGACCTCTTCTATTCCGGCACGCAGTTCATCTCGCCCGTCCAGTTCTTCGGAAACCTTGTGCAACTGCCCCTCACCTTCACCATCCCTGCGACCGCCAACGCACCCGCGCAGACCATCACTACGCAGGTCTCCGTTACGCGTGAGCTGCTCGTGTCGGGCAACGGCAACCTAGGTGTCTCGACTGCTTCCAACAATGCCGTCAACCGCGACGGGCGGCTCGCCTCCGGCTTCAATCTGGTTGACCTGATCGGACGCCTGGACATCACGCGCAGCAAGCACTGGCCCGTCTCACTGATCTTTAACTTCGTTCACAACACGCAAGCCCATGATGTTTCGGTCGCGGGCCCGGGCGGCGTGACACAGTTTCTCAACAACGACGAGGACAACGGCTACTGGGCGGAGATTCAGGTGGGGAGATCGAAAGAGCGCGGCGATGTGCTGCTGGACTATACCTTCCTACGCATCGAAAAGGACGCGGTGCTGACGCCCTTCAACTACTCAGACCTCTTGCAGCAATCCGACGTGCGCACGCATCGTTTCATCCTCAACTACATAGCCGACCCGCACGTCGCGCTGACCTTGACAGGCTTCATCGGCCAGCGCCCGAACGGCCTGCTCGGCGTCTTCGGCGCAACACCGCCCGGCTCACTGAACGGCGCGACCACACGCCTACAGTTCGATACGATCTTCAGATTCTAAAGAGCAAGGATGAAGGCGGAAGGATGAAGGCGGAAGGCGGAAGGATGAAAGAAATACTTTAAGAGCTTCTCTGTCTTGAAAGCTTTTACTTCATCCTTCATCCTTCCGCCTTCATCCTTGCTTTTCCTCGTTCACCTTTCGTTATCCGGGTCTCCGCCTTTTCCTTGACGCTCTTGCTGAGGGCTTGTTACACTTTTGTGAGAATTAAGCGAGACCCGACGCTTGCTGCGTCGCCCGTCACAAACGGGGCTAATCCCTATGACCCGCGCGTGCGGCGCAGTCTGATTTTTGTAATTCGATGGAGGTGCTATGGTGGGCTTTAAAGTCGGCCAGAAAGTTGTTTATCCGAACCACGGGATCGGAACCATCGAGCAGATAGAGCAGAAGCAAATTGGTCAGACCTCCCTTCCCTTCTATACGCTTCGCCTGGCTGCTACCAATTCACTGGTTCTGGTTCCGGTTGCCAATGCAGGAGAAGTCGGCCTGCGAGCCCCAATCAGTTCCGGCGAGTGCGATTTACTCTTCAAGAATCTAGCGGATGATTTCACGTCCCCCGCCCATGATTGGAAAGACCGCTTCAAAGATTTCACGGAAAAGATGCGCACCGGCGATATTTTCGAGGTCGCCGATGTGCTCAAAAACCTGACATACCTGAGCCATCTCAAACCGCTATCTTTTCGCGAGCAGCGTATGCTTGAGCGCGCACGTTACCTCGTCATCTCAGAGCTTGCAGCCGTTTGTCGCCAGCCCGAATGCAACATCGAGCCGCGCGTCGAACAGGCCCTCGCCCGCTCTTGCGCCAAGCATGATCGCCGTCCTGCGCGTACGCGAGCAGCAGGCGCGGCAGCCGGCCACTGACCGGAAAGCTTTTCACAGTCAAGCATTACAGAGGAGTCGGAAGGCTCCCGCCCAGCCATGCCAGCCTCTTAACCCGCGACGGGATTGGGGCCGCCTGGTACTTTGCCCGCCCGTCCCGGCATCAGGTCTGGGGCGCTTCGGCGACGCCTCGTGCTATACTTCCCCCCGTAAGTTCTACGAAAATCTTTTTTTGAGCCTGTCCCCTCCTTTTAGACGATGGACGAACCTGCGAGTTATCTTCTGAGTTTCCTTCTGGCCGAGGGTGAGCTTCACGAATCCATTTCTCCGACCGCTGCCCTGCTCAAACTTTCAGCCGTCTTCGTGCTCGTACTGGCTAACGGTTTTTTCGTCGGCGGCGAGTTCGCCCTCGTCTCCGTGCGTCGCCCGAAGATAGAAGCGCGCGCCGCAGCCGGAAGTAAGGCGGCCAAGGCAGCGCTGCGCCTGTTGGACGCGCCGACCATCTTTATCTCCGCGACGCAACTCGGGATTACGCTCGCGTCGCTCGCCCTTGGGTGGATAGGCGAGCCGACCGTCGCGGCGCTATTGATGCCCGTCGCCTCGCGCATCGCCACAGAAGGATGGGCCGGTTACATCTCGCACGGCGCGGCCATCGTGATAGCTTTCACGGCCATCACCTTCCTGCATATCGTGATCGGCGAGCTGATGCCGAAGATGGTGGCGCTCGAACGCGCGGAGACGCTCGCGCTCATCGCCGCGCGCCCGCTCGAACTGTTCGCCACAGTCTTTCGCTGGCCGATCGCGGTCTTCAATAAAACGGGCACGACGCTGGGGCGGCTGTTCGGCCTCAAGTCTTCGCTCGAACACACTGCCGTCTACACGGAAACGGAGTTGCGACAACTCGTCGACATCTCGCAGGAGAGCGGGCATCTGCGCCCTGCCGAGCGGCGTTTGATTCATCGCGTCTTCGAGTTCTCGGATACTCTCGTCCGCGAGGCGATGGTTCCGCGCACGGCCATGGCCGCCATCTCCAGCGACTGCTCGCTCGCAGAGATCGCCAAAGCTTTCAGGCAGCACGGCTATTCGCGCCTACCCGTCTACCGCGAATCACTCGACGACGTGATCGGCGTCATTCACAGCAAGGACGTGATGCCGTACCTCCTGCGCCCCGAAAGTTTTCGTCTCGAAGAGGTCTTGCAAGACCCGCTCTACGTCGTCGACACGGCGCGGCTCGAAGACGTGCTGCGCCAGATGCAGAAGGCCAAGGCGCATTTCGGCTTCGTCGTGGACGAGCACGGAGGCGTCGAGGGCGTCATCACGCTCGAAGACCTGCTCGAAGAGATCGTCGGCGACATCTCGGACGAGCATGATGTCGAGGTTGACGATCAGATCAACGAACAACCGGACGGAAACTATATCCTTGACGGCGGGCTGGCCGTGCGCGACCTCAACCGTCGCCTCGGCCTCAACGTGCCCGAGTCCGAGACCTACACCACCATCGCAGGCTTCCTGATGACCGCCGCCGGTCACGTCCTGCAACCCGGAGAAGTCGTCCAGCACGACGGCCTCATCTTCCACATCGAGCGCGTCGAGCGCCGCCGCGTCATACGCGTCCGCCTCGAACGCCCCGCGCCCGCCCCCGCCGAAACCGACGAGACCACCGCCAAAGACGCCAGAGCCGCGAGTTGATAAAGCATTCTGGATTTCAGATTTCAGATTTCAGATTTTGGATTGGCCGTACGTGCGGAAGTTGAAAGCCTTGATTCGCAGATTCAGGCTTGGGAAAGCGTGAATCCAAAATCTGAAATCTAAAATCAGGAATGGCCCTCGCTTCGCCTCTTCACATGACAAGTGGTAGAGTTATCGAAACAGCAATGACTAAAATGGACGGCTTGGGGGAGGCTCGCTTCTTATTATGAGCATGATCGAATATATCAACGCGCGGGAAATACTGGATTCGCGTGGTAATCCGACGGTTGAGGCGGAGGTCACTTTGATTGGCGGCGAGACGGGGCGCGCAGCCGTCCCTTCGGGCGCATCGACGGGCGAACACGAGGCGATAGAGTTGCGCGACGGCGATAAGAAGCGTTACGGCGGCAAGGGTGTGACGAAGGCCGTGGAGAATATCAACGGCCAGATCGCCGACGAGATAGAGGGCATGGACGCGCTCGATCAGACGGAGATAGATCAGGCGCTCATCGCTTTGGACGGGACGGAGACGAAATCGAAACTGGGCGCGAACGCTCTGCTCGCCGTCTCGATGGCGACGGCGCGCGCCGCCGCGACCTATCTTGAGATTCCGCTTTACAGGTACTTGGGTGGGCCCAACGCGCGCACGCTGCCCGTTCCGCTGATGAACATTTTGAACGGCGGCGCGCACGCGGACAATAACGTGGACTTTCAGGAGTTCATGGTCGTGCCCGTCGGCGCGCCCGCGTTCCGCGAGGCGCTGCGTATGGGCGCGGAGATTTTCCACGCGCTGAAAAATGTTTTGAAGAAGCGCGGCTATGCGACGGGCGTGGGGGACGAGGGCGGCTTTGCGCCGAACCTGAAATCCAACGAGGAGGCGATTGAAACCATCCTCGAAGCGATCACGCAGGCGGGCTACGCGACGGGGCGCGATTGTATGCTGGCGCTCGACCCGGCGGCGAGCGAGTTTTACGACGGGCGCTCATACGTCTTTAAGAAATCCGATAATCGCAAGCTCTCAAGCGACGAGATGGTCGCTTACTGGAAGAACTGGATTGAAAGCTATCCGATCATCTCGATCGAAGACGGCATGGCCGAGGGCGACTGGGACGGATGGAAGACGATGACGGACGAGATGGGCCGCAACGTTCAACTCGTCGGCGACGACCTCTTCGTCACCAATACGACTTTTCTCAGGAAGGGCATTGAGCTTGGCGTCGCCAACTCCATTCTCATCAAGGTCAACCAGATCGGCACGCTGACGGAGACGCTCGACTGCATAGAGCTTGCGCGCACGAGCGGTCGCACAGCCGTCATCTCGCATCGCTCGGGCGAGACCGAAGACTCTTTCATCGCAGACCTCGCCGTGGCGACAAACGCCGGGCAGATCAAGACCGGCAGCCTCTCGCGCACCGACCGCATAGCCAAATACAACCAGCTCCTCCGCATCGAAGAAGACCTGCGCGGGGCCGCTCGTTATCCGGGCCGCAGCGCCTTTTACCAGATAGAGCAGGGCAGCGCGCAGCAGCAGCAGCAGGACAAGCCTGCGGGCAATCGCCAGAAGAAAGCGCGGGCGGCGAAAAAGTAGACGATCAGGGAAGGTTAGCCGCATGTTCTTCTTTTTCATCATCGGCGCGCACTATTTCACCTGGGGTTCCGAGCAAACGCCGCAGCAGATGCGTTGCGGCGAGTGTGGAACCGTGACGAATTTCATCCTCAAGAAGGGCATGCGTTTTATCACCCTCTTCTTCGTCATTCCCATCATTCCGATCAGCGGCGTCAACCAATTGATGCAGTGCCCGACCTGCAAAGCGCGCTATCGGGCCAACGCCTGAAGGAGAACCGCGATCAAGATTCCGAGGAGATAAAGTCTTTGACCGAGAACAAAGGGCCGCTCGCGCTCATCATCATCGACGGCTGGGGCCACAGCCCCGTGCGTGAAGGCAACGCTATTGCTCTGGCTTCGACTCCTTTTTACGACGAGTTGACGGAGAGATACCCGCACACGCTGCTCGAAGCTTCGGGCACGCGCGTCGGTCTTCCGGCGGGCATTATGGGCAACTCCGAGGTTGGCCATCTGAACATGGGCTCCGGCCGCGTCGTGCGCATGGATGTCTCGCGCATAGATTACGACATCGAGACCGGCGCTTTCTTCCAGAACGAAGCGCTGGTGGCGGCGATGGACGGCGCGAAAGAGCGAGGGACGGCGCTTCATCTGATGGGCCTCGTCTCAGACGGTCAGGTTCATTCGTCGCAGGAGCATCTGTATGCGCTCCTGCGTATGGCTAAAGAGCGCGGCCTGCAACGCGTCTACGTCCACGGCTTTCTGGACGGGCGCGATGTGCCGCCCTCTTCCGCTTACGGCTACATCGAAGCCTTGCAGGTCAAGTGCGGCGAGATAGGCTGCGGGCGCATCGCCTCCGTCGTCGGGCGCTACTACGCTATGGACAGGGACAAGCGTTGGGAGAGAACCGAGCGCGCCTATAATCTTCTCGTCAACGCGACGGGCGAGCACGCCGTCGATCCGGTCGCCGCGATCAGGGCTTCATACGAGCGCGGCGTGACGGACGAGTTCGTCGAGCCCATCGTCTGCCTGCGCGAAACGGGAGAGCCGGTCGCAACCGTTCAGGAAGGTGATGCCGTCATCTTCTTCAACTTTCGCCCCGACCGCGCGCGACAGATCACGACGGCGCTGGCCATCCCCGGCTTCGGCGGATTCCCCACGCCGCACAGGCCCAAGATTGATTTCGTCTGCTTCACCAAATACGACGAGACCTTCCCGCTCGCCATCGCCTTTGGCCCGCAGGAGCACAAGAACGTGCTGGCCGAAGTCTTCGGGCGCGAGGGCGTGCGCAACTATCGCATGGCCGAGACGGAGAAGTATGCGCACGTCACCTACTTCTTCAATGGCGGCGTCGAGCGCGAGTATCCCTGCGAGCGGCGGCTGCTCGTGCTCTCGCCGAAGATTGCGACCTACGATCTTGAGCCGGAGATGTCCGCCTTCAAAGTCACGGACAAAATCCTGCGCGCCATCGAAGACCGCGAAACAGATGTCTTCATCATCAACTTCGCCAACCCTGACATGGTCGGCCACACGGGCAAGCTCAAGGAGACGATTGAAGCCGTGCAGTACGTGGACACGTGCCTCGGCTGGATAACGAAGGGCATACGCACGGCGCGCGGGCGCTGCCTGATCACAGCCGATCACGGCAACTGCGAGCAGATGATTGACCCCGTGACGGGCCAGCCGCACACGGCGCACACGACCAACCCCGTCCCCTTTCACCTGATTGACGAAGCCTCCGTCGGGCTCAAGCTGCGCGAGGGAAGCGCGCTCGAAGATGTCGCGCCGACCATCCTCGGTCTGCTCGGCGTGGAAAAGCCCACGGAGATGACCGGGCGCGATTTGAGAGAACTTTAGAAGCTATGAAAAGCGTAATGCTACTGTAAGAGCGAGATGCTTACAGCTTGGATGCGACATCAATTCAGAGAAAGCTCCATCGGGTCAAGATAGCGGCAGTGAGTTTCAATCCTTCCAACATACTCGTCATCGACTTCGGCCAACTGGGCGACGTGGTCTTGAGCCTGCCTGCGCTGCGCGCCATCCGCGAGCGCTTTCCGCGTGCGCGCATTACCGTCGCCGTCGGCTCGCCGGGCGCTCCCGTCGTGGAGCTTTCGGGCTACAGCGATGCCACGCTCGTCGTTGATCGCGTGGCCTTGCGCGATGGGCCCAAGCCGCTCTCGCTCATGCGCATCGCGCGCATCGTGAAAGACGTGCGGCGCGCACAGTTCGATTTCGTGATCGATCTACACAGTCTCTACGAGACGAACCTGCTGGGCTTTCTCTCGGGCGCGTCGCACAGGCTCTACGCGCGCAGGCCCAATCGCTCGCTAGATTTTCTGGCCAACTTCGACCCGCGCCCGCCCGTCGAAGACACACGCCCCTCGAAACACGCCATCGATCGCTACCTCGACGTGCTCATCCCGCTCGGCATTAAGGACGCCGAGAGAGTGCCGCGCCTGCGCACGCGTCCCGAAGATGACGCGGCAATCGAACGGATGTTGAAAAAAGAGAAGGCGGATATGGGCGCACCGCTCGTCGGGTTGTTTCCGGGCGCGGGTCATCCGGCGAGGCGTTGGCCGCTCGCGCGATTTGCCGAGCTGGCCGATTGTCTCGTGCGAAATGACGAGGTGCGCATCGCGCTCTTCGCCGGGCCCGAAGAGCGCGGCTTCGTCAAGGAGATGCGCGCGACCTTCCCGCGCGCGACGCTCATCTTCGACCGGCTCACAATTCCGCAGCTCGCCTCGGCGCTGGCGCGACTGGCCGTTTTCGTATCCAATGATACTGGGCCCATGCACATCGCCACAGCCGTCGGCGCATCCGTCGTCGCGCTGCTCGACCGCCCGACCCCGCACAGTTTCATCCCCATCGAACCGCGCCATAGAATCATCTACAGCAACAGGATTGCCGAGATGACTACCGATGAGGTTTACGGTGCAACGCGAGAACTGCTGGCCGCTGGCCGCACAGCTTCCCTCTTCGCCAGCTAGATTGCTCAGTATTCAAGCAAATGAATAATAGAAACTACACTGGCCGCAAAGCTTTTACCCTGGGTCTCTGCGCGACGCTGCTCATCGTTCTGTCTCTGGCCGCCGCCAGACCGTTGATTAAAGGAAGCGGCCAGCGCGCAACGGCAACGGCGCGCGAGAAGGCCAAAGACAAGGCGCGCGAAAGGGCTAAAGAGCAGCCGCGCGAACAGGCGAAGGAAGAAGGCTCGCCGACGCCTGCTGCTGCTGCCACCGCCACACCTGCGCCACGTTCGGACATCAGCGTCTCGCGCTCGCCCGCCGCCCTTGAGCTTGGCGGTAAGATCGATCGCGCGATTGACGAGAGCGCGTTCGCCACGGCGCGCTGGGGCGTCTACGTCAGCAGCCTGCGCGACGGGCGCGTGCTCTATGCGCGCAACGGCAATAAGCCGATCATGCCCGCCTCGAACATGAAGGTTTACACGACCGCCGTCGCCCTAGACCTGCTCGGCGCGGATTATCGCTGGCGCACCTCCGTTTACGCGGCAGCAGCGCCGGACAAGGACGGCACGATCAGCGGCGATATTATTCTATACGGGCGCGGCGCTCCCGATCTCACCTCCGAGACGAAGGGCGGCAGAGTATCCAGCCTGGGCCAACTGGCCGACGCTCTCTATGCTCGCGGTGTGCGACGCGTGCGCGGGAATGTCCTGGGCGACGAGAGCTATTTTCGCGGCGAGGCGCTGGGCGACGGCTGGCTCTGGAACGATGTCCAGTGGTACTTCGGCGCTGAGGTGAGCGCGCTTACCATCAACGGCAACGAGACGACCCTGACCGTCACGCCCGGCGCGAAAGCGGGCGACGCGGTCGGCGTCAAATTCGACATCCCGTCCAATTATCTTCATATCCGAAACGACGCCAGCACTCTTGAGCGCGGCACGCCGACGACCATCGGCATCACACGCGGCCTCTCCGATAACGAGGCGCGCGTCTGGGGGCAGTTTCCCGCCGGGGGTCGCGGCTTCAGCGCGCGTCTCTCCGTACACCGCCCGGCCTTCTGGGCCGCCGAACTCTTTCGTGAAGCCCTGCGCGCGCGCGGCATAGCGGTCGAAGGCGAAGCGCAAACGAGGGACGCGCGCTCTGAGATTAATGCGCGCTTCGACCCTCAGAGCGCCGTCGAATTAACTTCTGTCCAGAGTAAGACGCTGGGCGAAATCGCCCGCGCAACCAACAAGGAGAGCATCAATCTTAATGCGGAGCTGATCCTGCGAACCCTGGGCAAAGAGCGCGGCCAGATGGCCCCAGACCCAGACTCGCATCGTAACGCCACGCGCGGAGACGACGAGGCCGCGACTGCCGTCATACGGCTCTGGCTCGGGCGCGCGGGGATTCCCACCGACGGGCTCTCGCTACACGACGGCTCCGGTCTCTCGCGCCTCGATCTGGTCACGCCTGAAGTGACCGCGCGCCTTCTGGCCGCCATCGCCGGGACAGCTTCGGCCAGCGTCTTTCGCGACTCGCTGCCCGTCGCCGGGCGGGACGGGACGCTCGGCGGCCGACTGCGCGACAGCGCCGGGCGCATACAGGCCAAGACCGGCACTCTCACCTACACCAACTCTCTCTCCGGTTACGTACGCACGGCCGGGGACGAGCCGCTGGTCTTTTCCATCATCTGCAATAACGAGACGGCTGAGGGCAGCAGTACGCGCGTCATTGACGAAATAGCCCGCCTGCTGGCCTCTTACCGCGAATAATCCCACATTTCAGGCCGCTAAACTGCTGCCATAAATGGCACGTTTATGTTGGCTATAGACAAACTTCGTTTATCAGGCTAATATTGAGGTGGCTCGTTTCGCCCTGAACGGGCCGACTAATTCAGGCCAGCCGATGTCGGGCTACCAGCTTCAATCTCACCTGCCCCGGCGCAATTAAGCCATTCAAGCACCGTAAATTATGGAGGGAAAGCAATGTCCTACCGAACCAAGCGGGGATTCCTGGCTGTAGCTCTCATGCTGACGGCCCTTAATCTCTGCGTCCGTGCACAGGGCACATCTACGGTCGCCGAATCTCGTCCCGCTGTCGCGGCGACGACGGTTAATGCCGATAGCGACAGGGCGCGCGACGGCCTTGCGGGGCCCGTCCGCAGAGTTCGCACGGAGATAGTCAAGCTCTCGACCAAAAACGCTAAGGTCTCGGAGGGACAGCGTGCGCTGTTGGAGACCGCCTCTTACGACATCAGGGGGAATAAGAGCGAGAACGCTTACTATCCCGTGGCCGGAGAGACTCTGACGGGCCGGGAGGTCTACAAGTACGACGAGCGCGGCAACATCAGCGAGATGACCCTGCACGGGTCTGACGGCTCGCTGATCAGCAAAGAGACTTACACGTACGAGTTCGATTTCGTCGGCAACTGGATCAAGATGACGACATCGGTGGCCGTGATAGAGGGAGGACGCCTCAGCTTCGAGCCGACGGAAGTTACCTACCGCACGATCACCTACTATCTGGACGAGAACATGGCACGGATGGTTCAACCCGCCTCGACCGGCACGCCCGCGCCTTCCTCAAACACTACGGAAGCTCATGCCCCTGCGAAGACGGAAGGGGCGAACACCGGCGCAGCTACGGTCGGCAAGGAGAAGACGGGCGCGGGTGGCGGAGCGCAGACGGCTGCGCTGCCTGCGGCCAACGCCTTAGATAAGACCAACCTGATTTCCACTGCCAATCGTGGCGGCGAGATGCCCGGCGGCGCGGTCGATGCTCGCTCTAATAGTCCGGTCGTTAAGGTTGACGCTGGCGCAGAGCCGCCTTCGTCCAGGCCGACGCCGAAACCGTTGATGAAGCCCGTCTCGGGCGGCGTGCTCAACGGCGCGGCGGTCGATCTGCCGAAGCCTGAGTATCCTGAGATGGCCAAGCGCGCGCGGGCCAGCGGCACTGTCCAGATCGAAGTCGTCATAGACGAGACGGGCAAAGTCGTTTCGGCGCGTGCCTCAAGCGGCCATGCGCTGCTCAGGGATGCCGCCGTCAGGGCAGCGTTGCGCGCTCGTTTCTCGCCGACCAAACTTTCTGGACAGCCCGTCAAAATTTCCGGGCTGCTCAACTACAACTTCAATCTTGATTAATGACGTGCGAGGGCGCAGGAGACGCGCGCGCCCTCGTCACCGACTGAATCAGGGATGTTCGGATCGTCAAATAAACACTACGCCTCAACCCGACGGAGCAAACAATGGCACTGACCGGAGAATTAAGTGATCTCTCGCTCGCTGAATTAATCGAGTTCTTCTGCAACCAGCGTAAGACCGGAAGATTAAAGGTTATCTACCCGCATCTTCCCGGCTATTTCTACATCCAGGCGGGCGCTCTGGTTGATGCGCGCATAGGCTCGTTGAGCGGCATTGACGCGGTCTACTACGCGCTCACGCTGCCCAACGCTTCCTTCTCGTTCGACGCCGAATACGATGCCGAGCAGCGTACCATCCACCAGCCCTGGACGCAGGTTGTCCTCGAAGGCTTGCGCAGAATGGATGAAGGCATCGCGCCCGAGTCTCCCATCAATAAGGAAGAGCTGCCCGACGAGAAGGATTTGGAAGAGGCGTTTGAGAGCGTCATCTCGGATGGAGACCGCGAGGCGTCCGCGCTACCGATGGCGATGACGGTCGATAGCATGGCTTCCGGCGGCGGCAGGAAAAAGAAGTTCTTCGTCGCAGCGGCGATAGTCGTGTTGATGTGCGTCGCCGCGACGGTCGTACTCACCAACAGGTATGCCCGCGCCGAATCCACGGCCTCTATTCCGCCGCTCGTCTTGAGCGATATGGGCGAGAACCGTTCGGACGCATCGTCTGGCGTCGCGGCTGATTCGCCCGCACAGCAACTCGCGGAGACCTCTGTCTCCGATCAGGGCATGACGGAGGAAAGCAGCGCTCACGCCTCCGATGCTTCCATGAGATTACTGCGCGAGCGCGAAGCGCGCGAGAGGGAGCGACGTAAAGCCGAGGAGCTTACCGATTCGTGGCCTGCGAAGACCATAGCGCCCGGCGAATCGCCCGCGCCTTCACCATCAACGCCTGCGGCGAGCGCGACGAAGAAGCCGGAGGCTCCCAAGGCTGGGCCGAAGACGGCGACGGTTCAAGTGACCTACGACGAGGCGGGGCGCGTCACGCAGGCATCCGGCAGCGACCCGACCGCACTACGCATCGCGCGCCAGAAGCGTTTCCCCTCAGGCAAGCCCGGCACGACGACGATCACGATTCCGATCAACTAATACTAGGAAAGATTAGGTCAGTACCGCCTGCGGTAGCGGGCGGGTCTCAAGTCCCATCAAGACCCGCCCGCTACCGCAGGCGGTACTGACCTTTTTTGAGACCGCCCCCGATGTTTATTTAATCCCGACCATGCCGAGCAGGATGAGCAGCGCGCGTTTGAGCCCTATGTCGCGGCCACGCGCGTCGTACCACTCGTCGAGCGTATGCGAGTTGCCGGACGAGCCGCCCGCGCCGATTGTAATGGCCGGTATGCCTAGAGAGATAGCGACGTTGGAGTCCGTTGACGAGCGGTCGAGCCTGGGGCTGTAGCCGAGAGCGCGCGTCGCCTCTTCGGCCATACGCACGATTGGAGCATCGGTCGGAGTCTCGCCGCTCGGGCGGTCTCCGATCAATTTCAAATCCAGCTCAAGCGGCGGGTCGCCCGCGCGCCGCCCGGCATTCTCGTCGTCTGCGGCCTCGCGCGCCGCGCGCCTGAAAAAGGCATCGAGGCGTTGCAGCTCTTCGGCTGAGGCCGAACGCAGATCAACATCCATCAGGGCCTCGCGCGGGATGACGTTGATGCCCGCGCCGCCCTCTATGCGACCGACGTTGAAGGTCGTGCGCGGCTGTACGGGAGCGGGATAGGAGGCGAGGCGAGCGATGGCGCGTCCCAATGCATGCACGGGATTCGCCGCTCCGAAATCTCCCCATGAATGTCCGCCCGCACCACGCAGCCGTACGCGATAACGGCGCGAGCCCAGCGCCGCATGAGTGATACGTTCGACACCGGGCCCATCGAAACTGATGAAGGTGTCCACGCGATTGGCCCAACGACCGCGTGTCAGCAGGTGACGCGCGCCGCGCAAGTTCCCTTCCCCCTCTTCGCCCACCGTCCCGACGAAAAGAAGCGACCCTTCGGTCTCGATGGCGCACGCTTCAAGGGCGCGCAGCAGTGCGACGAGCGCCGCGAGCCCGCAGCCGTCATCGGCGATGCCCGGCGCAAGAAGCCTGTGCTGAACGCGTCGCACGGTAAAGTCAGTGCCCGCCGGAAAGACCGTGTCCAGATGCGCGCTCGCGACTACGAGCGGCGAGAGCGAGCGCCCAGCCCTGAGCGCCACGCAATTGCCTTCCTCGTCAATCTGCGCGTCCCTCAACCCATGCTCGCGAAATCTTTCGGAGAGATAGCGTGCGCGCTCTGCTTCCCCGAAGGGCGGCGCGGGGATAGAGCAGAGCCGTATGTGGTCTTCCGTGATTTCGGCGGCGCGCGATTCAAAAAACTGAAAAGCGCTGCGCACACGCGGGCTGCCCAGCAACTCCTGCACTGTTTTGTCCGGCGCAACCGTGATCGTCGGGGTAGACATATAAGTTCAGTGACGAGTGGCAAGTGGCAAGTGACCAGTTAAAGCATCTCTCCTGCTCGTCACTTGTCACTCGTCACTGCTTTTAAACCAGCCTCATTACTTCGTCTTCGGTCAGGACAGAGGGAGATTGTTTGGCGCGGGAGAGGATGCGTTCGACGCGCTCTTCGCTGGGCTCTATGCCGCGCTTTTCGAGCCAGTAGATGACGTTGGATTTGCCGCTCATGTAGCCGATCTCGATCTGTTGCTCCATGCCGAAGAGCCCGGCGGGCACTCCCGAATAGACGAGGTCTGCGAGGCCGGGGTCGCCCTTCCTGTAGCTCTTGATGACGGCAGCCGCATGCACGCCCGTCGCCGTGCGAAAGGCGTCGCGCCCGAACACGGGATAGTTGACAGGGATTGTCCAGCCGCAGGAGGACTCGGCCACCTGGCAGTATTCGCGCAGCCGCGAAAGATCGTTGTCAATCCACCCCATCAGCTTCAGGTTGACGAGCAGTTGATCCATCGGCGTATTGCCGACGCGTTCGCCCAGGCCAAGAGCAGAGCCATGCACTTGATCAGCGCCGCCCTCTATGGCCGCGATGGAGTTGATGACGCCGAGGCCCCTGTCCTGATGACCGTGCCAGTCGAGGCGCACACGCTCGCCCTGTTCCTCGATGATGCTTTTGACGAAGCTGACGACCGCGCGCGCTCCGTCCGGCGTCGAATGCCCGACCGTATCGCAGACGCAGACGGCGCGCGCACCCGCGCGAATGGCCGTCGTGTAAAGAGCGCGAATCGTTTCCGGGTCGGCGCGCGTCGTGTCCTCCGTCACGTACATCACGGAGAGCCCCTCTTTAACGGCGAACTTGACGGCGTCTTCCGTCAGCCTGAGCAGCTTGTCGAGCGTCCAGTCCTCGGCGTAAAAGCGGACGGGAGACGAGCCGATGAAGGTGCAGGCTTCGATCGGGATGCCGACGCGCTGAGAGATGTCTATGATCGGTCGGATGTCGGCCTCGTGCGTGCGCGCGGCGCAGTTGGGACGAATGTTCAGCTTCTGTTCGACGATCTCTCGCGCAAGCCTCTCGACGCCCGCCGCGTGTGTGCCGCCCGCGCCCGGCAAGCCTATGTCCGCCGTGTCGATGCCGAGCGCATCCATCAGGTGCAGCAGCTCCAGCTTTTTCTCGATCGGCGGGTCGCACACTGACGGCGATTGCAGGCCGTCGCGCAGCGTCTCGTCATCGAAACCGATATGACGGCCCGGAGGCGCGGACGCCTGCGCGACCCTGTTCCAATCATAGATGAGTTCTTCAGCGGACACTTTCTGGACACCTCTCTCGGAGAAAAAATCCGGCACGAATCTACGTTCGGTAAGGGAAACTTGATTACAACAAGCTCCGCAGTTAATGTCAAGCAAGCCCTTCCGGGTCGCTTCCTTTGACGCGTGGGCGCGCTCTGTTATAGCCTCTCGAATGTTTTCGGCCTGCGCGTTTGGCTTAACTTGATGCAGGCCGAGAAGCCTGAAGCCTTTTCCTTTTCTGACTACTATGAAGATCGCACTCGGTTCCGAACGGGCGGCCAAGGTTGAGGCTGTGCGCGTGAGCGTGGCGCGTATTGCGACGGTGGATGAGGCGTGGCTGGGGGCTGAGATTGTTGCGCGGGGGGTTGAGACGGGTGTGCCGTTGATGCCTTTGTCGGGGGAGATGTTGATGCGCGGCGCGCGGAACAGGGCGGAAGCGGTACGCGAATTGTTGTTGAAGGAAGGAACGAGCGCAGAGCTTTATGTGGGGCTTGAAGGCGGGTTTCATTCGGTTGAGATCGACGGGCGTTGGCATACGTTTCTGTGCGGGTGGGCCTATGCGACGGATGGCGAGCGTGGGATGTTCGGCGCGGCCCCATCCGTGAGCGTGCCGGATTTCATAGCGCGCTGCGTGACGGACGGCGGGCGAGAGTTGAGCGAGGTGATTGACGAGGTGACGGGCTCACATGACGTGCGCAGTCGCCAGGGAGCCTGGGGCGTGCTGTCGCGTGATCTGCTGACGCGCGCCGATAGTTTTGAGGCGGCGCTCGTCGCGGCCTTCGCGCCGTTCTATAATCGAAAGCTTTATACTTGAGCTATAATGTTGAAGGATTAATTATAATGGATGAGCTAACAGCACAGGGCAATGACGAGCATATCAGTCACCTGAGAACTACGCCGGGCTGGATAGAGGTGATCGCGGGTTCGATGTTTTCCGGCAAGTCGGAAGAGTTGATTCGCCGCCTGCGCCGCGCGAGGATCGCGCGCCAGAAGGTACAGGTCTTCAAGCCCGTGATTGACGAGCGGTATTCGCACGATCACATCGTCTCGCATTCAGAGATGCGGCATGAGTCCTCCACGGTCGAGACAGCCGCAGAGCTGCGCGCCAAGGTCGAGCCGGGCACGGAGGTCGTCGGCATAGACGAGGGACAATTCTTCGATAACGAACTGGTCACGGTGGCGAACGAGTTGGCCCAACGGGGCTTGCGCGTCATCATCGCCGGACTCGATCAGGACTACACAGGCAAACCCTTCGAGCCGATGCCGCAGCTTTTGGCCATCGCTGAGTACATCACCAAGACGCATGCCATCTGCGTGCGTTGCGGCCAACCCGCCAACTATTCGCAACGCACCTTTGAATCCGAAGAGCGCGTCGCCGTCGGCGCTGGCGGGATGTACGAAGCGCGCTGTCGCCGCTGCTTCGTCCCGCACGCGGACGCGCCCACCTCCTACATCACGGAAGCGGCAGGATAAAAGAAAGGATGAAGGCGGAAGGATGAAGGATGAAATGAGAGCTTCTCGTGCTTGAAAGCTTTTCCTTCATCCTTCATCCTTCCGCCTTCATCCTTGCTTTCCTGTTCCTCCCTTCCATTATCGCCGTCAGAAAGTTTTCTCAGGCGCGTGTGGCAACTCTCATCGTGGGCCACGGCAACCAAGCGACAGTCTCTCCGCTGTTTTGTGCAGGATGACCGCACACGGTCTGTCACCTCGCTTTCTGCCCAAAGCGGCAAACACCTGCGTCTCCCCTTCTTCTTTTTTCATTGCTCTTGAGGAGGTGTACCCATGAAGATGCGAGCTTTCTCCCTTGGAATCGCGCTTCTCTGGATGGTATTTGGATTTTCTTTGCCAAAGTTTGCGACAGCGCAGGTCGAGCAGGGTGGTTCATCGGGGCAGACTGTTAACGGGCAGGCCTCAGAGTTTCGTCTCTCCGGCCCATTCACACACGAAAACCTCACGGTCTTTCTCATTCACGGCCATGACAAGATCAACAGCCGTAAAATCCTGACGCTCGAAGAAGCGTTGCAGCGCAAGCGCGTGATCGTCCACGAGACAAAGGATGTCAACGAGCTGACGATCGAAAACATCTCGCAGGATGAGGATGTCTTTGTCCAATCCGGCGACATAGTCAAAGGCGGGCAGCAAGACCGCGTGCTGGCGGTTGACCTGATCGTGCCGCCTCGTTCGGGTCGTGTGCCGATCGCGGCCTTCTGTGTCGAGCGGGGGCGTTGGAGCAAGCGAGGGTCTGAGACGGCCAGCACCTTTGAGACCTCTTCGGAGCGCATCGCGACGAAGGACTTGAAGGTCGCCGCCAACATCTCAAACTCGCAGAGCGAGGTCTGGAACAAAGTCGAGGAGGCGCAGGCCAAGATCAGCGCGAATGTCGAGGTCGTCGTCAACTCGCAGGCATCGCCCTCAAGCCTTCAGCTCAGTCTCGAAAACAAGAGATTGAAGGAGATGAGGGAAGCTTACATCAAGAAGCTGGTCAAGGTCGTCGAGGGCCAGGCGGATGTCATAGGCTACGCCTTCGCCATCAACGGCCACATCAACAGCGCAGACGTTTACGCTTCGAGCGAGCTTTTCAAAAAACTCTGGCCCAAGCTCCTGCGCGCAACCGCCGTCGAGGCCATCGCCGAACTGCGCAAGGATGAAAGGAGCGAGCCCGTCAACATCGACGCCGTTAGAACCTTTCTGGCCGATGCGGAGAGGGGCCGCGCCTCGGAAAGAGGGATCACGCCGCGCATCAAGCTGGTGACGCGCCAGACCGATCAGGGCGTGCTCCTTGAGACTCTCGACCTCAAGGAAAACGAAGCGTGGATTCACAGGAGCTACGTCACGCACTAGCCACTCACACGCGCCAAGAGAGCGGGCATTCGCTTGAATGTCCGCTCTCAGCCTCTCTGCGCGGCGACGGTCAAAAGCTGTAACACCGGACGCCGTCGCATCCTCCGAAACAATCGCTGGGGCAATCGCTATTCTTGCTGCAAGAGATGGCGGCGCAGTTGGATTTCCCGGGCGCGGTCGAAGAACCGCCTTCGCCCGCAGATGGGCCCACGCAGCCGTCCGGCTTACCGGCGCACAGGCTCTCGCAGCCGGAAGCCAGCATGCACTCGCGCACGCCCGGCTTCTCAAGCGCCGGACTGTTCTTTGCCGCCGCCATGCAGTCCTTGTAAGACTGGCAGCCACACGAATCGTATTTCTTACAGAGTTGTACGTTGGGGCTGCCGCTATCGTCGTCGGACGAGCGGCCTCCGTTATCATCCGCGCCGCCGCCGCTCAAACGACACGCCAGCAAGCAGGCCATCATCATCAGAAGGAAGCAGCACAACCCTTTCGGCTTCACTTTCATCCTCCTTCACTAATTTTTTTGCCGGACGACTGTTTCAGTGCACCAGCTTGGTCGAGTAGAGAATGGCGTAGAGTTCATCCTGCCGGGTGGGGAAGCTCTTGCCGCTGCCCGAGAGGATGAGATTGACCATCTGCGTCTGCCCGGCAAATTTGCGATAGGCTATCCATTGCAGGCGGCGTATGTCGTCCGGCTTCTCCGGGTTGGCTTCGCGGAACTGCACGCCCTTAACGCCGTCGATCTCAAGGTAGCGCAACTCGTCCACTTCGCCGTTCTTCTTGCGCGTCGCCGTGCTGTCGTAATAAGCCTTGAGGCTGATGGCGGTCGGAAAGCTCTCGTCCATCGTTGAGATGCTGGCGATCAGAAAGGCAGAATTGCCGGGCGCGCCATACGTGAGCATCTTCGTCTCGACGGTCTGCTTTTTCCAACCGGCGGGGACAGTCCAGGTGATGCCCTGCTGATCCCATTTGGCCTCCTGCCCACCTTCGAGCGCCCTGGTCTGTGCGGCGGTCGGCTCCGGGTGATCGACGGGCACATTGTCCGCGTCAGCCGCGCTGCCTCCAGTGCCGGAGGCCGCGCCCGAGCCGGAGTTCGATTGATTCGCGTTCTTACTTGTGAGCCTGTCCGTGATGCTGCATAGCGAGAGTGCTAGGGCCATTGTGATGAGCAGGGGGATGTGTTTCATCGTTTGTTGACTCTGGTTCTGATGTGGATTGGTTAGAGCACGTCTGCTTCTACTTTAATTCCGGCGGCGAGTCAACATTTTAAAGACGCGTTGGTCGCGGCGGAGGCTGATGGTGAAAGCATTCGCCAACGGGCCGGGCGCGTGATATATTCACGCCACCGTTTTCCCTCGATTACGTTCACAACACGGCGGCAACCCCGACGCCGCAAGAGTAGAAGGAGTCTATCTTATGCGCAGCTTTGCCTTGAGGAGATCGTCCGTACACTTTTCCCTGTCGCTCATGACCCTGCTCGCACTTCTGAGCAGCGCGTGCCAGCAATCGACCGTCACGAATACCAACTCGAACGCGAACATCGCGAACGCCAATACGACCTTGATCAACGCCAATCAGGTCTCGACAAGTGTTCCGGCCGGCTCCGTCATCAATACGCGCGAGCCCGAAAAGTATAGCGCCACGCTCGTCTTCACAGCCGAAACGGAAGGCGGCGACAAGGCCGTCGGCATCCCTCCGCTCTCAGCCGAAGTCGCACGCAACGGCCAGCAGCAGCGCCTCTCCTTCAAGCTTCCAAACAACGAACAGCTCATCTACATAGACAGCCCCTCGAAGCACTACGTCGTCTCGCCCACGCGCAAGCAGTATGCGGAGCTGACGCCGGAAGCGACCGGCTTTGAGATACAGCGTTTGATGACGCCGGGTCAGATCGTCAAGTTCCTGGAGAACCAGCGCGGCTACGAGCGCGTCGGCGAGGAACAGCTAAACGGACGCACGGCGGAGAAGTATCGCTACGCGAACACGACGACGACCAACACGCAGGCGGGCAATGTTCAATCCGAAGCCTTCGTCTACGTGGACAAGGAAACGGGTTTGCCGCTTCGCGCAACACTCACGAGCCAGACCTCGGGCAGCGTCGAGGGCGTCAAAGGCGTGAGAATCATCGCCGAGATGCGCGACATCAAGACGGATGTTGACCCGGCGATGTTTGAAGTGCCGAAGGACTACAGCCAGGTCACACCGCAACAGGTGCGGCAGCAGATAGACGTATTGACGAACACGGTCGCCGCCGTCATCAAAGCGCTCCTGACCAACATGAACACACAGGGCGGCAGCACGACGACCACTACCACGACGACGACTACGACAGCGACGCCGTCGCCATCGGTCAACCCGTCGCCAACAGCACGCTAACTTCTGCGGGAGAGGCGAAGGATGAAATACGCTCTTTCATTACTGCTCGGATTAATCCTGGGCGGAGTGCTCGTCTTCTTTATCTTCGTCGGTGCGCCGCGCGCGGGCGCGCTCCCGGGCGTTCCCGTCAAAGCACCCGATCAGGGCGGCGACCCGCCGGGCACGGCCGTCATTACGCTCGACGAAAAGTTTTTCGATTCGGTGCTCGCCGCCATTTTCCGCGACATGAACGCGCCGTCCTTCCCGCTGCAATTCAGCACGCTCAGGATGGACGACCTCGCGCCGGGGCAGCCTTCACCCGTTTTTCGTCAGGCGATTTTTCAGGGCGATTGCGCGAGCGCCGTGACGCTCGTTCCAGAGGGCAGCAACGTCAAAACGAGTGTCAGGCTGGCGGACGGCAAAATCCTCGCGCCGCTGGCTTTTTCCGGCAGCTTCAACGCACCGCTCTTCGGCTGCGTGCGTTTTAAGGGGTGGGCCCAGACAAGCATCAAGCTCTCTTTCGATCAGGGGAAACAGACCGTCTACGGCCAGATCAACGTCGAAGGCGTCAATCTGGACAACACGCCCTCGGGTGTGGGCGATGTCGTGACAGCGCTCGTCCAACGCTCGATTAACCAGAACGTCAACCCGCTGGAGATTCTACAGTCGCACCAGCTCATGCTGGCCTTGCCCGTCAAAGCCAGCAACAGCATGCTCAAAGCGCAGGTCAAGGACGTGCGCGAAGAGATACAAAACGGCAGGCTCAGCCTGCACATCACCTACGACTTCACCGGACAAAAGCAATGAGGGATAAGGCGGAAGGATGAAGGATGAAGGATGAAGGATGAAGTAAAAGCTTTCAAGACACGGAAGCATTCCTTCAGCATTCCTTTCATCCTTCATCCTTCATCCTTCATCCTTGCTTTTCAGAATCTCAGCTTGGCCGCTTCCTGTTCGGGCGAGTCGTGCTGCGGTTTGACGCCGACGCCGTGGTCGTAGGAGAGCGAGCCGCCGAGCCAGCCCGAGATCGAGATCAGGATTACGCCAAGACCCGAGAGCAGGATGGGGATGGTCAGGCTTCCGTTGACCATCGGCGCGCCGTATCTTGTCCGCAGGTAGAGGCTCGCGGCGAAGATCAGGAGCGCGATGACGTTTAAGCGCGCGTGCCAGTTGGCGATCGTCTTGACCTCGCCGGACTTGAGCGCGAGCCAGTCGATGATGCCCGGCACAGCCGCCAGCAAGCCCCCGATAATCCCGCCCGCCAGCGTGTATTTAGCGAGCACTACCCAGACCACATGGCCGCGTATCAGATAGAGTACATCGGCGATGAACGAAAAGACCCACAGTGCCAGAGGAAACGGTATCAGCATCGGGTGAACCGGATGGCCCATGATGCTAGCCTTGCTTGCCATAATGATTTCCTTTCATCGTGGGCCCATCGGCCCACAGGCTACAGCGCCCGGAGCGTGTGCGCGGCTTTGACCGACAGTTCATCTTAAAGGGGGAATTCGCTTGATGCATTCTCTTCTCACGCGCCGCCCATCGTCAAGCATTGGGGCAAAAGGACAGGTCAGTACCGCCAAAGGTCTCGGGCGGGTCTCAAGTATTGCAAATACCCGCCCGAGACCTTCGGCGCTACTGACCTGAATGTCTGGCCCAAAGAGATGCATACAAAAAAGCGCCGTCCGGGTTTCAAAAGCCCGGACGGCGCTCTCTCTTTTTTCCGCTGAGCGAGGTTTAGTGAATGACTATGCCTGCACCGATACGGAAGTTATGCTGGGTCTGACCAGTAAAGGTCTGGCCCTGGATCGTCTGGTCTCCGCTGAAGACCGGGTTATAGTCGAACTGGATGGCGCGAATATCAACTCGCGGATGAACGCGAATATCAACGCCGCCGCCGATACCCAGCGCAAAGCTCGTGTCGCTGGACTCGAAGCTCGTGACGCCGATCAGTGCATTGAGGCTGGGGCTGTTCACATTGACTCTCTGGTGAGCCGCGCCCGCCAGAAAATGTGCGAACGGCCTGACCGTGCCCGCGTCCTTGCGGTTGTCCTTGATCTGCACACCGCCGAGGAAGTTGTAGATGCTCGAATTAACGTCGCCTGTGATCACGCCGGAGGTGAAGTTGTCCGACCTGTAAGCGCCGGAGACATCGAACTTGAGACCGACGTACTTGTGCACGTTGCCGGTCACTGCCGCCTCGAAGCCGTTGAAGCCTTCGCGCTCGTCGATGATGTCGCTGAAGTCCGGGTCGTCATCGGTGAGCCCGGTGTCCACGCGGTTGTGCGTGTAGCCGCCGTAGAACTCGACCTTGTTGTATTCATCCGTCCCCTGCGCAAAGCTGAGCGGCGCGCAGGCCAGGATGAGGGTTGCTAATAGTAACAACTTACGCATGATTGGTTATGTCCCTTTCCTTGTTTATCCCTTGATAGATAATGTAAAGAAACCTGATTACAGGTCTCTCATTCGTCCAACTGCCGGACGTTAGTGCAAGGACAGTGCCGGAAGCAGCAAAGACCGGAACCCCTTGTAAAAGCACGAACCCGGCTTGAGCTACTCATCTCGCCCTTAAGGTTTCGTGCAATAAAAATCCGACAGTTGACTTGCTCCTCAAGCCCTTCGCTCATGCTTTCCTACAGCAGGCGGAATGCACCCCTGCGGGGGACTTGTGCTCCGAATTGTAGGAAAGGAGCATGAGTATGAGCCCGTCCCATGTGGCACTTTTTTAACTGCCATAGTAACGGCCCTGGGCTTTTGGAACTGTTATAGATGTGTGAGTGTCGGGCAGGGTTGCAAGCCGCAAATGTACGTTTTGTGTGACGAATAATCAGCTTTTTTGGCTCACATCGCGGGCCTTTTAGGACTTGGAAATCAAGCCGCAGAGGCGCGGCATTCAGGACTTAGTCTCTTCACCTTCGGCTTCCGCCTGGCCGATCTTTTCGCGCTTGACGCTGTGAGGATTGGTGGAGCGCTCGCCGCGCTGGCGCGTCCTGCGGCGCGGGGGGCGCACCTCTCCCATGTGGTCAACGGAGCGTATGGGTTGAAGGTCTGCGGCGTCGCCCTCCGGGTCGTCAAGCCTTGTTTCGATCATCTCCGGCTCAAGACCTGTGCTGTCGTTGGTGGCGGTCAACGAGTCCGGCGCATCAGGACTGGCGTTGTCGCCAGCATTGCCTTCACCGCCGCCTTCGGCCAGCGCGCGTTGACGCGCGAAATGCTCTACGATCTCTTCGGCTGTCTTGCGGCCCACGAAGGGTGAAAGCTCCGCGACGCTCGCGCCCGCGACTCGCTGAATCGAGCCGAGGTTACGCAGCAGACGCGTCTTCCGTTTTTCACCGACGCCCGGAATCGCCGTCAGCTCGGAAGTGAAGTCGCGCAGCTCGCGCCGCTTGCGATGATAGGAGACAGCGGTGCGGTGCGTCTCGTCGCGAATCATCTGTATGAAGCGCAGCACGGGCGAGTGTGAATCCAGAAAGACGGGCTCGTGCTCGCGCCCCTTGACGAGCAGGTGAGAGATGTCGTTATGACGACGCGGCGGCTTGACCACGCCGATCATCGGGACGGCTTCCAGATCAAGCTCGCGCATGGCGGCGGCGGCAGCACCAAGCTGCCCCTTGCCTCCGTCAATCATGACCAGATCGGGCAGTGGCTTTCCCTCATCCAACTGGCGGCGATAGCGACGAAACACAGCCTCGTGCATCGAGGCGAAATCGTTTGCGCCTTCCACAGACTTGATGCGGAAGCGGCGATACTCGGCGCGATTCATCTTGCCGTTCTCGCACACGACCATCCCTGCGACGTTCTCCGCGCCCTGTATGTTAGAGATGTCGAAAGACTCTATCAGCGCGGGAAAGCGCGGCAGTTCAAGCGTCTCCTGCAACTCTTCCAGGACGCGCTCCATGTCCGGCTTGAGCACGCGGAAGCGCTGCTCGAAGGCGAGCTTGGCGTTCTTGACGACCAGCTCGATGAGGTCTCGCTTCTCGCCGCGCTGCGGGTCTTGAATGTGGACTCTGCGCCCGCGCCGCTCGCTCAGTGCCTTTTCCAGCAGCTCTCGATCCTCGAAATCCACGGGCACGTAAATCTCTCTCGGCACATAGTCGGTCGAGTAATACTGCGTCAGCACATCGCTCAAAAAAGCCGACGGGTCGAAGCCCTCTTCGCCGAGGTCTTCCCAGAAGAACTCGCGGCGGCCCACGATCTTGCCCTCGCGCATGGTGAAGAGTTGCAGAGCGAGCCGCGCGCCCTCGTGGTAGTAGCCGAAGATGTCCACGTCGCGCTCGGGCGAGGTCGCCATCTTCTGCTGCTCGGCCAGGGCGAGCACGGTCTTGCGCATGTCTCTATACCTGGCCGCCATCTCGAAGCGCATCTCTTCGGACGCCTGCATCATGCGCGCTTCGAGCGTGTCCGCCAGCTCGTGATTTTTTCCTTCGAGCAGCAGGCGCACGTCGCGCACGGCCTCCGTGTATTCCGTGGGCGTGCACAATCCCTTGACGCATGGGCCCAGGCAGCGTTTGATGTGGTATTCGAGACAGGGGCGCGGGAGCCGTCCGTCAATCTCTATGTCGCAGGTGCGTAGTTGAAAGGTGCGATTGATGAGATCGATCGTGCGCCGCGCCATAGAGGCCGGGAGGAACGGGCCGAAGTAGAGCGCGCCGTCGCGCTGTATGCGGCGCGTGATCATGACGCGCGGGAAAGGCTCGTTGATCGTCAGCTTCAGGTGCGGATACTGCTTATCGTCCTTGAGCAGCACGTTGTAACGCGGCTTGTGCTGCTTGATGAGGTTCGACTCCAGCACGAGGGCTTCGACCTCCGTGTCGGTGACGATGAATTCGAGGTCGCGTATGCGGCGCACCAGCTCGCGCGTCTTGCGATCATGCCCGCGACCGGACTGGAAGTAAGAGCGCACGCGATTGCGCAGGTTCTTAGCCTTGCCGATATAAATAATCTTGCCCGCGTCGTCCTTGTGCAGGTAGACGCCGGGTGAGGTGGGCAGGTTCTTGAGTTTATCCTCTAGGGTCACTGCTTTCAGTTCGCTTGTGCTTCCGTTTTGACGTTGAGTCTCTGCTGCTATGATAACTTATCGGTCATAGAGAGGAAACCTGGAGTGCAATTCCCTTTCAAGCTGAATGAAAAAGAGTTCGACGCGGTTGGCTTCGGCCTCAATGCCGTAGACCATCTCGTCGTCGTGCCGTTCTACCCGGCCTTCGATACCAAGACGCGGCTCAGGGAGCATGTGCAGGCGGCGGGCGGGCAGACGGCGACGGCGATGGTCGCGCTCAAACGCCTGGGGCTGCGCACGGCTTATGCGGGGCGCTTCGGCTCCGACGCCGAAGGGCAGTTCGGGTTGGCGACCGTGCGTGACGAGGGCGTTGACGTGCATTACGCGGAGATGATCGAGGGAGCGAGCACGCAGATCGCCTTTATCCTCATCGATGCGCGTAACGGCGAGCGCACGGTGATATGGGATCGCGATGACCGCCTCGCGTATAGCCCGGATGAAGCGCCGGTTGAGCTGGCGGCGCGCGGGCGCGTGCTTCATCTGGACGCGCACGACCCACCGGCCTGCGCGCGTATGGCCCAGGCGGCGCGCGACCGCGCAACGATCGTCTCCGCCGACATCGACAACATCTATGAGGGCTTGCCTGCGCTTCTGCCCCTGATAGATATACTCATCTCCTCGTCGGAATTTCCGCGCCGCCTGACGGGCATCACAGACCCGCGCTCGGCTCTCATTGAGATCAAGGCGCGATACGGTTGCGCGCTCGTCGGCATGACGCTCGGCGAGCGCGGCGCACTGCTCTACTTCGACGGCGTGTTTCTGGAATCTCCGGCCCTCTGTGTGCCGGGCGGGTGTCGCGATACGACCGGCGCGGGCGACGCCTTTCACGCCGGTTTTCTCTACGGGCTGCTCAGCGGCGAAGAGATCGAAACCAGCTTGCGGCTCGCCAACGCGACGGCCTCGCTCAAATGCCGCTCGCTCGGCGCGCGCACGTCTCTACCGACACGGGCGGAACTGCACGAATTCATCAAGGGCAATCCGGCACTTCTCTCTTAACCCTTCAAGAGGAACAGCCCCTGAAAGGGGCGGTGTATAGACTGGGGACATAGTGGACACATGTTCGGAGACATCGTGGACACTTTACAACGGCTGTATCTTCGACTCGAAAGGAGTCGAAGCTATGCCCTGGAAAGTGAGTTCTGCCGTGTCCCAACGTCACGAATTTGTCCT
>DATDFK010000055.1:0-47956 GCA_036522655.1 Pyrinomonadaceae bacterium | reverse complement strand
CTTGGTCTCGTTGACGAACTCTGCGTATTCGGCGTTAGTGACTTCGGTCTTATCCATCGAGAAATCGCTGACGGTGACGGAATGCGCAGGGGCTTCGGCAGGAGGCCCGTCGTTGCGTCCCATCTGGAACGACCCGCCGGGGATGGCTATCGTCTCCTGCTTAGTAATTACAGACTCAGTGCCGTTTTTGATGATGACCGGCCCGCCTTGAGGGTTCTCCACGACTTGATCTCCAGAGGTGTCCCTGGAGAGGAGCAGGAAATAAGCGCTCATGCCGCCGCCGAGCACGACCACGCAGAGCATGGCCGTAATCAGCATTGACGGCATTGAAGACTTCTTCTGAATGGCGCTCGGGTAGGGTGAGGGGGCCGCCTGATAAAAGTCACGCGGGCTTTGCGGCGGCGGTTGCGGTAGGAGTACGGGCTCGTCGCCTGGGATGTCAGCGCCCACAAGCCCGAGCCGCTTATCTAAACGCTCGGCTTCAGCACGCCGACGCACCTCATCGAGTCGTCTCTGCGCCTCTGCTTCGGCGCGTCTGCTATCTTCAATAGCCGGAGGGGGATTGGCTGCCACCAGGCGGGCCAGTCGCTCGTAATCAACAGAAACGTCAATCTCGCTTTCTTCCTCCGCAATCCGGCGGCGCGCTTCTTCGCCTGTGTTTCTACTGCTCATACACCACTCCCATGCTTCTGCTGGAATGTTGGCGGCTCTCCTGATGCACAAAATCAACTGTGAAATGTTACTGGCTGATGAGGGCCATGCGACAACTCCATTGAGTCAGATCGCGCAGATGCAGCGCGCATTGTAGCCGAGTTCTGCCCTGTAGACGAGACTTTTCCCACTCGTCCTCGCCCGCTCACGCCCTTGCCACAAGGTTCTTTATCTGATACACCTTGGCTTCTTAAAGAAACATCAGCGACTCATTTGGGAGATTACGAGCTTCTACATGAAGCAAACGTGCTTCCTTAAAAAACAATCGCGTTTCCAGAGGAATGCGTCAGGGTTTCAATAGAAGATTCTTCCTCCCCTTCAGTTTTCAGCGTGGTTCGTACAGGCCCCCACTTCGGAAGAGAGAATTTTCGGCAGGGGAGAAAACACCGTGAACTCGAAGACTAAAGCCGCCATGCTTTTCGGACTTATGTTGATCTGCGCCTGGCCAGCCTGGGCGGCTCATCAGGCTTCTTCATTGGGCGTTGTGCCAAACGCTTTTGCTCTTGCTCAGGCGCAGGCCGCGAGCAGCGAGCGTGTCATTGAGGGGAAGGTGGTCAGGGTCTCCGACGGCGATACCATCACCGTCCTGGACAGGGAGAACAACCAGCACAAGATACGCTTTCAGGGGATTGACGCGCCCGAATCCAAGCAGGCGTACGGGCAGGCCGCGAAAGAGAATCTTTCCAGAATGATCTTCGGCAAGGAGGTCAAGGTCGTCTGGTCTAAGATGGACAAGTACGGGCGCGTGGTGGGCAAGATTCTGCTCGACGGGCGCGACATCAATATCGAGCAGATCAAGGCCGGATATGCCTGGCACTACAAGTCATACGCGCGCGAGCAGCCGCCCGAAGATCGCCTCAGCTATGCCGCCGCCGAACAGGAAGCGCGAGCGGGAAAGCGTGGCTTGTGGCAAGACCCTGATCCGACTCCGCCCGGCGAATTCAGAGTGGAGGCCAAATCGGAACGCTGGGGCGAAGCGCCGCCCGAAGGCACTATCATCGGCAACAAGAACAATAAGAATTATCACCGCCCGGATTGTCCCGGCTACAAGAGCATGGCGGAGAGCAGTCGCGTCTTCTTCAAGAGCGTGGAGGAGGCCGAAGCCGCCGGTTTCAAGCGCGCAGGCAACTGCCCAACTCAGGTGAGCACGCGCAAGCCAGCACCGACAGAGAGTTCTGCACAACCTGCGGCGAGCAGCGCTTCCGCCGGTACGCCCAGAGCCGTAGCCGCGCCCGCCTCTTCCTCGACGAGCGCGCAGGCAGCGACCGCCACGCAGGAAGCTACGGCGGGCCAGATCATCGGCAACAAGAACAGCAAGATTTATCATCGCCCGGATTGTCCCGGTTACAAGAGCGTCTCGGAAAAGAATCAGGCCAGGTTCGGCAGCGTCGGGGAAGCAGAGGCAGCAGGGTACAGGGCTGCTAAGAACTGTCCTGCGCCGAAGCAGTGAGGTCTCTATAAAGTAGCCTTGACCCTCAATGATATTCCCGAAGCGCGGGGCTGCGTGAAGCGGCGAGATGGCATGTCTCGCCGCTTCATCCGTGCAGAGATAAAGCTTGCGCGCCAGATGCTCATCGCATAGAATGCGCCCGGTTCCGACCGACATCTCTTTCTCTCACAAAGGAGATCACTCACATGGCTAGAAATCAGAGCAAGCGCCTGCCGCCTGTCAAAATCGAGGCCGACGAAAACGGTCTCGCCGCTCTCGAAGAGATCAATGGCTACACTCCGATAAATCCCGCTTACGCGCTCGAAGCCGTCCGGGCCGTGCACGTCGAGTTGAAAAACTTTCGTGCCAGCGAGTTGCGTGCTGCTGCGGAGGCTGCGCGGGAGCGTGATCGAGCGGTCGCCAAGGAGTGGGAGTTTCACAATCTGATGCTCGGCGTCAAAGAACAGATCATCGCGCAGTTCGGCAAAGACTCGACGGAAGTGCAGGCGCTCGGGCTCAAGCGCAAGTCCGAGTACAAACCGCCGAAGCGAAAATCAATCCGCAGCAAAGAGACCGCCTAGCGGCACACGCCCGCCATTAATCTGGACGGCTGCGTTCAACTGTAAGCTATAATGCCTGCTCCTTCCCGAGCGTTGCGCTACCGGCCTGTGCGATGCAGGCTGCCGCGACGCTTCATGGACGGGGATGCCATTGAACGCGCCGACCCATATGGATTCACTCAAAAGCCGTAAGACGGACATTCGCACGGAGGCGATCGCGGGTGTCACGACCTTTTTTACGATGTCGTATATCGTCATCGTCAATCCGTCGATTCTGGCGACCGAAGGCACAGGGATGTCTTTCAGCGGCGTGCTGACGGCGACCGTGCTCATCTGTTTCACGATGACGTTGTTGATGGGGCTTTACGCGCGGCTTCCATTCGCCGTCGCGCCCGGGATGGGCATCAACGCCTTCTTCGCCTTCACGATCATCCTGGGCCAGCGCGTTCCCTGGCAGGTGGCGCTCGGGATCATCTTCTGGGCGGGCGTGCTTTTCCTGCTCGTCTCGGTGGCATCCGTGCGCGTGACGATCGCGCGGGCGATTCCCAAGAGCCTGCGGATGGCGACCGCCGCCGGAATCGGCCTCTTTCTGACTTTCATCGGTTTGAAGAATGCCGGTTTGATCGCGGCTGACCCGATCACGTTCGTCAAGCTGGGCCCATTTAACGCCCCCGCGCTGCTCACACTGCTGGGCGCGGGGCTGACCGTCTGGCTGCACGAGCGAAAGAGCCCGCTGGCCTTTCTCGCCGGAATAATTATGGTCACGCTGATCGCCTGGGCCGCCGGATTAGTCACCGCGCCCGAAAGCTTTTTCAGCCGCCCGGACTTCAATAGCGTTTTCCTCAAGCTGGATATTCCGGGAGCCTTACGGCTCGCGTTCCTGCCCGCGATCATCTCTATTCTGTTCACAGACCTCTTCGACTCGATCTCCACCTTTATCGGCGTCTCTCACGCTTCCGGCATGTTGGACGACGAGGGGCAGCCGAAGAATCTGAAAGAGGGCTTGATCGTCGATGCGCTGGCGACGCTCGGGGCCGGGCTGGCCGGAACCTCCTCCGGCACTGCTTACATAGAGAGCGTCGCCGGAATAGAGGCGGGCGGGCGCACGGGTCTGACCTCTGTCTTCACGGCGCTCTGTTTCCTACCCTGCTTTTTCCTGGCTCCGCTGGCCGGGATGGTTCCGCCTTATGCGACCGCCGGGGTGTTGATTCTGGTCGGCGCTTCCATGTTTCGCAGCGTCGCGGAGATAAATTTCAAGCGCATCGAAGAATTGCTTCCGGCTTTTCTGACGATCGTTCTGATTCCGCTGACCTTCTCCATCACGCAGGGCATACTGTGGGGCTTCATCACGCACGTCGCGCTTTTTCTGCTGGCCGGGCGACGCAAAGAGATTCATCCGGTGATGTACGCGCTGGCGCTCGTCTCCACCGCGTTGCTGTTCGTACAGCACGGAAGATTTTCATAATGCCGGAAGACGTTGTAAAGTAAGGGCACACCAGAGCGCCGCAAGATCAAGCACCTGTTGAGGGGAAAGAGTCCGTGAGGGGCATACTACTTTCAATTCTCTTGAGCCTTTTTATCTTCGCGCCCGCAGGCGATGGCCGGGCCCAGAGCCGCGCGGGCGGTCAGGGCGCGACGACCTATAACACTTACTCGAACGCAAGGTTCGGCTACTCGATCGCTTATCCGGTCGGCATACTCTATCCGCAGGGAGAAGCGGATAACGGCGACGGTCAAAAGTTTCTCTCCAAAGACGGTCGCGCCGAGATGCTCGTTTACGGCGGCCACCAGCTTGACAGCGTTCCTTTGAGCGAGATGTACGAAGCGGCCTTGAAGGAGAAGGACGCAGGCGGTGCGAGCCGCAACGTGACGATGAAGGTTCTCAAAAAGGATTGGTTCGTCATCTCGGGCTACTCCGGCGGGCGCGTCTTCTATCAAAAGACCATGTTGAGGCGCGGCATGTTTAAAACCTTCATCATCGAATACGACCGTTCGCAGAAATCCCTTTATGATCCGATCACGGCGCGGGTCGCGCGCTCGTTCGTCGGTTGAAGAGTTGCCTTTATGTCAAACCAATATATCGGGCGTCCGGTTCCGCGCAAGGAAGGGCGCGACAAAGTCACGGGGCTGGCGCGTTACATAGACGATCTGACTTTCCCGGACATGCTCTACGGGACGACCGTGCGCAGTCCGATCTCGCGCGGGCGTATTCGTCAGGTCACGTTCGGAGATGGCGTTCCCTGGAACGAGTTCACAGTCGTCACGGCCAAAGATATTCCGGGCGACAACTACGTGGCGCTGATCTTGAACGACCAGCCGTACCTCGCCGACGAGTTCGTCAACCACGCGGAAGAGCCCGTCCTGCTGCTCGCGCACACGGACAAGTACCTGCTTGAGAGGGCGCGCGCCGCCGTCAAATTTGAAGTCGAGCAGTTCAACGCCGTCTTCACCATCGAAGATTCGCTGGACAAAAAAGAGCTTATCTGGGGAGAGGACAATGTCTTCAAGACCTTCCTCGTCGATAAGGGCAACATCGACGAGGCTTGGGCCAATGCAGACTTCATCGTCGAGGGCGAGTACCGCACGGGCGCGCAGGAACAACTCTACATAGAGAACAACGGTGTCATCGCCATCGCCAGCCCGGAGGACGGCGTCACGGTCTGGGGCTCCATGCAGTGCCCTTACTATGTGCACAAGGCGCTCATCAAGCTGTTCAATCTGCCGGAAGAAAAGATACGCGTTATCCAGACGGAGACGGGCGGGGGCTTTGGCGGGAAAGAGGAGTACCCGTCGATGATCGCGGGCCACGCCGCGCTGCTCAGTTGGAAATCCGGCCGACCCGTCAAGCTCATCTACGACCGCGCCGAAGACATGGCGTCCACGACCAAGCGTCATCCTTCGCGCACGCGCCATCGCACAGCCGTCTCGAAGGAAGGAAAGCTCGTCGGGATGGAGATCGATTTCGTCGTCGACGGAGGGGCCTACGCCACGCTCTCTTCGGTCGTGCTCTCGCGCGGCACGATTCACGCCGCAGGGCCTTACAGTTGCCCGCACGTACGTATCAGGAGCCGCGCCGTCGCGACAAACGTCCCGCCGCACGGAGCGTTTCGCGGCTTCGGCGCGCCGCAGAGCATCTTCGCGCTTGAGCGACACATGGACAAGGTGGCGCAGGCGGTCGGCCTCAGTCCCGAAGAGTTTCGCCGTCGCAACTTCATCAAAGAAGGCGAGACGACCGCCACCGGACAGGTCATTCACGAAAAAGTCGACATGAACGGATTGCTCTCGCGCGCCATGGAGCTGACCGATTACCAGCGAAAGCGCGAGCGGTTCGTCGCCGAGAACGCGCGCAGTGTGATTAAGAAGGGCATCGGCTTTGCTTCCTTCATGCACGGCGCGGGCTTTACGGGCTCTGGCGAGAAGTATCTTCAATCCGTCGTCGGCGCGGAGGCGACGCCCGAGGGGCGCGTGCGCATCCTCGCCGCGAGCACAGAGATAGGACAGGGCACAAACACCATCTTCTCGCAGATCGCCGCCGAAGCGCTCGGCGTAGACTACGACCTGATCGAGATCGCCAAGCCGGACACGGGCCATGTGCCCAACAGTGGCCCGACCGTCGCTTCGCGTACCTGCATGATCGTGGGCCGACTGGTGGCAGAGGCCGTGCTCGGATTGAAACAGACGCTCACGGGCAGCGGTCTCCTCACGGAGCCTTACGACTCGGCGGGGTTTCAGCGCGCGGCCGGGAGTTATGTCGAGAAGCACGGCGCGCTGAAGTCTTCGAGCCAGTACGAGCAGCCCGCAGGTATTAACTGGGACGATGAGAAGTATCGTGGCGACGCCTATGGCGCTTACGCCTGGGCCGTCTACGTCGCCGAGGTGAGCGTGGACACGCGCACCTACGAAGCGCACGTGGATGATTTCGTGGCCTTGCAGGAAGTGGGAAAGGTCATTCATCCCGTCCTCGCCGCAGGGCAGATAGAGGGCGGGGTGGCGCAGGCCATCGGCTACACGCTCTTCGAGCAGGTCGTCTGGCAGGGCGGGCGCATGCAGAATAACCAGATGACCAACTACATCATCCCGACCTCGATGGACGTGCCGCCGATACGCGTCTTCTTCGAGGAAGTGCCCTACGCTTACGGGCCGGGCGGGGCCAAGGGGATAGGCGAGCTGCCGATGGACGGCGCGGCCCCCGCAATCCTCAATGCCATCGAGCACGCGACCGGAATCAGCTTCCTGCACGTGCCCTTGATGCCCGAAGCGATGATCGAAGCGATGGGAGTCGAGAGTGTCTGACGAGAACGGAAAAGTCACGCTGAGCTGTGTGGTCAATGGCCGCAAGGTGTCGCTTGAAACGTACGCGATGGCGCGCCTGCTCGACGTGCTGCGCGAAGACTTGCGACTGACGGGAACGAAAGAGGGATGCGGCGAGGGAGAGTGCGGGGCGTGCTCCGTGCTTGTTGACGGCGTGCTGGTCAATAGCTGCCTCGTTCCGGTCTTGCAGGTCGAAGGCGCACAGATCAGGACGATCGAAGGCGTGGCTTCGGACGACGAGCTTCACGCCGTACAGGAAGCCTTCATCGCCTGCGGCGGAGCGCAGTGCGGCATCTGCACGCCGGGCATGGTCATCGCCGCCGTCAGTCTGTTGGAGCGCACGCCGAACCCCGACGAGAGCGAGATTCGCGCCGGGCTCGCCGGAAACCTGTGCCGCTGCACGGGCTATATAAAAATCTTCGAGGCCGTCGTCAGAGCTTGCCGGAACAATAAGAGCAAGGATGAAGGATGAAGGATGAAAAGAATGCTTATCCGGCTTGAATGCTTTTACTTCATCCTTCATCCTTCATCCCTCATCCTTATCTTAAATGGGGAATCATGAGTATGAGTAAGAAACTATTTCACCTGCGACGCGTGACGAGCTTGCTGCTGGTTGTCCTCGTTTTATGTTTGACTGCGCCGACGAACGGGCAGAAGAGCTTGAGGGAGGCGGACGTGAGCAATGAAGCGCAGAAGTTCATTGACGAGTATACGGCACAGTGGATGAAGCTGCGCTACGTCTATAATCAGGCCGAGTGGAAATCTAATACGCAGATCATCGAGGGCGATAAGAGCAACGCGCAGGCGACCAACGAGGCGCTTGAGAAGTTGACGACCTTCACCGGAAGCCGCGCGAACATAGAGGCGGCGACCAAATTCCTGAAACAGAAAGAGCGTCTCACGCCGCTTCAGGTCAGGCAGCTACAGAACATCCTCTACGCCGCAGCCGAAAGCCCCGAGACGGCGAAAGACCTCGTCAAAGAACGAATCGCCGCCGAAACCGCGCAGACCGAAAAGCTCTACGGCTTCGATTTCAAGATCGACGGAAAATCCGCGACACCCAACCGGATAGATGAAATCCTACGCACCTCTAATAACCCGGAAGAGCGGCGCAAGGCATGGCTCGCCTCCAAGGAAGTCGGGCGCGTCTTAAAGCCCGGCCTCGTCAATCTTCAAAGACTGCGTAACGCGGTGGTGCAGCCCCTTGGCTACAAGTCCTACTTCACCTATCAGGTCTCGGACTACGGGATGACTTCCGAAGAGATGATGAAGCTGATGGACGAGATCAATCGCGAGCTGCGCCCGCTCTATCGAGAGCTTCACACCTACGCGCGCTACGAGCTGGCGAAGCGTTACAACCAGCCCGTCCCGGACTTGATACCGGCCGACTGGCTCCCCAATCGCTGGGCCCAGGATTGGAGCCCGATGGTCAACGTCGAGGGTCTGGACGTAGACGCCGCGCTCAAGGACAAGACGCCCGAGTGGGTCGTCAAGCAGGGCGAGGATTTTTACGTGAGCCTTGGCTTCCCGCATCTGCCGCAAAGCTTCTGGGAGAAATCTTCGCTCTACCCGCCGCCGCCGGGCGCGACTTACAAAAAGAACACCCACGCCAGCGCCTGGCATCTCGATCTGGAGAATGACGTGCGCTCCCTGATGAGCGTCGAGGCGAACGCCGACTGGTACGAGACTGCGCATCACGAGCTGGGGCACATCTACTACTACCTCACCTACACGAACAAGGACGTGCCGCCGCTCATGCGCGAGGGGGCCAACCGCGCCTATCACGAAGCGATGGGCAGCCTGATGGGATTGGCCGCGATGCAGAAGCCTTTTCTCGAAGCGAGGGGCTTGGCTCCGCGCGACGCGAAGGTGGACGAGATGCGTGTGCTTTTGAAGGAGGCGCTCAACTACGTCGCCTACATGCCGTTTGCGACCGAAACGATGTCGCGCTTCGAGTACGAGCTTTACGATAAGAATCTGCCGCCGGATCAGTACAACCGTCGCTGGTGGGAGTTGGCCCGCGAGTATCAGGGCATCGTGCCGCCGACGGAGCGCGGCGAGGAATACTGCGACGCCTGCACGAAGACGCACATCAACGACGACCCGGCGCAGTATTACGACTACGCGCTCGCCAACGTCCTGCTCTTCCAGCTACACGATCACATCGCGCGCAAGATACTCAAGCAAGACCCGCACGCGACCAACTATTACGGCAATCGAGAGGTCGGCGAATTCCTGCGCGCGATCATGCGACCCGGAAGCTCGCGCGACTGGCGCGTGGTGCTCAAGGAGAAGACCGGCGAAGACTTGAGCGCCAAAGCGATGGTCAGGTACTTCGCTCCGCTCATGGACTATTTGAAGAAGGCCAACGCCGGACGCAAATACACAATGTAAGAAAGGATGAAGGATGAAGGCGGAAGGATGAAGGATGAAAGAAATGCTTCCCTGAATGCTTCACTGTCTTAATAGCTTTTACTTCATCCTTCATCCTTGCTTTTTATGAGAGCTTATCTTCCAGAGTATGAGTTGAGGACGCCGCGAGACTTGGGCGAGGCGCTTGAGTTTCTGGCGGCGGAGCCCGGCGTGTGGAAGCCGTTTGCGGGTGGGACGGATTTGATGGTGCTATTTGAGGCCGGAAGACTCGTGCACAAACGATTTCTCAACATAAGCAAACTGGAAGAGCTGCGTGGCATAGAGGTCACCGACGAGCATGTCACGCTGGGAGCGCTCACAACGTATACGGATGTCCGCGAGAGCGAGGTGCTGCAAAGGGAGTTCCCCATGCTCTGCCAGGCGGCGAGCGAAACGGGCGGCCCGGCGATTCAGAATCGCGGCACGCTCGGGGGCAATATCGTCAATGCCTCGCCGGCAGCCGATTCGCCTCCGGCGCTGCTCGTTTACGACGCCGAGCTTGAGCTGCTCTCCGCCGTTGAAGGAGCGCGCCGCATCTCTTATCAGGAGTTCCACACCGGCTATAAACAGACGGGGATGCGTGCCGAAGAACTGCTCGGACGCATTCGCCTGCCGCGCTGCCCGGAGCCCCTGCGACACTATTATCGAAAGGTCGGGACGCGTAAGGCCCAGGCCATCTCCAAGATATGCTTTGCCGGTGTGGGGCGCGTGCAAGAGGGACGAGTCGAGGAGATACGCCTCGCGCTCGGGAGCGTCGCGCCCGTCCCGCTTCGGGCCGTTAAAACGGAAGAGGTCTTGACGGGACAACGCCTCGATGCCGCTCTGATTAAGGCTGGCAGGGACGCGCTCTCGAAAGAGATTGTTCCGATCGACGACATACGTTCAACGGCCTCCTATCGCCTGCGCGTGGCGGTCAACGTCCTCGAAGATTTTCTGCTGCAACTACGAGCTTGAAGCTTGAGCGGACGGGGCCGCCCTGCCCGACACCTTATGACTTCTCCTGATCTCGTCATACGCGGCCGGCGCGTCGTTACCCCGCAGACGATCGCGCCAGCCTCCATACACATTCGCGGCGGGCGTATCCTTGCCGTGGGCCCATACGACGATCTCCCCGGCGGCTGCGAAGTTGTCGAAGCCGGTCAGGATTCCGTCATCATGCCGGGGCTCGTGGACACACACGTTCACATCAACGAGCCGGGCCGCACCGATTGGGAAGGCTTTGAGACGGCGACGCGCGCGGCGGCTGCGGGCGGAGTGACGACGCTCATAGAGATGCCGCTCAACAGTATTCCTCCGACGACGAGCATGGAGGGTTTCCGCGCCAAGCTCGAAGCAGCCGAGGGGAAATGCCTGGTCGATGTAGGTTTCTGGGGCGGGGTTGTGCCGGGAAATCTACAGGAGTTGCGGCCCCTTTTCGAGGCGGGCGTGGTCGGCTTCAAATGCTTTCTGGTGCATTCCGGCGTTGACGAATTTCCGAACGTGACGGAAGCAGACCTGCGGCTGGTGTTGCCGGAGCTAAAGAGCATGGGAGCGACGCTGATCGTCCACGCGGAGCTGCCCGGGCCCATCGAAGATGCTGCGGGCGAAGCGACGACAGCGCAGGATGAACGCGACCCGCGCCGCTATGAGACGTTTTTGAAGTCGCGGCCACGCAGGGCGGAGGATGAAGCGGTCGCGCTCCTCATACGCCTGAGCCGCGAATCGGGCGCGCGCGTGCACGTCGTTCATCACTCGTCTTCGGATTCGTTACAGCAGTTGCGCGCGGCTAGAGATGAGGGGCTGCCTTTGACCGTCGAGACGTGCCCGCACTATCTCTCGTTCGCGGCGGAGGATGTGCCTGACGGTGCGACGGAGTTCAAATGCTGTCCGCCCATACGCGAGCGCGAGAACCGTGGAAAGCTCTGGGACGCGCTCACGGCGGGCTTGATAGATATGATCGTCTCCGATCATTCGCCGTGCCCGCCGGAGATGAAGCGTCAGGATACGGGCGACTTTATGCAGGCTTGGGGCGGCATCTCTTCTTTGCAATTGCGTTTGCCGGTGGTGTGGACGATGATGCGCGAGCGCGGCCTCTCGATCAATCAACTGGTCGAATGGACGGCGCGCGCGCCCGCGCGTCTTGTCGGGTTGGACGGGCGCAAGGGAGCGATTCACGCGGGCTACGACGCGGACATTCTTATCTGGAACGCGGACGCAACCTTTCGCGTCGAGCCTTCCATGATAGAGCATCGCCACAAGCTCACGCCCTACGCGGGACAACTGCTCTACGGTGTAGCAGAGATCGTGTACCTGAGAGGCTTGAAGGTTTATGACGGCGGCGAGTTTGGGCCCAGGCAGACCGGGACATTGCTCAAGCGAGGAGATTTCGATTGATGGACTTCACAGAGCTTGTAGACCTTGCGCAGGAGCGACTGGGCGGGGCCGTGCTCGCGGCCAACGATGAATTCTTCGCGCCCAAGGAGAATCTGCTCAAGGCCACTCAGCCCGTCTTCATCGAGGGCAAGTACACAGACCTGGGCAAATGGATGGACGGTTGGGAGTCGCGCCGACGCCGCACGCCCGGCCATGATTGGTGCATCATTCGCCTCGGCCTGCCGGGACGCATTCGCGGTGTCGTCGTCGACACGAGCCATTTCAAGGGCAACTATCCTGAGCAATGCTCGATTGAAGCATGCACGATCGAGGGGCACGCGGATGCCACGCTGGCGACTGATTCGTCGATTGAGTGGACGGAGATTCTGCCCGTCTCAAAGCTTCAGGGCGATTCGCTCAATCCGTTCGAGGTTGCAGACGAGCGCCGCTTCACGCACCTGCGTTTCAAGATTTACCCGGACGGCGGCGTCGCGCGCCTGCGCGTCTACGGAGAGGTCTTGCCCGACTGGAAGCGGCTCGCTGAGCGCGGCGGCGAGCTTGACCTCGCAGCCGTAGAGCACGGCGGCCTGGTGCTTTCCTGTAGCGATATGTTCTTCGGTCATCGTCACAACCTGATCATGCCCGGGCGGGCCCAAAACATGAGCGACGGCTGGGAGACCAAAAGGCGGCGCGGCCCCGGCCACGACTGGACGATCATACGCCTCGGCACGCGCGGGCTCATTCGCCGCATAGAAGTTGACACCGCACACTTCAAGGGCAACTTTCCCGAGAGTTGTTCGCTTGAGGGCCGCGACGTGTTTGAAGGCGAGCCGTGGGATGAAGCGAGCGACGCGTCGCCCGGCTGGCAGGAAATACTGCGTCGCACTCCCTTACAGGCCCACACGCGCCACTACTTCGAGGACGAGCTAAAGGACTTGGGCCCAATCACACACCTGCGTTTCAACATCTACCCGGACGGCGGCGTGAGCCGCTTGCGCGTGATGGGCACTATCAAGGAGAGACAGGCTTGAAGCAGGGGCTTGAATCTTTGAATGCCCTCTCGGCGGAAGATGCCGCTGCGGAGCTTCTCAAGTGTTGCGGCTCGCGTCGCTGGGCCCAGGGCATGTCCGCGCGGCGTCCGTTCGCTTCGATGGACGAGCTGCTTCGCACGGCAGACGAAATCTGGTGGGGTCTTGAGGCGCGGGATTGGCTCGAAGCTTTCAGCCATCATCCGAAGATCGGAGAGAAAAGGGCCGCGCCCGCGCAATCGGCTGAGGCCGCGCGCTGGTCTGAGCAGGAGCAGTCGGCGACGACGAGCGCACGGCAAGCGACGCTCGATGCGCTGCTGCGCGCCAATCTCGCGTACGAAGATCGCTTCGGCTATATCTTCATCGTCTGCGCCACGGGGAAGACGACGGAAGAAATGCTGGCTCTTCTGGAAGAGCGGCTGGGGAACGACCCCGAAACGGAGTTGCGAATCGCCGCCGAAGAGCAGCGACGCATCACGCACCTGCGGCTCGGAAAGCTACTGGAAAAATGAGCGCCATCACCACACACATCCTTGATGTATCGAAGGGGATGCCCGCGAGCGGCGTCCTGGTCGTCCTTGAGGTTCGCTCCGCCGTCGGCGACTGGCAGGTGATCGGGCACGGAATGACGGACGTGGACGGGCGCGCGCGCGAGCTTCTACTGGCCGACACGCCGCTCGCGGAAGCCGTCTACCGCCTGACCTTCGACACCGGAGCTTACTTCGCCGCGCAGAACATCGCTTGCTTTTACCCGGAAGTCACGGTCGTCTTCGACGTGCGCGACGTGGCGGCGCATTACCACGTCCCGCTGCTACTGAGCCCCTTCGGGTTTTCAACCTATCGCGGGAGCTGACAGATGAAACTAGACCCCAACACGAGTGAATGGCTGAACCTGTTTGTGCGCTGGTTCCACATCTTCGCGGCGATCCTGTGGATCGGCCAGACGTGGCTCTTCACCTGGCTTGACGGAGAGTTGACGAGAGACGAGGCGCATGGCAAAGCGTCGGGCGCGAAGGGACAGGTGTGGATGGTTCACAGCGGCGGATTCTACGTCGTCGAGAAAGAGAAGACACCGGGCTCGCGCAAGCTCCACTGGTTTCGCTACGAGGCGTTGTGGACTTGGGTGAGCGGGATGATTCTGCTCACGCTCGTCTATTACCTGGGCGGCGCGCTCATAGATACGGACGTGCGCGACATCAGCCTCGGCACGGGCGTCGCCATCGGGCTCGGCCTGCTCATCCTCGCCTGGGTCGTCTACGATCTGGTCTGCTTAACGCCGCTCGTCAAATCCGGGATACTGTTTGCGGTCATCTCTTATCTGGTGATCGTCGGCATCTGTTACGGGCTCACGCATGTCTTCAGCGGGCGCGCGGCCTACATACACGTCGGCGCGATGTTCGGCACGATCATGACGGCCAACGTCTGGATGCGTATCCTCCCCGCGCAGCGACGCATGATCGCCGCCGTCAAGGAAGGCAAACAGCCGGACGAAACGCTCGCCGCCCGCGCCAAGCTGCGCTCCAAGCACAACACTTACCTGGTCGTCCCGGCCGTCTTCACGATGATCAGCAACCACTTCCCGTCGGCCACCTACGGCGACAGGTACAACTGGGCCATCCTCGCCGCCTTGATCCTCGCGGGCTGGGTGGCCGCGCATTTCCTCAGAAAGATGTGAGGCGAGCCCGCCGCCCGTCGTTACAAGTTCTGACGGTTCTTCAGAATCTTGACGAAGGAGCCTGAGCGCAGCTCTTCCAGTGTCAGGCTGGACAATTTGAGCGCTTCCGCTTCGGTGATCGCGCCGCAGTTGATGGCGCGCAGGAAGTAGTTGAGAAGCCCCTGACCTGTGGCGGCGTCGTCGAAGACATCGCCGACGAGGGTGGCTTTGGCGGCCTTCTCGACGAAATTGCTGAGCCGCTCGGAGGCCGCTTCGAGGCTCTCAAGGAAGAAGGCGTAGACGGCCGCGTAGCGCGTGGGAAGCTGGGCCGGGTGCAAGTCCCAGCCCTGATAGTAGGCGTTCGTCAGTGAATGCCGGATGTGGTCGAAGTGCAGACGCCAGGCGCGATGCACGACCGCCTGATTCTCGGCGATCTGTTCGGGCGTCAATGCTTGAGCGCCTTCCGTTGCGCGATGCGGGGCGACGGGCATGATGTTGGTCGCGCCGTCGGAGAGCCAGACGCCAGTGCCGCCGAAGGCGACCTGCATCATGTGGCGCGCGAAATCGCAGGCCGGATGGAGCATGTGCTGGTGCGCGGCCGTGATGCTGCAACTGGCCGTGTAATCGTAAGTCCCGAAATGCGCGGCGACGCAGCGCCCGCGCGCCGCTTCGAGCAGGAGAGGAAGAGCCGACTGGCCGCGCTCGTTGATGATCGACTGCGTAGTCTCGACCATCATCTCCATCTTGAGCGAGCCGCTGGCCAAACCCGTCCCGGCTTCCAAGCCCTCGAAGAGGCGTACAAGCGCCGAGACCTGTTCGGGAATGGTGATCTTCGGCAGTGTGACGACGAAGTTGTCCGGCAGTCGTCCGCCACTCTCTTCGAGCAGTGTGGAGACGAAAATATCCAGTGTGCGAATGCTGCGCTCGCGCAACTCTTCCGTAAAAGTCTTGATGCGAATTCCGATGAAGGGCGGGAGCACGCCCATCGCCAGCCCGCGCGCCGTCTCGCTCGCCGCCGCCGCCGCGTGCGAGTCTTCCTCGGCGTCAGGACGATTGCCGTAGCCGTCCTCGAAATCTATGCGAAAGTCTTCGACCGCCTCGCGCCGGAGTTTTTCACGCACACGAGCATAGATCGTATGGGCCAACCATGCAGGCTTGTTGTCACGGCGTACGGCGTCCGGCTCGGCCTCCATACGCGCGTCAAGCTCGGTCGCCTGAGCCGTTGATTGCGACAGGGCTTCTGTTCCCGGCAGACCGATCGCACGGGCGAAGGTCGGAAAATCCGGGGCGTACTGCTCAAGCGAGCGAAGCGCGAGCGCGCCGAGCCTCTGCGCGGAGTCCGCTTTGAAGAGATGCGCGCCGCCGTAGACCGTGTGAACGGGTTGACGACGGCCCGTCTCACCCGGATAGCGTTCGGTGAAAGCAGCGTTTGCTTCCCTGAGCGAAGCTGTCGCCTCGTTGATTGATTCGCCGGACAACGATCTCTTCATATCTCCCCCGTTGTTATCTCAGATACCATTTAGCTGCGCGATCGAGCGCTGCTCTTCGTCTGTGAGAAACGTAAAGCACAGACCGAAGCCGACGCCAGGCATAGTGTGCGTCACCTCTCCGCGCAGCGGCAGCCACTCGCCGTCCGGCAGTTTGACCTCAAACGAGATCACCTCGCCGACGGAAACGCTCGCCGCGATGGTATCAATGTAGCATCCGTCCACGCTGATGTCGCTCAGGCGCGCGCCGTGCAACACACCCTCCCAGCGCACTTCCAGATTCAGCGGAATACGTTCCTCGTCTCTTCTCTCGTCAGTCATGATTGGTCTTCGTGGTTGCTTCGAGCGGATTGCCTCTTGAGCCCGAACCGAGCGCCCGTATCATACAACATTAGGGCGGGCGAGCGCCCTCTATTAAAAAGGTGGTAGTGTCCTAATTTCAGATTAGGGCAACAATGTAGCTCACTCATTCTTGCGGCTAATTATTCTTCTGATTTTTTCTAATACTAATGAAACGATAACGAAGCTAATAGGCACAAGAGTAACACAGTTGGTGAATACCTCTTGAGTCCAGCGGGCGGGGTAATAATCTTCCCTATATGAGTACCAGATATAGAAGCTGATTAAACCCACTACAAGCCCTAGCACCCAGCCACCTAACAACACCCTGATCCACCTAGCCTTGCTCGTATCTCGCCACGCGGCCATACCGACTAGGATGTAGAGGACGCCGCCCCCGATAATATTAACCAGCCATAATATCCCGCCTAATAAGCCTCCCATAAATCAGCCTCATTTTTTTCTGTATTACAAAAATAGTTGTTGACGTGTGGGTATTTCTGTAATACAATAATTCCAGTTTAGAGAAGGAGATTATTGGTCATGCCGAACATACTTAAAAAAGATAAACAGATTGCAGTTATCGCCGCTCTAGCCGAGGGTATGGCGATTCGCCAGATTGAGCGCATGACCGATATTCACCGCGACACAATCATGCGTCTAGGCGTTCGTGTCGGTCAAGGTTGCGCCCGCATCATGGATGAGAAGATGCGCGGCCTTAACTGTGAGCGCATCGAAGTGGACGAGCTTTGGGGCTTCATTCAGAAGAAGAAGCGCAACCTTAAAGCTAACGACAACCCGCGAGAGGTTGGCGACGTTTGGACATTCTGCGCGGTTGATGCTGACAGCAAGTTAGTCCCGGCTTATAAGGTTGGCAAACGTGATGCTGCTACCGCTAACGCTTTCATAGATGATCTTGCCTCTCGTCTCAAGAATCGCGTCCAGATTTCCAGTGATGCTCTAGCCGCTTACGTTGAAGCGATTGAAGGAAGCTTTGGCGCAGATGTTGATTATGGGCAGATTGTAAAAGCCTACGAAAAGGATGAGACGCGAACTCCTGAGCGTAAGTATAGCCCGACTCGCTTAGTCAACATCACGAAGAAAGCCATCACTGGCAATCCGATTGATGAGCTTATATCTACTTCTTATGTTGAGCGATTGAATCTCACGACTCGCCATCACATGAGGCGGCTTACTCGTCTGACAATCGCCTTTTCAAAGAAGCTTGAAAACTTTGAAGCGGCTGTTGGCTTGCACTTCGCATATTACAACTTCGTCAAGGTTCATCGCTCGCTTCGATGTACGCCAGCGCAGGCCGCAGATGTTGAGCGTAGCATCTGGACAGTTGGTGATCTTGTGGAAATGACAACATGAGTTACATAGACGAACTAAAAGAAGCTATTCGCAGGCTTCACGGATGCAAGGCTGACCATGTTGAGACTGTACCTATTAAAGAAGTCTTTCAAGGTCAGACCGTATGGGAAGGCGATGTTGAGGTCTTTAACATTCGCGGGCATCCGAAAGCGAAACGTGCTTATGCTTGGTCACATGAAACGGATAGAGGCAAGCGATACGTGGCTGTGCTAGAGCTTCCGCCTGTGGACTCAGCACAGAAGGCAGTAAAGGCGGCGATAGTTGAAGAAGCAAAAAGAAAAAGTTAAGAAGGCCGGAAGGCCACCGAAGCCGGAAGGTGAAGCACTGGACGCTACCATTCCGGGGATACGCTGCAAGTCTGGCGAACGTGAAGCTTTTGAGAAGGCGGCAAAGAAAGAAGGTCTGGCGCTTTCCGAGTGGATACGCCAGACCTTGAAACAAGCTATTGAAAAATGATAGTGTACTTTTGGGTTCGAGTGCGGAGGGCATAGGAATCGAACCTGCGGTGGTATCAGCACCGCCCCTAGCGATGTAAAGCCGCGTTAATAGCCCAGCTACGGGACACCCTCCGATCTTGTAAGGTGCTAACCATGCCCCTCTCTAGTGTCTCCGTCAAAAGCCAATAGAGAGGGGCTTCCCGTTTTCGCCCCTCGCGTCGGTTAGCTGAACGCAAGGGGCTACCGATCTTCTCATAATTGTAACGCCTCCTCATCGACCTTATTTGTTCCATCGGTCGAACTCTTTGAGCCTTCTTCGTAGGCATCAAGCTTATCAATAAGATCAAAGACAAAGGTTCGATCATCGCCTTTAAGCTGTAATAAATTGACGGCCAGCGTTAATGTCAGACTGCCGCCCCGCCTTAGCTTAATGGTTCTCTTGGTATCATCCGGCTCATTATGACTCTGCGCCCCTGCGTCGGCAGACTTGCCCCAGGGGAGCGTAAAGTCCGTTTTTGGCGTACTCGTATTCGCCTTCTTCTCCGCCCCTTTTTTTCGGTTGCGAGTTATCTTTGTAAGCAACTCATGGACAGTGAATCCTGAGTATTGGGCAGCCTTTAATAAGAAAGTCTTAGCCTTTTTCCGTGTCTCGCCTTGAACATTATATCGCGCACCAGCTAAGGCTTTATCCAATTCCGTAACGCTCAATGAGGAAAAATCCAGTGCCACAATATCAGGGTATTTTTCCTCAACGATTTGGCGCATGATTTCTTTGCGGGAGTCTTTCTTATACGCCAGATCGGATAATAATTGAGTGGGTACGCCATCATCATCCATCAAACCAAGAAACTTAAAGGCACTCATCACTTGGCTTTTCGATTGGCTGGACATATTAGGGAATGTCCTGTGGTCAATCCTATTAGGTATCTTAACAGCCGCTAAATGGTCTAATGCGGTAAGAAGTGTGCTAAACGGCAAATATGGGGCGACCTGTTTTTGCTCTGTGTCCATCTTTATGCCTCCTATCAACACCGCCTAAACGATGCGCCAAGAGTATGCGTCATGCGGCCTATCAGTGTCAAATACTTTTTGCGCTTTCTCGCGGACTATTTTTTGAGGTGCTTTGGCTATGCGCTAAAATGGCTCGTGGAGGTGGGGAAAATGGACGTGCGAAATGGTGATATGGTGAAGGTGCGTACTTATGGCGGAGAGGTGGCTGTCCGTCGTGTGATAGAGGTACAAGGGCAGAGCGTGATTGTTAGCACCAATGAAGAATATGAGACGGCCAAAGGGGAGCAACGCGAGCCTGTTTGTATAGGTTTCCCTTTAGCTGACGTGATAGAGGTTGTAGACAAAAAGCCGTATCTTGATTAAACACACTACACCCTAGCTGCGCCGCACACGCCAGCCGAAAGCCTTAGATCATGCGTTGCTCTTAGATGAGCGACAACATTATTAAGAGTGCATCCGCCATATTCGCTAGATTCGATTCTGCTGGCGGAATAGAACTGGTAACGCCGGGACACTCAATCTCACCCGCATAGGCTGAAAAAGTGAAAGTGAAAACCAGCGTAGCTACTAAGCAAATCTGGCGTAGATGTTTCATTCTTTCTTATCTCCCGCGCAAAAAATTTTGCGGGCAAAACTAGACCAGCTTTGTAAGGTTCTTGCAAGTGTGAAAGCGAGCGCATAAGATTGCGCCGCTCTTGCAATCTTTGTTGCAGTCACGCTAAAGGGTAAGTCTCGCATGGACTCACAAGCCTCACTATTACGCCAACTGCAAAACCCAAAACTAAGCCGTGACCAGCGCGCAGAGCTTCGCTGTCAACTCGCCAAAGAACTAGAAGAGAGCGGAGACTATGAGGCCGCACGGCGAGCTATGGGCGACCTATGGCGGCGTATTGGTGAGCACCCGCAGATTGAAGGACTAGACCCAAGCATAGCCGCCGAAGTGCTATTGCGTGCGGGAGTCCTGACGGGTTGGATTGGCAGTTGTAATCAGATTGCAGACGCACAGGAGACAGCGAAGAATCTTATCAGTAAGGCAATCGCCACCTTTGAATCACTTGGCTATATCAAGAAGGTTCTCGAAGCGCAGACGGAACTCTCTCTTTGCTACTGGCGCACAGGTGAATATGGCGAGGCGCGCATTATCCTGCAAAGCGTGCTGTCAAGGCTCAAAGTTGATAGCGGGTTAAAAGCCAGAGCGATACTACGTACTGCGATTGTAGAATGGGGCGCGGCCAAGTACAGCGATGCTCTCAATATCTTGACGGACGCCGCGCCCTTATTTGAGAAGGTAACTAACCACGTTCTTAAAGGCAGCTATCATAATCAGCTTGCGATGGTCTTTAGAAGTCTCGCCACTTCCGAAAAGCAAGAGGAATATCTTGACCGCGCGCTTATAGAATATTCAGCCGCCAGCTTTCACTTTGAACAGGCGGGCCATACACGCTATCGCGCTAATGTTGAAAACAATCTAGGCTTTCTCTTCTTCAAACTCTCTTCATTCAAAGATGCACACGAACACTTAGACCACGCGCGCCGCTTGGCTGTGAGCCTCAAAGACCGCGTTCTAACTGCTAGGATAGATGAGACTCGCGCCCGCACCTTTCTTGCACAGAAGAGAAACGCGGAAGCTGATAGAGCAGCACGCAACGCCATCAATGCGCTTGAGCAAGGCGGGCAGTATTCGATATTGGCAGAAGCATTGATAACGTATGGTACGGCGCTGGCGCGTCTCGGATGCTACAGACAATCTCTCTCTGCCTTCCAACGTGCAATCGAAGTGGCTCAACAGACAGGAGCCCTCAACCGCGCAGGAGAAGCCGCCGCAACCATGATGGAAGAGTTAGGCGAGCATCTTATAGCAGACGAGAGACAAGCCGACTTTCAAGAGAATGTCGCCCTAGTTGAAGAGGTACACCGCTTTGAGCGCGACCTGATAAGGCAAGCATTAATAAAAGCAGAGGGCAGTGTCACGCGCGCCGCACGGCTTCTAGGAGTCTCACACCAAAGACTTATCTATATCATAAAGAAGCGGCACAAAGACTTGCGCTCCGTTAGAACCCCCGCTATTAGCCGCCTCAAGTCCATAATCAAAAAGTAGGGCTTCTGGACAAACTCTGTGCCGCTCCTAATTCAAATTAGGACACTACCAAAAAGGTTGTGAAGCCCCGCGAGGGGCGAAAGAATGTAGCCCATGACGTAAGTCATGGGAATTGCGATTACAAAAAGAGTCGAAGCCCCGTGAGGGGCGTAAGAAATTCAACATGATGATGCTCAACGTTGGATTTCTTACGCCCCTCACGGGGCTTCTTATCCTTTTCTTGACTTGTCCCCACGGCTCGCGCCGTGGGCTACATTCTTTCGCCCCTTCGGGGCTTGCGCTAGAAACTGCGACGGAAGAGGTAGGACATCTTGATGAAGAAGGTGCGGCCATTGCGCCGCAGGCCCGGTTCGAGGTCGCCTGTGAAGGGGCTGTAACCGTTGCGGTTCATGTCGTCGTTGTAGCCGACGAAGAAGGCCGTGCCGGGATTCGGCGTCCAGCCCAGGAGGAATTGCGCGCGCACGTTTGCAGAGACGGAGGAATAATCCAGCCGTGCCCGCGCGAAGGTGAAGCGCGTGAACTGGTAGGTGGAGCGCAGGGAATAGATGTCGGCGTCGAAGGCGACCCGTCCCGTATCGTAGCGCACGAGACGGCTCTTGTTATAGTTGAGCGTCAGGCGCAGAGCGTCCGTCGGTTGATAGGCGAGTTTGGCAGTGATGTCCCAGCCGTTGCCCGCGCCCGGGTCGAGTTTGGCGTCAGTGTCCGTGAGGGCGGCGCGGCTCGCGCGCGGGAATTTGGGCCCAGCGCCGAAGTCGAAATCCAGCCCGCCGATGTTGTAGTTGATGTAAATCTCCCCGGAATATTTCTTGCTCGGAACAGAACCGGCGGCGAAGAAGATGCTCTTGGTATAGGAGGAGCGCTCGGGGTCGTCGCCGTAGAAAGCGCCCGCCTGTGTGAAGTTTCGCCGTGGGCCAAACTCTTCTTCAAAGAGGCGCTCGTACCAGCCGTCGAAGCCGAAGCCGACGAAGGTCTGGCGACGAAAATTGAGGAAGGCGCGCGCACCGCTGCCCCAGCCACGCATGCGTGCGCGCCAGTCGTAGACGCTATAGCTGTAGCTACCCACGTTCCAAGACTGTAGGGAGCGCTTGCCGTCCGGCTCCGTGCTGTAACGTATGAAAAGCTCGCCGACGTTTGTGCCCGTGCGGCGCGTGAAGCCGACATCGGCGCGATAGTCCTGCGTGCGACCGAAAGAGGCCGCATTCATGTAGAGGCGGCGCGTTTTTCTCTCAAGGTTGACGAGGTATCCGAAACCGTTCCCGGTACGGTAGATGTTCTTGTCCGTGTCGGCGTCGTAGAAGAGACGGCGCGAGGTCGTGCCGAGCACTTGGAAGCTGAAGACGCTCTGCGGGTTGAGGCGGAAGCGCCCGTCGAAGCCTCCGAGCTGATTGTGCTTCTCGATGAAATTATAGCTGGTGGCGATTAAGCCCAGATTGTTCTCGCGGCCTATGTCGCGCTTCAGGCGCAGGACGCCGATGTAAGCGTTCTTGTCTATGAACTTTTCGTTGTCGCGGAAGAAGGTGGGGTCGTCCAGCTCTTCGCGGCTGAAATTGCCGGGCGCGTTGTCGGAGGCGAGCATGATGCCGAAGCTGTTGCGGCCACGTTTGCCCGAAAGCTTGACGGCGATGTCCGGGTCAACGATGGCGCGCGTGTTGACGGCGTTCATGCTCGTCTGAAATATGTCTATGCCTTCGAGAAAGAAGGAGCGCTTCTCTTCAAAGAAGATGGGGAAGCGCTGGTTGGCCGTGACGACCGCCGCGTCCGCTTCGACCTGCGCGAAGTCGGGGTTGATGGCTAAGTCGAGCGTGATGGTCGGCGTGAGGCCGAACTTGGCCGTCAGTCCCGGCTCAAACTTGATGGGCCCATTAAGCATGCGCCCCGGGTCTGTGAGCGCCGGGTTGGCGTCGATCATGGCGGCGGGCACGGTGCGAAGGCGCTTGCCCGTTTCCGAGAGCGTCAGCGAAGGAACAAGCTCAAGCGTTCTCTCGGTCGAGATGTTTTCGAGGCCCGTGAGGTGTCCTTCCTGGCTGAGAAAGCCCGACACGCTGCGCATGATCGGCATCCAAGAATCCTGCTCGTTGTCCAGATGCTTGATGCGACGAATGGCATGTATGCCCCAGAGCCTGTCTCTGCCCGCCTCGTAGCGCAGCGACTTGAAGGGAATGGCGACCTCTACGACGTAGCCGTCATCGACGACCATGCCCTTTGATTCCATGACCAGATCGACGCTGAAATCTTCGCCACGCTCTTCGGTCATGATGCCGTCCTGCTGTACGCCGAGCGGGTTGAAGACCATGACATAGGCGCGGCGCTGGTCGTTGAAGGTATCGAGGATGATGCGCACGTTGTCGTCTTCGAGCACGCTGTCGCGCTTGGCGACCGTGGCGCGCACCTTTCCCGGCTCGTCGTGTGCGCGGAAGGCTACGTAGAGAAAGCGCGCGTCGTAGCCGATCAGGAGTTCTGTCGGCTGCGACGGCGTGACGTTATCGCCCGGCTGCGTCTGGTAAAAATCCTTGAGGATGGCGGCGCGCTGCCAGTCCGCTTCGTCAAGGCGACCGTCGATGACGGGCGGCTTTTCAAAACGGGAGAGCCGTATGGGAAGGGCTTTTTCGGGCGGAAGCCTCGCCTCGCGGCGCGGCGAAGACTTTGCGTCCTCCGTTATCTCTGCGGTCGGAGACGGAAGGGGACGAGGCGCTGAGTGGGCGCGCCCGTCGAGCGAGATGAGAAAGACGAGGCCGATACTTAAGAACAAAGTCTTCATGTCCGCGACCCCTTTTTGAGTTTTCCTGACCGATCAGATCACGCTCCTGATGAGCCAGCTATTGCCGCAGATGAAGAGCGTCTCTTTCAAGCAATTCACCTGTGCAACCAGGTCTGCCGTCGAGGTGTAGACTGACCAGACCAGCCCGATGGTCAAAGCCGTCCAGAAAAGCGTCGTGTTTATGCTGCTGTTCATCTTGCTCCCTCTTTCTGCCCTCACCCTCGCCTAGCTTTTGAAGGATGGTGAGGCGCAATCTAGGCCGATCCCATGTAAATGTCATCAAAGTCAGGTAAATAGAGGTAAAAGATGTCAACGAGTTGTAAAATCAGGGGTGAGAGCTACAGACGAGCGAGTATGGATTCGTGTATGTTATGCGTCGTCGGTACGAGGAATCGCCTTGATGGATAAGCTCCGAATATTCTTGAGACAGCACATGCTCTGGGTCGGCCTCGTCGCGGTCGTCGTGCCCTTGCTCTCCATCCTCGCGCTGCAATACTGGTCTCTGCTGAAGCTGGAGAAGACCTCAAGCGTCGCCGACAAGGTCGGGATGAAAAACTATCTGAACGATGTTTCCTCCGAAGTCAAATATTTTTACAAGAACAACGCAGAGATTTTGAACGTCCCCGCTTATGCCGTCACGGTGGAGCGATTGGAGCAGGGAAAGTCGCCGTTCGGAGCGTGTGAGATCAAGGGAGCGAAGCGCCTCTTCGTGACCGCCTTCGGGCAGGGCGACGAGTCGAAAACCTACTTCTACGACCCTTCATGCAAGTCATACGTTTGCACTCCGGTCGCATCGGAGGCGCGCGCCATCGATGTCGCCTCTGCCTCCTTTAAGCTGATGAGCCAGAAAGAGGCCGTCGTGCGTACGCCCGGCGCAACGGTTGACGACCGCGACCCGGAGAATAGAATCGTCCTCAAACCTATCCTCGACGAATCGTCAAAGATCGTCGGCGTCGCCGGATTCATCATCGATATAGAGTATGTCAAACAGAAATTGCTTCCGCAGTTGATTCAAAAATCGCTGCCGGAGTTTTTCCCCGGACACGCGCAGGATAACGTCATCGTCAGCGTCTATGACACCAAGCATAACCTGATCTATACGACCCAGTCCGCGAAGGGGCAGAAGGACGAAACGTGGACTGCGCTCCCTTACTTCTCAGACCTGCTGCTCACGATTCAGAGCCGCAACATGACGCCCGAACAGTGGGCCCGCTGGAACTTTAACGTCAACCTATCGTTATCAATCCTGATGACGACCGTGTTGATAGGCGGAATCGTGCTTGCCCTGCGCACAGCTTCGCGCGAGCTGAAGGTCTCGCGCATGAAGACGGATTTTGTCTCCAACGTCTCGCACGAACTCAGAACCCCGCTCTCGTCCGTGCGCGTCTTCGGAGAGTTCCTGCGGCTGGGGCGCGTCAAGGAAGAGGAGAAGATTCGCGAGTACGGCGAATATATCGAGACCGAGAGCCGTCGGCTGACGCAGCTCATCAATAATATTCTGGATTTTTCCAAGATCGAATCGGGCCGCAAGACCTACCAGTTCGAGCGCGCGGATGTCGCCGAAGTTATCTGCGAGACGCTCAGGACGCTCGAAGTTCAGTTGAAGCAGAACGGCTTCTCGATCCTCTTTGAAGCGCCGCGCGAGCCGCTCGCGCCCGCCGTCATCGACGCCGATGCCATCGCGCAGGCGTTCATGAACCTGCTCGACAACGCCGTCAAGTATTCCGGCTCCGCAAGGGAGATCGTCGTCCGCCTTGAGCAGGAGGGCGAGCAGATACGTCTGACCGTCACAGATCACGGCATAGGCATTCCGCGAGAGGAGCAGGAGAAGATTTTCGAGAAATTCTATCGCGTCAGCACAGGACTCGTGCATGACGTGAAGGGAAGCGGCCTCGGCCTCTCGCTCGTCAAGCACATCGTTGAGGCACACCGTGGCCGCGTGACGGTCAAGAGCGAGCCGGGGCGCGGCAGCAGCTTTACGATTCATCTACCGGCGGCGAAGCGTTCCGGCGCGGACGCAGAGAGCCAGGGCTCGAACCCGATGGTCAAAGGCGATTCGCCGCTCCGGCTGGGATTAGAAAGGCAAGGATGAAGGCGGAAGGATGAAGGATGAAATAAAAGCATTCAAGCCGGATAAGCATTCTTTTCATCCTTCACGTTGCCGCCTTCATCCTTTAATTTATCTATGCGTAAAGTTCTGGTAGTCGAAGATGATCAGGCGATGGCTATCGCGTTGCGCGATGGTTTTGAGTATGAGGGCTACGCGGTGACGGTGGCGCGCGACGGCACGGCCGGCCTGCGTCTGGCCTCTGAGAAGGGCGTTGACCTTGTGATTCTCGACGTGATGCTGCCGAAGATGAGCGGGCTGGATGTCTGCAAGCAGCTACGCAGCACCGGCAACGGCACGCCGATTATTATGCTGACGGCGCGCGGCCAGGAGATTGACAAAGTCCTCGGGCTCAAATGCGGCGCGGACGATTACGTGACGAAGCCCTTCAGCTTTCTTGAGCTGATGGCGAGGGTTGAGGCCGTTCTGCGCCGCGCCTCGAAACAGGACGAGCAGCTTGAGACATACCAGTTCGGCGACTGCCTGCTCAATTTCAAAAACTTCGAGGCGACCAAGGCGGGCAAGCCCTTAGAGCTTTCGTCGCGCGAGTTCAAGCTCCTCAAATATTTTATAGAGCATCGCGGCGAGGCCGTGACACGCGATCAATTGCTGGATTCCGTCTGGAGCTATCACGGCTTTCCGCTGACGCGCACCGTCGATATGCACATCGCCAAGCTGCGACAGAAGATCGAAGACTCTCCCGCCGACCCGCGCTACATCATCACCGTCCACCGCGTCGGCTACAAATTTACAGGCTAAGCGGAATTAACAAGCCCGCTCAAATACGCTCAAGCGTCGCGACGGTTCTTTCGTTCTGGACGTTGCCGGTGTTCAGGGTTGAGCGTGGCTCGAACAGTAGGACGTGCGTCTCTTCATCTATGGCGACGGGCATGTGCTCGACGCCGTGGGGGATGATGATGAACTCGCCCTCGTCCACCGTGATGTCCTCGTCTCTGAGCTTCATCAGCATCCTGCCCTTGACGACGAGGAACATCTCGTCTTCCTGTTCGTGATGATGCCAGACGAACTCGCCCTTGAACTTGACCAGCTTGACATAAGAGTCGTTGACTTCGCCGACGATCTTCGGACTCCACATTTCGTTGAACGAATCCAGACTCTGTTTGATATTGACCTTTCTCATGGCTGCTCCTTTGATCCGTTTTTTTAAGCCTGATATGTCCTGATGGCCCGTCGCGCCGATAATAACTTGAGGCCCTTCCTGAAGCTACCGGCTCGGCGCGCGGATGCGGCGCTTCTTGACTCTACTCAATATCAACGTAATATCTAACTGTTTCGTTCGAGAATCTTCCGAAGCGCCGCGAGCGTTGTGGCTTCGCTCGGCGCGAGAGTGTGATCCGCCATCTTATGAAGCTTGCCCGCTGGCGTCTGGGTCTCCTTGCAGGATTGGCCGTCATGTTCCTGGCTCTCTATCCGCAGCTTGCGCTCCTGCTCAAGCACGACCGAGAGTGGCATGGCGCTTACGCCTATTTCGACATCGACGAGGAAGCCTATTCGGCCTACCTGAATTCGCTGATCGAAGGCAGGCCGCGACGTAATGACCCGTACACGGGACGCGAAGAGCGGCCCGGCTCATCTCTGCCGGAATCGCTTTTCTCCATCCAGTTCATCCCGGCTTACACGGTGGCTCTACCGGCGCGCGTGCTCGGCCTCTCGGCTTCGACCGTCTTTGTCGCGCTGGCTTTCATCATCCCGCTGGCTTCGGCGCTGGCCGTGTTCCGGCTGCTGCTGACGTTGACGGGCGACGAGCGTGTGGCCGCGACGGGTGTGATGGTCGCGCTCTGCATGGGGACGCTCGCTTCCGGGCAGGGTGCTATTCAGGCACTGTTCGGCGGGGAGTCCGCCTACATCTATCTTCCTTTCCTGAGACGTTACGTGCCGGGCGTGCCGTTCCCGCTCTTCTTCATCCTGTGCGCGCTCGTCTGGCGACTGCTGACATCGACGAGCGCGAGGTCTGCGCGGTTTACGTCCATCGTCGCCGGAGCCGTCTTCGGCATTCTGGTCTTCTCTTATTTTTACCTTTGGACAGCCGCCGCCGCATGGCTCGGCTGCCTCTGCGTGGTCTGGTTGCTGGGCAGGCCGGAAGGTTGGCGGCGCGATGCCGTGTCGCTCGCCCTGGTCTTCGGCATCGGATGCCTTGCGCTTCTTCTATATGCGCTGATGCTCACGCGCCGCGCGCCGACGATGGACGCCGTGCAGGCGCTCGCGCTTTCGCACATGCCAGACCTCTTACGCACGACGGAGTTGATAGGGACGATCGTGTGCGCGCTGCTCGCCTGGGGCGTCAGGCGCGGCGCGTTCGGCTGGCGTGACCGCGCAGTGCTCTTCACGGCATCGCTCGCCCTCGTGCCCTTCGCCGTCTTCAACCAGCAGATCATCACCGGGCGCTCTTTGCAGCCGTTTCATTACGAACAGTTCATCGTCAATCACGTCGTACTGCTGTCACTGGTGCTGGCGGTGTGGCTTCTCTGGCGCGGGCGCGTTACTGGTGAGGCGGGCGGGCGTAAGCTTTCTGCGCGGGTGCTGTTCGTCATCGCGCTCGTCGCGTTCGGCTGGGGCATGGTCGAGACGAAGGTGGCGACCGATATTCTGAGCGATTACAATGTGCTCAGAGACGACGCGATGCCGGTTGCCCGGCGGCTGGCGGAACTGGCGCGAGACACTTCGGCGCTGACGCCCGACGGAGAGCGTGAGAGGGTTCTCTCGACGCACGTCGTACATGCGGACAATCTGCCGACGCTCGCGCCGCAGTCGGTGCTCTGGGCCCTGCACATGCGCGTCTTCTCCGGCGTCACGCTCGCCGAGAACAAAGAGCGCTTCTATCAACAGCTCTATTATTCCGGCACGGGCGAGCGGCGCTTTCTCGAAGCGATGACCGACTACAACTTCGAGTATCGCATCGGGCTCTTCGGGCAGGAGCGCATCAACCGCACTCTGACGGCGGATTTGAAGCCGATCACGGCGGAAGAGATTCGTTATGAGCTGGGCCTCTATCTGGACTACGTCGAGTCCTTCGACCGGGAGCGCGCCGCCCGCTGGCCGCTCTCTTACGTCATCGCCTGGGCGGGCGATAAGCCGGACTTCGCCAACCTGGATCGCTGGTACGAGCGCGACGAGGGCGAGCGCATAGGCAACTTCATCCTCTATCGCGTCAGGCTGCGTTGAGGTGGAAGAGCGGTATCGGTTCGAGGTGTGATAGAAAAGAGAGATGATGATGATGAGTTTCCTGAAACGATCGATCGCTTCATTAGCATGGCTTGCCGCTCTCGTGTCGCTCGCGTCGGCGCAAGCCCAGGGGCCGCAGAATAACAACGCCGCGCCGCCGAAGAAGAATGAGCGACCGGCTGTTGAAACTGTGGTGCGCGAGCCGTTCGACGGCGCGACGGTGGAGAAGATGGCGGCGCAGTGCGTCAGGCTTGAGACCGAAGCGGGCGAGATCGAGATGGAGATGTTACCCGAGACCGCGCCGGAAACCGTGCGCAACTTTCTCAACCTCGTGGCCATCGGCGCATACGACGGCACGACTTTTCATCGCACGGTCAAAGGCTTCATCATTCAGGGCGGCGGCTTTGCGAGCCGACAGCCATTGACGCTCGAATACGCGAAAAGAATGGCGCGCACTATTCCCGACGAGCCCAATCTGGTCAAGCACGTTCGCGGCATAGTCTCCATGGCACGCTCCGACAAGCCCCGCACGGCGAGCAGCAGTTTCTTCATCCTCGTCGGCGACGGCCCGCATCTGGACGGAACCTTCGCCGCCTTCGGTCGCGTCACGCGCGGGATGGAGGTGGCCGATGCCATCAACGCCGCGCCCGCAGACGAAGAAAAACCCTCTAAGCCCGTACTGGTCAAGCGCGCCCTAGTCCTGCCCTGTCCGCCGCACGCGCCGCCGCCACAGCCATGAGGTATGATACTTGTCATCGATGATGCCTCGCTGCTCAGAGACACACGCCCGACAAGTGAAGGAGACACCGGCTTTCCTCCTGTAACGACCCTCGCCCCAAGAGGTTGAAAAGAGAGATGCGAATACTGATTGGTCTGGTCGGCCTGGTCTTTATCTTGAGCGTCGCACTGGACGCGTTTGAAACCATCGTCCTGCCCAGGCGTGTGACGCGCCGCTTTCGTCTGACCAAGATGTTCTATCAATCCACCTGGCTGCCATGGGCTGCGATAGCGCGACGTATGCGCGGCAAGAAACGGCGCGAAGCTTTCCTCAGCTTCTTCGGCCCGCTCTCGCTGCTGGCGCTGTTGGCCGTCTGGGCCTTCGGTCTTCTCTCCGGCTTCTCGATGCTGCAATGGGCGCTCCAGTCAAAACTCAACGTGCCCGACAACGCCGTCAACGCGGGCACGTACCTTTACATGAGCGGTGAGACGTTCTTCACGCTCGGTCTGGGAGACATCACGCCGCAGTCGCCTCTGGGACGCGCCGTGACGGTCATCGAGGCCGGGATCGGCTTCGGCTTTCTGGCCCTCGTGATCGGCTATCTGCCTGTGCTCTACCAGGCGTTCTCGCGCCGCGAGGTCAATATCTCTTTGCTGGACGCGCGCGCCGGGACGCCGCCGAGCGCCGCAGAGTTGCTGCGCCGTCATAGCGAGGGAGACAATATGGCGGAGTTGGGCCAACTGCTCGGAGATTGGGAGCGTTGGGCGGCGGAGTTGATGGAGAGCCATCTCTCTTACCCTGTGCTCTGCTGGTTTCGCTCGCAGCATGATAACCAGTCTTGGCTGGCTTCGCTGACGACCGTGCTGGATGCCTGCGCGCTGGTCATCGTCGGCATCGACGGGGCTTCGGGGCGGCAGGCGCAGTTGACCTTCGCGATGGCGCGTCATGCCGTAGTCGACCTGGCGCAAATCTTCAACGCCTCGCCGCAGCCGCCCGTCGATGATCGTTTCCCCCCGGAAGAGATGGCGCGATTGCGCGAAGTGCTGACGGCGGCCCGCATAGGTTTGCGCGACGGCCCCGATGCCGACGGGAAACTGGCAGAGCTGCGGCTGATGTACGAGCCCTACGTCAATTCGCTCTCAAATTATCTGATGATGCCGCTGCCGCGCTGGGTTCCGGCCAGGGCGACAGCCGACAACTGGCGCACGAGCGCTTGGGAGCGAACCCCGCAAACCCCGCCCGCGCCTTTGCAGAGATGTGCTGCCAGAGCGAACCAACTGACCGGCGATTACGTAGATTAAGGCGTAATAGAGCCTCGCCTTCACGGATGTTAAAGGAGAAGTTTGATGAGCCTTCAGATTATTCAAGTGGACGCTTTCACGGACAGGCCCTTCGCGGGCAACCCGGCGGCGGTCTGCGTGCTGCCCGAGCCGCGCGAAGAAAAGTGGATGCAGGATGTGGCGCGCGAGATGAACCTCGCAGAGACAGCCTTCCTGTATAAGCAAGAGGACGGCTATAACCTGCGCTGGTTTACGCCGACCGTCGAAGTCGCGCTGTGCGGCCACGCGACCTTAGCGAGCGCGCACGTACTCTGGCAGACGGGCCAACTGAGCGATGACACGCAGGCGCGCTTTTACACGCAGAGCGGCCTCTTGACGGCCGATCGCAGAGGGGACTGGATAGAGCTGGATTTCCCGGCGACGCCGGAAGAGAAGGCCCAAGCGCCGGACGTGTTGGCCGCCGGGCTCGGAGTCGAGCCGAAGTACGTCGGTAAGAGCGTGTTCGATTATCTGGTCGAGGTGGAGTCCGAAGAAGTTCTCAGAAGCCTCAGACCAAACTTCCTCATGCTGAAACCTCTGGGCGTGCGCGGCGTGATCGTCACGAGCCTGTCCGCCACGCCCCAATATGATTTCATCTCGCGCTATTTCGCGCCCGGCTCGGGAATTGACGAAGACCCGGTCACGGGCTCGACGCATTGCTGCCTGGGCCCATTCTGGTCTGACCGCCTCAAACGCAACGAGCTTACGGCCTACCAGGCATCCCAGCGCGGAGGCGTCATCCGGGTTCGCACCAACGGAGACCGCGTACTGATTTCAGGTCAAGCGGTCACAGTCCTCCGTTGCGAGCTGCTCGAATGATAGAAATGAATTAACAGGGATAGAAAGCAAGGATGAAGGATGAAGGATGAAGGATGAAGTAAAAGCTTTAAGAACGAGCAGCATTCCTTTCAGCATTTCTTTCATCCTTCATCCTTCATCCTTCATCCTTTTCTTGTCCATCCCTGTTAATTACTGCTTTGATTCTATCCGATGATTTCTATCTGATCGCCGACTTGCGGGCGACCGAATGCCTCCCAGGCGCTGCCTCCGCGCAGGAAGAGTTCCATCCAGCGAGTCTCCACGCCGTCCGGGTCTTTCCAGCCGCTACTGCCCGGCGCGAACGCCATCTCGCCGTGTTCGACCTCAAAATTCCCGTCGCTCGTCATCGCCTCGCGCTCGGCGTCGCCAATGCGCACGCGCACCTTCGAGCCTGAGCGCACGTCGCTCGCGTCCGAGCTGATCGTCGTTTTCAGGTTGCCGTAGCCGTCTATGTAGGCGATGCAGTTCGCGGGCACGGCGGGAATCAACGTGCGGTCGATCTCTTCGCCGAGCGCGTCGGGTTGGCCCAGGGCGATTGCGCCCGCCGCCTGCGGGAACAGGTCGCGCGAGCGAAACTGCGAGCCCTCTGCCGCGACAGCCGCCCAGCGCAACTCCTCCGCGCGCTCGCGCACGAATGAAAAAGCCTCCCCGGCATTGACGCCGATCACACGCACGCCCGTCCAGAGACGCGCGAACGCCAGTCGCTCGCCAGCGTTGCCGCGTCGCGCTTCCTCGTCGTCGGCGCGCGGCGCGACGTTGTGATAGATGATCGTCCCGGCGGGCGCTTCGTTGAGGCCCAACTGCGCGACGCAGAATCCGGCGGCCAGCGTCGAGAATGCCGGGACGGGCGTGAGCATGGGCTCGGCATCCGGTAGGTAATACTTGAGGCGCTGGACAACTTCGGCGAAAGCCAGATCGCCCTGTCCGTAATCGGCGATGATGTGAACTAACATTCGTTACTCTCCCTTGATCGTTCGATGATGAAAAAAATAGCGGGGGACTCATTCCCTGTTACCTGGCGGCGCGCTCCGTCTTGAAAACGTAATAGACGACGCCCGTGTGATCGTCCGTAAAGAGAAAGCGATCAGCGCCGAGGCGCATGACATCCGCGGGGCGACCGTAGACCTTACCCCCCTGCATAAAGCCCGTGATGAAATCCCGCACAGCCCCGCCCTGCCTGACACGCACGATGCGATGGCCGCGCAGCAAGCTATGTTCCGACGAGCCGTGCAGGGCGACGAGAAAGCTGTTCTGCAAGTCCGGCGACTGGTTGTCGGAGCCGAAATACTCAAGCCCCAGCGGCGAGCTATGCGCCGAAAAAGCGGCGTAAGCCACAGGCACGTCCTTGCAGTCCACCCTCTTCGCGGATTTATTGAACTGCGCATCCGCATAGACCTTCGAGCCGGACTGGTAACAGTAGGGCCAACCGTAATTCAAGCCCTCCTTGACCGCGTACATGGTGTCGTGCGGCTTGTTCTCGCCCAGATGATCGGCCCCCATGTCGGTCACGAAGAATCTTCCGTCGACCCACTTGATGCCGACGGCATTGCGCAGACCGCTCGCGAAAATCCTTTGATGACGACCGTCAGCATCCATCTCAAGCACCGTCGCCCTGATCTTTTCCTTCTCCTCGCAGGCGTTGCAACTGCTGCCGACCGAAACGTATATCTTATCGTTTGGGCCCACCGTGACGGTGCGCGTCAGATGCCACCCGCCATACTTGTAGCTCAGGCCGTAGTCTGGAAAAGTCGCCAGCACTTCGGGCGCGCCCGACGGAGCATCGTCGCCCTCCGCGTAGCGGTAACGCACCAGCCGCTCCGTCAAAGCCAGGTAGAGCCAGTGCGTCCCCGTTCGATCCGTGTAGAAAGCTATGCTGTTAGGATTGCGCAGGCGCGTCAGGTAGCGCGTGACCTTGCCGAACTTCCCCTTACGCTCGTCGAAGTCGTCCAGTATATAGACGACTCCACGCTCATTATCCGTGAGGTTGTACATGTCCGTGACGAAGATGCGATCATCGGGGCTGCGAGCCATGAAGCGCACGCGCTTCAAGCCTTCGGCTGCGACCGTAATATCGAATCCTTCGGGCAGATTGAGCGCGAACGTCTTACCGTCGGCCAGCGAGATTTTATGCGGCTGGAGTCGCAGAACATTTCGGCGTGAGTCCTTCGAGCCTTTGCCCCGCTCAAGATTCTGTGACGAAGCAGCGGTCGCGCGCACGTTATGAACACGACCAACCGCACTGCGGCCCAAAGACTGCGTCGTCATCAATCCGAAAATTATTAGTAGAAGCGGGAGTGCGTTTGTCTTTGGCCTCATTAAAGTCATCATATTAGCCGGAAGCTTACCGTGGACTATCGCTCGCCGAGTTTGTAAACCTCCGTCTCGGGATGATAACTCTTCCAATCGAACCAGTAATCATTGAGGACATAAACTCTCGACAGTTGCCGCCCGGCAAACTGGCCGGTCAGGGCGCGGCCCGTAAAATCCCACTCGCTGCCCGCCTCCGTGTCCAGAAGCCTTAAGGGAATGGCCTCCGGCTTCAGGAAAAATTCCAGCTTGCGCCCGTCCAACGTCCTCTCATAGACGCGCACCGATTTCCTGTCATCGCCGAGCAAGACCATGACGGGCACGCCCCCGATCGTGTCCATGATCGGGCTCTGTTGTTCTATCGCCGTCAGCGGATACGCTTTCGACGCCCCGCCGATCGCTACGCCTGCGACGAGTGTGCGCGGCGGCATCGTCGCGTCCGTGAGGTTTGTCGCGACGGGCGCTTTGGCCGTGCGCTCTTCCCAGTTCGCCGGAGCGTAGCGGTTGGCGCGCGCCACCTGCTCATCCGGTCGCAGCACGCGTCCCTCTGGCCGCTCGCGCTTCCACGTCGCAAAGGTCAGCTCGTCATGAAAGACCGATTCGAGGCGACGGCCCTTGAGTGGGCCCAGAATGGCTTCGCCCGTGACTTGCTGCCACCAGGAGCCCGTCTCCTCGTCGCGCATGATAAAGTTCTGATTATTGATGCCCGCCAGATGAAAGCTCAGCTTACGTCCATCCACTGTCGTCGCCCACACCAGACCGGTGTGACAGAGCGTTCAATAAGTGGCGACGATGGGCACGCCCCCGACCGTGTCCTGCACCAGATGATGATAAGCCATCAGGCGAACCGGATAGGCCACCGCCTCGCCCTTGACCTCGACGGCGAGCACCATATCCCTGTCGGCGAGAAAATCCACTTCGGCGGCGCGCGCGTACGCCGGAAGGGGAAGCGGGTTGAACATCCACTCGAAATGGTTCTGCCTCGCAAACCACGTTGCCAACACCGTCAACCCAAGCGCCAGCACCAGCAGCGGTCTCAACCACCAGCGCGTCCCGCGCCACAGCCAGACCATCAGCCCCAGCGCGATGACGGAGGCTAACAGCGTCAGCACCGGAGCCCACTGCTTGAGCCTGTAGGACACTTCGAGCCCCGTTTGCGTTTGAGGCCGGAAGGGTTGAATCAGCCATGCTGGCGTCAAGACCATCAATAGCGCCGCGAGCATGATCGCCGACAACACGAGCCAGCCCAGGGCCCGTTTGCGGCGCGCGCCCGTGCCGCGAAGAGTTTCAGCATTTTTCATTCATCTATTCCTTGGCGGGCCACTGACCGGCGGCACCCGTCAACGCTCGATCCGCTTGAGGCTCTGGGCCCGCAGGGCGAGAAAATTATATTGCCATTATTCTGAATGGAAGTATATCATCACGGCCTCTTAGCTTTACACACTACCTGTTCTGGAAAGGAAACCGGCTATGAAAAGCTATCTCCTCGGACTCAGGCCCCGGAAACGCTACGCCATCAGCTCGACCGTAGCCCTGGTTGTGATGCTCAGCGCTTTCGCCATGCTGCCCGCTCGCTCCGACGCGGTCGAGCCACAGCGCGGCGGCGAGTTCATGATCGTCAACAAATCAAGATTTACCGTTTATCATCTCTACCTTTCGCCCTCCGCGAATCGTCGTTGGGGAAGAGATCAGCTCGGTCGCAAAGTGATCAAGCCCGGCGACGAATTCACGCTCAACCGTATCCCCTGCGGGCTCTACGATGTCAAAGTCGTAGATCAGGACGGCGATGCATGCGAGATCAGAGAAGTATCCATGTGCAGAGACCACACCCACTGGGAGCTGACGAATGACGATCTCTTAAGATGCGAGGGATTCAGATAGCATTTCTTTATCGCGACCTTCCCCCAATTCCCAAACGTAAGCGCCGGGATTCATCTCGTCCCGGCGCTTCAATCTTTTCCTCGCCCACCACATCGCCAACAGCATTCACCCCGCGCCGCCGCAATCACCCCGAATATCATCGACCCCTCCCGAGTCCCGCCCGCTTGACGTATATCTTGCCATCCTTATAATCCTAACCATCATCGACCATCCTCGTGGCGGGGTAGCTCAGCTGGTTAGAGCGTGGGATTCATAACCCCAAGGTCGCGTGTTCAAGCCACGCCCCCGCTACCAATAAATTCAAGAGTTTACGGCGGCCAGCAGTGGTCGCCTTTCTTCTTGTGGGGCAGGATTGGGGCACGTTTGTCGGTGGAGCGTCATAATCTGCTCGACCGCCGCGCGCTTACGCTCTGTCGAAGGATGGACATATCTCTCGCTCGTCTTGATTGAGCTAATGCCCGTCTCCGGGTTAATGAAGACGTGTTCCTCCGGGCCTTTGCCCTTGCAATGCTCCACCAGAACGCGGCGTACTTCCTCGCTCATCGGTACAGGATAGTCTTTCCCCGTCTTTGAGTTTGGCACCCAGATGCAATTGCTCTGAAAATCAAATAGAACCCTTGAACATGACGCTGCGGAAAGTGAGTGAGAATCGCTCTTTGTTAACGAGCGAGGAGGCGGTCTTTAAGTTAATGTATTTGGCGTTGAAAAATATCAGTAAGCGATGGACAATGCCGATCCGTAACTGGAGTGGAGCGATGAATCAGTTCGCGATCATCTTTGAAGGGCGAGTGCCGATGGGGGACTCAATCAAAACCACTTACACAAACTGCTTAGAACCTCCCGGGCATGACCTGCTAGGTATCGGTAGACCTAACCCGCGTATAAAAAACTAAACGCTCTGAAGAACGTGCCGAACTCTTTACGTCCTTCAGGGCGTTTACTTGATTTTTTCTGGTCTAATGTTGTGAGTCCCAGGAAGGCAACTCAGCCATCTAAATTCATATCATTTGGGCGCTTTGCCTGCCTCTGTGCCTTTTGTGGCAAGGATTGTCGCAGAGTGACGAGCGTTTTTAGCCCTTACAGCCTTCGCCCAACGCTTGGTGCGACTGTGCGAACTTAGACTTAGCAGTACACGACGTTGTTGTCGCTTCATTTGGGCTTTAGTTTTGGAGAGACGAATTATAATCATTACTTCACCCATCATATGATGCTAATTTTCGGCATTAGGTTTATGTCGCCAGCACCTTAATTAGATAATCACATTTTCTCGTGACTATGCAAGCCTTTACAAAGCCCAAAGGAGCAGACAACATCCTTTAAATTGAGAGGCTCAGCCGTGCCCGCCACGCTCCTCTATAATCTCTTTGGCGAGGTTTGTTACCTGAGGAGGAGCATAAAGCTCTGTTAAACCACACTCCGAACAGACGTACAATTCAAAATGAGTTAACAACGCTTCTACAACTTGGGAAAGTGGAGGCTCCGAAACTTTACCTTTGACTCCCATCAAATCCCTATACTCGATCGGGGCGAGCACGTTGTGACACTTGAGACATTCCGGGTTAGAGATTTTCATTTAATCCTCCGAGCACATAAATTAAGTACGTCTTTAAGCTCCTCATGAAATATAGCCGCTGATAAGTGAGTCTTTAAGCTCCTCATCGAAGGTGGCCATTGAGAAAATATTATGAGGTGTATCACCTGCAATGCGCTTCCAGGCCTGTTCGTTTATTTTGTTCGAGATCAGGAGGTGCCAATCCAGACCTAACGCCTCAGCTACTCCCCACTCCCAATGCAGCCATGGGGACGGGAAATATCCCTTCCCGACTCTGGTACCCCCTTCTTCCGTCCATATACCCAAGAAGTGAGTGCAATCATCCATCATCGTCATAATGCCCTCGCGCGTAGTAGCTGCTCCGCCGAGCTTTTTAGCGATTCGGACATCGAAATGAAATCTCTTTGCGATCTTAGCGACCTTGTTGATCATCTCTATTGCCTTGAACGAATATGAGATGAAAAGCACGCGACGGGTACTAGTTGCTTCAGAAATAGATTGTTCTACTTCAAGATCCTCAAGGAGGTGATACCTCCTAAGCGCATCTTCTGCACCCTCCCCCCGCTGCTCCCTTCTTCTATTCAGGTCACGTTTCTTAAGGTTAATGATTGAGGAAATCGACCGCCCCGCTGAAATGCGGGGCTGGGCTTCTATCGGTAAAACCTTTTTGCCTTTGGCCATCTCCCCCTTGACGCGAAGTTGTTTCGTTTTTACGGGGGAGATGTAGTTAATCGGATAGCCAATCCTCAACCCGTAATTGTGAACCAGTTCGGGAGTCGATAATGCATCTTCCAATCGCCGTTTTATGGATTCCGTACTTAATTTATTCAGGTATCTTTGCGGAGGCTGTAGAACAAATTCTGTGCGGGCTTTAGTCTCCCACTGTTGAAGGCGAGATAAAGTAGTAAGAATGTTGAAACCGCCGTCCTGGATCGCTGCGGTGATCTTAGCCAGCGCGCCGATTTCGTCCTGATGTTCGATTGTCGGCGCTATCACCGAATCACTATCTCTGATGAAGTAGATATTGAGGAATCGCTCGCTCGTATTGGAGACCGACAGGTAAGACCCGGACTTTGAATCGCCCGAACCGTTCGGGGAACCAAGGGACTTAAGGATGAGATTCCTCAATTCATCAGGCAGCGTGATGATGACTTTATCCTGGTTCTCAGCTTTAATTACTTTTGCTTCCCTGACAATAGGCCGCAACTCTTCATCGGTACTAACCTGCTCGGTAGCCGCGTTGTAGTTCCTCCTAGCATTTAACAGCCCTCTTACCCTTCGAATCCTGATACGCGGTTCACCATCAGGCAATAGGGCTATGTCATCGATAAGACGTGCCAGAAACTCCGTGCGCAGATCCTTGAGTTGTTCCAGTTGCTCGGTACTCCTTTGTTCATGTGTTAGATCTACTTGACTGCTATAGAGACGCGCGTTCGCAATCATCTCTATAGCATGCAGGCTCATCCCATCCTTCGTAGTCGACTCCGCTGTCAGGATGTTGAATGACTTATCAGCCATGATTTGAAAGACATCATGAACCAGCCCGACGCGTTCTCTTAAGGTTAATGAGATTCGCCACAAATCACTCCAAGCACTGTGTTCAATCGGGGAGACGACCAGCTCAGAAGTTTGATTGCGGTTTGCTCGCGGAATGAGGCAGAGCCAAACTTTAGCACCAGGAAAGAATGACAGGTGGCCGCGATGATAGAGGGGCAGTGTGATTGTTGATCCGTTGAAAGGTTTGGGCTTGTCGAGAATGATCATTGTTGTGAGTGTGCCTCATAATGGATGTACGGGAATTGAGTCAGACCTTGTGAAACAGTTCTACGATTCCAGTTCACGTTAGACTTGAGGACGAGAGCTATCCTTGAGAGTACTAAGGAGAAATGCAGGGTGAAATTAATGCCATAGAGTAAATTTGTCAATAGTCATCTGAATTCCCGGAAAGTGCATTTGACAGTCTTGCCCTGCTCTACGGCGGAGAGTTCATCGAGATGTCCTGGCCCGATGAACAGGGCGAGCCTTACCGCGAACTCTGGATCAGCCTGAAGGTCAGTGATCAGGCGCTCTATAGAGGCGGTGGGGCGAAAGAGCTATGGGGGGACTATGTTACGTGGGGCATAATTGGGGCAGGAATATCGAGAAAGAGAGGGCAGGGAAATGTCAGTAGAAGTAAATATCGTGAAAAATGAGGTTTTTTCTGCGTGGCTGCTTCCGCTGTAGTATCAATTAGTTAGGTTTTTGTGGAGCGTTTGGTTCATAAGAACCCTGCCTTTGCTCGAACCACTCTTTACCCGAATTTATTTTGAGAGTAAGGTAAGGAAAATTTCGCGGCCGCCCCATGCTCGTGTGGTAATCATATACAGGATGCAATAGAAAAACCTTCCTTGATTCCAAGCTGCTTCAGATAGGTCGTCGCTTCAGAGGCCGGAGGTGGTTTTATGACAAACAAAACCGCATCGATCTTTATTTCAAGTCAGTTGAAGCCGTCTTTTACTAACAGCGTCTTTGTCTGGTCTCTCTGCCTGTTGTTCGCGGTCGGGCCGGTGATTAAAGCACAAGAGAGCGCGGCCGAGATGCGCGCGCTGGAAGATGGAAAGCCGGTCGAGCGAGAGCTGAAGGGTGGGGAAGCTCACTCGTACCGGATCGCGCTGGCGAGAGATCAGTATCTGGAAGTGATGATCGAGCAGCGCGGTGTTGATGTGGCGATCGCGCTCGTTGGGCCAGATGGGAAAATGCTTGGAGAGGTCAATAGGGCGAAGGGAGCGAAGGGAGCGGAGACGTTGACGTTCGTCGCCGATGCGCCGGGGAGTTATCGCCTGGAGGTGCGCGCGGCTGAAAAGAATGCGACGACGGGGCGGTATGAGGTGCAGATCATTAAGCTGCGGACGGCCACGCCGGAAGAACGCACGCTGGAAGAAGCAAGACGCCTGGCCGAAGAATCGCGAGGGCTGAGACAAAAGGGAAAGTATGATGATGCGTTGCCGCCAGCCGAGCGCGCCCTGGCTATCAGGGAGAAAGCGCTCGGCCCGGATCACCTGAGAGTGGCCGAATCGCTTTTCGCGCTCGCCTCGATTTACGACGATAAAGAGGAGTATGCGAAGGCCGAACCGCTCTTCTCGCGCTCGCTGGCTATCTATGAGAAAACGCTCGGCCCTGAGCACACGGACGTAGCGCGCGCGCTCCGCAGCCTCGCGTGGATTTACAGCGTCAGGCAGGATTATGCGAAGGCTGAATCTTTCTATCGTCGCGCGCTCTCAATTCAAGAGAAGGCGCTCGGCCCGGAGCACAGTGAAGTCGCCGTCACGCTCAACGATCTGGCGCTGCTTTACTACGAGAAAGGCGATTACGACCAATCGATAGAGATTAACCGGCGCGTGCTGGAGATTCGAGAGAAGACCGCCGGGCCGGAGAGCGAAGGCGCGGCAAGAGCGCTCAACAACCTCGCATTGTCCCATAGCTGGAGGGGAGACTATGCGCAGGCGGAGTCGCTTCTTCGCCGCGCGCTGATAATCGACGAGAAGCTGTATGGCCTTGAGCACCCGGAGGTCGCAACGACACTCGACAACCTGGCAAACGCGAGGCAGGATCAGGGGGATTACGCCGAGGCGGAAATGCTTTACCAGCGCTCGCTCGTCATTCGTGAGAAGACGTTTGGCCCGGATCATCCGAAGGTCGCTCAGTCGCTTCACAACATCGGCACGCTCTACGAGCGCAAGGGAGATTATCAGAAGGCAGGGGAACTCTTCCGGCGCTCGGCGGAGATTTCCGAGAAGAAGCTGGGGCCGGATGACCCTGATGTCGCGACCTCGCTATATCATCTCGCGAAGGTTTATATGGAGCAGGGGAATTATGCGCAGGCGGAGCAGCCGCTGCGGCGCGCGCTGGTCATCCTGGAAAAAGCCCTCGGCCCTGAACACTCGGAGGTCGCTTTCGCTCTGGAATTGATCGGTCGTCTCTATTTTCAAAGCAAGAAGGATTACACGCAGGCCGAAGCGTTCCTGCAACGCGCGGTGGCGATTCTGGAGAAGGTGCTCGGCCCGGAAAAGCCACAGGTCGCGGTGGCGCTCAGCGGCCTCGCTGCGCTCTACCTGAGCCAGGGAGATTACGCGCGGGCGGAAACGCTCTACCGGCGCGCCCTGTCTATACGGGAGAAGGCGCTCGGGCCGGATCACCCGGACGTTGCTCAAGCGCTCGATGATCTCGGCAGGCTGTCTCAGGTTAAAGGAGATGCTGAGCAGGCGCTGGCCTTCTTGTCTCGCGCGGGCGAAGTGCGCGAGCGCAACTTCAATCATAATCTTCCGCTCGGCTCCGAACGTCAGAAGCTCAGCTACCTGAAACTCTTCGCCGATGACACAGACCATGCCCTCTCGCTGCACGCGCAGTTAGCGCCGCGTGACCCGCGTGCGCTACAACTCGCCTTCACTACTCTCCTGCGTCGCAAGGGGCGCGCCCTGGACATGATGAGCGATCAGATGGCCGCGTTGCGCCGCCGCGCAGACCCGCAAGATCAAGCGCTGTTCGGTCGTCTCTCGGCGTCGCGCTCGCGACTGGCGACGTGGACGCTACGGGGGCCGGATAAGAAGAATGCTGCTGTCTATCCCGTACAGCTTAAGCGGCTCGAAGACGAAGTGGAGGAGCTTGAGGCGGAAATCAGCGCGCGCAGCGCACAGTTTCGCGCACAGTCGAGCCCCATCACGCTCGAAGCCATACAGGCCCTCATTCCCGATAAGACGGCCCTGGTCGAGTATGCTCTTTATCATCAAAGCGGAGTGAAGAGCGCGAGTGCGTCTACTACTCGCACGCGTTATGCGGCCTACGTGCTGACGCGTCAGGGAGAGGCCCGTTGGGTGGAATTGGGCGAGGCTGCAACCATCGATTCGGCGATAGAGGCGTGGCGTCAGGCGCTGCGCGATCCCGACAGAAAAGATGTCAGGCGGTTGGCCCGCGCGTTGGATGCGAAGCTGGTCGAGCCCGTGCGCGCTCTGCTCGGCCACTCTGAGCACTTGCTCATTTCCGCTGACGGCCCGCTCAATCTCATCCCCTTCGCCGCTCTGGTTGACGAGCAGGGCGAATATTTGGTCGAGCGATACACGATCACATATCTGACCAGTGGGCGTGACCTGTTGCGTTTGCAGGTGGCGCGCGAGAGTAAGAGCCCCCCGGTGGTTATGGCAGACCCGGCGTTTGGTGAGCCTGCGACCATCGCCTCGCGCCCAAGGGGGCCGCAGGCAAATGGAGCGAGCCACGGTGAAGCCGCAGGCCAGGGCGCGGCGGAAGTGGACTATTCGCAAATCTTTTTCGGCCCGCTACCGGGCGTCAGCGGTGAAGTGCGCGCGCTCAGAGAACTGCTGCCGCAGGCCACGTTTCTGACCAAAGAGCAGGCCGTCGAAGCAGCGCTCAAGCGTGTGAGCGGCCCTTCGATTCTGCACATCGCCACGCACGGCTTCTTTCTTGAAGATCAGGAGAGCGCAAACGATCAGAGCCGCGCTGCGACGGCGCGAAGTAAAGAAGCGACTCGCCTGGGCAGGTGGGTGGCCCATGTGGAGAATCCGCTGTTGCGCTCGGGTCTGGCGTTGGCCGGGATTAATCAGGGCCGCAGCGGCGTGGATGACGACGGCGCGCTGACGGCGCTCGAAGCGGCGGGCCTAGACCTCTGGGGCACGAAACTGGTCGTGCTCTCGGCCTGCGATACGGGCGTCGGCGTGGTCAGGAGCGGCGACGGTGTTTATGGGCTCAGACGCTCGCTTGTCTTGGCAGGGGCCGAGAGCCAGATGATGAGTCTCTGGCCGGTCTCTGATCGCAGCACGCGCGAACTGGTCGTCGCCTACTATAAAGAATTGATGCGGGGACGCGGGCGTGGCGAGTCGCTCAGGCAGGTGCAGTTGCAGATGCTGCGTGGCCGGGCTCTGAGTCATCCGTACTACTGGGCGAGTTTCATCCAATCGGGCGAGTGGGCCAAGCTGGAAGGCAGACGGTAGATGAAAGCCCATCTGACCAGAGAGTCGTTCGCGAAGCTGCTGGATTACCTGGGCGCGGACGGGGAACGGGCCGGAGAAAAGTATGAGGACTTGCGGCGCATCTTAATCAGGTTCTTTGAATGGCGCGGGGCTCCCTTTCCTGATGAGCACGCCGACGAGACCTTCAATCGCATCGCGCGCAAGCTCGACGAAGGGGTCGAGATCAAAAACATCGGCGGCTACTGCCATGAGGTCGCGCGCCTCGTCTGCCTCGAAGCGCTCAAAGGGCATGATAGCCGCCGCACCTCCATCGAAGCGATCAACCTGGAAGGCAGGAGCGCAACTACATCCGACGAGGCTTTGGAGAAAGAGCTGCGCCTCGGTTGTTTGGAAGATTGTCTGCGCGATCTCCCGGCGGAGAGCCGCGAGCTGATCGTAGAATACTACCGCGACGATAAACGCGGGCGGATTGACCGCCGCAAAGCCCTGGCAGAACGCCTGCGCCTGCGCCGCGAGGCGCTGGCCAATCGCGCGCAGCGTGTGCGCGACAAGCTTGAACAATGCGTGACCAACTGTCTCAAAAAGAAATTAACGATATGAATCGATCGATTTGTCACTGCTTAGTGAGGGCCTTACCTTTCCACCTCGTTTCATGGAACCAGCAGATGCGGCGCTGAAGAATATTGATGAGTGAGCCGGAACAAATCATCAGACGCTACCTGCTCGGAGAGTTGTCCGAGTCGGAGCAAGCCGCGCTTGAGGAAAAATACTTCACAGACCCGCAAGCCTTTAATCAGATGTTGAAGACCGAGAGCGAGTTGGTGGATAGCTATGTGCGAGGCCAGCTATCCAGGCGTGCGCGCGAGCGTTTCGAGCAATCCTACCTGGCACATCCACGTAGGCGCGAGCGCGTGAAATTCGCAGATGCCCTGGCGAGCGGGCTCGATCAAATCGCAGCGTCCGAAATGGCTGGCGATCAAACGGTCGCAGGCACGTCGCTCCGGCAAAGACTGCTCGTATCATTACGCGGCCGGAGACTGGCGCTGGGGTTATCAATCGCCCTGGCCTTGTTAGTGATGATGAGCGGCATCTGGTTTTTCATCGAAAACAGGCGGCTGCGACGAGAGCTGGCCGAGACTCAGGCGGCGCGGGCCGATCAGGAGCAGAGAGAGCGCGAGTTGCAACAGCAGCGTGAGCATGAACTGGAACAACAGGTCGCGAGCGAGCGCAGACGCTCCGAAGAATTAACCGCCGAGCTCGAACGCCTACAGCGCACTCAACCACAGACGCCTCAAACAGCATCATCTCCAACCTCGCCTGCCGGGCCCGCCTTCGTCTCACTGGTATTAACAGTCGGCGGCGCGAGGGGGCCTGACAACGGCCGGGCGCAGACTCTCATCATCCCTGCGGGGACAGCACAGGCGCGAATTCAGCTTAATCTGAAGGAGAAGGACTATCCGTCTTATCGCGCATCGTTGCAAATGGTCGGCGGCGAAGAAGTCTACAGCCAGGAGGGTATCAAACCCGCAGTCACGAAATCCGGCGCGCGTTTCGTTCTCATCGTGCCCGCCGACAAGCTTGTCGCGGGCGATTACATCCTGACGCTGAGGGGCGTCCGCACAGATGGGGAGATTGACGACGTGAGCAAATCCATCTTTCGCGTGGAAAAAAGATGAGCCGTCCCGAAGCTTACCGCGCGGGCGCTCTATCCGACCTCTTCTTTCCAATCCTTACAGCCTTTCAATAAAACACCCCGGTCAACTCGCCGCCCGAGAGGGCGCTTCGGGCCGGTCAAAAAAAATCTGCGATATGTTTGCCTTGTCTCTGCCACATGAGGGTAAGGCGGCAAACTTTTACCATGCCGCCTGACAAGAGTGTGGGCGATTGCCGCCCGTGCTCTCAACTATCCGTTTGGGTGGGAGTGCTTTACATGGCTTTCATCAGGCATTCGGTCTGCACCTTCAAACCCCGACACTTCGGCACTGCTTTTAATCGACAACTTCCAAACAGGAGGCCAGAAATGAACAAATTCAGATTTACACTCCGCCTCGTAGCGATACTCGCCTGCGTCGCCTGCGGCGCTTCGGCAGCCCATGCCCAGCAGCTCCGCTCATGGGTATCCGGCGTCGGCGACGACGGCAACCCATGCACCCGCACAGCCCCTTGCAAGACGTTCGCGACAGCACAATCGAATACCTTCACCGACGGCGAGATAAATGTTCTTGATCCGGGTGGATTCGGCACGGTGACGATCATCAAGTCATTAACCATTGATGGAACCGGGACTTTCACTTCGATTCTCGCCCCTTCCTTCTCCACCGCGATTAACGTCAATCTCACCGATCTCAGCGGTAATGATCCGCTGAGGACGGTGCGTTTGCGCGGCATCTCGCTGAACGGCAATGGCCAGAACGGCAACGCCGGAACCAGAGCGGCCACGCGCGGCATCAACATCTCATCCTCAAATCCCGGTATCGTTCTCGTCTTCATCGAAGATTGCGTCATTGACGGCTTCACTAACGAAGGGCTCCTCTTCAACTCCAACGGCGGAAGAATGAACGTGCGTAATACCACGATCAGAAACAATGGCACGGCGGGCATCAAGATTGACAGCAGCGGCAGCAATCTGAATCGCGCCACCATTGAGCATAGTACAGTGACGCTCAGCGGCAACGGCATCCATGTGGAAGACAACGGGCGCGTGTCGATCACGGATGTCGTCCTCAGTCACAATACTAACGGGCTCAACGTGACCAACGCCACAGCCTCCACCCAGGTGAATATCTTTCATTCGATGATCGCCGAAAATACGGCAAACGGCATCATCTCCGCCGGGCCCGTCACGTTCTCGACCGTTAATGTCTCGGAGTGCATGATCGCCGACAACTCGACGGGACTGGCTCCGAGCGGGAATGGCCGCATCTTCTCCTCGCTCAATAATACCCTCGCCAGTAATGCCGTTGACGGGGCGTTCACACTCCCCAACAATACTTTAAAGTGAGAGCCCTGACCGGGTTCTCTCATCTCGAAGTGTAGCGAAAAGGGCGGGCTCCCGAACGGCCCGCCCTTTTCCGAATCACAAGGCGACCGGCGAGCCGCTCACGTCGAACTCACGTTATTCTGACCCAAAAGTCGTGTCCGTCCTGCACATGCTTATCCCGCAGGGGATATATGTAATAGCCGGGGGCATCGCCCCCGGTTCAATATCCGAAATAAAACCGACCCTGCAATGGTCGCACTTTGCAGCCTGTGCGACCCTTACATGGTCGGAAATCTTTGCTGGCATCATACCGGGGGCGTTGCCTCCGGCTATGACATTGGTCGCCTTCAGCGACCTCAGAGAATTTTTAAACAGCTTCTAAGAGCAACTCCGCCTATTGACCGAACCTCTGGCGATACTCCTGTGCGTTGATGAAGGCGTTGGCCAGATCAGCGAGATTGATCTCACCGCTATCAAGACGCTGCAAGTAATTCAAGTATGCCCCGTCTGGATTGCGTGTGAAGAATCCATAGTAGGCCGACACTACCTGCGCCTCATGCGCGTACCTGGCACTGACCTCCTGCCGCTCCGATATTTCTCTGAACACCTGTGCACGATTCTTCTGACTCGTATTCAGTTTTGTGACCCAGTCATCCACTGTAGTTTGCGGCACGCTCACGCCTGCGGTCTGCAAGAGAGTGGCAACGAAGGCGGCGTTCGAGAGCGGGTTGTAGCGATTGGCGAACTCTGGTCTGGCGACGAGCTCTTTGACCAAGTCCTGCTTGTTGAGTTCCAGATCATCTGGGGTCAGGAATCCGCTGACGAAGGCGAGGTCTCCAATCTCGTCATAACGGAGGATGCGACCCAGTCCTGTGCGATAAAGCCTTAACACGAAGAACTGGCGATCGAAGAACTCGCCGCTACGGAGGAACCCGTCGCCAGCGACAGTGACACGATCACAGGGAGGAGGAGCCTGACCGGGCTGACCACAGAGGTTGATACGATCAGTCCAGCCGTTCCATCCTGCCGGGTCTGGCTCGCGGCTCAAAAGATCGACGTAAAGCTGGCGGACGAAGAAGCGTGTGTTGTCGATGGGATTGGCTTTGCCGGGTACGTCATCGTCTGCGATCGTCATCGGGACAGTCAGGCTCACCCCGGGTATTGCGCCG
>DATDFK010000054.1:0-117468 GCA_036522655.1 Pyrinomonadaceae bacterium | reverse complement strand
CGCGGTCGAAGCGGCCTGCGGTTAAATCTATTCCGGCTTTTTTGAATGATAGCCAGATCAGCTCGGTGCAGTAGATTCTGTCGGCTGTCTCTAAGTCGAAATCTTTATCGAAAGATATTTTCGCGTTGAGGAAGCGTTCCGCCTCGGAGAGCGCGATGAGGGGTAGAGATTTATCCTGCGTGTTGAGACGGTAGACGGCCACAGAGCTTGCGCTGGAGGGTTTGAGGAATTTGCCTACCGGCTCGTTGATGATGATTTCCCGGGTTTGCCCCTCTTCGGCATAGGAGGCGTGGATGACCTCAATTCTCGAACCGATTTTTCGGATGATACCGGCGTGCGAGTAACCGAAATCCCCGTCCATGGCGATGATCGCGCGGCTTTCCAGACTGACGCCGCGACGGAAAATAACATCGCCGCTCTCAAGATTACTTTCGCGTAGAAGTTTCGCTTCGAGCGACGTAGCAGCGCTCGCATCCTTTGCCTCGTGCGGCGTCGTCGCATTCAGAATTCCAGCTTCGAGCGATGCGTGCGCGCTCGGGCCCGTTCGCGCTTGTCGCCAAGCGATGTGTATGAGAGAGAAGATAACGACCGGAGTGATCAGAATTGAGACTCCCACACTTAAACGGAACGCGGAGGCGGTTTGATTTTGGAGCTTCTCCAGTCGCATTCTTTTATTGGCCGTGTGTGATGAAGCGCGGGGAACGCTTGCCGAGAATCATCACGTTTAAGGCTCGTAATATTCCGTCCCGTTCCTGTCGATGTAAAACGTCTTGCCGTTGAGCATCACACGGATAAGATCGCCGATGAATATGGGCGAAGTGTCATACTTGAAGGGGACGACTTCCTTGCCGGTCGTATCGATGCAGCCGTACTTTTTGTCGATCGCGGCAACGGCGAGCCCTTCATAAAAGATCGGGCCGGTATCGGACTTCTCGCTCCCGTCAAACCTGGGCGGAATAACGTGATTGCCCGTCTTGTCAATGAATCCCCATTTGCCGTCGAGCCGGACGGCGGCCAGACCATTTTCGAATCCGCCGGAGCCGACCTTCTCGTAGACGAGCGGGGTAATCTCTTTTCCGTTTCTGTCAATGAAGCCATACTTGTTATTTAACGATACGCTCGTCATGCCTTCATGAAAATAGGAGCCTCCATCGTACTTGAGCGGGATGACTTCCGTGCCCGTCTTGTTAATGAAGCCGAACTTTTTATTCAGCGTCACACCGGCGAGCCCTTCGATGAATGAATCCGCCACGTCGTATTTAAAGGGGACGACTTCTCTGCCAGCCCTGTCGATGTAGCCCCACTTGCCGTTGAGCATCACATTCAACAATCTCTCGCCGTCGGCGTTCGCATCCTGTAACATGAACACGCCCTTTCCCGTTTGCGCGGCGTCGTACTTGAGCGGGATGATTTCTGCGCCCGTCTTGTCAATGAAGCCGAACTTTTTATTGAGCCCGACGACGGCGATCCCTCCGACAAAGGGCTCCGTCACGTCATACCTGGGAGGGATGACTTCTCTTCCGTTCTTGTCGATGTAGCCCCACTTGTCGTTGAGCTTGACGTTGATCAGCATGTCGTCGTCTGCGTTTGCGCGGACGTAGAGACGCAGCCCTTCCATTTCATGCATATCGTCATATTTGATCGGGATGACCTCTGTGCCCGTCGCGTCAACGAAGCCTAGCTTCTTGTTCGTCGACACCATAAACAGCCCGTCGCGGAACAAGTCTACGCTGTCATATTTGATTGGAACGATTTCCTTCCCCGTCGCGTCGATGAGCCCCCACCTGTCGTTGAGCTTGACCTTTAAGAGCGTCGCGCGCAGTGGGTTTCTATCCTTCAATAAAAATGGTCTGTCATCGAGCAGGCTTACATCGTCATACCTGAGCGGGATGACCTCCTTGCCCGCCTTGTCAATGAAACCATACTTGCCGTTCAGCTTTACCAGCGCCCGCCCGTCGCGGAATGGTTGAGCATCTTCATATTTCGCATCGAGGACGAGTCTTCTGTTTACGTCGCTGAAGCCGAATTTATCGCCTTTGCGGAACGGGATCAGAGTCCGGTTCGAGACCCACAGCCGGTAACCGCCCAACACTCCCAAAGCCAATACGAGCGCGATGGCCGGGACGGCAAAATAGAGCCATCTACGCTTTGTCTTAGCCTCACGCACGTGGGTTGCGGACGACGCTTCAGGGCGCACACCTGTCTTATCGACACCGGCTTCGACGGGCTGCGGAGGGGCTTCCGCTTCACGCCCGCGTTTCTGCGCCTCAGCTTCGGCCCGCGCTCTTTCCTTTGCGGCGCGCTCGCGTGCTGCCGTCTCTTCCGCTTCGCGTCTACGGCGTTCTTCCTCCTCAGCTTTCAGCTGGCGCGCCCGTTCCTCTTCACGTTTGCGCTGTGCCTCTAATCGCTGCGCCTCCGCTTCGCGCCGTTTGCGTTCCTCTTCAAGAGCGCGCGCCGACGCTTCTTCAGCCTCACGTCGCTCTCGCTCTTCCCTTTCGCGTGCTTCCACGCGAAGACGCTCTCTTTCTTCAACAGCGCGCCGCTCTTCCTCTACAGCATCACGCAGAGCCTTTCGCATCTGTTCGGCGCTCGCAAATCTGTACTTGCGACTCACGGCCATCGCCTGGTAAATGACCCCGGCGACGGAAGGCGGGACAAGAGGATTGAGCGCATCGATCGGTTTCAGCGGGTCAGGCTCATCGTCTTCGATGGCGGCGTATCGCTTCGGAGCGGCGACCGGCGGAGCTGCCGTCAGTAAATGATAGAGGGTTGCGCCGAAGGAATAAATATCGCTGCGCGTGTCTGTGCCCTGGCCGTGAATCTGCTCCAGCGGCGCATAGACAGGCGTATAGCCGTAGACGCTGCGGCTCGTCTGCATGGTAGACATCTGCCCGGCTGCGCCCTTGGCCAATCCGAAATCGATCAGGAAGATTTCCCCCTGCTTCGTGAGCTTTAGATTTGACGGCTTGATGTCACGATGAAGGATCGGCGGCTGGCGGTCGTGCAGGTATTGAAGAACTTCCAGCAGTTTATCGGCCCAGTCCAAGACCTTTTGCAGATCGAAAGGTTGGCCGTGCAATTCCAAAAGCTCTGCCAGATCACTGCCCGGAATAAACTCCATGACGAGAAACTCGCTGCCGCCCTCCACGAAATAGTCCATCACCTTCGGCAAAGATTGATGGCGCAGATTGGCCAGCAGCGCGGCTTCACGCTCGAAGGCGCGCAGGGACTCTTCGTCCGGGCTCGCCTTCGTCTGCTTCAGAGCTACGACGGCGCTGACGCGCTGATCAAGGGCTTCGTAAACAGTGCCCATGCCGCCCTGCCCTAGCTGGCGAATGATCTGATAGCGGTTTTGCAGGATAGTGTTAGAGGACAGCATGAACTTTCATTAGCAGAGGGACAATGATGTTCGAGCTTCAATCGGAGCGAATAGCGTGGTGCTCTTCGTGGGTGCGCGAGGGTAAAGCCGACAGTGAAGAACAGGCAGGACTTTATGACCAAACGGGAAAATCCGTCAAGGATTTTTCAGCTAGTGAGCGCCCGCCCGGCGGTTGTGGAAAAATTTTCGCCCCGGTTGATTCACCCGGCCACTTTTTTGCGCGTTTAGAAGTAGAGCCTCAATTTATTTACAAGAATAGGAGTTGGAAATGCTGAGAAGCAATCATCAGGAAGCTGCATCGAATACCGACAAAAGTTCTGCGCAATGGGCCCGGACGCTCCGTGCACGCAAGCTTATGAAGTCGATGGCGCTTGTGCTCGCGCTGTTCTGTTCGGCGTCGGTGGCACTGGCGGACATTAAAATCACGACGAAGAGCGCGGCGGGCGGGCGCAGTATTACCGGCACGACCTACATCAAGGGTGCGCGCCAGCGCACCGAAGGCATGGGCTATACGAGCATCTATCAATGCGACCTCAAGCGCACGATTCAGATCAATGACAAGACCCGAACATACTTCATCGCCCCCCTCGATTCCGCAGGCGCGTCGGGCGGCGCAAGCTCGCATGGGTCTGGCACAAGCCGCCGGGGCGGCGTCATCACGTACACCACTACCAACACGGACACGGGCGAGCGCAGGGAGATGCTCGGGCTGACGGCCAGACACCTGAAGTCGAAGGTCGTCATCGAAGCCTCGGAAGGCGCGTGCAGCTCTATGAATATGGAGATGGAGACGGACGGCTGGTATGTAGACCTTCCCGGCGGCCTCAACTGCGCGACCGATGGATCGGCCACGCCCAATTTTTCCGCCGACGCCGATTGCGTGGACGAGGTGCGCTTCAAGACCGTCGGCACGGTCAAGCTCGGCTATCCGGTCATGACGACCACTAGGATGAAGTTCAACACGGGGGAGGACGGCACGGCCAGTATCCCTGAATCCTCGTCGACGCAGGAAGTCATAGACCTCTCGAAAGCCACCCTGGACTCGGCGCTCTTTGAGATTCCGGCGGGCTACACGGAAGTGAAGAGCATGCAGGAGCTTGGCAGTCCCTATTAACAATCCGCTGGCCGAAGGCCGCGTCATCACAACGCTTAAAGCTAAGGGGCTGGGAATTATTGATTCCCAGCCCCTTAGCTTTATTTCCCTGTCTCTCTCCTCACCCCTTTTGGGCCTACTCATACCTGAGCGCGACCATCGGGTCTACCTTCATCGCGCGGCGCGCCGGAATGAAATTGGCGACGAACGCGACGACCGAGAGCACTATCGCCGTCAGGACAAAAGTAGTCGCGTCAACCGGGCTGATGCCGTAAAGGAAACTGGCGAGCAGGCGCGTGAAGATCAACGCGCCGATCAATCCGAACACCGCGCCGATGGCGACGAGCGTCATCCCTTCGCGCAGGACTAGCCCGAGCACATCCGTCGTACGGGCTCCGAGCGCCATGCGAATGCCTATCTCGCGCGTGCGCTGCGACACGGCATAAGCCATCACGCCGTACAACCCGACCGCCGCGAGCAACAGCGCCAGCAGGCCGAAGCCCGCGATCAGCATCGCTCCCATGCGCGCCGCGTAGAGCGAATTCCCTATCAACTCGCTCATCGTCCTGATATTCGTGATCGGCAGATTTCGTTCGAGCGATTGCACCGCCTGCCGCACAGCCGTCGCCACTCCGGCAGGTTCGCCGCGCGCCCGCACCAGTAAAGTCATCCCGGTTTCGTGGTTCTGCGAAAGCGGCAGGTAGGCGAAGGGCGTCGCCGCTTCGCCGAGCGTCACGTATTTACTGTCACGCACGACGCCGACGATCTCTCGCCAGGGCCCCTTCGCGCCGTCCAGGCTCAGACGCTTGCCCAAAACTTCCTGCCCGCCGAAATGACGCGCGGCGAAAGTCTCATTGACGATCAACACGCCCGGCTTGTCCTCCGTGTCCTGCCCGTTAAAATCCCTGCCCTTGAGCAGGCTGATGCCGACAGTCTGAAAATACTTCGGCCCCACGACGCTCAGGCTGAGCGCGTTCTCGTTCGCAGAATTCTGGCCTCCGCCTTCGCTGCGAAAGTTGTTCTCCGGCCCCTCTCGTCCTTCGATCAGCATACCGCGAATAGAGCTGCTGCCGCTCAGAGGCACGACGCGCGTCAGGCTCGCCGATTCGACGCCCGGCAATGCTTCGACGCGCTCGATCGCCTGACGATAAAACTCTCGCCCCTGCGCGCGCGTGTAACGCAGCAGGTTGATGTTGAGCGGCGCGGCGAGCAGTTTTGCTTCGTCAAAGCCCGTCTTGATGGCCTGCGCCTGCCAGAGGCTACGCAGAAACAGTCCCGCCCCGATGAGCAGCATGAAGGAGAGCGCGACCTGCGTGATGACAAGACTATTTCTTAAACTGAATCGCCAGTGATTGTGCTTGAGCGTGGGCGAATCATTTTTCAGCGTGGACACTAAATCAGGCCGCGAGGCTTGCAGTGCCGGGACGATGCCGAAGACGATTCCCGTCACAACCGATAAGACGAGCGTAAAGATCAGCACGCGGCCGTCAAGACTGAAATCCAGATTGACCGGCAACACGCCGGGCGGAGGCGGCGCGCCTTTCAAACCCTCTACGGCCCAAACCGCGAGCAGCAGTCCGGCAGCGCCGCCCAACACTGACAACAGCAGGCTCTCCGTCAACAATTGACGAACGAGCCGCGCGCGTCTAGCGCCAAGCGCCAGCCGCACAGCAATCTCTTTGCGCCGCGCCGACGCACGCGCCAGCAACAGGTTCGCCACGTTCGCACACGCAATCAACAACACGATCCCAACCACCGACAGCAGCAGCCGCGCGACAGACCTCAACGAAGATTGCGACTCCGGGTCTCCGTCATTAACACGCGTCAGCGTCAGGATACGATTGCGATTACTGTCAGGATAGAGTTCGCCCTGCTGTTTTGTGATCGGAACCAGAGCCGCCTGCGCCTGCTCGATAGTGACGCCGGGTTTGAGACGCCCGATCAGCAATAACCAACGGTTGCGACGAACCTTCAACAAGTCTGGATTCATCTCGCCCGAATAGCCCGATCTCGGCGGGCGCATCACCGCCTGCATCATCATCGGCACACAGAGATCATCCACCCTGTTTGGAAACGCGCTCTTGTATTCCTCCGGCATGACGCCGATGATCGTGAAGCTTTGACCATTCAGCACGATCTGCTGCCCGATCACTCCGGCATTGCCGCCGAATCGTCGCTGCCACAATCCATGACTGATGACCACGACCGGATGCCCGCCAGGAGTTTGATCATCTTCGACTGAGATTGCGCGCCCCAGTGCTGCGCGCACTCCTATGAGGTCGAAGTAATTGCCGGAAACTATCGCGCCCGTGACCAGATCAGTCTGATCACCGCTGTTCATGCTGGCCGAAATGCCGCCCCACGCCGCCAACCCGTCGAAGACCCGATTCTGGTCGCGGAACTCTACATAGTCTGGATAAGAAGCGTTGCTGTACGGGTTGCCGGGATTGCCGCTGTAAACGTAGACGAGATTTTCGGGCTCAGCCAACGGTAGCTGTCGCCACAAAGTCGCATTGATCAAACTGAAGATCGCCGTGTTCGCACCGATGCCCAGCGCGAGCGTGGCGACTGCGATCATAGTAAAGCCCGGCCGTTTGATCAGCATCCGCACACCGTAGCGTACATCCTGCCAGAGGTCTTCTATCAAGCCGATGCGGCGCGCATCGCGGCACTCTTCCTTAGACCGCTCCATGCCACCGAAACTGCGGCGCGCAGCATAACGCGCCTCTTCAGGACTCATGCCGTCCGCGAGGTTCCGCTCGACCTCACGCTCCAGGTGATAGCGCAACTCTTCATCCAGTTCGTGCTCCATCACGCCCCGGCGTAACAGCGCCCGCAAACGCCTCCATAACCTGCTTAGCATCACGACATCCTTTCGATCATGCATCCCGCAGAATCAATTCGACAGCGCCCGTCAAACGCTCCCATGTCTTGCGCTCCACCGCCAGCCTTCTCTGCCCAGCTGAAGTGAGGCGGTAAAACTTTGCCCGCCTGTTATTCTCGAACGCCCCCACGCTGACGAGACCAGCCCGCGCTCTTCCAACCTGTGAAGCGCCGGGTAGAGCGCCCCCGGAGAGATGTTGAGCACATCCCTGGAGACGATTCGGATACGCTGCATAATGTCCCAACTGTTCAACCGGCCCGGCCAGAGTATTCGCAAGACCAACAATTCAAGAGTTACCGGCAGAAGATCGGTCTTATGTGTCGCCATGCTCCTCCTCTAGCCACGCGATAGGAAGCGAGTATAGGCAGAGACCTATTGAATGTCAATAGGAGCATCAGCATAGCTCCGACGAATTGAGGCAAGCGCCGGGGCTCGGGCGAAATAGTTATCGCTTGAGACTTCCGGGGAAGAGATTCTTTATCGAAGCCCTGCAACAGGAACGATGGCCGCCGGACGCAGCAATCATAGGAGAAGGGATAAGCATCGCAGGCCGGGCATTGGAGTGGCGGCGGATGCGCTTAAGACATAAGCCTCGTTCGCGTCATGACGCGAACGAGGCTTATCGACAGGGATACTACGGATGCCTATGTCGCGTAGGCATCTCACATTGGCGCTATCAGGATTTGACCCGGATAAGACCGATTATGCGGCGCAGACTTTACTCAAAGATTGGGCCCACTTGCTGATCACGACCGTGCCGTACATCTCCTGCTCTTTCTGGCGACGGATGGCACATGCGCGGCGGAAAGCTCCCATCTCTCCATACTTTTTGATGGACACGGATGTCTGGCCCTTCTTCTCTCGACCGGCATGCCAGGAGACTTCGTACACTTCGTTCAAGTAAATCGTCCCGTCTTTACCCTTGTATTTTTTGACCGCGCGTCGCACGCCGACGACTCCGCTCGTGTTACGCGGGTTGTTGCCCACCACGACCCAATCGGTGCGCGGCTTGCCCAGTTCCTGCTCTAGCTGATCGCGACACTCGACGGCTTTTTTCAGTGCCTCTTCTTTGCCGCCGTGTGCTTTATCGCTGATGAACTTTGATTTCGTAACGTTCTTGAGCCTGACCCGTACATACCATCCGACGGTCTTTCTCTCAGGGCAATCAATCCGGCTGATGCCTTTATGACCACTCTTTGCCATAAGTTCCTTTATGCCTCGCTCTTTGGAATTAAAATATAGGTGAGTAAGTAAAACTTATCGCTTCGCGGCCAGGATGTCAAAGCGCCAGAACATATTTGACGACATCAGGAAAGAGCGGGAGCGGCATTCGCTCGGCGTACGCTTGACCGAGTTGTCAGGTCAGCCCACTCATTGACAACTCATACTATTTGAGCGCTCTATGTTCGAGAGGAAAGGGATTTGATGAACAAGGGCGTGGCTTTGATCGTATTTCAAGTAAGCCACGGCGCATCTTACGAGAGGCTTCTATGTACTGTCCTGCCTGCGGAACTCAATCGATTGAAACACAGAAATTCTGTCGCTCATGCGGAATGGCGCTTGAGAACATCTACGCATCCGTGTCCGAGCATCTCTCGACTTTGACGGGCGATACTTCGTTTGAAGCGACGAAGAAGAGGCAAAGGGCCGTCAAGCGCGTAGAGCGTGTCGGCGGCTTGATAGGCATGATCGGATTTCTGATGCTCATCGTCTTCATCACTTCTTTCTTCATCGGTCTCGTCGTCACAGGCTTGTTCGGCGGAAGTCTGGTTTTCCTTAACCGGATCGCTCCGCTGGTCATGTCTTTCGCCATCCCTATGATTCTTGTCGGCGCTGGCTTGAGCCAGCTCTCCTCATTCGCCAGACAGCTCTCGACGAATAAGCCCGGCCGTTCCACGGCTCTAGCGCAAGCTGATACTACCAGGGAGTTGGCCGGGCGTGTCCCTGCGGCGATGATTGGGAGCGTGACGGAGCAGTCCACGCAATTGCTCGATCGCCCGGCGAAGGATTGACCCGGCTTTCATCGAGCGCAGTCGGCGGGATGCCTTTTGCGTCCAACCAGAGGTATGATGGAGGCATCAAAACGGACTTGGCCGCGCGCTTTACGGGCGAGTAAACGCGGCGGTTAAATTAGGGTTGATAAATCATTATAAAGGTTTCGATTCATGTTGATACGTCGCTTCTCTTTACGCCTCGCCGCGTTCGCCCTCTTGCTCGTCGTGCCGTCTTTTTCACCCGCCTCGAAGGTGGCCGCGCAAAACAGGGCGGCAAATGATGTCGTCATTATCCTGCCTTTCGAGAACACGTCGAACCATCAGGAATATAACTGGGTGGGCGAGAGCTTCGCCGATTCTCTCTCGGAGCTTTTGAGCGTGATGCCGGACTTGATCGTCGTGTCGAGCGACGAGCGCGAGCTTGCCTACCAGAGGGTGCGTTTGCCGCAGACGACTTTGCCGTCGCGCGCCACCGCCATTAAGCTGGCGCGTGAAGCGCGCGCGACGATGATCGTGCTCGGCACGTACAGCGTCACGCCGCAGCAGGGCACGACGCCTGCGGCGCTGCAAGGAAGCGCGCGTGTTATCAAGGTCAACGAAGGGCGCTTGATGGGCGAGATGATGCCGGACGGGCGTTGGGCCACGCGCGAGTATGATTTCGGCGGCGCGCTCTCGACCTTACAGACGATGCAGGGACGGCTCGCCTACCAGATTCTATACCAGCGCGACAAGGCGCTTCCCTTCTCGCAGAACCAGTTCGTGCAGCAGGCCACCAAAGTTCCGCCCAAGGCTTTCGAGGCTTACGTCAAAGGCGTGCTCACACCCGAATCCGACGCGACGCGCGAGAACTACTTCAAGAACGCCCTGCGCTTCTACGCTGATGCCAACGCGGGCGCGAACTACCCGCAGCCGGCCTTCGAGTTGGGCCACTTCTACCTGCGCCGTAGCGACTGGAAAAACGCCGCCGAGTATTTCTCCAAGTTGCAGAAGAAAGACCCGCACTACGCCGAAGCGGCCTTCTACGCGGGACTCGCCTACTGGCGGATGAGCGATTTGAACGGCGCGCTCAATGTGCTCGTGCCCTTAACCTCGGAGATGCCCCTGACGGGTATTTACAACAACGCGGGCGCGATCTCGATACAGGCGGCGCGCGACGAGAAGAAACCGGAAGAGCGTGCGCGCCTGCTCGAACAGGGCGTCAAGTTTCTGGCCCGCGCCTCCGAATCGACGCCCGAAGACATGATGGTGCGTTTCAACTACGCTTACGCGCTCTTCCTCAGCGGCAAATACTCTGAGGCCGCCGATCAACTGCGTCCGGTCATCACGGACAATCCGAAGGACGGGCAAGCCTACTTCCTTTTCGCCAAGTCGCTTGAGCGCGTGGGCAGCACGGAACCGGCCACAGCCGCCGACGATCAGGCGCGCCGTTATCTACAGGTTTACGCCAAGTGGCAGACCGAGTGGCAGAAGTCGCAGACTACACCCGGCGTCTCGCTTCGCCTGCGCGACTCCTTCAACCGCAGCGACTATTTCGAGGTCACGCGCGAGAAGAAGGAAGAGCCCACCGAAACCTCCAACACGCAAGACCTGCTCGCCAAGGCGCGCGAGCTTTATCAGGCGGGACGCGACGACGAGGCTTTGCCGGAGTTGCGCCGTGTCTTGACGATCGAGCCGATGAGCGCAGAGGCTTATCTGCTGATCGGTCGCATCAATCAAAGACGCGGCGATCAGGAGGCCGCCATCAGCGCGCTCAAGACCTCCATCTTCTGGGACGCCAAACAGATTGACGCGCACATCCTTCTGGGTCGTATCTTCTTAGAGCGCGGCGACCGTGCGATGGCCCTCACATACGCGCGCAGCGCCATGCAGATAGACCCCAACAATCAGGACGCCGTCGCGCTCCAAAGACAGGTCGACACGGGCGGCAGGTAAAGAAGGCAAAAGTAAAAAGGCAGGAGGTAAAAGTGAAGAAAGGCGCTCAAGCTTTTTCACTTTTGCCTTTTGCCTTTTTACTTTTTGCCTTATGCTAGAATACGGACGTTTAAGACCTGCGGGAAACGGGCGCGCCTCCGGCCGGAGAGCAAAACACTATGAGTACAGCCGCCGCTTTCATGAGCCTGATCTTCGGGTCTCTGCTTGTCGCAGCCCTGTACGTCGTCCTGTTGTCAAGACATAAAAAAGCGGCCACGGGCCAGCTCACACTGATGAACAGCCTGGCGCTGGTCGAGACGGCTTTGCAGCCCGAAGGCTCCGTGCTGGTTCAGGGCGAGTTGTGGCGCGCACGCGCGCGCGCCGGTCTCACGGTCGAGCGCGGGGCGCGTGTTCTCGTGGTCGGAACCAGCGGGCACCTGCTCGAAGTCGAGCCCGCGCCCCTGGGTGTTCCTTCTCTGACGGAGACGTAGATTATTGCTTCGGCGATTGAGCGCTGGCGATGTCAACTGAGACAGAAAAATACGAGACGACGATCGAGCGCGAGGCGCGTCATTCGGCATTTGAGGAGTTCAGCCGCGACGAGCGCCGTCCCGCCGTCATGCTCCTGAGCGCGCTTGTGCTGTCCGCCGTCTTCTTCGCCATCGGCATCATGGTCGGGCGCTGGACGGTCTTGCCTCCGGCGCAGGAGCAGCAGCCCGGCATGGCTTCGAGCGCTCCCACGCAAACGCTTACGCCGACTTCAATCCCGTCCCCATCTCCGCAACTTGCCGCCGCGCAGACTACTACGCCCGTTCCAGCAACGGATGATAAGCAGAAGCGTTATACGCTTCTAGTGCCAGCGCTCAAGTCTGACGAAGCGGCCCGCGCTCTGGTCGAATCGCTCGAACGCAAGGGCTACAAGGATGTGCGCGCGAAGCCGCGTGCGGCTGCGACGGATGCTTCCCTGGATGTTTTCATCGGCCACTACACGCGCGACGAAGCGGATGCCGAAGCCGCAAGGCTGCGAGACAAAGGCGGCCCACGGATGAAGAATGTGCGCGTCGTCGAAGACCCCGCCGGATAGAAGAGCGCGCCCGCAAGCGCGAAGCTTAGATCGCCCGGCTCGAACCCTCAAGCGCGGGCCCAAGCCTCCCTTTCATATCTAATCGACTCTCGTTTCCAGAAAAATATTTTCCGTGGCACGCCAAGTGCTTCGCTTATCGTCGGCAAGCACGGATGAAACGTGACCCCGCCGCCATCACTTCTCTGAGCGCCGCCTGCCGCTGCGCCAGCCGCCCGCCGAGCATCCCTTCAGTTTAACCCCCCGAAATGTGAACCCGGTCAGCAATGACCGGGTTCTCCCACGTTTACGGCCCTTTTAAATCACGCGACATAATTCCCTGTAGCCTTGCGAGCGCGTCTCGTACGCCTCGATCGTGCGCCGCCTGCGCGCGGACGGAATATGTCAAGCGACGAATTTTGTCACTCGCGGAGTGACTTTTTTTGTCTATTGCCGCTCCGTTTAGACGATTTCCGTTATCCCGCGCGGGCTCCCGCGTCAAAGCGTGCGAATTTTTTCGAGCCGAAGGCGAGGCGCGCTAATCCCTCTGTCGCACGCCTCGAATGAGCGCTCGTCAGAGCAAGCTCACTACTACTGCGATGACGCCAGCACAGCTTCTTTGCTAAACTCGCGCGGTATGAGTGATGTCATCTCTCTGGACGCGCCGGGCCGCGCACTCTCTCTCGCTACGCTGCGAGAGAGAGTGCGCGTGAGCGCCCCGACGCGTGCCGAGGTGGGACTGGCGACGCTCTCCGCCGTCCTGCTCATCATCTCTTTTCCCGATTTCAATTTGTGGCCGCTGGCCTGGGTGGCACTTGTGCCGCTCCTCATCGTCATCGCACGCAGGCCGCAAAGCTCTACGGCTTTTATCGCGGGCTGGATGACGGGCGCTCCTTTTTTCCTGGGCTCCTGCTACTGGCTGACGCATGCGATGGTGAGATACGGCGGCATCCCCGCGCCCATAGCTTATCTGCTGCTAGTGCCTGGAGCGATGCTGGTGGGGCTGTTCCCGGCTATGTTCTCTATGGTGTTGGCGCGGGCTGTCTCGCGCTGGGGCGTGCGCGCGCTGCTGCTTGCGCCGTTCGTCTGGGCAGCGTTTGAATGGGCCCGGCTGGGAGTGACGGGTCAACTGTGGAATGCCATCGGGTACTCGCAAGCCTATCATCCGTCGTTGATTCAAGCCGCGCGGTGGGGCGGCGTCTACGGCGTAGGATTCCTGATCCTGACGGCGAACGCTGCGCTCGCCTATCTTCTTCTACAAAAGAGCGGGCGCGCTCTGCTCGTTTCGTTGCTCATCCTTCTCAGCACGTTTGCCGTCGTGCTGGTCAGTAATCGCAACTCGCTCAACACGTCTCCAAGTGTCTCATCAAAGCCGGATGCGGTCATCGTCGCCGTCCAGCCCAACGTACCGATGGAGCCCGTCAAGGAAGAGTCCGAGATGGCCGCGCTCGTCGCGCGTCATCTCTCTTTGAGCACTGACGCGCTCGACGCCTGGGCCAGGGACGGCGCGGCAAACTACAGCAGTAATAACGATTGGGCCAGAGGCAATTCGCCACAGGCGCGCGACCGAATACCGCGCGTCGTCGTCTGGCCCGAATCGCCCATGAACTTCACGTACGCCAGGGACTCGGAGTTTCGAGAACTGGTCGGTGGCTTTACGACGCGCAATCATACGGCAGTGCTCTTCAACTCGCTTGAGCCAGCACCGGCCAACGGCGCTTACAATGCGGCGGTGCTGGTGAATGAAGAGGGCCGCGCCGTCGCGCAGTATGATAAGATTCGCCTGTTGCCGTTTGGCGAGTACGTGCCGCTCCCGCGCTGGCTGCCCGGAGTCAACCTGGTGCCCGTGATGGTCGGAGATTTCACGCCGGGCGCGGAGTATCCTTTGATCCCGTTGGGCGAGGCGCGCGCGGGCGTCTTTATATGTTTCGAGTCGGCCTTCCCTTCAATCGCGCGAAGGTTCGCGGACGAAGGAGCGGATGTCCTGATTAATATCACGAACGACGGTTACCTGGGCCCGACGCCTGTGATGCGACAGCACTTGGCTAACACTGTCTTTCGCGCGGTGGAGAACGGTCGCCCCGTTATGCGCGTCACCAACACGGGCATCACCGCTTACATTACGGGGCGCGGTGAAGTTCTGGACGAGACGAAGGGCTTCGAGCCGGCCGTGAGAATCTGGACGGCCAGCCGCGCCGACGCGGGCAAGACTTTTTACACGAAGTACGGCGATCTGTTCGTCGGCCTGTGCGCCGCGCTCAGTCTGTTAATATTTGTCGCATCGTTTTGGAAGACATCCGGTATGATGTCGCCGCAGAGTTAGAAGACCTTTTCAGTTCGGGGGAAGATTAAGGATGATAGGAACAGTATCGATCGAAGAGTTACGCACGACCTACGAGGATTTGCGCAAGCGCGTCGAACAGCTCGGGAGGTTTCTTTGATGTAGCTGCCAAACGCGACGAATCGTCGCGCATAGAGGCGCTCGCCTCGGCCCCTGATTTCTGGAACGATCAGGAAGAGGCGCAGAAGCTGATGGGCCGCCGCAGCCGGTTGGAGCGCATCATCGCGCGCCAGGAAGAGTTTGAATCGCACATCGCGGACGCGGGCGTGCTCTTCGAGTTCGCCGAAGAGGATGACGAGGCGTCGCTCAGGGAATTACGCGCGCTCATCGAGAGACTTGAATCGGAAGTGGGCCAGGCCGAGACGGAGATGCTGCTTGCCGGTGAGAATGATGCGCGCAATGCTATCTGCACGATTCATCCGGGCGCGGGCGGCACGGAATCGCAGGATTGGGCGGAGATGCTGCTGCGTATGTACTTGAAGTGGGCCGAGCAGCGCGGATTCAAAACAGAGGTGCTGGATTACCAGCCGGGCGAAGAGGCCGGGATCAAAGGCGTCACGTTCAGGGTCGAAGGCGAGTACGCCTACGGGCTGCTCGCGGCGGAGGCCGGCGTGCATCGCCTCGTGCGTATCTCGCCTTTCGATCAGGCGTCGCGTCGTCACACCTCTTTCGCTTCCCTCTTCGTCTACCCGGAGATCGACGATAATATCGAAGTCGAGATCAACGATAAGGACTTGCGCGTTGACACCTATCGCTCGACGGGCGCGGGCGGGCAGCACATCAACACGACAGACTCCGCCGTGCGCATCACACACATGCCGACGGGCATCGTCGTCCAGTGCCAGAACCAGCGCTCGCAGCATCAGAATCGCGCCGTCGCCATGCAGGTCTTACGCTCGCGTCTCTACGAGCTTGAGCTTGAGAAGCGCCGGGCAGAGACCGCCGAGCTTGAAGCCAATAAGCAGGACATCTCGTTCGGCTCCCAGATCAGAAACTACGTGCTTGCGCCCTACCGGCTGGTCAAAGATGCTCGCACCAAGCTTGAGCGGGGCGACGTTGATGCCGTGCTCGCGGGCGATATAGACGACTTCATCAAAGCTTACCTTCTCTCGCGGCGCGCCGCGTAAGGGGAAAAGGATGAAAGCCTCGATATGTGGAAATGTCCAAAGTGCGGTACACAGATAGAGGGCGAGTTCAGGTTCTGTTGGAGCTGCGGAGGCGCAAGGGACTTGTCTCGAATAGCGAAGGAAGCGAAGGCCGGAGGAAACATGGCAACCACACACAGGGAAGCGCAGACGAAAGCAGTTGGCCCAACAGCAGCAGCAGGAGGCTCATCCAGAAACACGCGGCGCAATGAGATCATCGCCATCGCGCTCTGTGCTCTGGGTCTGCTCCTGACGCTCTGCCTGCTCTCGTATAAACCGAACGACCCTTCCTGGAACTCTGCCGGGCAGGCCGAGACGCGCAACCTGATCGGAGCGGTCGGAGCAAACGTCGCCGCAGCACTTTTTCAGGCCGTGGGCCTCGCCGCTCCGCTTCTCCCGCTACTGCTCTTCGCCGCCGCCTGGCGGCGCTTTCGTACGCGGCGCATTCACGCTCCCGTCTCGCGCATCGTCGGTCTACTGACGCTCGTGCTGGCGGCCTCAGCCCTGTGCGCGCTCCTGATCGCGCGTCCTCTTTTTGACGCGAGCGTTCCGCCGGGCGGGCTCTCCGGCGCGCTCATCATGCAAGTCCTGGTAAAGGGACTCAATCCGGTCGGGACGGGTATTCTTCTCGTCGCCGTCGCCGCGATGGGACTCCTGCTCGCTACCAACTTCTCTTTCGCACGCGCCTACGAGCGCATCGCGGCCATCATCGCGGGCGAGCGGTTCGCCATCTTCCACAATATACCGGAACGCATCAGGGCCTGGCGGGCATCGCGTCGTGAGCAGGCGCTTCAACGTTCGGAGATGCGCCGCGCCGCGCGAGCCGAGCGTGAAGAGGCCGTCCGCGCGGAGTATGAAAGCACCAAGAGCGGCGCTGATCGCGTCGCCGAGTTCATGCGCGAGACGGCAACGCTGGCGGGGGACACGGACGCGGCCGTACAGGGCGTCTCTGCGTCTGCGGCGATCAAGCGTGCGGCCCAGAACGTGGCCCAGCCCTTACAGACTCCCGCACAGGCTTTGACGGCTGAGATGGAAGTTGCCGCATCAGCCGCCACGGCGGGCGTGGGCCCAGCGCCGCAGCAGCGCGTCGCCGTGCCGGAGCAACCCATCTCGCCGGGCAAGCAGGCTCGCGCCGCAGCCGCCGCAGCCGTCTCCGCGCGCAGAGCCGCCACGATGCCTGTGGATGAAGCGGCGGAAGTCGAAGAGATGGTCAGAACCGCTTCGGTCGTGCGCTCTGAGACGGAGTCGCCGGAAGGGAGCGCGCTTCTGCCCGCCGCGCCCGACCGCGCGACGACGACTACTACTGCGCGCCGCGCTGCGAATGTGGCAGTGTCGCCCATCACAGACTACAAGATGCCGAACGTGGAATTCCTGAACGCGCCGCCGCCGCACAGCGAGCAGGCCGACGAGGAATTGCTCCAACTCGCCACGCGTCTCGCCGAAAAGTGCAAGGAGTTCAACGTCACGGGACAGATCAAGCACATCTGCCCCGGGCCCGTCGTCACGACTTACGAATTCAAGCCAGACCCCGGCGTGAAGTATTCCCGCGTCACGGGTCTCGTTGACGATCTCTGCCTCGCGCTCAAGGCAGAGTCGATACGCATTGATAGAATGCCGGGCAAGCCGCACGTCGGCATTGAAGTGCCGAACCCTTCGCGCGAAACGATTCACCTGCGCGAAGTGGTCGAGTCGCGCCAGTTCCGCGACTCCGCCTCGAAACTTACCATCGCTTTGGGCAAGACGATTGACGGCTTGAACTACGTCGCCGATCTGGCGAAGATGCCGCATCTACTGATCGCGGGCGCGACGGGCGCGGGCAAATCCGTCGGCGTCAACTCTCTGATCGTCTCCATCCTCTACAAGGCGCGGCCAGACGAAGTGAAGTTCATCCTCGTTGACCCGAAGCGTCTTGAGCTTGGTCTCTACGACGGCATCCCGCATCTGGCGACGCCGATCATCACAGACCCCAAGCGCGCAGCCATCTCTTTGAAGTGGGCTGTGGGCGAGATGGAGCGGCGCTACAAGGAGTTGGCCGGGTGGGGCGTGCGCAACATCGACGGCTTCAATACGGAAGTGATGCGCCGCAACATGGTCAAGGACTACGACGAACAGGGCGAGCCGCACAAGCCGCTGCCCTACATCGTCATCATCATTGACGAGCTTGCAGACCTGATGATGGTCTCCGGCCACGAGGTCGAGGAATCCATCACGCGCCTTGCGCAGATGGCGCGCGCCGTCGGCATTCATCTCGTGCTGGCAACACAGCGCCCCAGCGTGGATGTCATCACAGGGCTCATCAAGGCCAACTTCCCTTCGCGCATCTCGTTTCGCGTCTCCTCGAAAGTCGACTCGCGCACGATCATCGACGCCAACGGCGCGGAGCAGCTCCTGGGTCGCGGCGACCTACTGTTCCTGCCGCCCGGCACATCCCGGCTGGTGCGCGTTCACGGCGCTTACGTTGACGAATCCGAGATAGGCCGCATCGTCGCTCACATCAAGTCGCAGGGCGAGCCGCAGTACGACGAGACGATCACGCAGTCCGAAGAGGAAGCCCTCGGGATGGACGGCGCGAGCGGCGAGCGCGACGAGTTGTTCGAGGACGCACTGCGTATCTGTGTCGAGATGAAACGCGCTTCGACCTCCGTCCTACAGCGTCGCCTTCGTATAGGCTACGGGCGAGCCGCCGCCATCCTGGACATGATGGAGCGCGAAGGCTTCATCGGTCAGGCCGACGGCGCGCGCCCGCGTCCCGTACTGGGCCGTGCTTACGAATTGGTCGCCGATTGGGACGAGCCGAAAGAAGGAACCTGAGACAGCAGGTTAGTGCCGGGGCTGTAGACAAACTCTCGACCCGTCGATAATTGAGACTTGCCCGGTTTTACGAGCAACAGGGCGGCCGCCGGTACCAGCGGCCGCCCTGTTGCTTTCTCATCAAAGTCAGGCGGGTCGAGGGGGGTTGACTTTTTATTTTGAATGCACATAATGTCTGCCGTTCGCAAACCCATTTCTTACGGCGCTCTGTGCGGGGAGAGCCGTCTGCAAGTCAAGCCAACTTCAACCATTAGGGGAATTTCATATGAAAACTAAAATACTCACTCAGCCGGCCTTAATTGCTCTCATGGCAATCGCTGCGCTGTTCACTTTTGCGTCAAACGCCGCCGCGCAAACCGGGCAGGAATCGGCTAACGGACAGGGAACCCTCCTTGTTCAAAATGAGAATGGTGATTTCGTCAGAAGACAATTTGCCTTCAGCGCACGCCGTCAGGCAGACGGCTCGGTGAGGGGCAATGCGATTCTTCATAACCCGGCTTTCACCAACGAGAATGGTCAAAAATATCAATTGCAGATTGATATTAGCTGTCTGAAAGTGGTCGGTAACATAGCCATTCTCGGCGGAACGACCCGTAGAACAAATGACCCGAGTCTCGTCGACGCTGTCTTTTTCACTGTGCAGGACAACGGCGAGCCCGGTCGGGATAGAGACAAAATCAGCAGAGTGTTCTTTTGGGACGATGACCCGAACACCACAGGCGATCCCCAAGCCTGTCAAAATACAGGGCCTTTCGACTTCCCCTTAGAGACTATCGAGTCAGGTAATGTTCAGGTTAAGGGCGGCACAGCGCCTTAACTCTTATCAACCCAAGGCCAGAGCCGCGCTAGTCCCTAAGAGGCTGGCGCGGTTTCTACTTTTCGCTCGATAGAGGCTTCCTGAATAAAGTTTGCTCATTACACTCGGATACTTTTCCACAGGAATCTGTGGAAAACCCTGTGGAAAAGCCGCCTTTGGATGTTACAAGTTCCTGAATTTTTTAGACTTCTAGCATTTTGCACACGTACGCGGCATAAACGGCGGCCCCACAGAGCTTCGCCTTGTATGAGAAACAGCGCCTTGATAAATCGTTTGCTCGCTTCGTTTGTGCCGCTGGCGCTCATGTCCCTCTTCGGAGCCTCCTGCGTCAAATTGCCACGCCATCCCGCGCTCGCGTCCAGCCGGACGACGCCAATCCTCGGACAGGAGACGGCGGGCGCACCGCTCGTCAATATCAACACGGCATCGCCGGAAGAGTTGGAACGCCTGCCCGGCATAGGCAAGGCTCTGGCGGCGCGCATCGTCGCCCATCGGCGGCAGTACGGTCGCTTTCGCCGCGCGGAGCATTTGATTATGGTGCGCGGCATCAGCGACCGCCGCTTTCGCGCCCTTCGCGCACAAGTCACAGTGGAGTAAAGGGGCAGCTTGACCGCAACGCCAGAGCTTCGTCGTGACGCGCGTGAGATTTTCGATGCCGCCCTCAGGAGCGTTGACGCCGGGCTCGCCGTGCGACGCGCAGTCGAGGTCGACGGCTCCCGCCTCAAGATAAACGAAACAACCTTGAATCTCGCGAAGCGAGGCGCGGGCGTCTACGTCGTCGCCATCGGCAAAGCGGCGCTTTCGATGGCGGCTGCGCTCGATGAGGTTCTGGGCGAGCACGTCACAGCCGGGCTCGTCGTTGGTCAATGGGCTGAAAGCTCGCGCGCCTCGACGATCGCAAGCCGTCACAAAGCATTCTCTTCAAGCACGCGCTGGCGCGTGCTTGAAGGCGGACATCCGTTGCCGAACAGGGCGAGCCTGATCGCGGCGCAAGCCGCCTTCGAGCTACTCGCACGCGCAGAGGCCGAACGCGCCACCTTGATCTTTCTCATCTCCGGCGGAGGCTCGGCGATGATCGAATGGCCGCGCGATGATCGCATCACTCTACGCGAGTTGCGCGCGGCCAATCGCCTGCTCGTCTCGTGCGGCGCTTCGATAGCCGAGATCAACGCAGTGCGCCGCGCCTTCTCCGCAGTCAAAGGAGGCGGGCTCGCCGCGCGTGCGCCGCACGCAGACCAGTTGACCATGATCATCTCCGACACGGGAACTGGCGAAGAAGCGAACGTCGCTTCCGGGCCGACGCTTGCTCCGCCTAAAGCCAGCGCCTCGGATGCCGGACGGGTCGTAGAGCGATACGGGCTCGGCTCACATTTGCCTTCATCAATCATGCGGGCGATCAATCAACCGCCCATCTCGAAAGCCGCTGGGCCCAGCCGCGCCGTGCGCGAGCACTACGTCTTATTAGACAACCTACGGGCGCTTGAAGCGGCACGGCTTGAGGCGCGCAAACGCGGGCTGGTGGTCGAGCTTGCGCGCGACATCCTTGAGCAGCCGGTTGAAGAGGGCTGCACGTTGATGCTCACCAGGCTGCTCGCTTTGTATCGACGCAAGATGGACGCGCGAAGGGGCGTCTGCCTCATATCGGGCGGCGAGTTCGCGTGTCCCGTGAAGGGGCGCGGCGTGGGCGGGCGCAATCTTGAGACGACGCTGCGCTGCGCGATCGAGATGGACGAGAGGTATGCTGAGTCGAGCGACGGAGCGCGGCTACCGGCACAGCTCGTCGCGCTCAGCGCAGGCACGGATGGTATTGACGGCAACAGCTTGGCAGCGGGCGCGCTCGCCGATCACATGACGCTTGAGAGAGGCCGCGCTCTTGGGCTGGATGCGCGGCGATTCCTCTTGGCGAGCGATGCTTACTCTTTCTTCGATGCGCTCGGCGATTGCATCATGACGGGGCCGACCGGAACCAACGTCCGAGACGTGCGCATCATGCTGGCCGGATGAGGAGTCTTGCCTTGCTGCTCTCTTCTGACATTTGACTCGCGGGCAGCGTAAGGCTATAAAACCTTTAATCCGAGCGCCTCCCCTCGTGCACCGGATTTGTAATAGAGATATATCGCCGAAGGAGTAATACCATCCATGTCTACGAACGTGACCCCGTCCGAACATCTCCCGCTGACAGTTGAGAAAGACGAGACGTTCCCCGAGTCCTTCCGCACGCTGCGGGGAAAGCTGGAAGCTTTGCGCGAAGTGCCTTCGCTCGAAGACCTCAACGCATGGCTCGGTGAAGTGCGTGTGCGCAGAGAAGACCTGCGCCCGTACATGGGCTTCAAGGCGGGAACCTACGCGCGCCATCGCGTGTTTCGCAACGAGTACGCGGAGCTGTTGGTGCTCTGCTGGCGACCTGGACAGCGCACGCCGATACACGATCATAACGGCTCGCACGGCGCTGTGCGCATCTGCGAAGGCATCATGTGGGAGACGATGTTCGCGTTGAACGAGAGGCAGGAGCTTTACTATCAAACCGCGCGCGAGTGGATGAAGGGAGGCGTGACGGGCGCATCCGTGCCCGACATACATCAACTCGGAAACCCGGAAGTCAGCGGCCAGGACTTAGTGACGCTGCACCTCTACGCGCCGCCGCTCGGCGTCCTCAATACCTACAAAGTCGGCAGCGCCGAAATCGGCCACTACACGCCCGACGAGTTCATGGACGGCGCAGGCATTTAAGCGAAGCCGCCCGTAACCCCTGAAAGGGGCGAGCGGAATGTAGCCCACGGCGTCAGCCGTGGGGAATGTAATAACCAAACGTCGTGAAGCCCCGGAGGGGCGAAAGAAATTCGAGTTGCGTTTCTTTCGCCCCTCCGGGGCTCTCTCTTTATTGTCTGCTCTATACCCACGGCTCGCGCCGTGGGCTACACTCTTGCGCCCCTTGCAGGGGCTTCCATGTCTGTCGCCCCTTGCGGGGGCTTTCATACATTAACTTCAGTTTTAACTGCTGCCAGCCGCGCGATCGTTGGTATCACCGAAGGGCGCATCGGTGGCGCGACGGCGGGGCTCGGGGTCAGTCGAGCGGCGGCGCGGAGTGGTATCGGTGCTGCGTCGATTGTCATCGCGCATCTGCGCCGTCAGGCTGCGAATGTCGTACTTGTCGAGCAGGTGACGAAGCGAGCGAACGGAAAGATGTAACAACTCGGCGGCGCGCGACTGGCTATAGCCGGTGCGCTGCAAGGCTTCGAGCACGTAGCTTTTTTCCAGATGCTCAAGATGGGCGACAAGGTTGAGACCGCTTTCAGGTAGCTCGTAGGGGTCTTGGTCGCGGCGGCGCGCGGAATCTGGATTGTAGTTGGTGATCTGTTCGGGCAGGCGCTCCGGCTGAATCGAGGTCGAGCGTTCGAGCGCGACGGCCCGTTCGATCGTATGCTCAAGCTCGCGCACGTTGCCCGGCCATGAATACGATTCCAGCAGCCGCATGGCCCTTTCGCTGAGCGTCAGTGTGCGGCCCGTCTGCGCGCAGAATTTTTTGACGAAATGCTCGGCCAGCTCCGGTATGTCTTCGCTTCTCTCGCGCAGCGAGGGCAGCTCGATCGGAATCACGGAGACGCGATAGAAGAGGTCTTCACGAAAGCTTCCGTCCTTGACCATCGCCGAGAGGTCGCGGTTGGTGGCGGCGATGACGCGCGTGTCTATCTCAAGCTCTTCGTGCGCGCCGACGGGCCGCACCTTTCGCTCCTGTAGGACGCGCAGGAGCTTGACCTGCATGGCTGGCGACATCTCGCCTATCTCGTCCAGAAAGATCGTGCCGCGATTGGCGGCCTCGAAGAGCCCCTTGCGATTCGTGTTAGCGCCCGTAAACGAGCCTTTGACGTAGCCGAAGAGTTCGGATTCCAGCAGCGTCTCGGTGAACGCGCCGCAGTTGATCGAGACGAAAGGTTTTTCGGCGCGCGGGCTCAGGTCATGAATGGCGCGCGCGACCAACTCCTTACCCGTGCCCGACTCGCCCGTCACGAGCACGGTCGACTGTACCTCCGCGACCGTCTCGATCATCTGGTAGACGGCCTGCATTCTTTCCGAATGGCCGATGATGTTGCCGAGGTTGCCGCGCTCGCGCTGCTCCTTGATGAGCGTCTTGATCTCTTCCTTGAGCGCGAGCTTCTCCAAGCCCTTGGCGACGATCAGCTTCAGCTCTTCGATGTCGAAGGGCTTCTGTATAAAATCGTCCGCGCCGAGCTTGAAAGCCTCGCGCGCCGTGTCTACGGTCGCAAACGCCGTCATCATCACGACGACGACATCGGGCAGCACTTCACGCGCCGCGCTCAGCAGCTCGATGCCGCCCATGTCCGGCATCTTTACGTCCGAGATAATCAGATCGGCGGGAGAGCTTCGCAGCAACTCCAGCGCGTGCCGTCCATTTTCCGCCGAGCGCACCTGATGGCCCTCGCGCCCGAAGACGAGCGACAAAAGCTGTCGCATGCTCTGTTCATCGTCAACAATGAGAAGATTAGCCATAACAATCAGAGGTTCGATGTCGGATGTTAGATGCCGGTTCGCAGGTCAACGCCGGAGCCTCTCACATCTGACCTCTTGTCTCCCGGCAACTCAATCGTAATCGTCGTGCCCTGCCCCTCGCGGCTGCGGACGTTGATTGTACCACCGTGCTCGCGAATGATCTGGTAAACAATCGAGAGGCCGAGGCCCGTCCCGCCCGTGGTCGAAGAGAAGGGCTCGAAGAGATGCTCGACCTGTTCGGGCGTCATCCCACGTCCGGTGTCCGTGAAGACGATGCACAGCCGCCCGCTCGGCTCACGCCGCAGCCCGACGTGAAGCGTACCCCCGCCGGGCATCGCCTGCAAAGCGTTGCGCGAGAGATTCCAGAAGACCTGCTTGAGCTGCGCGGCATCGGCCTGCGCCATCACGGGCGACTCCGGCAGGTCTGCTTCCAGCTTGTGATCAGCATGCATCTCATTGCTGTGGCGCAGCAGTGTGAAAGTCTCTCGCAGGATGTCGCGCAAGTCCACGCTCACGAGCGTCGAGGCGCGCGGGCGCGCGTAAGTCAGGTAATCCGTGACGATGCGATTGAGGCGGTCTGACTCGCGCAGGATGATCTCCATCAACTCGGCCTGCTCGGAATTGCCGTCCACTTCGGAGAGCAGCACTTGAATCGAGCCGCGCATCGCCGCCAGCGGATTCCTGATCTCGTGCGCGATGGAGGCGGCGACGCGACCGACCGCCGCGAGCCTGTCCTGTCGGCGCGAAATCTCTTCGAGCGCGCGCACTTCCGTCAAATCCTGAAAGGTGATGACGAGCCCTGTCGTCTCACCCGTTTCGCTGAAGAGCGGAAAGATGCTGAAGCCTAAGCGCACGCGCAGCCCGTCCGGCGTCAGGCATGCTGCCTCGAAGCGCGGGCTCGTCTCTCCGGCCCCTGCGGCGCGCAGTGAATCGGCGATGGGATCGTCCAGGTCTCCGAAAAATATGGAGGCGTCCTGCCCGCGCACGTCCGCAGGCTTGTAGCCCGTAATCTCTTCGGCAGCCGCGTTGAAAGTATAGATGCGGCCCTGTAGATCGGTCGTCACCACGCCCGAGCGTATGGATTCGACGATCCGCTCGTGCAGCGCTCTTAAAGAAGCCAGCGATTGAGTCGCCGCGATCAGGCGCACGTCCGAGCGCGACTGTCTCTCGGTGAGGCGTGCCGAGAGCAGGCCGACGACAAAGAAGGCGACATCGTTAATGCCTATGGTCTCGACGGCCTTATAAGCGGGAGCGACGATCGCCGCCTGCGTGTAGTGCGGGATATAGCCTGTGACGGCGGCCATCGCGATGCCCGTGAAGGCGACGACGCAGCCGACGGAGGTGATCAGCGCGCCGCGTGGGCCCAGAAAGATGCTGGCGACGGCAATGGTGATGACGTAGAGCGCGACGTAGGGCGAGTAAACGTCGCCGGTCACCCAGACGAGCCAGGTCACGAGCAACACGTCCGCGAACAACTGTGCCCCGGTCTGAACTTCTATGCGGCCAAAGAAACGCAGCCCCGGAATATAGATCAGCGTCAGCCCGACGACGCACAGAAAGATCGGCAGCGCCCCGCGCAAAGCATTGTCACTCCCCGCCGCGCCGAAACGCTCCTGCGTCCACAAAGCGCTCAACAGCAACAGCAGAATCGCCGCAAACAGACGGCCAATCACCAGCCACATCAATCTGGGGGTTAGCTGGTTGCCATTCTCTATCCTCTTTCCGCCCTCGGCCATCGCCCTCAAGCGTATCACAAAATCGCCATCAGCGATGCCGCACGCGTACGGTCACGCCCAGCCTTGTACGTACAGATCACCCGTGCGCAGAGGCATATCATTACTGCGTAACCGTGACCTTGACTTATTACGGCCCGAACCGCTGCCTGTATTCGGCGGAGTTCACGAAGCCGCTAACGAGCAGGCGGTAGTCGTTCGACTGGTTGAGCGTCTGAATCCAGTTCAGGTAGAGAATGTCCGGGTCGCGCCGCAGGTAGCCGAAGTATTCTGCGACGACGAACGCTTCATTGTAGAACCTGACCCTCACCTCCTCGCTTTCGACTATCGCTCTTAAGACCTGCGCGCGGTCTTTCCTTCCCTGTGCCAGATCATCGATCAGGGCTTGCTTGTTCGAGAGCGTCACGCCAGCGGTCTGTTCGAGGAGATTGACGTAGGCCGCAGGTGTTGTCTGCGAGTCGTATTTATTCCTGAACTCCTGCCGGGACATGAACTCGTTGATGAAAGCCACACGCCCTGCCTCCACTTCCTGCTCTGTCAAAAAGCCCGTGGTGCGGCTCAAGTCCATCATGAACTCCGTGTAATGCGGAATCCGCCCGAAGGCGACGGAATAGAAGCGGTAGAGGAAATAGCCCCTGACCTGAAACTCTTCGGAGCGGTAGAAGGCCGAAGAGACCTCTATTCGGTCGCAGAAGTTGCCGTTGGCATCGCGGCCCGAAGGCGGGCAGGTGTTGAGCGTATTTTGCCAGCCCTGAAAACCTCCGGGCTCTGGCTGGCGGTTAAGGAAGTCGTGGTAATGCTGGCAGACGAAGATGGGAGTGTCGTCGAGGGCGTTGCCGGTTGACTCCGGCGTATCATCGAGTATCTGTATGGTGGCGGTCGAGGGCGTGCCGAGGATTCCGCCCGAAGGATTGCTCAGAGAGATGGTGAACTGTTCCGTCCCCTCCGTTTTCGAGTCTTCGTTGATGAGCAGAGAGAGGGTCTTCTGTGTCTCGCCGGGAGCGAAGGTCAGGCGACCGAGCGCCAGGTTATAGTCCATCCGCTGCGAGGCCGTGCCGTCCACCGTTTGATAGTCAACGATGGTCGTGCCGGAAGTGTCTCCCGTGCGTGTGGCGTTGATGACGAGCGCCGTGCAGTCTTCCTGAATACTGTAGCTTGCTTGACTGAACTGCACGGTCACGGGCGTGGGAGTCGGCGTCGGCGTAGGGGTCGGGGTGGGAGTCGGAGTCGGCGTCGTGGTGGCCGTGGACTGATAGCGAGCGAGGGCGAAGTCGCGGCTGCTGCCTGAGTCAGTGCTGCCTCCGGCGACGATCTTGCCGTCGGATTGAATGACTACGGCGTGGGCCTCTTGAAAAATGCCGAAGAAGTCCGTCGTGACCTTGCCGCCCGCGCCGAATGAGGCGTCGAGCTGGCCGTTCGCGTTGTAGCGTGCGAGGGCGAAGTAGACGGAGGCTGTGCCGTTGGGCGGCGAGGTGTTGGAAATGTCGCTGTATCCGGCGACGACAATCTTACCGTCCGCCTGTAGGGCAATATCATCGGCTGTGTCAACGCCGCCGAAGTCCGTCGTCACCTTGCCCCCTGTTCCGAAGCCCGTGTCGAGCGAGCCGTCCGTGTTATAGCGCGCGAGCGCGAAGTCCTGTGCGGTTGCGGTGGTGTTTCTAACGCCAGCCGCTAAGAGTTTGCCGTCCGGCTGGATGACGAGGTCTCTGATAACGTCAAGGCTACCGGCGAGGAAGTCGGTCGTCACGAGGCCGTCGCCGTCGAAGGTCGTGTCGAGCGAGCCGTTGGGGTTGTAGCGCGCGAGCGCGAAGAAGTCGCCGTTGAAGCCACTGCCCGCCGCGACGATCTTGCCGTCGGGTTGAATTACGACCGTGGTGGCCGAGTCCGTGTTGCTGAAATCAGTCGTCAGCTTGCCGTCGCCGTCGAAGGAGGTATCGAGCGAGCCGTCCGCGTTCAGTCGCGCGAGCGCGAAGTCCGTCGTGTTCGTGCCGACGACGACTATCTTACCGTCGGCCTGGATGGCGACGGCTTGCGCCGCGTCATGCGTCGTGCCGAAGTCAACCACTGCCCGGCCGTCCGTGTCGAAGGTCGTGTCGAGCGAGCCGTCCACATTGTAGCGCGCGATGCCGAAGGAAGTATTGGCGCTGGGAATCTGACTGAAGTGCGCTCCGGTCTGCCCGACGACGACGATCTTGCCGTCCGCTTGCAAGGCCGCGCCATTGGCGAAGTCGTCGCCGTTTGACGCGAAGTCTGTCTGAAGGATTCCGCCCGAGCCGAACGTAGTGTCGAGCGTGCCGTTGGGGTTGTAGCGCGCGAGCTGGAAATTAACGTCCTGCGCCTGACTAAGGCGTATGAACGGACTATTGAGTCCGACGGCGATGATCTTTCCGTCCGGCTGTAATAGAAGCTCAGTGATGCTGTCTTCGTTGAGCGCAAAATCCGTGATGACTTTGCCGTCCGTGTCGAAGGTCGTGTCGAGCGAGCCGTTGGTCGTGTAACGCGCGACTCCGAAATCGCGTTGACCAGTGATGTTGGCATCGCCTGCGGCCACGAGCTTGCCGTCCGATTGCAGAGCCACGCCGTGCGCGCCGAGACCGAAGCGCCCGCCGGAAAAGTCCGTCGTCACTTTGCCGTCGCCGTCGAACGTGTTATCGAGCGCGCCGTTCGTGTCGTAGCGTGAGAGGGCGAAGAAGGAGCCTGTGGGTATAGTGCCCGCGCGGCCCGCCGCGACGATCTTGCCGTCGGGTTGAATCAACACATCGCTGGCCGCGTCTACAAAACCGAAATCGGTGATGACCTTGCCGTCCGTGTCGAAGCTGTTATCAAGCGAGCCGTCCGTGTTGTAGCGCGCGAGCGCGAAGTTGTCTTCGGAGGCGACGCTTCTGGCCGTCTCTCCCGCGGCGACGATCTTGCCGTCGGTTTGAATGGCGAGCCCGTTGGCCTCTTCAAAAGTGCCGCCGAAGGCTGTCGTGACTATGCCGCCCGTGCCGAAGGTGTCGCCGGGCGTTGAGTCGCCTGCCGCGCCGCTATCGAGCGAGCCGTCCGTGTTGTAGCGCGTGAGCAGGAACGCGGCGTTACCCAGCCCGGCGACGACTATGCGCCCGTTCGCCTGTATGGCGACGGCACGGGCATCTTCAAAGGTGAGGCCGGGAATGTCCGTGGTCACGCGCCCGTCCGTGTCGAAGCTATTATCGAGAGAGCCGTTGGGGTTGTAACGCGCAAGCGCAAAGACACTGGCGAAAGTCGTGGCGTCGGTGCTTGAGCCCGCCGCGACGAGCTTGCCGTCCGGCTGTAGCGCCAGGCCGTTGATCTGAGCGCCGATGCTGTTCGGGAAAGAGGTCACGACGCGCCCGTCCGTGTCGAAGGTCGTGTCGAGCGAGCCGTCGGTGTTGTAACGCACGAGCGCAAAGACACTTCGCGTGGTGTTGGCTGGGTCGGTGGCCGAGCCGCCTGCGACGATCTTGCCGTCCGGCTGGATGACGAGCGCATTGGCAGTGCCGCCGAGGGCGACCGGGAAGTCTGTATTAACCCTGCCGCCTGCGCCGAAGGTCGCATCCAGGCTGCCGTCCGTGTTGTAGCGTGTGAGCGCAAAGTCCGTGCCCGAGGAGCCCGCGACGACGATCTTGCCGTCGGCCTGGACGGCGACATCCTCGGCGGTGTCGAGTCCGCCCGGAAACGAGGTCGTGACCCTGCCGCCCGCGCCGAAGGTCGTGTCCAGGTCGCCGTCCGCCGCACTCGCTCTAAAGTAGAGGGGCAAGCCGACGAGCAGGAGCGCTGCTAACAGCAGGCTGACGCCGGAAATCCTGTACGGCCTGAATAATGACGGGGCGAGCGATTGAACGCGCGCGTGAAGTACATGGCGCTGATCTCTGCGATCTCTTCTCATGGGGCAAAACTCCTTTTTGCACGGTCGGCACGGCAACCTCGTGCGGTCTTTACTTTGTGTAAGGCTCTGGCTTTCGACCTACAAGGCGGAAAAAGATAGCAAATCGGCTCAGGTTGACGGATTTTTTTTCGTCGGGCGGGCGAAAGGTCGTATAATTCGCGGGAATCCAAGGGCGGTGATTAACCTGCCGACTGCTCCGCAACAAGGTTTATTCCTGATGACCTCGACACAGGATGTCACGCAATCCCTACGCGAACTGAGCGACGGAAATGAGTCTGCGCCCGCGCGCCTGATGCCGCTCGTCTACGGCGAGTTGAGGCGTCTGGCGCAGGGTTATCTTGAAGGCGAGCGCGAGAACCACACGCTGCAAGCCACGGCGCTCGTCCACGAGGCTTATCTTCGACTGATCGATTGGGAGAACGTCACCTGGCAGAATCGCGCGCACTTCTTCGCGCTCGCCGCGCAGGTCATGCGGCACATACTGGTTGACCACGCGCGCGAGAAACAGGCGCAGAAGCGCGGCGGAGGTCTGACTAAAATCGCGCTCGAAGAAGCCGTCAGCTTTCCACAGCAAAGGGAGATTGACCTGGTGGCGCTCGACGATGCGCTGAAAGCCCTGGCGGAGTTTGACCCGGCGCAGAGCAAGATCGTCGAGCTCAGATTTTTCGGCGGCCTGACGATTGACGAGACGGCTGAGGCTATGAGAATTTCGCCCGCCACTGTCAAACGCGAATGGAAGATGGCGAAAGCCTGGCTGCACAAACGGATCGTGCGCGAGCTTTAGTGCGCGTCCTGCAAATTCAATCCTACCTGTTATGACGCCTGACCGATGGTTACAAGTTAAAGAGATTTTCCACGAGGCGGTGGAGCTCGATCACAAAGAGCGCCGCACGTTTCTTCTCAAGCGCTGCGGTGACGACCCCGAGATGCTACGCGAGCTGGAGTTGCTCATGGAGTCGCACGAGGGCGCGGGCCCATTTATAGAGCGGCCCGCGTTGGCTTCCGCCTCGGACATCCTCTCGGAAGGCGAGGCATATATCTGGGCGGGGCGTACCCTTGGTCAGTACCGCGTGCTGCGAGAGTTAGGACACGGCGGGATGGGGCTCGTGCTGCTGGCAGTGCGCGCCGACGATCAGTTTAAAAAGCAGGTCGCCATCAAAATCCTGCGGCGCGGTATGGACTCCGAAGAGATCGTCCGCCGCTTCCGCACAGAGCGACAGATACTGGCTTCGCTCGAACATCCCAACATCGCGCGCCTGCTCGACGGCGGCATCACGGAAGACGGCCTGCCCTATTTCGTGATGGAATACATAGAGGGCCGGCCGGTTGACAGCTATTGCGACGAGCATACGCTCAGGACGGACGAGCGGCTCGTGTTGTTCCGTAAAATCTGCTCGGTCGTAGAGTTCGCGCATCAGAACCTTGTCATCCATCGCGACCTCAAGCCCTCTAACATCCTCATCACTTCTGAGGGCGAGCCGAAGCTTCTGGACTTCGGCATCGCCAAGCTTCTGAACCCGGAGCTGGCCGCACAGACCCTTTCGGCCACCGCGACGGACTTGCGTTTGATGACGCCCGAATATGCCAGCCCGGAACAGATACGAGGCCACAACATCACAACCGTCAGCGACGTTTACAGTCTGGGCATCCTGCTCTATCGCCTTCTGACCGGGCACGCGCCCTACCATTTCAAGCAAACCTCGCCGCGCGAGATAGAACGCCTCGTCTGCGAAACCGAACCCGAGCGGCCCAGCACTGTCGTCAATCGCACGGAAGAGATCACCGTCGGCCAGCGCACGACACGCATCACGCCCGACGCGGTCGGAGCGGCGAGGGGCGAAGCGCCCGAAGCTTTGCGCCGCAGGCTGCGCGGCGATTTAGATAACATCGTACTCAAGGCCCTGAGGAAAGAGCCCGAACGACGTTATGCATCGGCGGCGCAGTTTGCCGAAGACATACGCCGCTACGTGGAAGGGCTCCCCGTCACCGCGCGCAGGGATACTTTCACTTACAGGGCTTCAAAATTCATCGGGCGCAACAGGCTCGGCGTGGCGGCGGCGTCCCTCGTCTTTCTGGCCATCCTCGCGGGCATGTTCGTGAGCGTCTGGCAGGCGCGCGTCGCGGCCCGCGAGAGGAATCAGGCGCGGCGCGAGACGGCCAAGGCCGATCGACTCAATAACTTTTTGAAGTCCATTTTGTCCGCCGCCTCGCCCGAAAAGAAGGGACGGGACGTTAAAGTCATAGAGGTCTTAAGCGACGCGGCGGCGCGCATCGACGCGGAGTTTGCCGACCAGCCGGAACTCCGTGCGCAGGCGCTGCAAACCATCGGGCAAACCTACTTTGACATAGGGCTCATGGATGAGACCGAGAAGTATTCGCGCGAATCCCTCAAACTCAATCTGGAATTGTACGGCGCGGAAACGAGCGCGACGGCGCGCAACAAAATCACGCTCGGCGCGGCCATTCTCAATAAAGGCAAGGTGGAGGAGGCCGAACAACTCTTGAGCGAGGCTGTCACCGTCGAGCGCCGACTCTCGCCTCAGGGCAGCAAAGAACTGGCCCTCGCCCTTTTCGTCTTAGGCGAGCTTAACGTCCGACGGAGCCAGGATAAAGAGGGACTTGAAAGGGCCAGACAGTTGTTGCAGGAATCCGTCTCCATCTACAGCAAAGTGTCCGGCGAAAATAACGAAGACTACGCCTACGCGCTCGTTTCGCTGGCGCGCGCCCAACAGTTCTCGGGCGATCTCGATAGCGCCGAAGCCACTTATCGCAAGTCGATCGCTATCTTTCGCACTCTGCCCCAGCGTTACGAACTGAGGATGGTGACGGCCCTGGTAGGCCTGGGACGGCTGCTCTCCTTAAAGGGGAAGCATGAAGAGGGCATCAATGCGATGCTCGAAGCCGATAGCATTACCCAAAAGCAGGGCGAATCGCTTCCCGTCTACATGTCGAAATTCTATCTTTGCCTGAACTACTTCACGAAGGGCGATTACGCCAAAGCTGTGGAAGAAGGCGCGAAGGCGCTTGCGATAGGCCCTAAGATCGGGATGACGAACTCACCAGATTTCGCCGGCCTGCTAACCCATCTCGGTCTCTCTTTGACGCGTACCGGGAAGGCGAAAGAGGCCGAACCCTTGCTGCGTCAGGCGCTCGCCTGGCACAGAGAGCATACTCCGCGCAACCTGGCTAATAATGCCCTCGTCGAAGGCGCGCTCGGCGAATGCCTCACGGCGCAAGCCCTTTACAGCGAAGCGGAGCCCCTGCTTCTTGAAAGCTACGAGAATCTAAAAAACTCCCTCGGCGCGGACAACCCCGGAACAAAGCTCGCGCTTCGGCGTCTTCTCACCCTCTACGAAAAATGGAAAAGGCCCGACAGGGCAACCGAATACCGAAGCAAACTCGGCCATTAAAAACGAAAAAGCAACCATCACCGACCAAACGTAATTCGTAAAGGCTCGCCGCATCGCCCGCGTCCAGCCTTTTGGAGATGTCGCCTTAGTAATTCTTTGGCGTAATTTGGACTTTTACTGTAAAGCTATCATCACCCTGGCTGAGATCATTTTCAATCCCCTGTGGATTCGCAATACGCCCCTCTGGATCATAGATGAAACAATACAAGGTCTTGCAGTCAGGATGGGCCTTATAACGTGCAATATCAATAATCAGTTGCTCACCGACTTGTTTGGCTCCAAGATTCGGCCTGGTCTTTTTCACTTCAATAACTATGCGCTCTTGCTTGAGCAGAAAATCGACTCGCGAAGCGCCCCCTGCATAACTGGGTGTCCATTCCTCGGCCCGGATGTCATCGAAGAATAAGCGAAGCAGTGAATGAAGAAGATCCTGAACATCATATTCATCAGCTATGATGAGGGTCGATCTTTCGTTGTATCGCCCATGTAACTGCCTGGCTACTGTATGAAATCTGGAACAAACCAGTTCGATTAGTTGGATAGGGTTTTGATATATACCTAGTCCTACTGCATCTTTGAGCCGTTTATTTTCCAGACGCAGCTTTCGCAGTTCGACGGCGCGCATCATGTAATTAACGATATGATGCTCCTCGACGGGTTTGTATAAGAGCACATCTACTCCAAGTTCGAGAGCACGAACTCCGAGACGTGTGAGCGCCGTAACAGCAACAATAGCAGTGTCTTTTTTGTTGCCCGATACCCATTCCAGTATCTGCAAGCCTTGAGGCCCTGATTGGCTCGGCAATTGTAGGTCAAGTATTATTCCTTCATACTCTTTTGTCTTGAGCAACTGCATTGCACGCTCCCCATCGGCGGCTAATTCGGCTGATAACCCTAATTCCGCAAGATTCTCAAGCATCGTCTTATTGGAGGGATCGTCTTCTACTAATAAGAAATTAAGCATTGTAATTTCTTTCTTCGATCAAAGAGTCAGATCATGGATCTGCGGTTACACGGAACGGCTCATTTGAATGAGGGGAAGCAAATAAGAAACGTCGTTCCTTCCCCAAACTTAGACTTGACTTTCACATCAGAGTCTACCGAATCGAGGAGAAATCTGACGGTTGGCAGCCCCAACCCCAAATGTCCCGGTTTCGTGCTCCATCCAAATTGAAAAATCTGTTTGAGTTCGTGCTCTGTCATTCCCGACCCATTGTCGGCGATCTCAATGACCAAAAACTTATCGGCAGCATCTTCCCTTGTCCTCAATCGAATATAACGTGCGTTTTTCTCAGCGAATGAATCAATCGCATTCTGAATCAAGTTCATCACAATGACTCTGATCAGGGAGGGCTCTACTGCGATGAAGACATCCGGTATTTCTTCATCAATGTGTATGTTACAGTTTTGTTGAATGGCCTCCTGCCTAACCCATTCGTAAATGGGGGGGAGTACGGTGCGGGTTGAGAAGGATATATTCTGTGCGTGACCCGCTTCCGAAGCTATGAGACTTTCGAAGAAAGAGCCGCTCAGAAGTTCTGCTCCCCTCAGCAAGCGATTTCTACTCTTATCCAAGGAATCTCTTACCGTCCCTGCGACGGATTGATTGCCGAGAATATTTCGCAACTCTGAGGCAACTCCGTTGAGCAGGTTTAGTATTTCGTGTTTTGTACCTGACATTACTGCCCCGAATTTAAAGAGTTGTGAAAGATTAGAGTGCCTTCTTTGGGCTTCATCCAGGGCAATATCATAGGCTTTCTTGGTGGTGTTTTCGATGCTGGCAAGGTCGTTCTTATAATCTTCAAAAAGTTTCTCAAACAGGCTTTTATACATATTGGCTATTTCGACTTTGTCTTCCACTTCTTCTAATTTAGGATTGCTCTCAGTAATATAATTCCAGGAAGTTTGGCGAACCCTCACTCCTTGTAACGCCATTTCTTTTGCTTGAGCATAATCTTGAAGATCAACCAGGCACAGTTCACTAAGCTTGTAATAAGAGTCAGATTCTATATCAAACATTCTATGTTTTTTCGCCAATCCCATCGCTTTATAAAAACTTTCTTTGGCCTTGTTATATTTCTTGATTTTTCTGTATAGACTACCCCACTTTATCAGGTGTGAGGCCATAGACCTGTAGTCTCTATAGTCCTGGGTCAATTGACTAGCCTCTTGCAGGCACTTCTCTGCGTATTCGATTTCTCCCGCCTCAATGCATACCCTTGCCAGTTGGCCCAAGCGTATTGCGACTCCTCTCTCTTGTCCTATTTCTTTGCGGGTTATACCTACCGATTCTTCTAACATGCTCTTTGCTCGCTCTAACAACCCACGCCTTTCAGCACATAAGCCCAAGTGAGCAAGGTTTCTTGCTACTCCCCCTAAATATTCAATCTCAGTGTTTATTCTTAATGATTCTTTGTATAACTGTTCTGCTCGATCTAAATTTGTCGTTGTCTGCCGGTAAATATCCCCGATTTCATCGAGGCAGGCCGCCGCCCCTTTTTTGGCCGTCAGCGTGTTTATTGACTCAAAAATTAAGTGAGCGTCGGCTAAATACTTAAGGGCTCGCGATGGCTGCTCAAGATAATTCACATACATTTTACCCAGACGAAATACTTGCCAGGTCGATAATTCCTTGAAGCTTAGTTCCTCTGCGACCTTTTTTGCCATGCCGTAATACTTTATCGCTGTGGCGTAATCGCGTAAGTTCCTGGCAGCAGTCGCAATCTGTGAATAAGTTGTCACCAGCAGCGCAGAACGATCATCTTTGAGATAATCAGTTGCCCGTAGAGAAGACGCTAATGCAGCATCGGCTAAATTTAGATTTAATGCTAACAGGCCATGCAATGACCAGAATGATCCTATCAGTCTGGAGTCCAGATCATTGAATTCCAGTTCACTGATGAGGGATGAGTGAGCTAACGCTAGAAACCTCTCCGATTTGCGCAAAGATTTTATGGTATCTAAAGCGTCAGTCAGTTCTTCGGAATTTATTAATAGACCGGCGTGTGAATTTTTATTAATGATGTCTCTGGCAGCGGTCGAGTATTTTTCGACATCCCGGCCTGCAAATGTCATGATGTCTTTAGCCAGTGCTTTAATATCAACGACGCGCATGGTTTATCCTGAAGTCGAATGAGTTCCCCGCAACTAGGCCAGCATTTGTCTTATCTCTTTACGTTTCATTTCAGACATCTTCCTCGAAGCAAAGAAAATGCGTTCAAATCTTCCACCAAACGGCAAAACCGGCTGCTTTCCTAATAGACCGGCCAATGCATTCCAGGTGTTGGCGCGAATATTATCCACTGCAAGCTCATCTTTAATAAGCGTAGTCAGCAGTAATCGTTCTAAGTGCATTCCCACAAATAGAGAATCACCTTCCCATATTACGTTGTCTACTTCCGAATAGAATTTGCATATAGCCGGAATATGCTTGGGTCTTATCACTCTCTCTCTTTTTGAGCCATTGGTGCCGAATAATACTATTTTTTTATCGGCGACTGGCCCCTTTCTCAATCTTTTTATGACGAACTCTTCCAGATTCAATATCCTCTTCACCACGCTTATAGGATACACTTCAAGCCTAATGAGATCAGACAAATTACTCCACCCACCGAACACATAGGCCGACTCTGTTTTCAGAAGCAATAAAAAGTCTTGCCAACTTTCATCATAGAATTCGTCAGGCAGAGCTGAATCTATTTTTTGAGGTGAGTCGTCGGGAATCTTTAAAATCAAAACTATATCCAAGTCGCTACCATCCTTGAATCCACCGTTAGCAAAAGACCCTGCAACCCCGAAGGTCGCATGATTTCTTGAGCACCACCCGTCTATAGCGGTAATGCAATGCATCAACTTGGGATCAAAATTTCGCGCACAATAATTATTGAAATGCATACGTCATCTACCTTATCTTCATTTCATATCATTATTCGATTTAATCTTCAATCCGATGTTCTGAATGTTACCCACTTCAAAATAGTATGTACGCCCAACGCCCGAATTAACCAGCCGCCCTTGAATGGCATTCAACATTATCGCAGGGAGGCATCATGAGAGCCATGCTATCGGGCGGTTGGGTTGAATGAGTTGTTAGATGCTGGCGAATATGAGATGCTCCGCGAGATTGCTGCTTTCGCTTTGCCATATTTGCTTATCCTATGAACGGCGTCGGCCTTTGCTATCCCAAAGCTTCGCACAGTACGTCAACACTTTGGGCAAATAGTCACGTATTTGCGGGCGCGAACAACCGCTCGCGTCAAGGATCGCGGTGGTGCGTTTCTGCTGGAAAGATTGGTAGAGAGTAAGATGTGGAAGAAACAAATCCGACAGATGCCTGTCTCACCCTTTATAGTATAGGTGAGTCACCTATATAATCACCCAGATAAGCATCTAACGCCCGAATTAACCGGGCGGCACGAGATAAAACAAGCGTTCAAGCCTTGCTTTGCCCGACAATTCAAAATAACTACAAGATATTGTTCGGCTTGATTCGTTCACTTTCAAAATGTTGTTGGCCCACAGGAATTGTCGGGCAAAGCTAGTGACCGAAGCGTTCACTATTTTTTCGCGGCTCCAAGCTTTTTCCCGTTCACAATGGCGATTGAGACATTGAGCAGCCTGGTGAATCGCTCATAACTGCACTCCGTCCCGCAGGCGGATACAACATCAGCGTGCTGCGCGCTGTGCTCATGATCGTGCTCATGCTCGTGATTGCTTTGCGAACTGCTATGTTCGGGACAATAGGAGCCTTCTACATAAACACCCAGATGGTGAATGCCCGGGGTGTCCGTCCGCTCCACATGCATGTGGAGCGGACTCTTGTCATGGCCCACGACATGCACCTCTTCATCGCGGATGGCCGCGAGCTTTGGTTTCTTCTTTTCCAGCGTTGCGAGCAGTCTGGCCGGATCAAACCGGAGGGCTAAGGAACCCTTCAGCAAGGCCGATCTGGGAATGTTCGCAGGCTTGACGCGCGACACCAGTGTGGCGAGGTCTTGGGCCGGTGCCACTAAGCGGGCGAACCCGCGTGCGCTGGCAACATTGCCGACAAGCACGTCGCTACCGATGGTCACCTTCAATGCATCGCCGATGGATGCGAGGTGCGACTCCGGCAGCAGTTCAAGGCGCAGGCGTGTGCGAGCGTAAACGTTCACCACGATCGAGCAAGCTTCTTTCGTGTTGTTGTTGGTGCTGCCGGGACGGACATCCAGTTGATGCCGTGGTGTGGCTGCCACCGCACGTGCGGCCACCCGCTTCTCCACCGACTGCAACAACCTTGCGTAGCGTGCTCCGCGCACAGGCCCGGCAGCCACCGGGAACATTAGTTCGCCGATGTCCACCATCACCATGCTCGACATGTCCTTGGCGCGATAGGCAATCATCAGCATCCATGTACCCACCCAGACCATATCATCGGCGCTATCGCGTTGCAGCATCAGCGACAAACGACCGTTCGCGCGAGTCGCCGTCACGTGCGGCATGCGTCCACAGTGGCAATGAGCCATCGTGCCGCCGTGCCCATGATGTATGCCATCTGAGTAGACCGCGCTTCCGTCAGGCGCGATTAACTGGAACGACCAGTTCGGGTCTTCGAAGTCCATGCCTTGCGCTGTGAGGAAGAAACTTTCATCAGCGGAGGTGGCGCTGAACTCCATGTGCGTGTGCTCACCTGCGAAGAGTTCGATCACCGGATCGAAGACGGTGGTGAAACCGATGGCGCGTGCCAGCGCGTTGGAGTAGAACTTGTCGATGGTTCCGGCATTCTCACCATGGAACACCTGCGTAAAGCCAAGTGTCCGACCCTTAGCGACTAAGCTCGCTAGAGTCGGGTAGTCCACTTCCACCGCTGTGCCGAAACCCATGGCGAAGATCGCCGTGTTGGCGAAAGCGCCGTCGGCGATGGAGGTCATGGGCGAACCAGATGTGAGCATTCCGTCCGTGAGCATGGCCAGGTAGCGCTGTTCGTCAGCCGGGATCCATCCGAAGGGAGGTTCGACGAGCGTATCCTCTACGTCTTGCAACGCGTCGGCGAGCGGCGTGCCTCCAGCGGCTGTCATGGCGGCGACGGCACTATCGAACGTGCCTTTGCTGTAGGCTGTCCCGTTCTTAATCAAGCCGTAAGGTGTGCCGGGGAAGACCTGCGCGAAGTCGTTGCCAGCACCTGTACTCCGAAACGTCTTGATCCCGGCCATCACGTAGATGGCCGCGCTGTTCTGCACGGTTTCGCAATCCTGTAGGAATGCCGATACTCCGCGTTTAGCCGCTTCCCATTTCGTCACCGTACCCGCGCCGGTCATCGGGTCTGGCGTCAGTCCGTTCATGCTCCCGGTGCGATCCAATCCGATACCGATCACCGCCAGCGTGTCGTAGGTGTAACCGAGCGCGCGGTGATCAAGCGTATCGATGTTGCGTTTGGCACCGAGCGCGGAGAAGTCCGGCATCACGATGACACCGAAGGAGAGATTGCTGCTGTAGCCGGCGGCCCCCCCCGTCCACGGGTACATCACGTCTGTCGGCCCATGTTTCGGATTGGCACCGGCGGCAGGGTACAGTGTGGCGTGACCGTCCATCTGCCACATGGCCCATATTCGATCGATGTTGCAATGGTGTAGGTAGAAGAAGGGATCGAACGGCGAGCCGGTGAGCGTAGCCATGTGGCTTGAGCCAAGCCCGAACCAGGTGTGGATGCCGTTGTGCATCTGGTTGCCCGAAGCCAAACCGTTACCGCTTTCGAGCGTGTTCTGAAAGCCGGAGTAGGTGGTGCGCGACAGTGTGGTGCGCAGGTCTGTAACCGACGGCAGTGAACCGGGTGCCGAGATGTTCCTCGTCAGCGGCCCGGTGAGCGTTCCGAAACCATTGGCTAAGTTCCAGCCAGTAAGACCTGCGGGCCACCATAATGGCGCAGGCGTGGGATTGCCCATCGTGCCCGGCGCGTTCGGGGCGAAGTATCCGCTACTGACGATATTGCTCCCGCCAGTACCGTCAGGGCCGAGAAAGGTGTCGGTCATCAGCGGGGCTGGATCACTCCAGTCCCAGTAGGGCAGCATCAGACCTTCACCCGGCACATAGCTTTGTAGTTGCAATTCGAACAGGTAAAGAAAGTAGCGATGCCAGCTCAAGAAGCTGTACGCCCCGAGGCCGCCATGACCGAAGTTCACGCCGGACGCACCCGGCGCATTCGCGTTCTGGATCATGCGATGTATCGCAACCGCTTCATCCCATTTGCTGTACTCGTCTGCCCCTGCGCCCGGATTCACGATGTCGGCCTTCATCAGCACGCAGGCTTTCACAAAGGTCTCCCGCTCGGCGGGTGAGAGAAACTTGGCATTCTTTCTGATTCCCATCTCTGGCCTCCTCTAGCGATCACGCATAGCTGGCGAACAAGAAGCGCTGGAACATTGTCTTCCGCTGCCTGTTGCCGGAAATGAGTTCTTCCCTTTATCTCATCCAACTATATAAAGGATTTGGCTCATGGCTTTGACCAAGGGGCGGTTCTTCGCTGGTGTGCAAGAACGTCATCTCTGTCGGTAAGTCAAGAAAAAGGTTAGCAATTTCTATACCGAGTCAAGAAGAGAGCAAAACGTGTAGCAAATTAGCAGTGTCAAGACACTGCTAATACATTAGTGTCTACAGTGGGCAACATGATGTCTACAATAAGTGACATCTCAAGAGGCTATAAGTATGCGGCCTAACGCCCGAATTTGTACGTTAACCTGAGCGGGTTCAATTTAAGTTGCAAGTAAGGGCGGAGCAGGAGCAGGCATGAGGCGGCGTGCACGGTGGGCAATTAAGAGCTTGGAACAAAGTTGAACCGGCTGATGACGACTAACTATGCGCTTTATCCGTCGAGCGCGGTCAGATATTTCGCACGGGTTAATTGATGAACGTGTCTCCATTCTTTGCCTTTAACCGAGTCAGCTATTTTGGCCCTGTCAGCCTGTTGCAGCGGGACAGCTGGATGTTTTTCTATCGCGTGCTGTAAATCCGAGATATAACGCGCTTCAGTAGATAAATCCCCTTCTCTTAAAGGCGGAATCAAGGTGGCCAAATTAAGGCCGATCAGCCCGCTCTTTTTTCCGTGCCGAAGGAGGAGTAGATAATATTACCTGGGTATTTCACATGAACGCGGGTGCCGAGCCGGATAAGTCCTGGAATAAAATGGCTGCCTATTATCCGGGCGACACTATATTGATTGGCTACCGCTTATGGTGGGGCCGCGCTTTGTAATCCATATCATTAAATGCTTGACAACGCTTATGCTTGAAGCATAAAGTCCTGCTTGTTTCTCACAAGCCGGTGCAAATTTCGCTGGCGAGAGCTTATCCTCGTTAGCTCGTCTCTGTTCACTTCCCAAAACCTTTTGGCATGAGGTCGCCGCATCGGATTTCCTCTTTACGGTAACCCTCTGGCGGCCATGTCAATCAAGAAGGAGAATATCCCATGGCGACAACTAAGAAGACTGGCGCAAAAGGAGCCGCTAAAGCTAGCGGCAAAAGTGCGGCGGCAACTACCGGGAGAACCTTAACAGTAACGGCAGGTGCCAAGGCCAGGCTCGGAACCATTGCTGCACAATTAGAGAAGGAATTCAAGCGGGCGGGGTGTCCCGCCTGTCGCTCCGGCATAGATCGCATCGTCTTTCAAGACAAGGTGTTGACGAACGTAAAATAGTCCGAGCAATTATGTGCGGCGTGATGCGATAGCCCACATACGTCGTTGGTGCTGCGGACTCCTTTTAAGGGAGCGGGCAGGTCTCACTGCCCGCTTCGTTAAGGGGTAGAGGTATTAGTCTCTTAAATCCATTCATCACATAAGCACTTACCAATGAGCGATCTTCCTCTCATCCCTAAGCTCGGGGTCGGCCTCCTCTACCAAACCGAGTTGCGTCCGTTTATTGAAAGCGAACGGGCACGCTTTGATTTTCTGGAAGTGATCCCTGATATCTTGTGGACAGATTTGGGCGTCCATCATAGGCCGCGCTACATTGAGGACTCGCGTGAAGTTAACTTTCTGCGCCAGTTGAGCGCCGAAGTTCCGATGGTTGTTCACAGTATTGGTCTCTCGATTGGCAGCGCATGCCGTTTCGACCGTGCGCATATAGCTCAAATCGCTGAATGGTATGCGTGGCTCAAGTTTCCCTGGCACAGCGATCATCTGGCATTCATCATAGCCGGCCACGGTAAGAAGGAGATAAATGTCGGCGTGACCTTGCCTCTGCCCTGCGACCAGGAATCGCTCAAGCTGCTGGTTCCCCGTGTGACTGAGGTTTGCTCCCGCGTTCCAGTTCCATTTCTGTTGGAGAATAATGTTTACTTCTTTGAATATCCTCAGCAGGATTTCGACGAGGCTACATTTCTGAATCAATTGTGCGAGATCAGCGGTTGTCGTCTGCTTCTGGATCTGCACAATCTTTACACTAACAGTCGTAATCACGCCATTGATCCTTATGTCTGGCTTGCCAAGCTAAATCTTGAGAACGTTGTGGAGATACATGTCGCCGGAGGGATGGAAGACAATGGTTTTTACCAAGACGCTCACTCGGATATCTGTCCATCGGCGGTCTGGAAACTTCTTGAGTGGGTCTTACCTCAATGCCCCAATCTCGGAGGCGTCGTCTTTGAGTTATTGGGATCATGGTACACAGATGTTGGGGAAGATGGCGTGTCGGCACAGCTCTCTCAAATGAGAGAACTGTGGATGCGGCATCAGCCGACTCCTCAGCCGGAGATGGTGTTGTGACCCAACGCGCCTTTCAATCTACTGTGGCTCGTTTAGTGATTGATCCTGATTTTCGTGAGCGGGTGTGCGCGCATGGGGTTATTGCTCTCGACGGCGAATTGACGGCTCTTGAGCAGGAACGTGTGCTGGCGATAGTTTCCGACAAGGGACTCGACGCCACCCGTACGCTTCACAAAAGCTTTCGTCTAACTAAAATCTACACCATGCTCCCATTAACTCGTGCAGTACTCGGGCCTGATCATCTCGCCAAAGAGATCAGTACCTTCTGGAAAGCACAGCTTCCCATGAGCCACTATTTTATGGAGGAAGCAATTGCGTTCTGTGACTTTCTGCGAAAGCGTATCCGCTCCGGCTTACGAATAAAGTATCTGGAGGAGATTGTCGCTTACGAGCAGGCGAATCTTGAGTTGCGACGACCTCGAACAAACGGGGATACCCCTGAGCCCCAATTCGTTAAGTTTGACCACGATCCCGTTACTCTATTACCGCAATTAATGAATGGTAAATGCCCACGGGGTGTCCCGGCTTTGTCTTGCCTCCTTGTAGGAAGCTTGGATCAAAACGGGAAGGTTCAATGGCACATCTCTACAGACGGCAACTGATGCCACTACAACCAAGCCTCTAACGCCCGATTTAACCCGCCGCCCGGCAATGGCGACAACACAAATGAAACCGGCAAACGTGCATGAAAGGCAATCTAAGGGCGATCGGGCTCAATGAGTTGTCAGGTTGACGTGCTGTTTTGAGCGAGTTTTCGAGTATGAGTTGTCGAGCGCAGCCTCACTCCCCATTGCCATCCTTACCTATTCTAAGGAGGGGATGACACCAAACAATAGACTGTCATTTGCAGCATAGAAGCATGTAGCAGTCATATGACTCATCTCTATGAACCAATATCCCAAGTCAGCCGCCCCGCGCCTGGTCTCCGCTGTGAAGGGAGCAAGTACCTTGCGAGGCACGCCTGGCGCGGGACGGCTGGAATACGAAGTCATATTTCTCTCTGCTACTGCGGGTTCGGAAGCGGCCCGGTAGAACCACACTGGCCCGTGGCGGAGCCTGCCGCAAGTGCGAGCGGCCCCCGCTGAATGGCGCAAAGGAATGAATACTCCTTCTTCGCGTTTGCCAGTCCTGTGTAACCGCTGCCAAACAGCCCGTAGCCGTCTTCGCTGTTAGCAGCCCAGTAAGTCCAATGCAGAGAGTTGACCCCTAGGCCGGAATCATTGGCCGGGGTCAGGCTATAGCTGCTCTGGATAAGGTTCACCATGTCTGTGAACCATTGGCCCTGTGACCCCGCACCGGCGGATAAAAGATCGCCGTCGGTCTTGCCCGTCCCGAATTCTCCAAGGAAGACAGGAGCCTGTGTATAGCCGGTGTGGCCCGTGTTGCCCCAGGGATAAGAGGTATGCCCAGGCCAGACGGGGTTGACTCCGCCCGCCAGATTTGGGAACACCCAGAATTTCTTCCAAGTGTCGGCCAGGCTGGAGGACGAGCAACCGCTGCGGTAACAAGTGCTGGCATTAAACCATGCCTGTTGGTATTCCGCCGGCCCGTAATCATGCCCTGAATAGACGACCTGATTATTAACCGCCGGGCCCAGACCAGTCGCGCTGCCACCCGCGTTCAGAACAATGGGTGCGCCCGCGTTACCAGAGTTACCGTTGATGCCCAGCAGATTGCCGCCCCACCAGTACCAGTCGTAAGGGCCTGCAGCCATCGTGCCGGTTGCGGTCGGGTACGTACTGACTCCTTCTACAAATATCAGGGGATAGTCCCACCCTTTATTGAGCGCTTCGCCGAGCAGCGTATCGCCGGCGCGCTCTGCCGCCAGCCGCCAATCATGGCAGGTCGAGTTGGCGACGCAGGCGGGAGCGAACGGATTTGGATTGGGATTGATGCTCGGGTCTATGCCGTCGCCGTTGCCCCATGCTGCGCCGCTCAGGTAAGCGGTACGCGAAGGCGTGTGGGGCTCGTTGCGCAGGTCGTAGCCAAGGATGACTGGAAGACCGTCGGAACCGTAATAGTTGACAGCGATGGTGTCGGCGGCCCCCATCGTCTGAGGGATGCCGTGGGCCCAGCGCTGGACGCTCACCCAGTCGTTAATCCATTTCTGCTCGGTGTAGTTGTTACTACCTGAAACGTAGTACCACAGCCCGTTGCCTTCGGCGGAGTTGCCTGCCTCGGATCGGTGGTTGTCGAGGATCACGTGCATTCCCTTCGAGCCAGCATAGTTGACGATCAGCGCCAGAATGTCGCGTGCCCGCTTTCCCTTGCAGCTAGGGCATGCGCTGATCGTGTTGGCATTGGGGGCGGGATTGAGTTCCCACATGGCGTTAGAGAAGGGGATGCGGATGGTGCTGTACCCGTATTGCCTGATCCCATCGATGATATAGGTATAGTCGTGTGCGAAGAGACCTTTGGCGACGTTGCCTGTGGTCTCGAACCCGTACCAATTGATGCCGGTGATTTTGAACTCTGCGCCGCTGGGCGCGATAATCTTGCTCCCGCTGGTCGTCCAGCCCGCCATTGCCGTGCCAGCCGTAAGGCACACTAACAGGCAGGCGGCTATCAAATTCCGTAGGCCCCGGGGCCGGATGGTTCGATCCATTTTTCTTCTCCTCTATGGTAAGAATTGAGTGAGAGCCCGAACACTTAAAGGGGGAAACATCTTATCCCCGTTTAGCGATAAGTCAAGCATTAACGCGAAGGCAGTCAGCTGAACTTCCGCTAAATGGCGGGTTGGAAAAGCCTCTTGAGAGGCTTGGCGTATCCCGACCTCCTAGGCCAGACCCCAGCAAGGCGCTTTTTCGTCCTCCAGCTTTCCTACCATCATTATTAGCTTTCACTTGAGAGGCTCTGATTTAGATAATGTTCCCAAGCGGTGGACATGGGGGAAGAAGGGTTATTTATTATAACGATTAATTTACGACCGGGTTTACTTCCTTTTTCAGGACATTTTTCATACGCGCTAAATAGAATTCAAAGCTTAAACTTCCAACTTGGAAGGCATAATACCAACGCCCGTGTTAACAGCTACGTTAACACGGGCGTTAAAGGTTATTAATTTCAGTCCAAGACTTTATTTCAGAGTCCAGAACTTTATTCCAGAGTCCACGACTTTATTCCATCTGCCTACGAGGCAATCGTATTTTCCGCGACGGATCATCATATCTTGCTGGATTTAGTATGTTCGGGATAATCATAATTTCCGGTTTTAATCAAAACTTTTGATTTACAGGATTCTTCTTTGCCTCTAATCAATTTTCGCGATGGAAACGGTGTGAAGCTTACATGGGATTGGAGCTTCGAGAGCTATTTATCCGAGGCTAATAGTTCATTTGCTTTCTCGATGAATCGAGTAGCCAAGTCTAGCGAAATCCCCTTTACTTTCATTACATCTTCTGGTGTGACGGATGCTAACGCGGCCACCGAGTCAATTCCGATGGCTGATAACTGTTTTGCTCGTGCCTCGCCGATGAAGGGGATATCTGTTAGGACTGGTGGAGCGGGAGGCGGGGCGGTCGCCTCAATCCCCGCTTTTTTTACGTCGTCCGCTTGACTCGTAGTCTGAAAATGAATAACGGGTTGGCGCAGCGAGACCCGAGAGAGAGAGAGCGGCGGCGCGTCAATCACGAGAGGGCCACCGACGCGTACCAATTCGGTTTCACAAACGCTGCAACGCCCTACCTGTGCTGGTCGCCCGGCTAGTGTCATCACCGGCGTCGTGGCTGTCAGTTCCCCTTCAGCTCCGCAACTGTGGCAGAAGCCGTGGCCCATATCCGCAGTGCCTGGCTGCTGACCCGGCGGCGTGGAGGTACACAATCCTTTCTCAGGGATACGTGGAATCTTCGGTGCAGCCTGATCGAAGGCTACACGCAAATCGGAAACAGTCAATTCACCCGGCGCTTGGGAGATGAAAGTCACAGGCACTACAGTGGGTGTTGAGAATCGCAGGGAGATACGCTTCACTTCCTGAGTTGTATTGGCTGGTACGACCAGATGAATTTCCGCCCGGGTTGCCTCTGCCGGTGACGTGCCCTGAGCCACCGAGGAATTGAAGCCCTTGGGTGAAATATCAAGAGTGGTGGGTTCACCCGTCTGTGCCCCGTCAGCTTTGAGCCAGCGTAGTTCGAGGCGCGTGCTGTTTTGCGTTGATCGCTGCGCCAGCGTTTGCCCCTGAAATTCCATCGCAAACGGTTGACCGCCCTGAACCGGGAGGGTTTGCATCAGCCGGGACTCCTCCGCGCTGGCATTACGGACGCGAATTCCGCCATCTGTTGTCGCGAGCAGAGCGACACCGGAGGTCGTCGTGGGTGAAATCGTCCATCCGGCCAGTTGGCCCTCCTGCACAAGGCTGAAATCAGCGTTTGCCACGGATTCAGTCGTGCCCGCCAAAGAGACCTGAGTAATGACAGCCACCATGCCGTCAGGCACGCCGAAGCGAACCTCTGCCTGCTCCGCGCCAGTGGGCGACATCAGGCGCACGCGATGTAATATCAGTGGCGGTTTGCCCTTAACAGAATTCATTCGATTAATGAACTCCGCCCCCGGTACGTTACTGCCGGACTCAGTTTTCAATGTTTCGATGGAGACATTATCGGCGCGTAGAAGAGCGCAATCCTGTCCCAGCCAGAATACTTCGGCGACAGCACCCGGCTCTGACGCGATCCCCCAGAAACTGAACTCGTAGAGACAAGTCTCCGCCACAGGCGAGACCTGCGAGAGGGCTGCCGGTCTCAAGGTTTGCTCTGGCGATAATGTTCCGAGGACTGCCGCCAGATGAAAAGGATCGGAGAAACAGAAGTGCGTCACGGTGCCCGATGTCAGCTCCCATTCGGCAGGAGAACGCAACCCGATAGGGATTGAACGCACGGAACCATCATTGGTGATGACTACATAGAGGCGATCCCCACGCGGCGCGACGGCGAGGGCAAACGGCGACCCGTTTAACTCCTTGATGGTCTCGACGACCTTTCGTTGCGCGAGATCAATCACACTGATCGTATCGTCACCGGAGTTTGAGACGTAAGCTTTGTTCCCATCAGGCGAGACGGCGATGGCGATGGGATCGCTACCCATTGGAATGGCTTCTCCGACGGTGATCTTTTGCGCCGTGTCAATGATTTGAAGATTGCTGTCTCCCCCGTTGACGACCAGCGCAAACTTTCCGTCCGGCGTTAAAGCAAGCGCGCGGGGGTCTCGACCCACGGGGATAATATCAGGAAGCGACTGTGGATTGGCAGAGTCGAAAATCCTGACATCTCCATTCGTAGTGAGGCCGGTGGTGAACGTCACATACAGATGGTGTCCATCGGGCGCGGCGACCAGCGCTCTGGGCGTTTGCATTTGCTCAAATATAATCTTTCCGAAGACGGCGCTCGCTAAGGTTATCTTGCCCGGTAAGACTGATTGCTCAAGGCCGTCAGTGCTCACGGCCCAAACAGATAGCTGCTCCATCGCAAAGAGCGTTTGCCCATCGGGACTGAGGGCGATTTCACGGATCGCTCCCTCTTTGGTAACCGACTCGCCCAACGTTTTGAGTTTCGCAGTGTCCAGGATGCTGAGGTTTCCGCCGCTGAGGATATAGGCGCGCGTGCCGTCTGGATGGATGGCAATAGCTTCCACCCCGCTATCGAAATCAACCTTGTCAGGAATAAATTTGTCGCAGGCGACCTCAATGAGTCGGACACCACCATTCCCGACGTAAGCCAGTTTACCGTCCGGCGCAAAGACGACCGCCGCCGTCTCGGCTGTCTGGTTATTACGTATGCGCGTGGGCTTGCCGATCTTATCTCCTGTGACCAGCCACTGTTCAAAATCACCATTGGCGAGGTGCTCGATCTCAGGGCAGGATGAACTGGAAGCGCTGGCGAGGTGTTGATTTAAAGCTTCGGCCACCTCGTCGAAATCGAGTGTGAAGTCAACGCGGCCCATCGGCGCGAAACGATCCAGATTGATTCGCACAGCCTCCGTGCCCGTCCCCACTTGCAGTTCGACTGGCATCTGGAAACGCTCAGGCTTGCGACGAAGGCGGAAGAAGCCTGCCACCGGGCCGCCGATGCTTGTTTCCCGCCAGGACAGGCCGCCGTCTTGTGTGCGCTGCATACTTAAAGCATTGGCGGCAGCCACAGCCGCAACACTCCAATCAACCTTACCTTCGATGCTTTGCAACACGAGCCAGTATCGTTTCACCTTTTTCGTTGACTGAAAATGCACCTCGGTCGGCAGCGCAACACTGATCCACTTGAACCGGGCGGCGACCTCCGGCCCCAATGCTCCGCTCACCGGCCCAGGCAGTTCCACCGGCACCGGCTCCGGCAAGAGCGAGGTATTGTCGGGCTTGCCGTCGAAGTCATTGCGCAGGTCTAACTGTAGCTTGCCGGTCTCGGTCACGCCGAGCAGTAAGTCTATGGCGGTGGCCGCCAGATCACTGTCGAGTGAGATGGACTGCGCATGAGAGAGGGCCGGCAAGATTTCAACTGCACCCGCCGGCGCAACGAACTCCAGAGGGTTGTAAACAATACGCGTTTCCTCGAACGCTCCGGTCACGCGAGCTGTAGTGCCGCGTGCGGCGATACGCGAGTTGGCTGGGACGACTATTTGCAGCACGTCCGGCTGCGTCTTGGGTGGCCCGCCGAAGTCAAATGGCAAGGCCACCTCAGAGAGTCCTGAAGGAAGCGCCGTCTCTTGAACCAGATACTCGATTTCAAGATCGACCGTGAGGCGGCCAATGGTGTCGGAGTGCAGGATGAGGGGGACGACATAAAAGCCGTTTTCGACCTCGGCATTGGTGAGAAAGGCTTGCAGAACGGCGGCAAAATCGGGCGTCGTCTCAGGCCCTGTCAGATCGCCCAGATGAGTCCAGAAGGCTGGCAACAGCCCGAGCCGAAGGCTGACGTTCGTTGGAATACTGCGAATGGCCACCTCCGTTATGTCAGGGTCAGGCTGTGGTGGCGTCACAGGCTTGGTGAGCTTAAATTTGGTTACGGCCAGACTGGGCAGCGCGTTAGAGTCGCTCTTGATTATGAAAGGAATATCAGGAGGTGGGCCTTTGACCGCGCCGTTGCCGTTAATCTCGATATAAGCTCCACCCAGATCAACTTGCAGGGTCGTGTTGATCAAATTAGTGCCCCGGACGCTGGCTAAAGTCCTGCGGCCATGAAAATCAACTTCGACCCACCCGCCCGAAGCAAGCGATTTCGTCGCTCCCCAATCCCCCTGCGCGCGATCAAACGTGATCGTTTCGACGAACGGATCGAAACCGCGCGTCGGGTCAACCGGCGACACGATGGCCGTCGCGCGCTGGATTTGCGCTTTCGCCGGTATACTTTTCAGCAGCGAAGTCGTGTCGCCCTGAAAAGGCGCAAGGCTTCCGTCAAAGCGATTGCTGAGCTTCATAGTCAGGCTTTCAGATCACATCGTGGCGTATTACGGTGTCGCCGACGATGGCATTGACCGTCAGGTTAGACTTTCAAGAGCACCATGACTCTCTGATCCTCCGTCGCACCTGGAGTGTTCACGGCAGGTGTATAAAGTATCCCAAGTTTATTGAAGTCGTAGTGGAATACGCGCAGAGTTGCCGGGAATGTCTCGACCTGAATATTGACTGACTTTTCCGGCTGTACCTTGAGAAGGAGATTGTCCCACTCTCCGGTCGCTTTCAATTGCCCGACCGTTCGCCGTTCTCCACAACACCTCATAAACCAGGGTGAAATGCAGTAGTCGTCGTCTCCAAATTCGTCGGCGAGAAACTTATCCCAGAAGTCACTTTCGAGGTCGTCCAGCGACGTGTTATTGTCATATTTGACCTCATAGAGCGTCAGCAAGTCGCCGAACGCGATGTGAAAGTTGGGGCCGTCCAGCCGCTCGATCTTTACTGACTCCGACGCACCGCCGCCTTCGGGTTTAACCCGAACCGTTTTTTCTTCGTCCTGGTAAAGGTAAAAGAAAGTTTTTGGATTCTTGATCGTCAGGTCGTCCTCGCTACAGACGGAGGTGAAAGGCCGCAACCCGTAGATGTCGACCAGCGGAAAACTACCGAGGTTATGCTCGATGATCTTTTCCACATTCGGCGTCAGTCTTTTGAAGTAACTCCGATAGCCCGTGCGTTTCGGGAGGTCTTGTCTGACCTTTTCCAGAATGGCCTGCGTCAGTTCGTCCAGAGATTGATTTTCCAGCTTGTCGGCGTTATCCGCGTGCTCGATGGTCTTTTTATTCTCGACGGCCACTTTGATCTGGTCTCCGATGTCCTGCTTGATCTTCTTTTGCACATCATTCCAGTCTTCGGCAGTCCAGAGGTCGCCGGGGTTGTGCGAGATGTAAGGTTCTATATTGCTCGACATTTCGTTTTCTCCTTAAAGATTAGCGGTCTTGGTTCAGTCGCCGTCGTCAGCACGGTCGCGTGAAACTTTGACGTGAACGCCAGCGGCCTTGGCCTGTAGGATTCCCACAGGGCCGGGCCGTAAAATGTCCTGGGCCAACGCGGGCAACTCTGCGCCCCCGAGCGCGACCCGCCGCGCGTTCTCAAAACGGGCGGCTTGATAACTCACTGTCACATCGAAGCGCGCGGGGCCTGCTTTGCGCGCGGCCAAAGCGATTGAATTTCCCCAAGCCCCTGGCTCGAACGCGCTTACCTCTATAAAACCCTCCACGTCCTTCTCGGCCAGAAAGATTCGCGCCGGTCTGGTATCTGTTCCGCCCGTCAGAAAGCGCGGGCGACGAAAAGGCATGACCGCTGCTTCAAACCCGATGGGCACACGCCCGACAGGTTGCGGATTCACCTTGAGCAGCTTTGATTCGCCGAGGCGAGTTATCAGGTAATCCGGGTCGGTGGTCGGTTCGGTCACAACGTTCCTGAACTCTTCAGGCTGGTCGCCCGCTTTGGCGAAACGGAGCTGGTTAAATCGTCCACCGAATCGCTCCGGCAGGTCGGCCGGCAAATTGACAATAAAAGCTCCGGGCTGATGCCGTGACCAATGAAAGCGAATCTCGACGGGCGGATCGGTGATCGCCCCGGACGAGGCGAAGACGGAGGCTTCCAGTCCCGGCGGCACGCGCGTGAAGCGACTGATATTGAACACGGCCCGCTCAGCGCACAACCCGCCACTGAATCGAGTGTCGAACCAGGCGCGATTGAAGCGCGTCCCGTAGCAATCCAGATAGCTCCACTGCGAGCGCCCACGCGGCAATATCAATGCGGCGCTCTTGTCTGATTCTTCCGCACGCACCAGTTGCGACGGGCTTGTCATATCATTGATCTGTCCAACGATCTCCTCATGGGCCTCGACGCCTGTGCCGATCGCCACGCCGGCATAGGTCTCGACGATTGGCGAGCCGCCGCCCCTCACCTGCCGCAACGTCACATCGAACAGGTCGGCGATACGTTCGACAATCATCAGCGGCGTCGGGCCTTCGACTGTGTGTAGTGGCCCATACACGCTGACGACGCGGCCTACATGCTCGCCGAGCATGACGCTGCTCCCGGCCCGCAGTCGTGCCAGCTTTTTTTCCGTCCCGTCTGTAAGCCAGTAAGCGTTATCGCTCGCGCGTACTCGCCCGGCCAGCCGAACCGCTTGCCCTTCAGGGCTTACCGCTCCACCGCTCTGCCCGCTCAGACTGGCCTCGATCACACTGACACGGACGCGGCCGGCATCTGGAGACGAAGCGCGCGCACGCAACACGATGACAGATTCCGCGAGCGGGTTATTTAACTGGATGGTTGCCGGATCATCGTCCTGACCATCGCTCAATTCCCATTCACCCTCGAAGGGAACCCACGTTTGAGGGCCGAGCGGCCCGGTTAGGATTCTTGAGTTGGGCACGGGCCGAGGCGTTCCATCAATGGCGATGATCGCGGCATGCAGTTTCATCTCGGCATCAGACCACAAATCGGCTCGCTCGCCTGGACGGACGACAACCATGAGCCGTATGCGCTGGCCTGTGGTGCGATTGACGAACTCCGGCCCGGCGACACCATGCGGCGCGCTCAATTCAATCTTCAGCGCGGCCTCGGCCACTCCGTCGTTCCTCACGGCCCAGCGGTCGCCATGGCGAATGGAAAGAGCCGGCTTGTCAGCGGGGGGAAAAGCGGTCGCGACAGGTGGATACTCAATCAATTCAAGCGCACGTAAAGGCAATAATTCGATGCTGCTTTTTTCACCCCTCGTCGGGGAGGTTAAGCGCAGCCGATCATCTTCGGTCGCCGAAGCCAACTGCGGAAAGACCTCGTTGATCCTTGCGATAATCTCATCCAGAAAAGTCGTGGCGCGGGCGACGCCCGCCACATTCACATCTACCGGACGCCCACCGTCTACGGAGAGCCTGAGAAAACTTTGACCTTCCAGGTTCACGGGCGTGAGCAAGTCCACGACGCCGGTGATGCTGGCCGGGGTCGGGTCGCTCCCGGTCGTCACATCCTTCACCACATCGAACAGTCTCAAGCGCGCGTCGCCGGAGGGGTGCGGCAACAGGTCTAGCCGTGCGTTTGTTCCATGAGTAGTTGTCGAAAGAATCAGGTGCGCTCCATCCTGCGTGGCGATGCCCGGAGCATTGGCTGCGTTGAGAGCTTCGTTAATGGTCGTCACAATTTGGCCGAGAGGCACATGAGACTTGTCCGCGCCTGCTTGAGCTGCACAATCCACATCCACGGGTTGACCGCCGTCGAGGGCCAGACGCAGGAAACGAGCCACGCTCAGGTCAGCCCCGGCATGTAAATCTCTGACGCCGACAGCCCGGGCGGGCGCAGCATCAGTCCCGTGATAACTTCGCGGGGGACGAATGCCGAAAATCAACCTGGTCGCATCGTGATCGGTTGGGACGGCAAATCCGACACGGCTATTGATCCCGATCGAGGGAGAAGTCAGAATAATATGGCTGCCATCATCGGAGGCGACCGCCGCTCCTACTCCCGTGTTGATCGCAGACTTTATTTCACTCAGCTTTGTGTGCGCGGGGTCTGCTCCGGCGCAAGCTATCTCGAATGTTTGACCATCGATGTTGATTTTTATTCGGTCGGCGGCGCTCAGATCAACGCCTGCGCTGAGGTCAACTGTTCCGACAAAAGAGACTCGGGTCGCGCTACGACCGCTAAACGTCTCCGGCTCTAGTCCGAGCAGCGTATCCAGCGCATCATCCGCGCGGGGCGGCTCGAACGCAATGCGACTGCTCGCACCTGACGAGGGCGAGGCCAGCAATAAATATTTGCCGTCGGGCGTTGAGCTGGCCACCTCATGACCGGCGTCTGCCTTAACCGCGTTGTTAATCTTTTCCACGACCTCGCTTATCAACGTTGCTCGCGGACGCATCCCTGCGCAATCAATATCAACAGCCTCCGCGTCATCCACAGTGAGGCGCAAAAATCGTTCATCTCGCAGATCAACGCCACGGCTCAGATCAACAGTCCCGGCGACCCGCGCGCGCGTCGCTTCCTCTCCCTGTGCCTGACGGGTAAAGAAACCGAAGATGGCCTGCGCCGCTTCGTCTGTCGCAAAGGCGCGCGTCACAAAACGGCGACGACGAGTCTTCAGCAAAGGCTCAATGGTGATGCGACTGCTTCCGCCAACTGTCGGCGAAGCTAACGTCAGATGATGGTCATCGTGCGATGCGATGTTTGGGCCCAGTACGTCGTTGATGGCATCTCTGATCTCGTCAAGTGTCGCCCTGCGCTCATCATTGACGCCTTTATGTAGATTAACTGTCAGGAGCGGGCCACCATCCACAGACACCTGTATGAAGTGGAGCGCGCCGAGGTCAACGCCCGTAAACAAATCCGGCGTCCCTGTGAGACGGCCACGGGTGGCTGCTTCTCCCTCAAATACCCTCGGGCCGATGCCGAAGATGATCCCGGTCGCATCCTCATCCGGCGAGACCAACTCGAAGGTGATGGCGCTGGTCGGGCCTGTTGTCGGCGAAGTCAAGCGTATGAAATGGCCGTCATGCGATGCGACGTTCGCGCCCAGCTTGGCATTAAACGCCGCGACGATCTCGCCGAGGCGCGTCCGCTCCGGCTCTTCACCGGCGCAGTCGACCGTGTACTGCGCTTGATCGTCAATCTGAACACGCACCACAGAGCGGGCACTGAGGTCAACACCATTGCCGAGGTCGCGCGCGCCAAGAACTTGCGCCGGGCGCTCATCGTGCCCGATGGTAAATGGCTCGACCGGCCCGAACAGTCGCTCTTTAGCATCGCCGGCGGCGGGTGAGAGGAAAGCGATACTGCTGTTGAAGCCTTTTGTCGGTGAAATGAGCTTTAAGAAGCGGCCATCATGCGAGGTGATGGTCATACTCAACCCGTTATTAATCGCGTCCCTGATCTCGTCAAGCGTACTGGCGGCGGGGTTTGTTCCAGCGCAATCCACTTCGGCCAGATGTTTGCCATCCACGAGCAGGCGCAGGTAACGCGTCTCACTCAGATTAACGCCGCCGCTCAGATCAACCAACCCATCAACCTCTGCCCCCTTCGCATCCGTGCCACGATAGTTGAGTGAAAGCAGACCCAAAAGTCTTGGAGCAGCATCGCCCGTCACGTCGCGTATCTCAAGGCGGCTTGCCGGGCCGGTAGTTGGCGAAGTTAACTTCAGATGGTGGCCCTCGCTGCTGGCTACTGTAGAGCCTAAGATGTCATTGATAGCTTCTTCGATCTCCTCAAGCTTTGCCGCAGACAGAGCAGAGACATGCGCGGCAAGGTCTATCTCCACCGGCGCAGCCGCATCCACCTGAATGCTCAGGACAGACGCGCCGCGCAAGTCCGCACCATTATTCAAATCTACGTTCCCCGTGATCGAAGCCGGGCGCGCAGGCTCTCCCGCGACATCCGCCCGGTCAATGCCAAGCAGCAAGCTTGCAGCATCATCACCGCGCGGCTCTGTATCGACCAGCGCATCATCCTTGCGCGACCACCACGTATCCATCTCCGTGTACTCATCGGCGATGCGCAGACCAAGGGCTTCAGCCGTCACACGCAGGATGCCTTGCACCGTGGTCGTTCCATCGAGGAAAGTGCGGACATAACGCTTGAGGTGCTCGCGAAACTCTTCGACACTCTCCTCCGGCCGCGGAGCCAGACCATAGAGCGAGGCGAAGCGCGCCAGATCATCAATCAATTCTGCGCCCTTGTCCGCACGCTCCACCCAGTGAGCCAACATGAGCGCAGCCAGATTATTCTCGGCCTGCAACAATTCGCCGCCAAAGGCGTCGGCCACTGTAAAGAGTGCCGTCGGCTTGGGCAGAGCGCGAAAGGTGCTCGGCAGATAGCTCAGAATGCGTTCAGTTTTGGTCGGCATACTAAATCTCCGACATCACAATGTCAGCGGGTTCGACATCGAGTACGACCCACCACTTTTCGCCGCCGACGACGGCCACCACCTGGAACTGGCCGGACTCTATCTCGGCATCCGTAGCGCGCTGGCCTGTTGGCCCCTGAACCAGACTGCGGTCTGGGATGCGTTGTCCGGTCGGGGTCAGCGATACCCCTTCGAGGACGTTGGTCAAGGCCACACTCAAGGCAGCATCTCTGGCCGCAGTATCGGTCGCTGTCTCGTTGGCCTGCGCGGTACTGATCGCATCCAGCAGAACCTTGACCAGACCTTCAGCGCCGGGCTGGCCGATGTCAGAGCGCGAAGTCAGTACATCTACGATCTTAGCCTCCTTGACCTCTTTGACCTTCTTGATCGCTTTCAGCAGCTCATCGCCGGAGGCCGGATCGCCTGTGCTGAGCGTATCGACATACTGCTGCATTGCCTCGATGATCTGGCCAATGAGTTTCTCTTTCCCCGCGCCCGTCAAGCCGGGATCAATGCGTGCGACGATGCGCGGCTTGAAAAAGACATAGCGGGCCACCAGTGTGACCTGCACGCCGGCGGCGCGCGTCTGCTCGACGGCAGCTTGCAGGCTCAGGAATCGTTCCGGCTCGCTTTCAATCAAGAGGGCGACGGTGCCCGGGGTCGTGCGTTTGGCGGGCGCGCTGTTTGGGTCAAACACTTCGGCCAGCTTGGCGCGGCCCTCAAAGACAGCATTCGCCAGCGCGGCGATGGTCGCATTACCAATCGCGCGCAACTTCGCCTTGGCGCGGGCGCGCAACTGCTCATCAGTCTCGCCTTCAGCGCCGAGGAAGGTGGCTTCGAAATTGGTCACGCGAGAGATGCCTGTGATCGGCTGTGCGAGTGTCGTGATGGCTCCGGCTTTGACGATCCCGGCTTCACCTTTGGAGGCGAGGGTAGCCCGCACCGGCACATCTATACGCACCTGACCGCGTTGAAGGGTTCGCAACTCGATGGTGACGAAGGTGGCCTCGCCTTTTTCCGTGCTCAGTAGAGTGTTTTCGGGGATCGTGATATTGCCGTCCCCGGCAGCCGGATCACGAAAGAAAGTCACGAGCCCCTGAGCGAACTCCTTGGTCTTGCGCTTGACACCCAGAATGGCGACGACCAAATCGAGCGATTGCCCCGTCGCGGTGTCCACAAAGCCGGATAAGTAGGCAAGGTTGATCTGTTGGTAGACGGTCGCAATCTCGCGGCCAATCGCCTCGCCCAGCGTGCGCGTCACGCTGCCCACATTAATGTCGCTCAACGGCGAGCGGCTGTCGCGCCGGAAGTAGTCTACGTAGAAGATGGTCTCATCGTCCGGTTTCGCGCCGCCCTGCTGCCAGACGACACCGTTGTCGCCCTCGCTGAAGATGAAGTCCACAGACTTCTGAAAGCTATGGTGCGTCGGCTGCAACTCGCCGTTCGCGCCGGGCAGCGTCAATGTGCCGGTGATGCCGCGCACGTCGCTCGACGGCTGAGAGAGCGGGTAAAGGTCTTCTTTGAGATCGAAGAAGATCGGCTCGTTAACGATACCGCCGACAATCGCCGTCAGGATGTCGTCCACAATCTCTTGATAAGGACGCTCGATCAGATTCAGAGTTTCGGGGTTCACGGGGTTACGCCTCTCTCAAGAAAGAAGGGAAAGACCAGGTTGAGCGGTGTGTCACTGTCAATCGCCAGCAGCGAGACACTGATCTCCATCAAGGTTGGTCTCTTCCGATCCTGTTTGACCTGCACCGAGATCACCTGCTTGACACGCGGCTCAAGCGCCAGTGCCTGCAAGACATACAACTTGGCGCGGTTGCGATTGGTCTCCGTATTAAGCTCACCAATGAGTTCGGCCAACCGCGAGCCGTAGTCTGGATGACCTAACTGGGCCATCTCGCCCATCGGTGTCAGAAAGCGCAGCAACAATGCCTGCACCAGATTGTCTGCATCGGACAATGTTTCAAGGTCTACCTGACCTGTCTCGGGTCGCCGCGCCACAGATAGATCGTTGCCCGGATCGCGATTACTTTTCTGACGCTCCAGGTTATGCAGCAAGCGTAAGTCCGTGCCGAATCTTTTTAAGTCCCTGACCATGATGCGCCTTTGAGTCCTTTGTCCCTCAGCGGTCGGTTATTTTTAAGACTCCTTGATTTTCTGAATTCTCCGCTCAACTTGAATCACGGCGGCGACTGGTCGTTGATGAACGGCGCAGCCGGTGGGCCAAGTACGGTCAGGATGCCGGGCGGCGTCGGGATGTTGTCGCCCATACGCACGAGTGAGCGGCCACCGACCGTCACACCGGAACTCGCCAACGGCCCGATGACGAGCGGATAAGGAAAGCCGAATACCGAGTTAATCATCAGGCACAGCGAGCCGGATGTCGCCAGCGGCACCCCGCCAGCCACGATTACCGGCGGGAAGATCGCAATGATCGTTCCGTTATCTGGCGGCCCTGAAGCGCCGGGTGTAATCAGCACCATACAGCCTATGCTTACGGGTGAACCGGGCATGCCCTCGCTCCTTAAGGTGAAAATGAAGTTATCCCTTTGACACTGACCGTCGCGCCCTGAACAGTTGACGAGAGTCCACCGTTGACCGTCGCCCCCATGTTGGCCTTCAACGTTGCCTCCGTGCCTGCTTGAATTTCCGTCTTCATCTTGCCTTTGATGGTGACGTTTTGTCCTTCCAGCGTCAGATCACGAGTGGCTTTCAAGGTCATCGCCCCCGCCGCCTCAACCACCACATCGCCATCCTGATTCATGGTGATCTTAGTCCGGCCCGCCAGCACTGTGACCGTGCCGCCGCTCCCGTCAGGTTGTTCCAGTTTCATCTCGGTCTTGCCGGCGGTGGCGCGCACAGTGCCGTCTGTGATGCGCACGGTGATCTTGGGCGGCATCTCGAAAATGATTTCGCGGGGCGGCGACTTGGACTGGTGATTACGGATCGCCCCCTTGATCGTCTTATCGTCCGCTTCGGCCAGCGGCAAGCGGAAGATCACTTCGTCCGTATCGTTGATTGGCGGGCGCGCCTTGTCGTTATACATGCGCCCGATGATGATCGGTTGATTGATATCGCCCTTGTCGAAGATGAGCAGCACCAGATCGCCGACGTTGGGAATGGCCGCCGTGCCGATATGGCCCGACATCGTCGGCACACGCTTGAGAAGCAACCCGCTATTCTTCAAGCGCACGTCGCAGGCATAGTTGTCCTTGTCGCTGCCGCCGCGATGCGGAAAGACCGCCTCGACGATCCCCAATTCGGTCACGCGTACGCGGCGCATCTCGTGCCGCACGATCTCCTGAATGGTATTGACGATGTTGCTCAAAGTCGCCCTCGTTCTAAACAAAGTGTCGAGAAAACATTTCGGCTCAAATCACAACCGGCGGAGCCACGGCTTCGACATCAATGGCGCGGAAGCCGACGGTCGTCGTGAACCCGCCCAGTTTGGTGATGCGGTGCTGAACCTTTCGCACCTGAAAACTCGTATTCAACGAATCATCGGCCAAGCCGCGTAGTTGAATGGCATCGCCGAGCTTTACCTGCGGTCGTCCAAAGGAGGTGAGACGACCGCGCAAGCTGCGGCGCTTGATGGTTGTCAGCAATGCAGTGGCCGCAATACCCGCCGCTTTTTTCGTGCGCAGAGCCGACCGTTCCAACAGGAAGAGCGCGCCTGATCCGGCTTTCCCCTTCGAGTTGCTGAAATCGGTCGTCAACCATGATGCGGCGTCATCGCCCTGACTGCCGGTCGGGCTCTCGCCGAAAGCTTCCACCAGCCCGGCGACGGGCGGTGTTCGTAACACTTCCAGCGAGACGATCTCTTTGGCGAACTCGAAGACATGAACGGTCTTTCCCCCGACAAACTTCTCAAAGACCAACTCCCCATCCGCGTTGACGTATAGATCGAAGCCACTCAGGTCGGCCAGATCATGCATGTGCTGATAGACGTTGCGCCGCCCATCCACGACGTAGACCGGGAACGTAATTCCATCCTTGGCAATCGCCACGTCCAGGCCCGCTTTGTCGGCCAGGTCGCGGACGATTGCGCCCGCCGTCTTGCTCTCAAAGGTCTGTTCGACGAAGGTACGCAGCAATGCGTCGGCACCGCTGTAGCCCGTCACGCGCGTCTTCGTCAGGCTTGGCCCAACCGCGACGACTTTCCCCGTAAAGACTTGAGACGTTCCCCCATTGTCGGCATAGCCAAGCTCGATCTGCGTCTCATCATCACGGGCGGGTTTGAAACTGCCGACATTCCCCAGCACCATCGTGAAGCTATCGGCGGGCGTCTCCATATCCAGACTCACCAGAAGGTCTACGACCGTGCTGGCCTGCGGCTCATCGGTGGTATCTATGACCTTGCTTCCGATAGTCAGTTTATATGCCGGAGTGAGCAACATGATGTTTCAGGAGTCGTGCCTCTCTTCAGGCTTGACGTTTCTTAATCTCTTCAACTGCTCCCTGCGCTTCTTCTTTCAAAAACCGCTGGCCTTCATCCCGGGCCAGAGATTCGAGGGGCTCAATGCTGTTTTCATCACCTATTTTGGCGAGCGTTCTGGCGGCCTCCTTGCGCACCGCCCCATCCTCATCGCTCAAGAGATTATGAACCGCCTGAGCATGCCCGACACCGCCCGCTTGACCCAGCGCGGTCACGGCCGCCGCTCTGAGGATAGGATTTTCATGATCGAGCAGTGTGGCGAGGAAAGCCTGCGCTTCGCTGCCGCCAATCTCGCCTAAAGCCAGAACGGCTCGTTCAATGAACTTAAGCTCCGGCCCACCTTGCTCTATTTTGGCAATCAGGATGGGAACAGCGGACGGCCCCAGACCGGCTATCTCCTCGCGGGTTCGCGCCCATCCATCCTGCTCCAGCAAAAGCTCTATCCGAGCGGCCAACGCATCCATTGTGTCTTCCGGCATATTCACTCCCCAGAGCTTCCCATTCCGAGACGATGAAGCGATCATTCAACGAAAGCCACGAACGGGCTGGCAAAGGCCCGCAAACATTGCGCCTGCGTCATATCAGTCCTGGTCACCGGGTTACCGACCCCCATAATGTTAGTTATTGGCGCTGCCAGACCTGAAACCAATCCTCCGGCGGCATTGATGGTAAACAAGCTGTGCTCATCGCCGCCGCCATTGACGGTTCTGGGCAGGTCGAAGAGGATATGACCAAGTTCGTGGGCCATAGTATTACGTACGACCGTCCCTTGCTCGATTATCATATTGCCGAAATTAGCTGCCATCGGGGCGTTGAGGTCATTACTGCCAAAAGCTTCGCCGAATGCGCCCTGAACATTATTAACGAAATAGATATCTATATCAGGCGTGGGATTGAGGCCGAAAAGCGTGGCTCGATCAGGGCCGAGATTATCGGAAAAATTATTGGGTAACTGCTGGATATTGTTCAGGCCACCGGGGTCGGTCTGTGGCGTGATGGGGCCTACGAGCCGAAGCTCAATCCCGGCCTGCGCCCATGTCCGCTGGGCGAGCGTGATGGCGTTGACGGCTTCGCCGGCGTTCACCCCGGACGTGTTCAGATTATTGACGCTCAACCGTATCACTCGACCACGCACGCGCGTTTGCGCGACACCGACACCCGGAAATGGCACAAGCGTCTCAAGGCGGAGCCTGCCGCCAGCCGTGGCAAGGATGATGTCTATATCCTGCGGCGCTTTAAAGACCAAGCCCGCTCGCTGCGCGGCCACAGGAATAGCCATCATGGGCAACGAGACGAAGCGATCACCGCTCCTGCGAGTCAGCGTGAAGGTTTGCCTCTCTGCCTCCGTTCCATCGGCCAAAAGGCTGATGAGTCTGACTTGAATAGTGTTGCCGGTGACCCCGGCTAAATCGGCGCGAAGCCTGAAGAGAGAGTCACGCTGTTTGCCGAACAGGTCGCCTATATCAAAGCTGGTGCGGTCTGGGGCCAGGACGCCTTCGATCTGCGCGCGGGCCAGAGCGGTCGCAAACGGCGCAACATTGTTCGTGATCGCCAGATCGAAGACGGTGACGGTAACTCTGTCAGCTTCATTCTCAAGGCCCTGAATTCCCAGCCGGAACCCTGTGTCACGAACCGCACCGCTCAGAGTCACCCCTTCGGCAAAGAATCGCTCTCCGGCTGGCTGTATGTTGCCGCCGGGAATCGTGAAGGGGGTCGTCTCTGCCGTCTGGCCCGCGCCGGGAGTCTCGGCCCGAAAGGGCTGTACCCGCGGTGAGAGCGGAGTAAGCACTAAAGTGCCTGTGAACCCTGCGGGCTTCGGCGGGCGCATGATGACCAATGCTCGCAGGTGTGTGAAGTCGGTATTGCGTAGTTGCAGGAATCGCCCCGGATTGCTCTTGTCGGCCAGCGAGAGCGCAGACGGCTCGACAGCAGGCGCTGTTCGCGGCCCACAAATATCGAGCGTAAAATCGAACGCGGTCAGCGACAAAGTGGTCGCCCCACCGACCGGCGTCGCTCCCGTTTCGAGGGTATAAGTGAGCTTGCATTCGTCCAGCGTGGCACTGGGGTTCTCGCTCTCTGCGAAAAGCTCGATCCCTTTTTTCAACTCGTCGGGGGAAAACTCGCGGCCCGCGTTTTTGAGATCAATCTCAGTCCCGTCTTTCGACTTGTCGAAGAATTTGATAGGCCCGTTGTCCGAACGCTTGAGCGTGCTCTTACGATCAAAGGGCGCGCTCGTGCTGAGCTTGATTTTGCGGCGCGCCGGATTGGTGTGCGGCTTCTTGGCGACGACAACCGTAGAGTCCACAGTGATGAGCGGCGCGACTGCAACGGCGAAGGCAACGCGGTCGCCGTCATTCTCCAAATCTTTAATTCCAAGTTGAAAGGCGGTATCGCGCAGTGTCGCGCTCGCAGTTTTACCCTCTATGAAAAACCCGCGGCCAGCAGGCGACGTGATCGTGTCAGCTTTGAAAAAGAACGGATTGGTTTTGGCCGCTTCAGCGACCTTCGGTGTTTGTTTAGGGCCGGGAATTTCGTTCTCAAAGAGCTGCGCACGATTGACCTTCTTGGCTGTCTTCTCGTTCACGACTCCGACTTGTTGCAGAACTAACTCTCCGTTAAAGCCGAGCGGTTTCACCTGACCGACGATGAGCTGTGCTCGCGGTTGATTATTGTCAGGGTCTTGCGCGTTGATGACAACGCCTGCGAACCACTTGTCGGTGGGCGTTACGTTAGGAGGTAAGACCTTGGGTTGAGGCAGGGGTGCGAAGGGGGTTGCGGGTGAGGTGCGAGGCGGGCTGATGTCGAGCGTCAGCTCAATAGCGGTCAAGGTGATCTCCGCCGATTTCCCGGTCGTTGGCCCAGCCTCAAGAGTTAATTTGAGATGCACGTCATCGAGATTGGCGCTCGGGCCAGCGCCCTGGGCAAATATATGAAAACCCGCTTTTAATTCGACAGCAGTACATACCCGCCCCGTGAGGGTATCGTTCAAGACCTCATTACCCTCTTTCACAGCGTCGAAGAAGCGAATACTCCCGCTCGTCGCCGTCCTAATCAATTCGAGCGTGCCGCCTCTGGGAAATTTTTTGTCCGTCGTGCCGACAACGATCTCTACTCTCTTAGGTTCCGTATGCACTTTACTGACCATCACCAGCCTATTCGGTGCAGTGATCTTGGCGTCGACCGCCACTTGAGGCGCGCGACCGCGCCGCAAGATGGCACCGGCATTCGCGCCGGCGGCTTTCGCCAGGATGCCAGCAATCTCGGCGGCGTTTCCAACTTCGCCCGGTAGCATTGTCGATGGACTACTGCTCATACTTGTTCTATGGCTGTGCCTGCGTCTTATTCAGCCGCATACAGATCACATTTCCGATGGCTGCTTGAGGCGGCTCGTCGGTTGCCCGCGCAACCACTTGCTCGCTGGCAGCCGGTGGCCCTTTGAGGTCAGGCAATTCCATGATGTAGATGCCGACGGGTGTTTGCTTGGGATAGCTGAACTTGCCCTCCGCATCCGTGCGATTGAATATCGGGCGTCCTCTCTGCGGGCCTTGCGGCCTCTCTCCAAGGTCAGCATTGCCGTTAGCGTCCGTGTGTAAAAACTCTCCGTCGGGAGCGATCAACGCATACTTCTCGTTGGCGACGGGCGTTCCATCCTCGAACGTGACGGTGCCGTTGACGGTAACTTTGTCAGGCTCGGCTGGACGAACCAGCAACTTGTTCGGCTGCTCGGTGGTGCGAGTGAGAAAACAGCAGCGCGCATTCACGTTGCCCGGCCCTAAGCACCATGCTCTGGGCGGCGTGCCCGCAGGCGGCGGCGGTAGATTCAAGGTCACCGGCGGAGGAACTTTGCAGGGCAGCGCGTCGACCCTGACGAAGAGAATCTCTGTCCGCCTGTTAGGCCGCCAGGCATCCTCCGTATTCCTGACCGGGTCTTGCTCGCCACAGCCCAACCATTTGAGGATGCCACCGTCGCAGCCCTCTTCCGAATTAGCATTGCGCAAAAATCTGTTCTCAGGGAAAGCCAGCGCGCCAGCGCCCAGATAATCCTTAATCAACACCGGCCAGGTCGCCTCGTCAACGATCCCTGTCACAGGCAGTCCCTTGCTCTGCTGAAAATCGCGCACGGCGGCATCCGTCCTCGGCCCATGTATCTCGTCAATATTCCCTGAGTAGAATTCGAGCGTTTGCAGCATGTACTGATACTCGCGCGTGCTCCAGCTATCATTAAGACTGGGCAGCCCACCTGTGGCACGCTTGCGCATAGTGTTCAGGTCTTCGATGGCGGAAGCACGCAAGGCGTCGGAAGTGCTGAAGGTCAGGAAGGCAAAGACGCTGCGCGCCCTTCGCTCCGACAGCGATTGGTTGTACTCGCCGGAGCCGACCAGATCAGTATGGCCGACGACGACGATCTTCTCGTTCGGGTGTGCCTGCGCGTATGTAAAAACCCGTTCCAAGACCTCCAACATGCACGGCTCGACAAATGCTCTGTCAAAACGGAAGTGAATAATGAAGGCTTTGGCGATGCCCGTGGCGCGACGCAGCGTGATCGTGACCTGAACGGTTTGCCCCTCTCTGACGGTCGCCTGCGCCGACCCGCTCATCTCTTCCGGGTCAGTGACAACCGCCGTGGCCGTGTACTGTCCCGGCGGCATGTCCTCCTCTGTCCAGATGTTCTCCGTGCGATCAGTCAACGTCCGCGACAGTGAAGTGCCGTCATCCTGCCGGCCGTCCACCGTCACCGTCACCGTGCTGAAATCAAACGCCGGATCGCCTTCCACGATCACCTCGACGATCAAAGTGCTGACCTCCGGCTGTGGCTCAGGCGGGATGGGCGGCGGAGGGATGGTTCGCGGCGCTGGCGGCGGGATGAACTCGCGCAGCGTAAAGGCGTACTCAAAGCGTTGCGGCTTGCCTGCCAATTCCCGCACGCCCAACTCCTCGATCAGCATCTTCTCGACTTTAGTCGCCGTCGCAATGTCGGAGACAAACGAGACGGGCGCGGCGAGGCGAAACTTCTCGCGCAGTTTCTCCAGATCGGGGCGCACCTCCGGGCCCGTGAGGACGCCTTGCAGAGTGATCTGAGCGGCGCGGCGATCGAGGCGCTGAAGGAAGTCGCCTTCGAGGGCAGGGATAGAGTGCTGTGCGAGGATGTGTTCTTCCTCTGCTTCGATACTCTGTACTTGCTCTAGCTCGACATCATCGAGCATGGGCCGGGCCATAGATTAATACTCCGCCAACGTCCTCTGAAATAAGCCGCCGAAGTTGTGCGGCAAGCCACCCGCGTGAGGGTAATAACTCATAGCGCTTCGAGCTTGGTGATGATCCCTTTGATGAGATTCACAATCGCCAATATGTCGGCGGCGCTCGGTAGGTCTTGCAGAGTATTCACAATATCCTTGACGTTCTTCAACGTGTCTTTCTGACCGGGGGCAAGTCCTTCCGCAGCCGTCAAAAGATCGTTGACAGCTTTAAGCAGCGCGGGAAGATCCTTCAATTTGTCCAGATTTTTTTCTATCTCGTCGAGCGCGTCTTTGATGACGTTGAGAACCGTCTTGAGCCCGTCAAGAACCGGATTCATGATCGAATCAGGGACGGCCTTGATGGCGTCTTTGACCTTCTGCTCGCCCAACAACTTGTCAAGTTCGGTCAGGGACGTTTTCAACTGGGTCAGGGTTTTTTCAGTGTCTGCCATCTTTTTTTATCCTTCTCTCTTGAGCCGTCAAGATCACTGCTCAGCCGACTGGCGTTGCAGTGTTTGGCTCAATTCAGTGAGCCGACTGACAAAAGCCGAGAGTTGTTCGATAATCTCAAACCCGACTGTTAAGTCATCAATCAGGTTGAGCGCATCATCGAGAATGTTGGTGTTGATTGCCGATACATCCGCCGGCTCAACCGGCTCGATAAATTGACGTAACGTGAGCAGGTAAGCGAAGCGCTGTGGCTGGCCGGCAAGGTCTTGCACCCGTAAGTCTTCGATCACGACCTTCTCTATATTCGCGTCGGCAATAATGTCGGCAATGAAAGAGACCGGCAGCGCGGCCCGGAACTTGCCATCCAGTTTCTCCAGAAAGTCCTGAGTATCCGTCTGAGGGCCGGTGGCGACACCCCACAAGGTGAGGCGCGTGGGCCTGCGTCCCATATTTTGCAGCAGGCTTCCCGACATCCCCGGCGGCTTGTGCTCGGCTAACACACGCCGTTCAAGGGTGGCAATCTCTTGCACTTGCGGCAACTCCAAGTCGTCAAGCATCGGTCGCATGGTTCTACACGTCTATCCCGTGGCGGCGCGCTTCTTCATCAAGAATGCGCTTGATTCTGTCGGCCAGAAGATCAAGGTCTTCGTCCGCCGTCTCTTCGGCACGCGCCCCACGGCGCGCTGTGGCCGCCGCAACCGGCAGCACGGGCATCCCCACCATCTGCGGCGGAATGAGCGGCGGCAACTGAGGAGCAATCGTCGGAGGCTCGATCTGTTGGGCCCATCCGCTCGTCGAAGGGTCTTTCTCCATTCGCGGATCAAAGTTATCTTCAGGAGGTCTCAAAGGCTCCCAGAACTCGCTCCAAGAGGGCTTGACCTGTGCAGGATGGCCCGGCGGCAAGCTGCCGGAAGTTGAAGAGAAGGACGGCCCTCGTGTGCGAGCGCCCGCTCTTCTATCCGTGATCCGCTGGCCGTCCTCTGCGCCCTGCGCGTTTTCGCTCGCCCGCGTGAAAGGCGTCAGGCGCTCAGCTCTGAGCGAGGTGGGATCGTCGAACGCGTTGGAGGTTTCACGCGACCGGGCATCCGGCCATGAATCATTGGCTCTCGGATTCGCCGCCGGTTGAGCGCCGGTCGAAGCGCGACTCCGAAATTCTTCAGGCACACCGTTTTTTTGCTCTTTCGATAAAGAGCGCGCTGTCGTGCGCGCGTGCCCTTTGTCGTTGCTCGCCGCTCGGTCTCGTCGAGGCGGGGTGCTCAAATAGTCCAGCAACTCGAACGGCGCTGTTGGCCCACTGAAGGACGTAGACCAAGCCCGGGCCATCAGGTCTTGCTCCGGCGAAGCCACCTCGGATAAAGGCGGCTTCGCCGGAGAGATGACACGCTTGATTCGCCTGACCAACTCATCTTGCCAGCTCCGCTGCGAGGCTTCGAGCGTTTCATGTGACAGTCCGACAGGCGCGGGCTCCGAGACTGACGCATCCCTTGTCGATTCAACATCGCGTATCTGCTGAAACAGAGCTTGCTGCGTCGCCTTCAGACGTGCTGAGGTCGGGTTGGAATGCTGCCTTCTGATTTTCGTTGAGGCGGGTAAAACGTCAGCCAGTCGGCAAAGCAATTCGTGATCGGCCTGTCTCGGCAGTTCGTTCAGAGGCGACTGCGTGTCTTGTCTCCTTAAGGAGAATTTGACTGTTCGTTGCGTCGGTGGCGAAGGCTCATTGTTACCTGCACGCCTTTCGCCTGTCTCGGATTCAAAAGGCCCTGTGAACCGTGGCCGCGACAGACGGCGGGCAGCAGTCTCCTCTCCGGCCGTGTGTTCTGTTCCGGCCAATATGGAGGCAAAGCAATCCCCCAGGATGCTACCCTCTCGTAACCCGACGGGCATCGAAACGAACGCCTTGATCCAACCGCTGGCACGGTCGAGGGCATTCAATCGTGCCACGTCTCTCTTCATCCCGCGCCGCCAGCACGAGGGCGCGCCGCCAGCCGTCAACACGTTTTGCGCGTGCTCGTTCATACGCCGTCACCACGCCCTCCGGCCATCTGCAAGTAGAGCAAAATCTGACCGATGGTCATCCCGCTGACCTGCTCCGGCGTCCAGCCAAATTCTTTCGCCAGAATGAAGCAGGCTTTGGCGAGCGGCGCTTGAACCAATTCTTCAAGCTCATCTCGCGGGGTGCTGATGCCGCTGATCGAATTGATCCGCTCGACCAGAAAGCGTGCCAGACCGGCGGGCAATTGCGAGACCTGTTCGAACTTGAGCGGCGGCTCGACGAGCGCCTGCTGGATCATCAGCGCCGCCGACAGATTTTCGTCCTCGCGTGCCGCACGGCTTATGCGCTGGAGGTCACACACCGTCAGCGGGCGCAACGTCAGACGGGCATCGAGCGGCCCCTTGCCGTTAGTGCCCAGCAGGTCAGCCGGAATCTCTACTTCGTGAGCCAGAGCACCGCCGGCCAACAGTTCTTCAGCGGTCAGCGTCATGTGCTATGTCTCCTCTGTTACTGGGTCACTGGTGGGAACGTGGGCAGCTTCACAGCGCGCGCTCCGCCCGGCGTCGTCGCCTCTTCATCCTGCACCCTGATACGCAGCGCCTTGAAGGTGACGTTCTCCATGACGAAATTGTCTTCGGGCAAGGCGAACGCCCAGTTCTCAAACTTGACGCCTTCGAGGGTCAAGACCGACCTCGTTTCGGGATGCGCCGGGTCTTGAAGAATCAAGTTCATCAGGAGCGCCGGTAACGGGTACTCAGGGCTTTCCGAAATGTTGTTCGGGTTAGCGCCACGTCCGAGCAACAGAAAGAGCAGCGCGCCGTTGATATAGGCGCGGCCAATTTTGCCGCTGATGTTGACATTGCCTGAATGCAGCGAGGTCGGATGGCGCTGGCCTATTTCATGGTAGGTTGACAGATGTGTCTGGACGTGGATTTCGACATCTGTGACCCGCCCGACCTGGCCCAGGTCGTACATCTGCGCGCCCAGAAGCGCCTCGGCATCGTCGCCCTCAGGCCCGGTCTCTTTGAAAAACAGAAGAATCCCGTTCGCGCCGGTATAGACATTGGTCATTGCCATAAAGATTTCTCCTTATTCTAAGAACATGGTGACCTTGATGAAGTCGATGCTGAACGTGGGTCTGAGCACCATCGTCACGCGGACGATGCCTTTGATCTCTTCAGCCCGTGTGGCAGAGACTTCAAGGTCATAGCTAATCAGCATCTCATCGTCCACCATTTCACCCAGGAAGCTGTTAATGGCACCCCGTAAAGCGGTGCGCACACGTTCGTTGTTGAGCTTTCCGATAAAGGAAATAGAGGCCGAACGGACGCCGAACTTGGCAAAGTCGACGATGCGCCGGGTGGTGATCTGTGCGAAGGCCGTATTAGTAGAGGTGGTGATGCCTTTGACGATACGAAAGCCCTGGCGCTGCTCGACGGCGAGCACGCGATTCTGCACCAGTTGTGTCAGCTCGGCGGAGGTGTAACGCTGTTCCAGACCGCCGACCGAGAGAATCTTGTTGGTCGGGCTATTGTGGGCTGGAAGGGCAGCCAGCAAGCCAGCTACGGCCGCCGCCGTATATGCACCGGGCAGCGTGACCTCTTTGCCGCTGGCCGCATCGTTCGCCTTGATGCCGGGTGCGACAAAGATCAGCCGGTCGCTGTCCAAATTGTGACCGCGTATCGAGTCCAGCGTCGCGCCGAGGCGGCTGCCGACCACGCCGATGCGATCACCTTTGACGACATCGGTCGAGGCTTGCTGACAATGAGCATTCAGCTCATCGCCAAAACTGTCGTCCTGGCCCGCAGCGACCATGATATGAGCCGGTTCGTTGAGCAGCAGGTCGAGCCCGAACTTGTAATCGCTGGCCGTGGCAGCCGCTCCGTTATCGCCGACGGTGTTGCCAGGGCCGACTCCAAAAGGTGCGAAGTCGCTGGCGCTGGGTGACAAGTCCGGCAAGCTAGCAGCGCCGCCCTGTGGGATCGCCCTCGCCAGGGCAGACCCGCCCGGTTCTCTGTTGATTTCACCGGCCAGATCATTTCCGCTGACCACCGTGTACACTTCATCGGTGGTTCCACGTCGCAGCGTCACTTTAACCGCACTGCCGCGATCCACGACATATGAAGCTGTCAACCCCAGTGTGTCGGCCGGATCAAGGGCAGCATCTAAGGTCAAGTCCCCGGTTGCGGTATCAATATTTACTCTGCCTGGGCCAGGATCGCCCGCTGTATCGTAAATAATGGTGAGTGAGCGCGTCCCATTGATAGTGGCGAGCCGGATGCGATTGCGAGCACTCGCCTTTACTGGCGCGTTGGCTAAAGTGAACGGGCCGCCGCCTGTGAACTCCTCTTTATCGATAAAGGCATCCTGGTCCGCCGCCGTGATGTTTATCTCCAGATCGTTGCCCAATGTTCCGGGGTTCTTCGCTATCAGGTTGACATTGTCAGCGCCCGCAGAGCGAATCATATAGCTGGCCGATAGGTTTCCGATTTGGGTTGGGGTAAGTGGTAGCCCTTGAGCAACACGCACAGCAAAGACCGTGGTCGCGCCTTCGCTAAAGGCGAGTTCCAGGGCGCGTACCAGCGTCAACTCATCGCTGCTGCCGTCAATGAAGGCATCGTATTCACCGAAGCGCTCGCGCGCCTCGGAGTAGCTGCCCAGAATCACCGGCACGCCGATTGGCCCATTGCTCGCTGTGCCTACCACGCCGAGGTTGCCTACAGATACTCTGCCGGGCACAATTAATCCTTCGGCCCGGACTTCGATGTAGGTTCCCGGCAGGATCATCTCTGCCATGTCAGTTCCTCCTTCAGTTTTTACAGTGCTGAGAACTCCGCGTTTGTCCTGCCCCTGCCGGGCAGTTCATCGTCGAGTCCTCCTCTTCACCTGCTGGCGCTATCTGAGCACGCGCAGGTACACACCAGCGTTGATGTCATCGAGCGGAGGAGAGGCATAAACCACCTGAAAGAAATCCTCGCCTCTCGCGAGCACGATAGGGTCGGGGAAGTCCGGGTTGGGAAAGACCATCCGGCCTGCGAGAAAGGAATGCCCGCCTAATTCGATTGGGTCAGGCTCTAAAGTGAAAGCGTTACGAAAATCCCGCACACTGGCGAAAGCGCGTTGACGAAGAACGCCGCCCACGAAAGCTGAAATGGTGACTCCATCGCCGTCCCAAAGGATGGGAAGGAAAGCCACAATAGCCAGCTCGCCCACAGGGAAAGGGCCGGAGGCGTTGCGACGTACTTCCAGCGTCAGCGCAAATTCATTGTCCCAATGCACCATCTCATCGGTCACAAGGGTCGATTCATTAAATACGCTGTTGATGTTGATAGGTATGCGAGCGATCAAGCCCCCGGCGTCATCGTTGTCCTTGTAGGGGAACTCGTATAAAAGACGATAGCTCGCGGTCTTTCTCCATGCCGGAATCGTGGGAACGTTATCGGCCAGTGAAGTTTCCTCACCCGTGATCGTGAGAAAGCCCTGCGCCTTCAACTGCTCCTTTGCCGCCAGCAGCAATCCGTGCATCTCCGTGATCCTGTCATCTGCCTCCGCCGGATCGTTGCCCCAGAACTGGAAGCGAACCACGGCATCAAGCCGAACTCCCTTCAGGACGGAGACGGAAAGCGGGCCTTGGGTATCAATTCCCAGACGGTTCCCCAGACCAACTGTCTTTTCCGTGACACTGACCAGCGAAACGCTGCGAGCGGGGAGCGGTTGACCCGGTGGAAGAGGCGGCGGCGGTATCGCAGGCAGAAGATTGTTCAGAGCATTCATCATTTCACTGACGACTTGGGCTAAAGTTGGGGCGGCGGTTACCATTCGAGTCAGAGCAATAATGCTTAACGGTGAAGCAGTCAGGCGCGGTCAACCGGGATTTGGCCGAACGACTTGTCTGCCGTTGACAACGAACATTCTTTCGTTTGGAGTCGAATATTCATCTTCAGCACTGATAAGGGTTCTTACTTCCTTGTGCTCCTCCTTCAACCATCACTTGACCTTATTGAGCAGCACGCGGATATCTCTCACCTTTTGAGGGTTGATGCAGTAGTGAGTCCGCGCATCTCCCCCTTTATTCACAAGAATCAATCCGTCGGCGATGAGATTGTCCAGAGCCTTTTCAACTTCTGCTGTCCGGGACTTGATTTTCTGCTCCAGCAACCACCATTCGACGATCCCTTCCAAGGTGTCTTGAGCATCTTCATGCTCGGCCAGGTAGGCCAAAATCTCGTGAGCAGTTTGTGCCGCGTCGGCGTTAGACATAGTCGGGTTTCTTATCGCATATCAGCCTGAGAGCGAAGCATTGCAACCTGTGGGCCACTCCGGTTGAGCCGGATTTCCTGCGTGGGTTAAAGCTCGACGGTTATTTTTGTCCTGGCGATTGCCCGGTATAAGAGAAAAAGCCCTTTACCTGAGGAACATAGGGCTAGGATAAATTTGTCCTGGTAAGGTTGTTAATTGTCCGGCTCTGATGAAGAGCCACGGAAAGGCCATGCAGGATAAAGCGAGAGCTGCTCGCGTGGTCGGTTTGACCTGGAGATTTCAAACAGTAGGTTTGAAAGATCGAGCGTCGATTCGATATTTCCGAACCAGTTCCCAGAACGCTCGTCGATTCTTTTGGGCCACCTGTGCCGCTTTGGTAATATTCCCCTCACAGGTCAAAAGCAATTTCTGGATATAAGATTTCTCGAACTGCTCGATCATTCTGTTCTTTTCAATCTGGAAAGATTCCTGGCGGGTGGGAGCCTCCACCTGTGGCAAGCTAATATCGTGACCCTGAATGAGACTTCCCTCTGAGAGCACGACGGCGCGCTCGATGACGTGCTCTAATTCCCGCACGTTCCCCGGCCAGTTGTAGAGGGCGAGCATGTGCGCTGCCTCTGCAGAGAAATCTCTCAGCTCTTTGTCAAATTCACTCGCGTACTTGGATAAAAAATGGTGCGCCAGTAGGAGAATATCCTCTCTACGTTCTCGCAAAGGCGGCAAATTCAGCCGGATAATATCTAACCTGTAATAGAGGTCTTGGCGCAGCCTCCCGGCACTCACAGCTTCTCCGAGATCCGTGTTTGACGCAGCCATGATCCGAACATTCGCCTTGTAAGTCTTCCTTGAGCCCAGGGGCCGGTACTCTTTCTCTTGCAGGAAACGCAACAGCTTGACCTGCGCCAAAAGAGGAAGGCAGTCGATCTCATCCAACAAAAGCGTGCCCTCATCGGCCTCATAAATTAGCCCAAGCTCGGATGTGGAAGCACCTGTGAATGCGCCGCGTTCGTGGCCGAAGAGTTCGTTCTCCACTAAATCTACGGGAATAGCTCCACAATTAACCGGGACGAACGGTTTCCCTGCCCTCGGGCTCAGATAATGAATGGCTCTTGCGCATTGCTCCTTTCCCGTACCTGTTTCACCTGAAATCAGAACGGTCGCATCGCATTTGGCAATCAATGGAATCTTTTTTGTCTCGTCCGTGAATGCCTTGCTCTCGCCGATAAGCTGTTTGATCCCAAGTTTGACCTTGAGCCTTTGCGTCACGGGTTCCTCCCGGCCGTGTTGATCCAGTACGTGCCAAACCCTTGGAAGGATGTCAAGAGCTTTCAGCGGTGGTGTGAGAAAATCAGCAACTCCAAGCTTAAGCCAGCCCAATATCTCATTCGACTCGCCCGCTTCAATGACGACCATGATAGGCACTTCGGGCCTATCTTTTTTTATGATTTTAACTACCGAACTCACATGCACGGTCAAGTCCTGTGAGGGGATGAGGAATATAAGATCAGGATTAAAGCGGGAAATAATGCTGGACAAGCTGTCGGGACAAGAGGCTGGATCAGCAACGTCAATAGATTCTTGCAGGCACTGGAAGTCTGAGCAGGCTGAAGATTTCAGGATCACCCACAGTCGTTCTCGCGCAACCTCCGTTGCGTTGAAATTAAGCAGCAAAATTTTCGACTGTCGCACTTAATTTGAGACGGTAACTTCGGTTCTGAAGCCGACAGTTGAAAACCGTTTCCCTTCTTAGATAAGTCCCAGCTAGAAGCTAATTGTTGCAATACACCAGCCCTCCCATATAAGCACGAACCATATTTTGAGTTCTTCTCCTGAGCGGCACTCTCAATTTGAAAAGAGGGTGAACAGGAAGTGAGAGTTACTGTTCACCTAACAAGCGCGATCCGTCCTCGCAGTGGATCACGCTTTTGAATAATTAATTCGAGAATATTAGCAATGATTATGCCATTGGCGAGGCAGGTAAGAATGGCCTATTTCTCTAAGAAGATCGTTTTCATATGTGCATAAATGGCGACACAAGGCGGATACGAGTGTGTACAAATGTCGACACATCTATCTCTAATTCTATTGACGCGAACAAAATCAGCCCAGCCCTATGTGAACAGCACCTTTTCAAGCTGATGTACCCGGGGTTGAAGAATATCAGTCAGAGATGGACAATGCCGATCAAGAATTGGAGTGGGGCAATGAATCAGTTCGCGATCATTTTTGACGGTCGAGTGCCGATGGGGGGACTCAATCAAAACTCACTTACACAGACTGCTTAGAACCTCCCCACGCGGGCACCAATAAAGGTGGCCAGTCCAGAACGGAATAATCCGGTCTCTCAAGTCATAACAGCTTTTGAAGAATCGGTTTGAACCTCTTGAAATGAGGAGGCGAGACCATTATTCATACTGTTGTAGACTTTGAGGTGCATTGATGTCCCTCCAGCCCACAGGTTAAGCATAAGACGCTCCCGCAACTGCCGCAGTAAATGATGCAGTCGTCGCAGAGCAGATGTTCAGACGCACATCTTTGCAGAGGCTTGCCTAAGACCTCACAATTGCTACATTTCTCCTTTTGTTCATCCTGCAGGAATGAATCCTCCAGGTCTATGAAGAATTCTCCGTGATCCAGAGGGAGACGGTCGATATGGTTTTCGACCCATTGCGACGCCTCTCCGTTAAGAGGACTCTTGATATTGTAGCTTTGGAAAGCGAGCATCTCACAGATTCGCATAATCATGCGATCAAGTGATTCGTCTGCCGTCCAATGATCGCCTATGCAGACGGCGTGGGGCGCAATGTTAGGGTGAAAGACGGGAGTGAGTAGACGACACACGGGCGCATCTCTCGGATAGCCTTGAGGCATCCTAATCTCCAGCTCGTGCTCATCCGCGATTGTCAGCTCGTATCCGACTTGACGCAGCGAACTTACCTTGAGGTTAATAATATACCGTTCAGGCGGATTGCCTGAGACTCCCTTGATGGAGATTTTTGAAGACATGTGGCGCATCAAGCGACGCACCGCTTCGTAATCAGCCTGGAGCCGTCTTAATCTCACAATATTCATTGCCGATTTGCCTCCGAAGAGATTTTAGTAAGCCGCTCAAGATTGCCTGAGCGGGCGGCGGCCTTAATCTCGTCTATGATGTTGGATGGTAACATTTCGTAGACGGATTTTGTCCCGCTCCCATCCCGTCCGATACAAATGCCGACCAGCCTGCCCGATTTATCATATAACCCGCTTCCTATATCGCTTGGATAAGCAGGTATGTCTGTTGCAAGAAGGCCGTAAAAACCATGCGCATTGCGCCTGCTTTGTCTTCTTAACACGGTTCCTGTTTGAAGTCTCCATTCGGTACGCAAAGGGTTGGACAAATGAAATACTTCATTGCCCGGTATTAGTGCCTCCGCAAGAGGATGAACTTCGACCGTGCCCGGTGGATCGGCAAGTTCCACTTCTATGATAGCCAGATTGAGTGGCGGCCGGACGAACCATAGCCAGCTTCCCTTCTCCGAACGTCCATCGGCAAAATCTACCCACAGTGCATCAGTGTTGGGGAGGTCACGCCACGCTTCACCTGCCGCGAATGGGACAGTCAGCACCCAGGTCTTCCCCTCTTTATTAGCGATGACGACGCCGTTAGCGACGGCGGGCCGGTAAGGATTGGCTTGCTTATTGAAGGCGTAGACAATGGCTGACGACGATTGAACACGCTGGGCAATATTGTCTTTGGCACGAGCATCAACTTGCTGGACGGCCTTTGGGCTATAAGTTTTCCTCCAGTAATAGAAGGAGATATCCAGTGTGACAAAGGCAAAGATGACTAATGCCAGATTCGTCGCTATGAATGGCGAAAGTCTTGACAGACCTTTAGACCGCAGAGAAATAATGGCCGCCAAGCCCATGACTAATCCCAGGCAGCTTAGTAATAACGCCCACCATGAAAGTGAATTGAATCTGGCTATCTGCTGCTTTGGTAACAAGCCCGAACTATCTTTGAATTTATAAAGCAGGAATATGGCTCCGACAGTGCTTATCAGAGTAAAGCAGAGCATCAGGTAAATCAGCCAGGATATACGAGAAGGCTTTGCTGCTTCGACAAGCTGCGAGTTTTCTACCACACTCTCTTCTTCGCCGGTGATAACGATGACCTTCTCGCCAGCGGTAAAGTCTGTCCAGGCGAGTGCAGCTTCACAGTTGCTGCAAACCTGCCCGGGTCTTAAACGAACAGGACTTTTAGTTCCGCATTTAGGGCACATATTCGTTGCGCTCACGAATGTCACCTCAGCGATTTACAGACCCAGATAAACCAGCAGGAAGATAAGAGTATAGATAATCCCAATTGCCGCTGCGCCGTAACCAAGAGCTAAGAAAGCGCCGCTTTCGCCTGCCATCTTCTTGCGTTGGCGATAAGCCTGAATTCCGGCGAGTGTGCCTACGATAGGCGCTGTAACTCCGAAGAGACTAAAGATAAAGAGAATGACGAACTGCTTGCGATTCCTGGAGCGATTTGTCTCCTCTCGCTGCCACTCTTGATACTCCACAGGATTCATAGGATCAGCCCAGGGAAACACTGCGCCGCACCGGCATCTTAATAAGCTGGAAAGAATCCCCTGGCCGCAGGCTGGACATATCTTCTCGTCGCCCCACCCGCGCGGAATAATAGTGGGCAGGGGCGGCTTCTCCGCCACGGCGGCTTGCTTACACCCGTAGATGGCGCAACCACCTATTGAATCCCTACATTCTGTATGGTAAACGGTCTCGCATTCCGGGCAACTGATGGTGTTATCCGAGCCCTGAATTAAGGTCTTGCAAATAGGGCAACGCACAGCCTTTTTACCTCCTAGGCTCTTTCAATTCTGACAAGCCAATGGTCGCACGTCCGAAACAACGCGGCACAGAGACATAATCTGCCAATCGCATAATTTAAGCACCTGCTATCCTAAGTAAAATTCCTACGACCCAGAGCACTATGTCAGCGAATCCCATCACTTGAGCAAAGACGGCCAGTCCCGCTCCACTATACCTTGGGTTCCCTTCTATCTGCCTCTTTCCTTCGCTGGCGCTGGTGATGGCTTTATAACCGAAGTAGGGGCCGAAGCAAAACAGTCCGACGCCAGCGAAGATGAGCGCATTCTTAACCTCCGGCGCTAGAGTTTGCGCACCTTCATACGGCCCTTCTTGAGGCGTTTGCCTACAGCTAAAGCAATAGTTGTCTGTTATCACGTCGCCGCAAAATGGGCATAGCTGTTCGCCCGGCGCTAATCGCTTTTGAGGCTTGGGCGGAGGCTCCTTTATTACCTTGAGGGGCGCATTCGGACAGCCAGCTTTTCCACAACCGTTATTCTCATCCCAGCATCGGGCGTGATGAGGGCTATCGCATGCTTCGCAGATAGCGCCATCCTCGCCCAGCATGAGCGCGTCACCACACCAAGTGCATGGCGTCGTCTCATATCTCTTATTAACTTTCAGTCTTCTAACAGTCTCAGCCATGACTAATATCCCCGCCTCCTTAATTTGATTTCGACCCGGTACGGTTTAATTCAGCATGAGTCCCGCCACAGCCTTATGTATTAAAAATTGCTGGAACCAATCGGATTGCAGAGTCCGGCCTCACAAGATTCAAATCGGAGGCTATAACAAAAGCAGCGTCAGGAGAGGCCCCAAGATAAGCCTTACGGCGCTGATACCGCCGATAATTTGTGCAGCTATAGCTAAGCCTCTGCCATAATTCCTGGGGTCTTTTCGGATTATTTCTTTCGCTATGCCACCTTTTTCTATGGCCTTGTATCCAAAGTATATTCCTGCAAAAGTTGAATGCCTTATTAATGGATTAGTGACAGAACCGGACGCGACTATGATTTGTACGATTAAGGGTAACAGCAAGGCTGCCAAACTGAAGAGAAAGGCATTTCTGGCAGCCGGCGAAAACTTTCTTTCGTAATTCAGCTCCGTTATCTGGCCGCAGATTGGACAGACTATTTTCCAGTTATGGATTGATTTGTGGCAATGCGGGCAGCGCATCATGTCCGGCTCAACGTTATCTTCTTCTTCCGCAGGTAGCGACGGAATCTTAAAAGGCGCGTTGATGCAACCGGCTTTACCACAGCCTTCATTCTCTCGCCAGCATGGGGCGTGATGAGAGCTATCGCAGGCATCGCAGATAGCCCCGTCCTCTCCTAACAGGAGCGCGTCACCGCATAACGTGCAGGCCATACCCGCGAAGCGTTTGTTTATTTTTTGCTCTCTGGCCTCAGCCATTTCATTGGCCTCCGATGTTAGCTGCGGAAACCTTGCGCTGCTTGGCGCGTTCTTCGAAATCAAGAACAGTAGCGCCCAGGATGATCTGGTCTCCTGACGAGAGCTTTTGATTCCGCACCGGACGATTGTTGACTAAAGTCTGACGCCCACTTTCCATGTCCACAATCTCGTAACCACCGCCAGCATGATGAATGGCTGCATGAGAAGCGCTGATGCCTGAATCCTTGAAGAGATAGATGTTTGATTGAGGCGAGCTGCCAATGATTGTCGGATTGTGATAGAGGATGAAAGATTTTCCGGCGAGCGGCCCCGTGCGCACGCGCACCCAGCCTTGTCTGCCGAGCCTCTCGCTGAGAGCTACGAAAAGCCCTATGCAAAGTCCTACGACGCAGAGACCTACCAGCCTTGACGGTGCCCCTTCCATCTCGTTTCGCATGATGAAGCGGCTTATAGGGTCGAAGAATAGACCGCCGAGTGCTCCGCCTATGGTCGCGCCCATAACGGCGGCTCTGCGCTGCGCGCGAGTGCTCTGGGTGATAGTCATTCCTAAGCCTATTGCCGATCCGGCCAGTGTCCAGGCAATGCTGCGAATGATGATACTGCTGATAAAGACTGCGTTACGATGTGCCTCCAGAGATGTCTTTATGTCTGCCGGGGCGATAGGGCCGGTGATGAATATAATCAGGATAAACCCGAAGAGATAGAACAAAAGTCCGATCGGAACGTAGGACATGAAGGTGAAGATCATTGTAACGCCGGTGTTAATCAGTATTCTTTTGATATTGGCCGGCAAAGTTCGTTTGATAAGGCTGTCGACAGCAAAGATCAGGAGTACAACCAAAACCCCGGTCAAGGGAAAGACTAGAAAAAAGGGTGTCCCCGCCGCCCCCTCCTCTGTGTCTTCTAAGTACGGCTCAAGTATCAGCCAGGTAGCCAACCCGCCCATCAATCCCGATAAAGGTATATAGAAAAGCTGGGAAAGCAGTAATCGTCGCCAAGGGGAGAGAGGCGGGGCTTCTGTCTCAGGCTGCACCTGACGGAGTAAAGCCTTTTGATGTGCCAGCGCAGAATCTACCTTTTCGTTGAACAACTCTTCGTTGGAAATTTTAACTATATCTTCAGCGCTCATCCTTTTACCTCACGCAGATAACAATCCGGCATTAGATATATGACTACTGAGATCAGCTTGAGCTCCGTTTTCTGACCAGGTTGATAAGGGCAATGATGCCAAGAAGAATGAGGACGGGTGGCATGCAATAGCCTATGTAATAAGCCAGAGCATTTGGATTCAATTCACCGCTGAAGAGAGCCGCCACGAAAAACAGCAGACCAAGGCCGCCCATGATTTGCCCTGCGGTTGCCAGCCCCTTGCCACTCAACGTCACATCTTTACTGATTCGCTTTTTAGCCTGCCAGCCTTCTTTAATCGCAAGCGGGCCGCATATAGGCGCCAAGCAAGTGATAAGCAGCGCGCCGATTCCATAATAGAGAGAGAGCTTGGCTTCCCCGACAGTCGTCCTGGGCCCATGATAGTTACCGTCATCGCTCACTATCTGATTACAGTGGCGACAGACATCGGCCTCTATATAAATAATCTTCTTGCAGAACGGGCAGCGCTTCTCATCAGACCTGAGTCTTTCTTCCTCTACTGTGGGAATCATGTCCGGCGGCGCATTCACGCAGCCCTTATTCCCGCAACCGTCACTCTCGTTCCAGCATAGGGCGTGATGGGGGCTATCGCAGGCTTCGCAGATAGCTCCGTCTTCTCCGAGGATGAGCGCATCACCGCACGTAGTACACGGCTTTCCTTCAAGCCTTTTATTAATTTTTAGTAGTCTTACTGTTCCGGTCATAACGAAGCTTTACCTCTTCAACAAGTCGCCGTTTGCCACGCTCTTCAAAAGACAGAACAGTTCCCCCAACCGTAATGTAGTCTCCAGAGGAAACCTTTCTCCTTTCGACCTGCTTGCCGTTAACGAGCACTTTACAATTGCTCTTAAGGGCCTCTATTTCGTAACTGCCTCCGACGTGGTGAATGGCCGCGTGTGAAGGGTCAATTCCACCATCTTTAAAAAGATAGACATCGGATTGAGGCGCGCTGCCGATGATTGTCGGGTTGTGATAGAGGATGAACAGTTGCCCTTTAAGATATCCCACACGAACGCGCACCCACGCCTCACGAATAAATCTTTCTGTCAGGGCAACACACAATCCGATGCTTGATCCGACGCTCGCTAGCCCTACGAGCCTTGGCAGAGTTGCATCCATTTCATTTTGTACGATGAAGCGCCCCACGGAATCAAAGAGCAGGCCGCCTATCGCTCCCCCGATCGCCCCGCCTACCATAGAAGCTCTACGCTGTGCGCTGCTGCTTCGCGTCAGATTCATCCCTAAGCCCATTGCCAGGCCGATTATCGTCCAGGTGAGGCTGCGAAAGATGATTAAGATGATAAAGGTTGCATTGCGGTGAGCGTCTAAGGTTTGCGCTAAATTCTCTTGGGGCATGTTGCGGCCGAGTATGAATGTATGTAATAAAAGTCCGAATAGAGTCATTAAGAGTCCCGTTGGAATAAGCGAGAGGAATAAGAGGACAACGGTAGAGACTAAATTAACCAGCCATCGCTTCAAATTAATGAGCAGCTTACGATAAATCACTGCTTCGGCAATAAAGATAAATAGCACTATCAATATGCCAGTCATGGGAAAGACTAGAAAAAAGGGTATCCCCGGCTTTCCTGCCGTGTCTTCCAGGTAAGGCTCTAGTATCAGCCACGAACTGAGTCCGCCGAGAAATCCCGCTAAAGGGGAAAGAAAGATTGGCGAAAGCAGACGATGAAAGGGAGATGGTCGCGGCTCGCGGCTCGGCAACTCTTCAGTGACAGGTGGAGGCGGCTCATTGACGCATCCCTTGTTTCCGCAGCCGTCATGCTTCTCCCAACAATCAGTGTGATGCTGGCTATCGCAGGCTTCGCAGAACGCGCCTTCTTCTTCAATAGTCATAGTGTCGCCGCACCATGAACACGGGAAGGAATCTCTTCTCTTACTGATTCTTGACTTTCTGACTATCCCTGCCATGAGCGACTTCCTTAGAGAATTACTGAAGGCCGTGAGTGTTCCAGCGCACAGGTGCCAAAGCGTGATTCGTCAACGCGATTTGTTATTTAAGGAGCAAGCATATCATCCGGGGCGGTGCAGCTCAGGGCCTGACTGACCGCCGTTATTCAAGGGCTGAAAGCATATCCGGCTACTGCTTGTCCGGTTGTTGCGGAAGACTCAGTTGAGGATTAAATGCCTTCAACTGTTCTTCGTATTTAGCGCGTTGCTCCGGGTCAAGGCGAGCAGCCGTCGCCAACAGGCGGCTGACACGCTCCTCATCCTTATCGCGCGCCGCCTGCTGAGCAAGATCGGCATAAGCCGCACCCAGCACAGCCCTTTGCTCTTTAAGCTCGTTCATAACAGACTGGGAAGTGCGGTCGGTTTGGCGTGTAATCTGCTCAATCTGGTTGAGCATTGCCTGTGCGATTCGTCGGTCGTTGCGCATGCGGCCGAGAGATTGCTGCGCTTCAGCAACAGATTGCAGCGCATTCTTGGCGGCGGGATTCGAAACCTCCAAAGGCTTGATTGCTTCCGCAGCCTGCTCCAGCCTGTTGATGCTGTCATCCAGATTTTTAGAGAGCGCCTCATCGCTTACCGTCCCGCGAAGAATGCTAACTAAATCATTGTCCAGACTTGCCACCGCCTCCTGAACGGTTTGCGACTTCTCGTTAGTCACTCCACCCTGGCCGACAAAACGTGAGCCCAGAAGAAGACCTATCAAGAGTCCAATCATGGCAGCGCCTAGAATCCAGAAATGGTCGGGCATTTCGAGCTGTGCGGTCGGCGGCTCATCAGCAGCGGCGCGGGCTTTTGCTCTATCATGCCTGACCAATTCTTGCTGCCTTCGGTTAGCCACATCTGCCGTTTCCCTTGCGTCGTCCCACCTGTGTTCATGAGTTCCTATCCAATATTGGCGCGCACGCCAGGGACGGCTGTCCTTCCAGGTGAACACACCATGCTCACGCCTGACAGGGTCGTATACCAAAGCTATCTGAAATGGAAGGTTGAAGAAGCTCTGTTGAATAAAGCGGTCTCTATCGGAAAGGAAGATGCCGAAGTTGGGATGAGTATGATACCAGCCGATGATGCGCTTGCCCGCATAGGTGGAGTCCATCTGCTCATGGATGTGACTCCAGGTGGCATGAGTGAGCGTTAATTCGGTTCCTGCCTCTTCAGCATGTAGAGCCTCTATAATCGTCTCGACGCGAATGTATGGGCCGCCATCATCGCATAACACGTCTCCGACCAGGATGCCGCCGACTTCGCGCGTGGTATTTGCGCCAGCGCAAATACGGTCGAATGATTCCTCTGAAATGTAGATGCGAAAGTCATGACGCACAGGCGGAAAAGCCTCTACCTCAAGCTCCATCTGTGCCAGCTCTCTATAGTCCATCTCGCGGCCTTTCTCTAAACTTAAACTTGCGTGAATCTAAACGAATCAGCTAACGGGCCGAGAACCATTTCGGCATCGGCGTCGAAGAGCCATGCTTCATGAATCTCTAAATTCTTCCTGACCGTCAGGATGTCGAAAGGTGGGATGCCGAATTTTGCAGCAGTGAGTGAGAGGTCTAAATCATTGTCTCTTGAGATTGTCCCTGTAAAATTCACAAGCCTGTGTGTATTGCAGTCGGGACACAGAGCGTCTGCTTCGCGCACTGCTCCAACGACCGCTCCGCATGGCTCCGTCTTCTGCTGACACTTAGGACAAAAGAGGCTGGTGATAACATCCCGGCTTAAATCCAGAGTCACGCCTTCGCCAAAGGAAGCCTCTGCGCGATCAAGCAGCTCGCCAAGCTGCACGTTAGCAACTCCATTGCCGATCGGCACAATTTTTTCGAGCGCGCCATGACTCTGACAAGCTTTTCGACGCGGATAGCGGATGCGTTCAAAATCGTCCCACAAACCGTTGAGGAGCACACCTTCGCCCATGAGTGTGGGCTGTCCATGTAGGAATTTAACCGCCTGCTGAACCTCAAGAGCGGCAATGATGGAGGCAGCGATGGCCGTCGTCGGCACATGTCCTTGCGATACCACGTCACGAGCCAGCAAAGCGCAGGAGCGGCGCTCTTGAACAATCTTGTGGTCGGTCGCGTTCATAGTGCATTCGTAACATGAAGTTTGCGACGGATTGAAAACGCGAACGATACCGGAAAGCCCCTCGATTGCTCCGTCCACCCATACTCGCTTGGTTCGTGCACAGGACTCATTAACGAAGAGTCGAGCCAGGCGATTATCCAGTCCGCAGATAACTACGTGCGCCCATAGAAAGATGCCCAGTCCGGCATGGTGAATTATATTCTCGGCCCGACCGACGGCCTCCACATCTGAGTTTAATTCGCCCAAGCGTTCCGCCGCGACTGTAGCTTTGCGACGACCACTATCACCTGTGCGGAATAGTACGGTGCGGCTGAGGTTACTGTGCTCAATCCTATCCATATCATAGATGAGGATGTTGCCTATGCCTGTTAAGGCTAAAAGCTTCAGGATTTCATTGCCTAAGGCTCCTGCGCCGACCACCAGCACGCGCGCGTTCCTGACCGTCTCCTGGCTCCACCAGGGAATCAACTGCTGTCGGTCGTAACGGCTTTCCGCAGTGATGATAATCTCTTTGCTCGCCAACGAATTAACCTCTTTTCATCTGCACCCGGCGGTCATTTCCGGCGAAATCCTCAAGATATCTCCGTCGCGCACATCCTGCTCGCCCAGGTTCTTCTCATCGAAGAGCTGCACTCCGCTACGGCGATGATGCAGCTTATAGCTCATGAATCTTCCGTCAGGATTGTATTTGGGCAAGTGTAGCTTCTCAGTTAAGACGATTAGAACTCTTTCCACGGGGACATCATCCGGGACTTCGACATTGACTCTTTTATTTCCGGTTACGTCCCAAACTTCTACTTTCAGTATGTTCATAACTCTCCCACTCGTTTGGCTGAACGGCGTGCCAAAGTCTCTTCTTTAAGTTGCGAAACGCAGAGAGAAATAATGGTCTCCCCCTTGAAAACTTGAGCCCTTATACATTTTAATAAGGAGATGGAAATAGCGATTTGAGCGCTGTTAGAGCAGCAGAAACAGCTAAGTTAGCTGAGACTCAGCGCAAGCCATGAGGATCCGGCCTATGCAGAGTCAGTTGGAAAGATATAAACTAGAAGACTAAAGTCCGGAAGATCCTTAAGCGCAATTTATCAATTCATGATAGCAAATGCCGGAACATCCTGAGCAGCGACTGACGGCCTCTATAATGCGCGATACTCTATGCCGACAATGAGTATGATGTCAAGATTTTTCCGGTCGCACAAATCGTCCCTATCTCGTTTCGTATTATACGAACAACATTCTGCTTATCCGCCTCTACAGTAATAGTAAAGAAGAGAGTCTAAGTCTAAGGAGATTTTCATGGCCGCGCAGGTATACAGGCATTACCGGGTGTTTGTTGCATCTCCCAGAGATGTACAGGAGGAAAGGCAGGCCGTCTCAAAAATCATTCAGAAAGTCAATAAAACACTGGGCGAAGAAAAGGGTATCTTCTTCAAAGAATGGCTATGGGATATAGATGCGGTGCCTGCTGCCGGACATCCTCAAGACGTTATTAACCCTGACTTAGATAAGGCGGACATAGTTGTGTTTATCCTCTGGAACCGCATCGGAACTCCAAGGGGTACGCAGGAGGAATTTAGGCGCGTCTATGAGCGCTGGAAAACAACTAAGTCTCCACAGATAATGATCTACAGGTGTGTGCGGCCTGCAACTGTGTCTGATATGGACGATGAAGACTTTGAGCAGGTGATGTTGCTGAGGAAATTTCTGAAGGAACATGAGACCGAGGTGCTGATACAAGAATTCAGTACTACGGATGAGTTCGAGGAAAAGCTCTTCGAGCACCTGGTCAGATGGCAGCCTTCGAATGAGGTGACGCCCACCCCCGTCAAAGTAGAACCGACTTCAAAGACGATCAGCAAATCCGACCACGACGCATATCTGGAGCACGTGCGCAATGTTTGCGGGTCAATAGTGCTGACGGGACTGCTCAGGGAAAAGGCTGCGGCAGCAGTTCCGCTTGAAGAGGTATACGTTTCTTTGAACGTCACGCGCACGGATTTATCCGGCGCGGTTAGTAATAAGACCGCCAGCTATCGCGGAGCTATTAGTTTGCTGGGTAACTACCTGCGTATTCAAGAGCAGTTGCCCGACGCTCTAAATCCCGAGTTGGCGCAGTTGTTGATGCAGGCATTGGAGGAAATAGGCGTCAAGGATAGGGATGAGGATACGGTGAAAATGACTTACCGTAGAATTCAGACGGAAGCGAAGAAATCATCCAGCACAAAGCAGTTCTCCACGCAAGCGGTGCGCGAGATTCTGCGCACCTTTAATATCGAAGATGCCTTCCATCACGCGCAGTATTTGCTGGTCGAAGGGGTGCCCGGCTCCGGTAAAACTACCATCTTGATGAGAGTGGCGATGGCGCTCGTCGAAGCACATTGCGGACAGCCGCAGAGCGCCGAAGCGATGGGCTTCAAAAAGCCCTATCCTTTACCGCTGTTCGTTCCGCTTCGTTACTTCTGGACTTACCTGCGGAGTCTGAAGCAGTTTGAAGTTCAGAATGCCGGAGCGCAGACTTTCTACAGGTTCATCTTGAAAGCGATTCGTCAGTATGTCACCGAAGATGATTGGTTTCTACCAACGCTTCAACGCGGAGAGCTGGCACTGCTGCTTGATGGATTGGATGAAATCCCGGACAGCATAGCGCGGCGCAGGACGGCAGACATCATTCGGGATTTCGTGCAGAAGTACAGGCAGTGTCAAGTGGCCCTCACAAGCCGCCCGGCCGGATTGACCATCGATATTCGCAACAGTCTGGTCAATCAGGGGCGGCTTGCACATTGTGAAGTCCGCCCCCTCGATCAGGATCAGATTCGACGCTTCATTCACGCCTGGTATAAAGCTTTAATTCCAAATCAAAGAGAGAGCCAGCGCAAAGCCGATGATCTGCTGAAACGCATCAATGCCAATCCGCGCGTAGCGGAATTGGCCAGCTCACCGATTCTGCTCACAGCCATTGCCATCGTTCACCAGACCTTAGGGGATTTGCCCGAAAGGCGCGCAGACCTATACGACCACTGCGTCAAGGCTTTGTGTAGCCGTTGGGAGCATTCAAAGTTCGGAGAAGATATTGAGACGGTTGGTAAATATTCGCTGATTGAGTCGTTTAGTGAGCACAATAAGCTGCGGATGTTTGAAAAGATTGCCTTCACCATACACGGGCAGGGAGGCAACGCCAAGACTATAGAGCGCGGCCCGCTCCTGAATATAATCTCCAAATCCCTCCCGTCAGACCAGAGCCACCCGCTGACTATAGAACAATCCAGTCAAGTGCTTGTGGACATAGTTGACCGCACAGGTTTGATTATCCCTGACGGCGACTTCGCCTATCGCTTCCGTCATCTGAGCTTTCAGGAGTTTCTCGCCGCGAGACATATCATTGACCAGGTTGATAATGCCATTAAGGAGTTAGCCCCGCGCCTGGCTGATCCCTGGTGGCGCGAGGTGGTTCAGCTTGCTCCTGCCTTTAAAGCGATGTACTCGCAAGTCGAAGCTCGTAAGCTACTGACAGACCTCGCGGATTACATAAGGGAAAAAGCGGATGCGGAATTTCGCGCCTCCGCCTTCGGCACGATTGCGCGTGCTCTCCTTGACCTTAAGGAATTTAAGATTGACCGGCTGGATGAGATTGCAAAGAAGATAGAACCCGATCTCTTAAAAACCCTTGATGATCCATCGCAGCCGGGCGAGCCGCGAATCCGCGCCATCATTGCTGAGTGCCTTGGGCGCTTTGTAGACCCCAGGCTGACGGACGAAAATCGTTGGCTGGTAATTCCTGCCGGAGAGTACTGGCGCAAACATTTTGTGGAAGATATGAAAGAACCACGAAATGACGGGGATTGGATATTTATATCCGAGTTCCGCATTCAGCGTTGGCTGGTGACAGTCTCTGAATATCGTCTGTTTATAGAGGCTAATGGATATGATAATAAGAGGTGGTGGAGCGACAAGGGTTGGTCATGGTTGATAGATGAGCCGAACAAAACCCCTCTTTTTTGGGAAGATCAACTGGAAAGGGCTGGGAATAATCCTGTCACGGGCGTCTCTTTCTGGGAAGCAGAGGCGTACTGCCGTTGGTATTCAATGCAGCGCAATGGCCTACCCGACAAATGGGTAGTACGTCTGCCAACCGAGGCTGAATGGGAGAAGTCTGCGCGGGGTGGGAAAGTGCTGTCGGACAATACGGCTAATGATGATCCTTTCCGAAACTACCCTTGGGGCAGCGTCTGGGATGACCGTCACGCAAATACCAGCCAGGGGGATTGGCTTCTCTCTGTGACATCTGTCGGCTGTTATCCGAAAGGTAATAGCCCTTATGGCACATGGGATCAGTCCGGCAATGTCTGGGAGTGGTGCTTGGATTGGCACGATCCATTCGCCTACAGACGCCCTGAGCGTCGTGACCCGGTGATAGCCGATGAGCAAAGTGTGCCGAAGGTTACTTTAATGGATTCTAACGGAAAACAGATTGCGGTGCCTTGCCGTGTAACAAAAGGCGGCTCATATAACACAGACGACCGCCATTGTCAGATTACATATCGCTACCGCTTTCCATCCTCAAAAAGACTGGAAGACATGGGCTTTCGTTGCGCAGGAATAATGAATAGCCGGACTGCTTAGATAAGGCAACGCACTACAGTCTTAAGACATATAGAAACTGTTTTATTCTGATCAGCGGCACAATTTCGGGACGCCACTTCAGGAGCTATACGTTCATCAGTACATTACCTCTGCGCTTCTAGGACACTCACAGCCTGGAATCTGTAATTACCTCAGACGGGAAAATATAATTACCCGGCAGGTCCTTCCACATTTACGAATCCGACACAGGGGGTTAGTGTCCCTGCGAGAGCTTGCCGATGAGGGTGAAGAGGGGGAGGTACATGGCGATGACGATGGAGCCGATGGTGACGCCGAGGAAGCCGATCAGGAGGGGCTCGATCAGGGTGAGGAGATTGGCGATGGCGGCGTCGACCTCTTGCTCGTAGAAGTCTGCGATCTTGCCGAGCATGGCGTCTAAAGCGCCGGTCTGTTCGCCGATGCCGATCATCTGCGCGACCATGCTCGGGAAGACCTCTGTCGCCTTTAAAGGGTCAACGAAGCTTTCGCCGCGCTCGACGCCCGCGCGCACTTTCATGATAGCGTTTTCGATGACGACGTTGCCAGCTGTGCGGGCCGTGATGTCCAGGGATTGAAGGATGGGCACGCCGGAGGAGAGCAGGGTCGCCAGCGTGCGCGAGAAGCGTGCGACGGCTATCTTGCGCATGATGCCGCCGAAGACCGGGAGCTTCAAGATTATAGTGTCGAGGATTCGGCGTCCGCCCGGAGTCTTATAGTAGTAACGCAGCGCTACCACGATGCCGATGACGGTGGCGAGAATGGCGAGGCCACCCCACCCTGCCAGGAATTCGCTGATGCCGACGACGATGCGTGTCGGCAGCGGCAGCAACTCGCCTGGGCCAAGCAGACCGAGGAAGATGTTCTGGAATTGCGGGATGACGACGATCATGATGACGGCAATCGCGCCGATCGCCATCAGGATAACGGCAGCAGGGTAAATGAGGGCCGACATCACGTCGCGCTTGAGCTTGACGATCTTTTCGATAAAGGTCGAGAGGCGCTGCAAGATGAGGTCTAGGATACCGCCGGTCTCGCCCGCCTCAACCATGTTCGTGTAGAGCTGATCGAAGACCTTCGGGTGGCGCGCCATCGCGGCGGCCAGCGTCGAGCCCTCTTCCACGTCCTGTCGCACCTGCGTCAGGACTTGCTGGAAATGTTTGTGATCCTGCTGTTGGCCGAGGATGTCCAGACATTGCACGAGCGGGAGCCCGGCGTCAATCATCACGGAAAACTGGCGCGTGAAGATCGAGAGGACTTTGGCTTTGACCTTCTTGCGCCCGCCGATTTTGGGAATCCCGACCTCGCGCCCTTTCTCTTTGACGGAGGTGAGCGTGACCTGCTCGCGGCGTAAGATTTGTCGCAAGGCTTCACGATTGTCTGCGACGCGCTCGCCAACCACGATCTCGTTGAGTCGGTTGCGGCCTTTGAAGACGTAAGTGGGCATATCTGGAAACTCCTAAGAGCAGTGACAAGTGACGAGTGATGAGTGACGAGGGGAAAGACAAGTTTGAAGTTTTAGCTTGTCGCTCGTCACTGTTTTATCTAACGCCGGGGCGCACGCCGACGGGGCGGCCTTGCGCGTAGGGGCTCGGGTGCGCGCCGGGCTTGTTGGCGTTGGCGGCAGAACCGTTGCCGTTGTTGAGGCCCGATCCGCGCTCGATCAAATCCTTCAGCTCGTCCGTATTCGAGGAACGCTGGATGGCGACATCCATCGTGATTAGGCGCTTGTGATAGAGCGAGGCGAGCGCCTGGTTGAAGGTCTGCATGCCGTACTTGTCCTGGCCCGTCTGCATCATGGAATAAATCTGGTGCACCTTGTCTTCGCGAATCAGATTCCTGATGGCCGAGTTCGGGACGAGAATCTCAAGCGCCATCGCGCGCCCCTGCCCGTCGGCGCGCGGCAGGAGCGCCTGGCACATGATGCCTTCGAGGACGAGCGAAAGCTGCGCACGTATCTGCGCCTGCTGGTCTGAGGGGAACACGTCGATGATGCGATTGATGGTCGAGGCGGCGGAGTTGGTGTGCAGCGTGGCGAAGGTCAAGTGGCCCGTCTCCGCGATGCGCAGCGCCGATTCGATGGTCTCAAGGTCGCGCATTTCGCCGACGAGCACAACGTCCGGGTCTTGGCGCAGAGCCGTGCGTAAAGCTTCGGCGAAGCCTTTGGTGTCGGCGTTGACCTCGCGCTGGTTGACCAGGCAGTTCTTGTGATTATGCAGAAACTCTATTGGGTCTTCGATGGTCAGGATGTGCTCGTGGCGGTCGTTGTTGATCTTGTCGATCATCGCGGCGAGCGTCGTCGATTTGCCGGAGCCGGTAGGCCCAGTGACGAGGATGAGACCGCGCGGCTTGTCGCAAAGCTGCTTGACGACGGGCGGCAGACCGAGCTTTTCAAAGGGCTTGATCTCGTAGGGGATGGCGCGAAAGACCGCGCCGACAGCGCCGCGCTGGTTGAAGATGTTGGCGCGAAAACGAGAGAGACCTTTGACGCCGAAGGAGAAGTCCAGCTCCAGATTCTCTTCAAAGCGATGCTTCTGCGCGTCTGTCAGCACAGAGTAGGCGAGCTGTTTGGTGTCGGCTGAAGAGAGCTGGCGGTAGCCTTCAAGCGGGCGCAGGTGTCCGTCGACGCGAACCTGCGGCGGCGTGTTGGTCGTAATGTGAAGGTCTGAGCCGCCAAGTTCGGCGAGCTTTTTCAGTAGCTCGGAGAGCGTGATCTGCGGTGCAGCTTCATTCGTCATCATGGATTTTATTTTTCTCCGGGGGTTCTCTGGAAGGGGCGCGCAAGCGACTGGCTCTTACGCGCCCCCGCAGAGGAGTTGGGAAGGGGCTTTAGCGGCGTTGGGCTGATCTGTCGGTCGGGCGATTGCTCTGGATGCTAAGCGTGGCGATCACCCTTTCGGCTTCGACGGCCATGCGGTCGGAAAACTCCACCGGCGCATTAGAGACGATGTTATAGATGCGACCTTCTACTTCAGTGAAGTAGAAAGTCCAGGACTGTTGCGCCGTGCGCAGGTCTTTCGCCGAGGCCGTTTGGGCCAACACGACGTAGACGCGGCGTCCACCTATCTCGCGCTCGAAGTCGTTGACGACCCATCCGCCTGACGCCAGCATTCTGTCTATCACCGTCCGTCGAAGCGTTGCGAAAGGCACGCCGCTCAAGGCACGCCGCTGGGCAGCTGACGATCCGACAGCATTGCTCGCAGCGTTGCCGACGACGGTGACGGCCACCTGGCCCACAGTCTTCCCGTCCGGCGTATTAAGACGGACTCCCGTATCGATGGTCTTTGGCGCAGGGCGGCTGCCGTGTTCCGTCACGGCGACGGGCGTGGATTGGCTGCGCGCATCATTGCCGAGCCAGACCATAGAGGACAGGGGGCTTGACGAGGCGGCATCGTCGAGCGGTGATGCTTGCCTGTCGATCTTGCCTTGCGGCAAGCTCGCGAGCGCACGCTTGCGCTCAAGGGCTGCGCGGCGGCGTCGCTGGCGCGCGCGATAACGTCGCCACCATGCGCGCGAATGGCGGCGCATGCTTCTCTTTTTACTCGCTGCCGCCGCCGTCTCTTCGTTGTGCGCCGAAGAACTCACAAAAGGCAGCATCGCGGCTAACGTGAACAGCATTAAAAAGGATATAGCGGCTGCCCGCACTACTCTTCCCCATCTCTTCATGCCACCGTCTCCCGAACCACCTCTTCAACGGTCGTGATCCCGGCGCGAATCTTATGCAGACCGGATTCACGCAAAGTGATCATGCCGTCTTCGATGGCCCTCTTACGCAGTTCAAGCGACGAAGCGCCGATCAGGATCAGCTCTCGTATATCGTCGGTCACTTCCATCACTTCATAGAGACCGACGCGGCCTTTGTAGCCCGTGCCGTTGCAAGTCTGGCAACCGCGTCCCTTGTAGGTCTTGATATGGCTCGCTTCGTCAGGCGAAAACCCGACTTCGATCAGAGCTTCTGCCGGTGTCTGGTTCTCTTTCTTGCAGTCTTTGCAGACGCGACGGATGAGACGCTGCGCTTGTATGAGATTGACGCTTGTTGCCACCAGGAAGGGTTCGATACCCATGTTCATCAGGCGAGAGATGGTTGAGGGAGCGTCGTTGGTGTGGAGAGTTGAAAGGACTAGGTGGCCGGTGAGCGCGGCCTTGATGGCGATCTCGGCGGTCTCGAAGTCACGAATCTCGCCGACGAGGATGATGTTCGGGTCTTGCCGCAGGAAGGAGCGCAACGCGGCGGCGAAGTTTAATCCGATCTGCTCCTTCATCTGCACCTGATTGATGCCCTGAAGGTTGAACTCCACGGGGTCTTCAGCCGTCATGATGTTGGTTTCAGTCGTATTCAGCTCTTGAAGCGCGGAATAGAGCGTGTTGGTCTTGCCGGAGCCGGTCGGGCCCGTCACGAGCACCATACCGTAGGGTCTGGAGATGTTGCGCTTGAATTTCTCCAAAGACTGCTGCTCGAACCCAAGCTTGGTCATGTCGAGCATCAGATTCTCTTTGTCCAGAAGACGCAGCACGACCTTTTCACCGAAGAGCGTCGGCAGCGTCGAGACGCGAAAATCAAGCTCGCGCGAGCGCGCGTCCACCTTGACCTTGATCTTGATGCGACCGTCCTGCGGCAGCCGTTTTTCCGAGATGTCCAGCTTGGACATGATCTTGAGGCGCGAGATGAGCGCGTCGCGCATCTTCAGCGGCGGGTGCATGACATCGTAAAGCACGCCGTCAATGCGGAAGCGTATGCGCAGCTCTTTCTCGTAAGGCTCGATGTGTATGTCGGACGAGCCACGACGGAGCGCGTCCACCAGCAGGACGTTGACCAGACGCACGACGGGCGCGTCCTCGCTCATGCGCGTCAGGCTGGAGAGGTCTATCTCCTCGTTATCTTCTATGACCTCAAGGTTTTCGGCGGCCTCGGAGTCAAAATCCAGGCTATCGAGCGAGACCAGATCGGCGTGGGTAATGCCGCCGTGACCATTGCCGTTGCCGTTTGAGCCCTTAACGCTCAGTCCCTCGACCATAACGTCAGCGCCGACCGTCGCCAGCTCTATCTCTCGCGAGAGGTCGTAATACTTGGCGATGGCCTCGTGGACGCTCGCCTCAGAGACGACGACAGGCTCTATGTTCAAGCCCGTCATAAACTTAATGTCGTCCATCGCAAAGACGTTGGTCGGGTCGACCATCGCTAAAGTCAGCGTCGCCCCGACCCTGGAGAGCGGAAGCACGGAATACTTCTGCGCCACGTCCTGCGGAATCAGGCGAATGACACTGTCTTCAATGTCGAACAGCTCCAGATTGACCGACGGTACGCCGTACTGGCGTGAGAGAACAGCCGTGATCATGTCGTCGGAGACTAGGCCGAGCTTGACGAGGTTGTATCCGAGACGCCCGCCGTGCTCGCGCTGGTAATCCAACGCCTCGCGCAACTGTTGCGGGCTCAAGAGGTTTTCGCGAACGAGAATTTCCCCTAATTTGGCTGACATCTTTTAAGATTTTCCAACTTTTGCGAAGCGCTTCCCGATAAGGATGGCGACTGAAGGTTGTTGGTGGAGGTGACTGCAACGGTGGCTTTTTAGCCTGAGCATCCGTCTAGACGAACGGTGCTAAACACCGTTGCACAATGCATATTACTGTTTTAACGAGATAAGTGTCAAGCTGATTATTTGAGAGGGCAATTTGACGCAAAAGGGCCGCGATTGGCGATTTGATTTCGCCGATCGCGGCCTTTAAATGTTGAAGAAACTGCCTATCGAAGCGGATTACTGGCGGCGGCGGCGAGCCGGAGTGCTTCTGTCGGGCTTGATGTTTTGCTGATTCTTGACTTCCTCAAGTACGGCTTTGGCGTCGGCCTTGAGCGGATTTGTATCCGGGGCCTTATCCACAAAGCGCTGTAAATAATTGGCGGCCTCCTGGAACTTGGCCTTGTCGTTTGACGCGTAGGCGAGGTTGTAAAGAGCCAAGCCCGCGCCCATCAATGCGTCGACATTGTCCGGGTCGGCCTCAAGAATCTTCTGATATTCAGCGAGAGCTTTGTCGGTCGCCCCGGCGTCCAGAAGCATCTTGGCGAGTTCGTTATGTGCTTTGGTCTTCTTTACGGGGTCTGTTTCCGCTTCTATGTAGTCGTTGAATGCGACGATACCGGCATCAGCTTGCGACTGATCTACCTTGGAGACAAAGAGCAGCATCGCTTTGGCTCTGACATCGAAGGCTGCGAGCCTGTTCTGTTTCTGCTGGGCGGCGGCCGTCGGGTCTGTGGGAGCAGTAGCAGCTTTCCTTTTGACGAGCTCAATGGCTTTGCCCGAAGCTTCCGCCGCATCGCGCCAATCTTGCTGGGCCGATTTTATTCCGGCATCTCTGCCCGCATCATCGCCCTTGATCTTGACTGCGGCGTTGTAACGCTCAGCGCCGCGCAAACGGTATGCTTCGGCGAGGCCAACCAAGAGCGCGTCCTGCTCCGGGTCTGCGGCCAGACCCTCTTTAAAGCTGGCGATGGCGTCATCCCAGCGCCGGGCCGTGAGCGATTCCTGGCCGGCCTTAAAGGTTCGGCCGAGAATGGCATTGATGCCCTCATTCTTCGAGTTTTGCGCTGCGATCTCGGCGTTCTTGCGCTCCAGTTCTTCGCGTCTGGCGCGCTCTTCCTTGCTTTCGGCACGAGGGGCAGCGCCGCCACCTCCGCCGCCGGTACGACCTACCGTCTTCACCTCGTCAGCCGTCAGGCGTTTGCCGTCGCCGGGAGCGAGTTGAAGCTCATAATCTATCTCCTGACCGGATTTAGCGCCGGGGACGACATCCGGGCGCGCGTTGGGAGCGCTGGCAGCGATGGTGTATGTCCCCTGAAGGGGCAGCCCGGCGAAAATAAAGTTCCCTTTTTTATCGGTCTTCGTCTCGTATTTGCCTGCAATATCGGTGCGATAAACGTCTATGATGGCCCCTTCGACAGGAGTTTTCGTGCCATCGGCCTGTGTCATGACGACGTGGCCGCGCAGGGCCGCGCTCTGTGCTGAGGCGACAACGGCGCTGAGGAGCAACATAGTGACGACAGCAAAAGAGATGAAATAATTTTTACCACGCATTCGAGGTTCCTCCAGAGAGTTTCAAGCCTTGATCGCGAAAGGCTCGAAATAAGATGCTGCGACAAATGGACGGGTTGTCATTTAATACTCGAATAGAGGCCCGCGCGTCAACAGCTAAACGCCCATCCATCAATCATAAGGGATCGGGTCTGTGACCCCGGCTTCACGGAAAGCGCGCAGCCGAAGCGCGCACGAATCGCATCGCCCGCACGCTCGCTCCGACGATTGATAGCAAGACCAGGTGAGTTGAAGCGGAGCATTCAGTTCAAGGCCGCGCGCGATGATCTCGGCCTTGTGCAGTGCGATGACGGGCGTGACGATCTCGATAAGGGTTTCGGGCCGCGTGCCTTTTTTGATGACCTGCTCGAAGGCGTCGTAGAATTCCGGCCGACAGTCAGGGTAGCCGGAAGAGTCCTCCGCCACCGCGCCGATGTAGATACGCTCAGCGCCGGAGGTTTCCGCCCAGCTCGTCGCAATCGAGAGCAGATGCGCATTACGAAAAGGAACATAGCTCGTAGGTATCTCGCGCGACGAGAGATCGGCCTCGGCGACAGGAATGCTGCTGTCCGTCAGAGACGAGCCGCCGATGCGCGCCAGGTATTCGACGGAGACGGCGAGGCGCTTGGTCACTCCGTAATAGTCTGCGAGCGCTTCGTAGGCGCGACGCTCGCGCGCCTCCGTGCGTTGTCCGTATGAGACATGAAGGAAGGCCAGCTCGTCGTTCTCCTCGCGCGCGATGGCAGCGGTGACGCAGGAGTCCATCCCGCCTGAGACCAGACAAACGGCCAGCCGCGCTCGCTCCGCCTCCTCCAACGGCTCCGCCTCAGCATAAGCTTTGTCGTCATGTCCGCCCATCAGACGCCCTGTGCCTCCGGCCCCCATATCTGCTTGTGCATCTGTAACTGCATACGAATATTCATCCCGCTCTGACTGATCCAGTCCGCCATCAAACGCAGATCGACCATGCCCCAGACGGGAGAGATGAGGACGGCCCGCGCGCGCCGTTCAAGCTCATAACGAGCGACGACATCGCGCGCATATTCCCAGTCGGCGCGGTCAGCGATGACGAACTTGACCTCATCCTTATCGGCGCGCAGGCGCTCCAGGTTGGGCCAATGATTGCGCGCTTCTTCGCCGGACGCGGGACATTTGACATCGAGTATGAGGCAAGCACGCTCGTCAACCTTCTCCGTCGAGACGTAGCCGCCCGTTTCTATTAAGACCTCGTATCCTTCATCGCAGAGGCGCTCGATGAGCTTGAAGGCTTCGCGCTGGGCCAACGGCTCGCCGCCCGTCACTTCCACCAGTCGACAACCCATAGCGCGCACTTCTGCCATCACCGCTTCGAGCGACATATGCTCGCCGCCCGTGAACGTATACTCGCTGTCGCACCAGGTACAGCGCATAGGGCAGCCCGTCAGGCGCACAAACGTACAGGGGCGTCCCATGTGCGTTGACTCGCCCTGAATCGAACGAAAGATTTCCGTCACACGAAGCATGATTGACATTGATCGCAGAGATGAGAGATGAATCCTTTGATTCGATGATTCATGGAACCGCGCATCGAATCCTTATCTTTCAGCCTAACGCTTTCATCCTCGGGAATTATCGCATGCGCGTGCGGAGCGGCAAAGCTTGTGAGGCGCGCGCGTCTGTTAGCAGCCGGGAGCGCCCGATGCGACATCCAACAGTCGAAACCTGTAAGGGATGCCCCGCAAGCGGCGCGCGTTCGTGATAGCATAGAGGACGATCGAGCGGTTTTTGAGAGAACCCCCGTGAGCCGGACGACCGCACAAATAGAGGAATTAGTTGCCGCTGGCACGAAGCGGTTGATCGCGCGTGCCCTGGACGCGCGTTCGCTTAACGTCGAGGCGCTCGCGCCGCGCGTGCGCGCCGTGCTCGACAAATATCTTTTGGCCGTCGATGCGGAGTCGTCGGATGAGGCCATCAACCAGTTTATAGACGCTCTTCATGCTGACGATCTGTGCCTGATCGTCGCGTGCGAGCGTAATGACGAGCAGGCTTGGAGCGAGCTGGTCGAAAGGTTCGGGGTGACCGTGCGTTCGGCTGCGCGCAGCGCGTGCTCGAATGAAGAGCTGGCAGAGGATTTGGCCCAATCCATCTGGGCGGAGCTTTACGGGTTGCGCGCGCGCGAAGCGGGACGCCCTTCCGGCAAGATCGCCTATTACTCGGGGCGTGGCTCGCTGGGCGGCTGGCTGCGCGCAGTGGTCGGTCAACTGGCCGTCGACCAGCATCGCAGGACTTCGCGCCTCGTTCAGACCGAAGAGGATGCTGATTTTGATCGTCTGGCGCAGAACGCGCAGGCCGCAGGCGAAGGCTCCGTGCTCAAGGGTGCGCCGCTCGATCCCGAACAGGCGCTCGCCGAAGGGCGTGCGGGCGCTGATGTCGAGGCGGCGCTCGCGCGTGCGATTAAGGAGCTGAATGCGGAAGACCGCCTGCTCGTCAAGCTCTACTATTTCGATGGGCTTCGGTTGCGCGAAGCGGGCGCGGTGCTGGGCGTTCACGAGGCGACCGCGAGCCGACGGCTGGCGCGCGTGCACACGGAGATACGCCAGCGTGTCGAAGCCATCCTGACCAGGGAGCATGGCTGGACGCGCGAGGAGACGGCGCGCTCGCTCTCGGAAGTGGCCGCTCATCTGGACACTGATGTACAGCTCATGCTGACGATGGAGAAGGGCTCGGGCGAGACGCTTGAGCCCAGACGCGATGAGTGACGCGGCGAAAAATCTTCGGGCCTTAGAGGGTGCGCGCAAGCGCAAGGCCGTCGAAGCGTTCTATAGGCGGTCGCGCACAACCTGCGCAATGGGTCTCGTTTAATGAAGTCTGATTCCAACACAGAGATGGATTTGCTGCTCCGCCGTCACGCGCGGCGCAAGGGCTCGGCTTCGCCCGGCGCAGCCGAGTTGAGCGTTGACGGTAAGTACGAGACGAGCGAAGGGCCGCACATGGATGCGGACGAGATGAATGCTTATGCGGAAGGAGCGCTTCCCGAAGCGGCGCGCGCGCGTTACTTCGCGCACCTGGCAGACTGCGATCGGTGTCGCGCGATCGTCACTGACCTGACGCTCGCGGCGAACCTACCCGTCAGGGACGAAGAGCGCGCTCCGCAACAGGCGACCACGCCGCAGAGCACATGGCGCGAGTGGCTGGCTGCTCTCTTCGCTCCGCCGATGATTCGCTATGGCGCGATGGCGGCGGCGTTGCTCTGCGTCGTCGGCATAGTCTTTCTTGCGCTGCGCCAGCAGAGATCATCCGACCGGCAGGATGGGCCCACCTACGTCGCGCAGAATAGAGAGGGCGCGCAACAACCGGCATCGGCGGTTAAAACGGACTCGGCGCAGCCCTCCGTCGCAAACGTTTCGCCCGGCGTGGTCGGCACTGCAAACAACCAGGCTGAAACAAAAGACACCGCGACGACGAAGGAAACGCGCCCGCCCGCCGACATTGAAACGGATGGTGCAGCCAGTAAGGCGAAGGGGCCGCCTCCGCCCGTTGAAGAAACCAAGACGGAGGCACAGGCTGCCGCCGCAAGTGCTGACGCTGGCGGGGCTGCGCCTGTTGCTTCGGCTCGGCCTGCGCCGAAGCCTGTGGCCAACGAGCCGCGCAATAATGAGGTCATGGCTGATCGAGACAGCCCGGCCGCGCCGCCTGCGCCGGTGACTGCCTCGCCCGGCGCTTTAGCGGGCAGAACGCAAGAGATCACAGAAGCGGACAGGCTGGCCCAGAATCGTAAGGACGGCGGGGCGAGGGACGAACGCGGGGCTGGCTCCGCGACGACGAGCAATACGACGAGCAATACGACCGCTACCCGGGAATCAGAAGAGACGATCAGGCTGAGCAGGCGCGCGCGGGCCTCTGAAACACGCCAGAGGTCTATGGACAAGGTGCGTCCAGAGGGTGAGGGCGCTGATACGAGCACTGCCGGTAGAGCGGGCGCGAGAGCAGCCGAGACACGCAACGCCGGCGGGCGACAGTTCAGAAGAGAGGGCAGCGCGTGGGTTGACACCGCTTATAGCTCCGGGCGTGCGACCGTCAATATCAAGCGTGGCTCGGAACAGTACCGCGCGCTCGTCGCAGACGAGCCCGGCATAGGCACTATCGCCGACCAGCTTGGCGGCGAGGTCATAATAGTATGGAAATCCAGGGCCTACCGCATTCGTTGATCTTCCTGAGAAAGAAGACGACGACGCCTCCCGTGCATTTCTTCCATCCCATCTTTTATCTCGGATCGAGCTTTTGAGATTGCTTCCTCACGGCGCTTCACGTTAACTTAAGGGCGTTCCCTAACAAACCGAGTCTTCTGCCGCTCATGTGTAGGAAGGAGTTCAGACTGTTTATGTCGAGCATACTCTTGGCGGTTCGGCCGCTCCTCGTCGCCTTCTTTATCCTGACGCTCAGCATTACTCTCATCACCACGCCCGTCGCGCGCGCGCAAGATGACGCGCAACAAAGACCCGCGACGCAAAGAAGAAGAAGGCCGCGCGCCGCTGCCGCTACGTCAGAACGCGCCGCGCCGCGCCGTCCAGAGATCACACGCATGCTCTCGGAGATAGACGCGCGCAACATAGAGAGCACCATACGCAAGCTCGTCTCGTTCGGGACGCGCAATACGCTCTCGGCGCAGGACGACCCTGTGCGCGGCATAGGGGCGGCGCGCGACTGGCTCTTCGCCGAGTATCAAAAGATAGCGGCGCGCACGGGCGGGCGAATGACGGTCGAGAAGCAATCCTACCTGCAAGAGGCCATGCCGCCGCCGCAGGGCCGCGTGCCCCAGCCGACGATGATCACGAATGTCGTCGCCACGCTTCGCGGCACACAACCGGCCTCCGTCAATCGTCTATACGTCGTCAGCGGCCATTATGATTCGATGTGCACGAGCCCGACCGATGCCGTCTGCGATGCGCCCGGGGCTAACGATGATGCTTCGGGGACGGCGGCTGTGCTTGAGATGGCGCGCGTGATGTCAAAGTATAAATTCGACGCGACGCTGGTTTTCATGGCCGTGGCGGGCGAAGAGCAGAGCCTGCTCGGCTCCACGTATTACGCGGAGCAGGCGAAGAAAAACGGCTGGGACGTGGCCGCGATGTTTACGAATGACATTATCGGGAACACGCTCGGCGGCAACGGCGTGCGTGATCGTCAAATGGTGCGCGTCTTTTCCGAAGGCGTGCCGACAAACGAGACGGAGGCGGAAGCGCGCACGCGACGCAGCGTCGGCGGCGAGAATGACTCCCCCTCGCGCCAGCTTGCGCGGTTCATCAAGGAGACGGGCGCGCGCTACATGCCCGGCTTCAACGTGATGATGATCTACCGGCGTGACCGCTACCTGCGCGGCGGCGATCATATTCCCTTCCTTGAGCGCGGCTACCCGGCTGTGCGCTTTACGGAGCCCAACGAGGAGTATCGTCACCAGCACCAGAACGTGCGCATCGAGAACGGAGTTCAGTACGGCGATCTCCCGCAGTTCGTCGACTTCGCCTACATCGCGCAGGTCGCGCGCGTCAACGCCGCTTCCCTCGCCGCGCTCGCGCTCGCGCCCGCCCCTCCGAAAGATGTCGGCATCCTGACCAAGCGTTTGACCAACGACACAGACTTGCAGTGGGCCGCCAGCCCGGAGCCGGACATTGCCGGTTACGAGATCGTCTGGCGCGAGACGACCTCGCCCGTCTGGACTGGCGCGCGCATGGTGGGCCGCGTCACGACCTACACGATGGCGGGCATGTCCAAGGACAACTACTTTTTCGGCGTGCGTGCCGTCGACAGGGACGGCAACCGCAGCCCCGTCACCTACCCGAAGCCCGTACGCTAAAGCCCGTGCGCTGAGTATTGTTAACCGCATGTAGAAGTTTTCGAGGTAGAAGCTTTCAATGTAGAGGTTTTCGGCGGCAGAGCCGCTATCGCATATAGTTATCGCCGCTACCGCGCATAGTTTTCAATGCGCTTGCCCTAAATTTTCTCAACCCTTTGACCGGCCCGCGCGTCTAAGTTGATGGCACAATCAAGCGTCGCAATTTGACGGCCTCGCCCCCGAAGATACTTAGTTATAGACATTCAAAAGGTGCTGTTATGAATGCTTTTAAAAGCGGACTTCATCATCATTTTTACTTTGGAGTGCGCCGGGCGGCGGCTCTACTCTCCATGCTCGCGCTCCTTTCCGGCACGTTCGTCTCGGGCGGGGCGGCCACAGCCAGCGCCGTGCAACAAAAGGGCGGGTTGAGCGAGGAGCAGCGCATTGTTCACGTGCTGAATCGCCTGGGTTACGGCGCGCGTCCGGGCGACGTGGAGCGCGTGCGCGCGTTGGGGCTTGAGAATTACATTCGCAGGCAGCTTGAGCCGGAGAAAATCACGGACGCCGTGGCCGACGCCAAGGTGCGCGACCTGACCACGCTTCAACTCTCGACGGCGGAGCTTTACGCGAAATACCCGCAGCCGGGACAGCTCCTTCGACAGCTTCAGCGGCGCGGCGAGTTGCCGCCGGAGCTTTCGGCGTTGCGCGACGATCGCGTCAAGGGTGCGGGTGCTGCATCCTCTGCGCCGACGGCGAAAACTGACGGTGCGGAAGAGGCGGCGATGATGGCCGGGCCTGCCGGAGCGACGAGGCCGAACGCCGCCGCTGTCCAACCCGAAGATAAGCAGGAGTATCGCCGGGCGATACGCGATTACATGTTGAAGAACGGCATGCAGCCGCCGCAGCGCATCGTCGCGGAGTTGCAGGCTTCGCGCATCCTCCGCGCCGTCTATAGCGAACGGCAGTTGCAGGAAGTGCTGGTCGATTTCTGGACTAACCACTTCAATGTCTTCGCAGGCAAGGGCGCTGATCGCTGGCTGCTCGTCTCCTACGACCGCGACACGATTCGCCCGCACACTCTGGGCAAGTTTCAAGACCTGTTAGTGGCGACCGCCCAGAGCCCCGCCATGCTTTTCTATCTCGACAATTTTCAGAGCGCGAGCCCGAATGCTGCTCGAAGGCCGGGCGCTGGTCTGGGCCCACGCCCGCAGGGCGGACTGCGCGGCCTCTTCCCCGATCAGATGATGCGCGGCGGAAGAGCAGACGCGCGGCCCGGCGCTCCCGCTCAAAACCCTGCGCAGCGTCCTGCCCAGCAACAACAGACCGCTCCGCAGCAGCAGCAACGTCAGCGGCGCGGCATTAATGAGAATTATGCGCGCGAGTTGATGGAGCTGCACACGCTGGGCGTTGACGGCGGCTATACGCAGAAGGACGTGCAGGAGGTTGCGCGCTGCTTTACGGGTTGGACGATCATCAACCCGCGCGGCGCTGGAAACATGAGGGGCGCGGGCGCTTTGGCGGGCGAGGCCGGGACGTTCTACTTTGCCCCGCGAATGCACGACGACGGCGCGAAAGTAGTGCTCGGCCACAAGATTCCGGCGGGCGGCGGCATCAAGGACGGGCTCATGGTGCTGGACATCCTCGCGCATCATCCCTCAACGGCGAAGTTCATCGCGACCAAGCTCGCGCGCCGTTTCGTGATGGACGAGCCGACGCCGCAACTCGTCGAGCGCACGGCTGCCGCCTTCACACGCAGTAACGGCGACATACGCGAGACCTTGCGCGCCCTGTTCGCTTCACCGGAATTCAATTCGCCCGCGAGCTATCGCGCGAAGATCAAGACGCCTTTCGAGCTGGCCGTGAGCGCCGTGCGCACCCTTGGCGGCGAGACCAACGGCGGGCCCGCGATTCATCAATGGATTAACAAGATGGGCGAACCGCTCTACGGCTATCAAGCGCCGACGGGCTATCCAGACCGCGCAGAGAATTGGGTCAACACGGGCGCGCTTCTTGAGCGATTGAATTTCGGACTGGCGCTCGCCAGCAATCGCATTCCGGGCACGCGCGTCGATCTCTCTCGCTTCACCGGAACAAGAGCGGAGAGCAGCCCCACGGAGACGGCGAAGGTCATGGAGCGCTTTCTCGACGTGATCGTGCAGGGAGACATCTCTGCGCGGACGAAGGCGACGCTGTTGAAGCAACTGAGCGAGCCCGCGCCGGAGGCTGGCGCGCCGGAGATGAGCAATGTCGCGGGCGCGTCGGATGTCGGCCCCGCGCGTGGCCGCAGACGAGAGCGGCGAGAGCTGGCGCGCGTTGACATGGGAAGCCTGAGCAATCCTGAGGTCGTCAAAGTTGTCGGCCTGATTCTGGGCTCGCCGGAGTTTCAAAGACAGTGACGAGTCGCGCGTGATGGGCCGTAAGCTCTGACGCGTTTGTTTCTCAAGAGGTATAGAGCGATGAGTATTAATCGAAGATTCTTTTTGAAGAGCGGCGGTATTGCGCTCGCCAGTCTTGGAGTGATGCAGGCAGCGCCTTCGTTTCTTGAGCGTGTCGTGCGCGGGCAGGAGCGCAGCCGCAGTGCTGTCGGCCGCCGCAAGACGCTGATCACGATTTTCCAGCGCGGCGCGGTGGATGGCCTGAACATGGTCGTGCCCTACGGCGAGCGAGACTATTACCAGTTGCGCCCGGCGCTCGCCATCGCGAAGCCATCGCGCAGCACGAGTAGCGGCGAAGAGGCGATTGACCTGGATGGCTTCTTCGGACTTCATCCGGCGCTCGCGCCGTTCAAGCCGCTGTGGGACGCGAAGCGACTGGCGATCGTCGAGGCCGTCGGCTCGCCCGACAATACGCGCTCGCACTTCGACGCGCAGGACTACATGGAGTCCGGCACGCCCGGCAGAAAGGCGACCGAAGATGGCTGGCTCAATCGTCTCTTGCAGTCGCAGCCGCGCGCCGAGGCTTCGCCGTTTCGCGCCGTCTCGATGACACAGAACATGCCGCGCGCCTTGCAGGGACGCGCCCCGGCGCTCGCCATCAGCAACCTTGCGGACTTCACAGTCCGCGCGGGCCAGTATTCGGCGAGCGTGCAGGGAGGCTTCGAGGCAATCTACGATCAGGGCGTCAAGGACGTGCTGCGCGGGACGGGCAGGGAGACGTTTGAAGCCGTCAACTTTTTGAAGAAGGTCAACCCGTCGCAGTACAGGCCGGAGAACGGCGCGCAGTACCCGCGCGGGCAGTTCGGCAATTCCCTTCTACAGATCGCGCAGTTGATCAAGGCCGGGGTCGGGCTCGAAGTCGCCTTCACGGATGTGGGCGGCTGGGACACGCACGTCAATCAGGGCAACGCGCGCGGGCAACTGGCGCTGCGCTTGCAGGAGTTCGGCGCGGGCATCAGCGCGTTGGCCCAAGACCTCGGCAAGCTGATGGATGACGTGGTCATTCTCACGATGTCGGAGTTCGGGCGTACCGCGCGCGAGAACGGCAATCGCGGCACAGATCACGGCCACGCCAACGCGATGTTCGTGATCGGCAACAGCGTTCGCGGGGGCAAGGTCTACGGCGAATGGCCCGGCCTCAAAAACGATCAGCTATACGAGGGCCGCGACCTGGCACTGACGACAGACTTCCGCGATGTCTTCGGCGAGTTGGCCCAAAGGCATCTCGGAAACTCCAACCTTCAGGCAGTCTTTCCCGGCTACGCCGCGAGCGAAGCGAAATTTCGCGGCCTCCTCTAAAGTAGAAAAGCAGAGAGGTCAGTATCGCCAAAGGTCTCGGGCGGGTGCTCAATGTTGAGAGACCCGCCCGAGACCTTTGGCGGTACTGACCTGTGTGATACGCAATCGCAAGCGGCGCTAATTCAGAACCGCATCCGCCCGAAACGATTGACCAGATAAAGCATGATGACGGCGATCAGCGAGACGATGACGGCGAGCGTGAAGGCTTCGTTATCGCGCCCGGCCTGAACGGCGTCGTAGATGGCGACCGATGCCGTCTGCGTCTTGCCCGGAATGTTCCCGGCGATCATGATCGTGACGCCGAAATCGCCGAGCGCGCGTGCGAAGGCGAGCGCCGTGGCCGCCAGCACACCGCGCCATGCGAGCGGCAACGTGACGCGAAAGAAAACGCGCCGACCGCTCAAGCCCAGCGTGCGCGCGGCGGCCTCCAACTGCGTGTCAACGCTCTCGAAGGCGGCGCGCAGGCTCTTGGTGACGAGCGGCAGGGCGTGTATGGTCGCGGCGATGACGGCTGCCGTGACGGTGAAGGTCAGACGAATTCCGAAACGATGATAGAGAAAGCCGCCGAAGAAGGAGCGCGTGCCGAGCAGCACCAGCAGGTAATAGCCGAGCACCGTCGGGGGAAGAACCAGGGGCAGCGTCACCAGCGCATCAACCACATCGCGCCCCGGAAAACGTTTGCGCGCGAGCAGCCACGCCAGCCCTGACCCGGCGACGAGCGCAATCATCGTCGCCGCGCTCGCCACCGCGAATGAAAGCCTGATGGGGAACCAATCAATCTCGCTTCCATTCATCATGCGTTCTCACAAGCCTTCGAGGCTACTTCACGATGGCGATGACGCGCAGGGGGCCTCCGCTGCCGCCCTTTATCTTCATCGGAAGCGCGACGAGAAAGAAGTCCTTCGCCGGGAGTTGATCAAGATTGGCGAGGTTCTCGAAGGCTGGCACATTCTTCTCGAAGAGGATTCGATGGCTCTCGAACATGGTCGACTGGCCGTAATCTATGCTGGCTGTGTCGAGCCCGACGGCCTTGACCGAGCGGCTGGTCGTGAGCCAGCGCGCGGCGTCCGGGTGAAGTCCCGGGAAATGCAGCTTGGCGACCGCACCCGCGCCGCGCTCCGTTGTTCCGAGATAGCCCTGACGGTTGGGCCAGCGGCGCGCGAAGCCTGTTCGGAGCAGCACTATCGCGCCGCGCGGGATGGGCCCATTCTGTTTCTCCCACGCCTGTAAATCTTCCGCCGTGACGCGATAGTCCGGGTTGGCCTCGCATTGTTTCATCACGTCAACGACGATGGCCGCCCCCGTCAACTGCTCAAGCGGGATTTGATCGACGCTCTGATGGCCTGCGGCGAAATGCAGCGGCGCATCTATGTGCGTTCCCCCGTGCTCCGCCGTGCAGAATTTATTGGCGGCATAGTAGTAGCCCTTGTCGGTCAGACCGTCGTGCTCTTTTTCCAGACGGAAGCCGTCTTCGGTGGGCCAGTAAATCGTCTCGGCGTCAAACGAGTGTGAAAGATCGATGATTCTCCCTCCGGGAAATTCCGACTTTTCCCTGAGAGATAGAATCAACAGCGTTGAGAAAAGCAGCGCGCAGAACCACTTCATAAGAATTCATCCTCCCTCCGTCTTATATCATTTTCCCGGCTGGTCTTTCCAAGAGCTAATCTTTATCATGCTCTGGCTCAATGAAAATTTCCGAAGACGCGGGCGCTCGGGGGAAGTCTCTCCCGGAGCGCAGGTAGTAAATATAAAATCGAATATGCTCAAAAGCCTACCTCTTTCGATCCCAGCGCCGGGTGCTTTTATCAAGTCGCTCTTCCTCATCGCGTTGACGCTCGCGTCGGCCCTGACGCTTGCGGCTCAGACAAGGCCGTCGGAAGCGCCGACGCCGACGCCGACGCCCGTCGCCTACCCGCCGCAATTGATGAACGAGATGCGGCAGCTTCAACAGGCAGCGCTTCAGAGCGATTACGCTTACCGGCAGGTGGCCCACCTGAGCAATAACATAGGCCCGCGCCTGAGCGGCTCGACGCAGGCGCAGAAGGCTGTCGAGTATGTGGCCGAAGAGTTGCGCCGGTTGGGCTTGGAGGTCAAGCTTGAGAAGTTGATGGTTCCGCATTGGGTGCGCGGCGAAGAGAGCGCGGCGCTTGTCGGTTATCCGGGTCAGGCTCCCGATAGCCAGCAGAAGATCGTGCTCACGGCGCTCGGCGGCAGCGTCGCCACGCCTCCCGAAGGACTCACGGCGGAGGTCGTCGTCGTCAACAGTTTTGATGAACTGTCGGCGCTGGGCCGCGCGCAGGTGGCGGGCAAGATCGTGCTCTTCAACGTCCGTTTCGATCAGCAGATGGCCGCGCAGGGCTTCGGCGTTAACGCTTACTCCCAGGCCATAGAGTATCGCAGCAAGGGCCCAAGCGCAGCCTCGCGCCTGGGGGCCGTCGCCTCTCTCGTACGCTCTATCGGCGGCGCGGAATACCGTCTTCCGCATACGGGGCAGACTCGTTACGCGGAGGATGCGCCGCGCATTCCCGCCGCCGCCGTGACGGCGGAAGACGCAGACCTGATGGCATACCTGGTGGGCCAGGGCCGCGTGCGTATGCATCTCCTGCTGACGCCGCGTCAACTGCCGGACGCCGTCAGCTACAACGTCATCGCAGACCTTAAGGGGAGCGTGCATCCCGAACAGGTCGTCATCGTCTCGGGCCACCTTGACTCATGGGATTTGGGGACGGGCGCGATTGACGACGCCGCCGGTGTCGCCGTCGCCATGCAGGCCGCGCAGCTCGTCAGGCAACTCAAGCTGCGGCCCGCGCGAACCATCCGCGTCATCGCATGGATGAACGAAGAGAACGGGACGGTGGGAGGCAAGACCTACGCGAAAGATTACGCAGCGGAGATGGCCAACCACTTCGCCGCCATCGAGAGCGACCTGGGGGCCGGGCATCCCATCGGCTTCAGTGCGAAAGCGAAGCCGGAAGCTTTACCACTGCTCGCCCCCATCTCGACAGTGCTTCAAAGCATAGGAGCCGGGCAGGTGCAAACCGTCAACGGGGCGGGAACGGACATAGAGCCGATGGCAGATGCTGGTGTTCCGACCTTCGCTCCGTGGCAGGACTCAAGAACCTATTTCAACTATCACCACACAGCCGCCGATACCCTGGACAAAGTCGTGCCGCGCGAGTTGGCCGAAAACGCCGCCGTGATGGCTGTGCTCGCCTACGCGCTGGCCAATCTGCCGGAGCCTCTACCCAGGTAGAGCGGTTAATGACGGCTCGCGCGCGTGTTGAGGCTGAGGCGCTCGCGCATTCTCTGTTGCCACTTGCTTCTGGGTCTGTCAGCGGATTCGATCTTGTCCAGCGTATCCCTGAGCGGCTCGCCTCCGATCTGCCGCATCTTCAGGTAGAGCAACGCGCTGATAATGGAGATTAACGGGACGATGAAGATGTTCAGCAGCGAGATAGCGCGCGCGTAGATTTTCGGGCCCATCGAATTCTTGTCCTTGATGCTGCCGATCGCGTAGTGCGTCACGATGCCGGAGACGATCGCCGGAATCAATAGCTGTAAAAAGACGACGATGATGACCGTAAGGCGCGAGCGCCGCATCAGCTCGCGCGCACGCTTCATGGCCGCCTTCTTCTCCAATCCTTCGAGCAGCACGACCGGCGCGTAGAGCGTGTAGCGAATCAACATCACGACGCCGGGCACGACGAGCAGGAGGAACCCGATAAGGATGCGCAGGCTCAGGCGAATGCTTGTTGACAGGAACGGTCGCCTTCTCGTCTTGAGCACGGCGAAGGTATCCCGAATCTGCACGGGTCTGAGCGGCGCGATGATCAACTGCATGACGATCAGCACGGTCATGCCGGAGATAAACGAGTGGGCCAGAAAGTTGATGACTATCGAGACGAAGCCCAGCACGACGGCGGCCGACATCAGCAGAGCGGACGGAGCCAGCCGCCGCAAGCCGGCAAAATCGTTGAGCAGCATGAGCGCCGCGAGAACGATGACGGGGATGTGGGCCAACAGGGAGATTTGCAGAAAGATCGGAAAATATTCGCTGTAGAGGGCGAAGGAACGACGCAGCAGCGAGCCGATGCCGTCCGTGTGCGCGCGCAGTGCGCTGGCGAAGGCCCCTGCCTTGGCGGGTCTCGCGGCGGGGTCTTTCGCCATCGCGTTGCTGACCAGGAGCGCGATCTTTTTGGGAATCTTCGTATTCTTCTCTCTGAGCGAAGGGGGCGTCGCCTCCTTGTGCTGGCTCATCACGGTGGAGAGGTTTCCCGTAAACGGCGGCTCGCCCGCGAGCATCTGGAAGGCTATGACGCCGAGGCTGTAGATGTCCGAGCGCGAATCCAATTGCTCGCCGCGACATTGCTCCGGCGACATATAGAGCGGCGTGCCCAGCAGCGAGCCTATGCGCGTCAGGCTGCCGACAGAATCCGTGCTCCTCACGTCCGGCTCGGGACTGGTCTCGTGCTCAATCCGCAGGGTCTTATCCTCACCCGCGAGCGGGAGCAACTGTGTGTCGGCTTCTGCCGCCGACGACGGCTCGCGCGGTTGAAGCTCGGGCGGCGTTGATTGTTGCTCGAAGATGCGCGTCTGCGCTTCCTCGCCCGCTTCGGCTGAATCGATGAGGGTCGCGTCCCCGAACAGTTCGGAGGCGCGCGGGGCGCTGGTTCCGGCCCGCACGGCAGTCTGGATGGTGTGCGCCCGTAATCCTTTTTCGGATGGCGCGCCGAAGAGCCTCGTCGGGCCAGTCTCTTCGGCCAGCTTGGCGACGCCGAAATCCAGCACCTTGATCGTGTAGCCGCCGCGCATGTTCGGCTCAAGCCAGATATTGTCCGGCTTCAAATCACGATGCACGATGCCCTGCTGGTGTGCCTCGTCAACGGCCGAGCAGACCTGCTCCAGAATGTCCACGACCCAGTCGAGCGGGAGGCTGGTCTCTTCGGCCAGCACGTCTGCCAGCGTGCAGCCGTCCAGGTATTCCATCACGAGGTAAGCGACGCGCTCGCGCCCGTGCAGGGCAAAGCCGAAGTCCGTCACATCGACGACGTTCGGATGACGCAAGCGACCGGCGGCACGCGCCTCGCGCTTGAAACGCTCGACGAACTCGTCGTTGCGCATGAACTCGGGCGCGATGATCTTCAGGGCGACCGGACGCTCCGTGCCCATGTGCGTCGCCAGATAGACCGCGCCCATGCCGCCCTTGCCGAGCAGCTTTTCGATGCGGTACTTGTTATCCAGCACCTCGCCGAGGTAACGCTCAAGTCCCTTCATGACCGTTGTATCCTAGTGAAAGCCCCTTCGTTGTGGCAAGCGGGAAACCGTGACCGCCCTGAGTTGGGCCCACGCCGTATGAGACCGCGCATGCTCTGCTTTGCCCTGTCCGGGCGGGCTTGCGATTGACATCTCGTCCCGGACGAGAATAACGTTAGCGCGCTCCCTTACATTAGAGCATTTCAGTCGGACAGAGACGTGGATGAAGAAAATACTCCTACTGCTTATCTTATGCCTGATCGCGCTGGCTTCGGTGTTGCTGGTCAAGACCTTTCGCTTCTCGTCAAAGCAGGTACAGGTCGAGCCCGTTCCGGCTCTCTCGCTTGAGAAGGAGGTCTTGGCCGGGAGATTGGCCCAGGCGTTGCGCTTTCAGACCGTTTCTTACGGAGACGCGAATCAGTTTCGCGGCGAAGAGTTCCTGGCCTTCCACAGATTTCTTGAGCAGAGCTTTCCACGTGTTCACTCCACGCTGACTAGAGAAGTGGTCGGAGATTATAGCCTGCTCTATACGTGGAAGGGGTCGGACGGCGCGGGTGGGCCCATCCTGCTCATGTCGCATCAGGACGTTGTGCCCGTCGAGGCGGGAACGGAAGGCAGTTGGCAGCATCCTCCCTTTGAAGGGAGCATACGGGACGGATATGTCTGGGGGCGCGGCGCGCTCGATGATAAGGTCGGCGTGCTGGGGATACTCGAAGCCGTCGAGTTGCTTCTGGCCGAAGGCTTCCAACCGAAGCGAACCATCTACCTGGCCTTCGGTCATGACGAAGAAGTGGGAGGCCAGAATGGCGCGGGCAAGCTCGCCGCCCTGCTACAGAGTCGCGGCGTCCGCCCGGATTATATCCTCGATGAAGGCAGCGCTATTACGGATGGAATCCTGCCGGGCGTGTCCAGTCCCGTCGCGCTCATAGGCATCGCGGAGAAGGGCCTCTTGAGCGTCGAGCTGAGCGTTGAGAGCGAGGGCGGCCATTCCTCTACGCCTCCGCCGCACACGGCTATCGGCATCCTGAGCCGCGCCGTCAGCAGGCTTGAAGAAAATCAGATGCCCGGCGGTCTCAAGGGAGTCGCGGGGCAGATGTTTCAGTATGTCGGGCCCGAGATGTCTTTCGGTCAGAGAATGGCCTTCGCTAACCTCTGGCTCTTTCGACCGCTGGTCGAGCGACGGCTTGCCGCACAGCCTCCGACTAACGCCGCGACGCGCACGACCACCGCCGTGACCATCATAGAGGGCGGCGTTAAGGAAAACGTGTTGCCCTCGAAAGCCAGGGCGGTCGTCAACTTTCGCATCCTGCCGGGCGACAGCGTCGAGAGCGTCATGGCTCACGTCACGCGGACGATCAATGACCCGCAGGTCAAAGTCGCGAGGTACGGCGAGAACGCAGACGAGCCCTCCGCCGTCTCCGATACCGGCTCGTCCGCCTACAGAACTTTGGAGCGAACCATTCGCCAGACGTTTCAGGGCACGATCGTCGCGCCCTCGCAGGTTATCGGCGCGACCGACGCAAGACACTACTCGGCGCTCAGCAATAATATTTACAGGTTCGTTCCCATGATCGTGCGCTCTGAAGATTTGAAGAGGATTCATGGCACGGACGAGAGAATCTCCGTGGAGAACTATGCGCAGTGCATCCGGTTCTATCATCAATTGATTTTAAACTCCGCGCAGTAACGCGGGAGTGAGCCGTAGAGTGAGCATGAGCCAGCGCTTTTGTCCCGTGATTCTTCGTTTCGCGACACTCGCCTCGACCAATACGGAGGCGGCGCGACAGGCCAGGCTCGGCGCGCCCGAAGGGTTATGCATCGTGGCGCGCGAGCAGACGGCGGGACGCGGCAGGCAGGAGCGCGTCTGGATTTCCCCGGCGGGCGCGGGCCTCTATTGCAGTATCCTTCTGCGCCCGCGTCTTGAGCTGAGCAGTTGGCCGCTCATAACGCTCGCGGCTTCCCTTGCCGTTCACGATGCGCTGCTTGAGGCGTGTGCGCTCGCAACGGACATCAAGTGGCCCAACGATATTTACGGGCGCGGGCGCAAGCTCTGCGGCATTCTCGCCGAGACGGTCGAGCATGAGGGCGCGCGCGCCTGCGTCGTCGGCATCGGCATCAACCTGAGCGACAGCGCATTCCCGGCGGAGCTGCGCGAGGCGGCGACATCCATCGAAGCCTTGACCGGGAGCATCGCGGACGCGGAAACTCTGCTCGAAGCATTACTGCGCGCCTTTGCCGGTCGTTACGCAAGGCTTCAGGGAGAGGATGGCCGCGCGCGGACGCTCGGCGAGTGGACGGCGCATTCCTCCTATGCCGAAGGCCGACGCGTGCGCGTCTCGCTCGCCGCAGAATCTTTCGAGGGCACGACACGCGGGCTTGAACCCGACGGCGCTTTGCGTGTAGAAACGAACGGACAAATCAGAATCATTCGCGCCGGAGATATTACAAGTCTGAGAAGGATGAAGGCGGAAGGTGAAAGGATGAAGGATGAAGGATGAAGGATGAAACGGTTGAGTCACTGCTCAGGTGAATCAATCATTCGAGCCTTTTCATCCTTCATCCTTCATCCTTCATCCTTGCTTTTGAGTATGCTGCTAGTCATTGATGTGGGGAATACGAACACTTCGCTGGGCGTTTATGACGGCGAGAAGCTGGTCGCGGACTGGCGTTTGACGACCGCGCGGGCGCGCACAGTGGACGAGTACGGCGTTCACGCGCGCAACCTGTTCGCGCTGGCCGGGATAGATTTCAAGGCGATCACGGCGGTCGCCGTCGCGTCGGTCGTGCCGCCGCTCAATTACACTTTGAAGCGCATGTCTGAGGTCTATTTCGACCGCACGCCGCTCTTCATAGATCACACGGTCGAAACCGGCGTGCCGATTCTCTACCAGCCGCCTTCGGATGTCGGCGCTGACCGCATAGTGGATGCGGTCGCGGCGATTCACAAGTACGGCGCGCCGTGCATCATCGTTGACTTCGGGACGGCGACGACCTTCGATGCGATCAATGAGCGCGGCGAGTATCTCGGCGGCGTCATCACACCGGGCATCACCATCTCGTCCGACGCGCTCTTTGCGCGCACGGCCCGCCTTCCACGCGTCGAGATCAAGCGCCCCGGCTCCGTCATCGGAACCTCCACCGTCGGCTCCATGCAATCGGGCCTCTACTACGGCTACGCCGGGCTCGTCGACGGAATCCTGAGAAGAATGCTTGAAGAGCTTGGCGGCTCGCCCCGCGTCATCGCCACCGGCGGACTCGCCCCACTGATCGCGACCGGCTCTGAGCTGATCGAAATCATCGACGACACCATCACACTCGAAGGCTTACGCCTCATCTACGAACGCTCAAAGGCAGTGACCAGTGACGAGTGACAGGTGACAAGTTAAAGACAGCTTCGCTCTCATCAATCGTCATTCATCACTCGTCACTGTTTCTGGTTTTGCTTATCACTCGTCACTGTCTTCTTATGAACTACTTTAATTACTTTACGGAGATCGAAGATACTTTCGTTCGTCGGCGCGGTAAACATCTGCTGCTCGGCACGATGGACTGGGCGTTGATGGCGACGTGGAAAGAGATGGGCGTGCCGCTGCATGTGGTCTTGAACGGCATCGAGCACGCGTTCGATTCCTACGAGGCGAAGCCGCGCAAGCGCAGCGTCAAGACACTGATGTATTGCCAGGAAGAGGTCGAAGCGCAGTATGCCGAATGGCTCGAATCACAACTCGGCGCACGCGGCGAAGGGGAGAACGGCGAGACTGCGATTGTTGAGGATTACGTCGAAGAGGAGCATCTGCCTTTTCCGCGCGCCGCGATCCTGGGGCACATGGCACAATCGCGTTCGGCGCTGGCGCAAATTTGCGAGGAGCGAACCGGCAGCGCGGACGATAAACTGTGCGATGCGCTCCGGCGAGTCGTCGCGCGGCTCAAGGAGTTGGAGAAGGATTTCGCGAAGGCCGCGCGCCCGCGCGCCGATAAGCTTGAGGAATCGCTGTCGAGTCTGGAAAAGATGATGGACGAGGCGCTCGCTTCCTCAGTCTCTACGGCGGAGCTGGCGGCGGCACGCACGGAGACCGAAGCGCAACTGCAACCCTACCGCGATCGCATGGAGCAGGCCACCTACGAACAGACCTTCGGCAACCTTCTGCTCAAACGCCTGCGCGATCAATACGGTATTCCGCGTTTGAGTTTATTCTATCTCTAAGGCCCGGCATGAAGAGGCGAAGACGCACGACCGGCGCGGCGCGAGAGCATAAGCGCAAGAAGACCGAAGACACGCAGGCTGCGGGCGCGACCCTCGAAGTCTCGATCGAGCGTATCCTGCCGGGCGGCGCTGGATTGGCCCACGCCGACGGGCGAACTATCTTTGTCGGTCTGGCAGCGCCCGGTGATCATCTGCGCGTGCGAATCGATCAGACGCGGGGCAAGGCCGTCTTCGCTTCGATCGTCGAAGTGATCAAGCCTTCGCCTCTGCGCGTCGAGCCGCCCTGTCCATACTTCGGACGCTGCGGAGGCTGCGACTTTCAGCAGTTGAGCTACGAGGCGCAGCTCGCCGCCAAAGTCTCTATCATACGCGACTGCCTGCGCCGCATCGCGCGCCTTGAGCCCCCGGCTGACATTCCCATCCAAGCCTCTCCGCTCGCATGGCATTACCGCGCCCGCGCGCAGTGGCAATTCGATCGAGAGCGCCAACGCCTGGGCTATTTCGAGCGCGGCTCGCATCGCGTCTGCGATGTCTTGGAATGTCCCGTCCTCGTCCCCTCCCTGCAAGACGCATTGGCCCACCTGAGAGAGCAAGCCAGCCAAGGCACTTTGCCCGAAGCGACCGAGTTCCAATCGGTCGCCGGAGACGAAGGCGCATCGCTCTCGCCGCCCGTTGGCCCAAACGCCACGCGCGAGGTGCGACGTGTCATAGGCCAGGAGCGCTACCGCTTCAGCGCCGACGGCTTTTTTCAAATCAACCACGAACTGCTTCCGTCTTTGATTGAAGCGGCCCTCGGCGACGCAAGGGGCGAGCACGCCATAGACCTTTACTGCGGCGTCGGCCTCTTCACACTACCGCTCGCGCGCCGCTTCGCCCGCGTCATCGGCGTCGAAGCAAACGAGTCGGCCATACACTACGCGCAAAGCAATCTGAAAGAAGCAGGACTCTCGAACGCCTCCTTCGAGGCCGCCCGAGTCTCCGACTGGTTAAGAGCCCGTCATCACCACGACACCCCCCTCGACCTTATCCTCCTAGACCCGCCGCGCGCAGGCGCAGAAGAAGACAGCATCAGCCGCATAATCGCCCTTCATCCACAACGCATCGCCTACGTCTCCTGCGACCCGGCCACTCTCGCCCGCGACCTCAAAGAGTTGATCGAAGACGGATACCACCTTGACTCCCTCGCCGCCTTCGACATGTTCCCTCAGACTCATCATGTGGAAACGGTCGCGCACCTCTCACATCAGGCATCTTCCTAAATAACAACAGTCATTGCGAATATACAGAAGCCGGTGCGAATATATACAGAAGTCATTGCGAATAAGCTTGGAATGACTTTATCTCATATTGGGGATTCTCAAATTACTTACCATCAGTTTCTAAAGGTTGATACCTTTCCTACGTACAACCGCGACTCCTAACAACCGCGCAAGTGCTGACTTATTTGTCACAGTATTGTTCCGCTTCAAGTATTTGATCGCTGCATTTGTTTCTTCGTCTGAAGGACAATAGCGAGCACGATATAAATGATCGTGTACAACAGTCCACAGCCAAAACGGTGTTGTCAGCATATGCGCCCTCGCAGGAGGCTCTAAGTGTCTTAACCAAAGAGAACTCCAGATCTTATTTTTTAGTGAAAGTTCAATAAATCTATACGGCCACTCCTCGATCAAACAGCGGACAAGCCCCAATAACTGCCTACGCGATTCAATGCTAAGTTCTTGTACGTCAGCGTGAGAACCTAAATTGACAGGCGAATAACTCTCAACCCCATATTCTTTACTGATAACTTGCCGTAGTCTATCTATGCGTTTGTCCCGCATTGCGACAATTTTCATCAGTTGTCGAAATCCGGCAAAATATAGTAAGGAGGAAATCGTTACATCCGTACTTATCTTCATAAAGCCAACATTCATTGCCTCCAATAGCATAATAGTAAATTTAGTTTCTGATGGTGATGTAGAAATGGCTGAACGCTTTTTCAAAGTACATAAATCGAAGCGACAGGCATAGCAACGTGTTAGTGATGTGGCTACTTGCTTACGATGATTCCCTAATTCGTCGCGGTGGAAATTAATCGGTTCTGCACATTTTGGGCATCGATCATAAAGCAGAATTTGGTGTTTCTCGCAAAGCACTATAAAGGCCAATCTCCACTTGCGCCGGTAATACGGTTCTTTATCCTCAGCTAAACATAACGGACAATATTGCAAGCCGAATTTCTTGCGAGTGCGGTGATAAACACCAATAGGCATAATCCAAGATGAGGGGCCAAAGAGATTATGCTTCTCATAAAGTATATCTTCATAAGCACCAAGAGTTGTTGCTTTCGCACGTTCGACTGGCGTTCCCGTTTTATCAGATAAAGTTCGTACAATTTCCGCATCAGCAGATTTATCGATATCTATGTTCCATATCTGTTTTCTCGGCCAAACAATTGAAGAGAATGTATGTAACTTCAAACCATGGAATCTCGCTAGGCGAACTAACCATGACGATAGCAATTCGTCTTCCATGGGCTTTAGGTGAATAGGCCATAGATGCCCAGAAAACCCGTCTGCATTAAATGTTGTTATCTCATCATTGTAGTTTGTGTATGTTGGGCTTTGTAGCAAAGTAGAAGGTTTCTCCTCAAAGGCTTAAACTGGTTGCGTCTTAGAATGTTAGCGTAGAGCCTATAAAGATGCAGGATGCGGCGCGGTATACCATCCCCATCTTTACTGCTTGCAAATACTTGCTTCTCTTCAGAGGAATGAAATCTCCGCGCAGCAAGCTGCGCGGTATCAAAAGAGGTCGAGTTGAGTATTTCCCTTCGATCTCCCCTGCTCTTTGATATATTCCTTTATCGTTTCTTCGTTGCTGTGCGTGCCCACCGTGCTGACGAAGTATCCATCCGACCAGAACTCCCCGCCCCACAACTGCTCTTTGACTTCCGGCAGTTGGCGAAATATTTCCCTG
>DATDFK010000053.1:0-3175 GCA_036522655.1 Pyrinomonadaceae bacterium | reverse complement strand
AATGCGACGAAGCAGGCCACTGATGTTAACCAAGCGAATCGTGAGACAGGCGATCGAATGGCGTCGATTTCACTACAACAAGGACGCGAATCCGCGGGTGCTGCTTATACTGCAGCCAGCACTTCAATCGGTGGACACCGGACAGCACAAAGTCTGAACGATCAAGCAACGCGAGTGGAATTTACGGGAAGAATCGCTGGTGCGGGAATCAGTCAGAAAGCTGCCATCGAGTCGGCAAAGCTCCAAGCCATCTCTACAATTCTGAGTCGAATGGGAGCGAAGCTCGCGCAGGATATTGAGAAGGGTATGGAGATGCGTTATTGAATCGAGCCCGGTGAAATAGGCGTCTCAATTTCGCGACTCAAACGGTGGCACAGTGAGATGATTACCCCAGGTCTTCGATTAGCACGATCTGCCGATTGTACTGCCCCCGCGCCACCGCGAGTTGCCGTCCGTCTTTAGACCAAGCGAAGCTGAAGATCGTGCCGGTGTCGAACTTAGTAAGCTGCTGAGCCGCGCCGCCCTCGATTGGCTCTCCCCAGATGTTCGAAACCTCGCCGATGTTATCGATGTAGGTCAGTAGTCGCCCGTCGGCCGTCCAGCGCACCACCTCCGTGAACAGCAGATAGCGCGTATCTGGTGAGTTGTCGAACACCTTAACCGGCTCGCCGCCCGTGGCAGGGATCAGCACTAGGTTTTTCTTCGTCTCCCCGGCGCTGAAGAAAGCCACGAGCTTTCCGTCCGGCGAGACCGAGGGCGCGTAAGCCTGCCTGTCGCTCAGCTTCACCGCCTCGCCGCCTTCGATTGATACTCGCCAAACGCGCTGGGCGGCCAAAGGGCCAGACCTGAAGACCACCCAACGGCTGTCGGGTGAGCAGGACGGGGAGGTCATCGTGCCGCCGCCAGCCAACTGTTTTGGGTTGTGGCCGTCGATGTCCACCCTCCAGATACCCCAAGCCCCGTTCTGATAGGAACTGAAAACGACGTAGCGCCCGTCGGGTGTCACCCCCGGATGGGCGTCAATCTCTTCACCCGAAGTCAGCCGTTCGGGGTTGCTGCCAGCAGCATCTGCCGTCCACAGCGCCTTGCCCCCGCTCGCGCCAGTCCCGCTATAGCCATCTCGGGAGATAGTGGCATAGATGATCCGTCCATCCGGCGTCCAAGCGAGGCCACCGACCCCGTCCTTACCTCCATAGGTGATCTGCCGCGCACGCGCCGAGTCCCCATTCGGCAGTATCCAAATGTTTGAGCTTACATCCGCCATCTCCCCCACGACTGTCTTCCCGTCTGCGGTGATTCCCAGAGCCGAGTAGCTGTTCACGTCGTTGGTGACTCTCTGCACCTCGCCGCCCGGATAGGAGATGGAGTAGATCTGAAAGGGGTCACTCGCCTGATCATGGGCCGTGATCAAGAGCCCCGTGCCGTCTGGAAGCCAGAGCGCTCCGCCCACGTCAAGCCAATGACTCTTTGTTAGTGGGAACTCAGGGCCGCCTTCGGCGGGCACGGCCATCACAGTGTTGTAGAACTTATCGCCCTCACGACTGCGAGCGCAGAACGCGATGAGCCGCGCATCGGGCGACCAACTTGTGACCCAAGAGATGTCGGGCCACTTCCTCGTTGCGATCACGTGCTCGCCCGTCCCGTCGGCGTTGATGACAATCAGGTGGTTCTCCTTATTAACAAGGTCGGGGCGGACGAAGACCAGTCGGCTATCGTCCGGTGCTGTGTCAATGCCGCCGCCGACATTAGCGGCGATCTTGAAAGGCGTCCCACCGATGATTGGCACGCGGTAGAGGTCGCCGAGGAAGTAATCAGATTGGTTGTGCAGGTCGGCCTTATGAATGTAGACGTAATTGCCGTCGCGCGAGAAGCCATGCGCGGAGTAGTTGAATCCGTCGGCTGGAGTAAGCTGCGCGGCGTGGCCGGTTCGCACCTCCCTGATCCAGATACACTCCCGCCCATTGGGCGCGTCCGCCGTGTAAGCCACGAACTTTCCGTCGGGCGAGATGGATGGCACCCAAGTACCGCCATTGGTGAGCCTAGCCATCTTCATATGTTGAAATTGCGGTGTGCGGGTGCGGTGCTTACGAGCGCTGTAGCCGGCGAGACCCAGTACGGCCGTCAGCAGACAGACGAATAGCATTGTCAGTCCCACCGCTCGCTTGTGTTTTCCTGTTCTACTCTCGGTCTGCCGTTCGTCCGTCGGCTCGGCAGCTACGGGGCTCGCTCCCTGCGACTCTGTCTGCTTCCGTCCATTAGATCCATGAACCGGCGCAATAAGGCGGTAGCCGCGCTTCGAGACGGTCTCGATGTAGCTCGGCTCGCGGCTCGCGTCGTCGAGCGCCAGCCGAATCCTGTGGATGCTCTGGCTCAGGCTGTTCTCGGTTACGTGATTGCTTTGCCAGACGGTCTGCCTGAATACGTTCTTGTCGATCACCTCGCCGGCGTGCTTGACGAGCAGGAGCAGCACGTCGAAATCCTTCGGCAGAAGTGAAACGGGTCGCGAGTCACGCAGCAGTTCGCGGCTCCGCTCGTTAAGTACGAACGCGCCGAACTCGTACAAATACGTCAGATTTTGCATTGTCAGAACTTGATCAGAAGAAGATCAGGACCGGAATGTTGACTCTTCGCTTATGCTGCGCGCCTCGTACCGAAAGGTTGCAAAAACCAACGTGACTCCGTCGACGCATTTATCTTCAGCGCAAAGCCGCCTGTTAGATCCAGTTGTGGCAGACGCGGTAGATCTTACGTACGCTGCCTGGCTATTGCAAGAGTCAGAAGAATTGAAGGGAATGCCCAGAAACCCTTCATCGACGCAACCACGGTCCGAAGCCTGTGCCGCAGCCCCCTGCTTAGGAGGTTACTACGATCCAACCAACAGGACCGAAAGGAAATAGAAAGTCTTGAGCTTGATACTCAATCCGTGCAAAACGTTTGAACACGTATGCTGAATCAAGGCACTTGAGCTTTCTACGATTGCCGAAAACTACTGGAGACGCGCCTTAAAGACAAGCGTGAATAAAACGTAAACCGGTTGCCTGCGTTGGAGTAGGAGTAGACAAATGTCCAATTAGGTTATTGCTGGAATTGTGGGAGCTGTTGTCGGAGCAGTTGTAACGGGCGGCATAACATGTGGCTCCAAGAAAAGGTGAACGGAGTAAGCGAAACTGGGATA
>DATDFK010000052.1:0-16824 GCA_036522655.1 Pyrinomonadaceae bacterium | reverse complement strand
ATGTCGCGAGGAGTTGACGGTGGAGTTGTGGATCACGCCGCAGGGAGCGACGCCGCCGACGGCGGATGCGGCCACGACGGTACCGTGTGAGCCGCGAGCGACGAGGAGGACGACGCGCCGCAGTCGTCGCGGTCGTGATGATGAATAAACGTTAGTCAGTCAGCTCGTCTCTCATGAAAGACTGAGGACGAGCGGTTTCCGAAGGCGGGCGCGTGTGGCTCTGGCTTGAGCATACGGGCCCGCCTTCGCCTTATCCCGTATCGAAGACGGAAGGTATTAAAGACGGGGCGATACTTATGAGTCTGAAGGAACGCATCATATCCGACCTGACGGCCGCGATGAAGGCCAAGGACGCGGCGCGCACTTCTACGCTTCGCATGGTCAAGGCGTCGGTCATGAATCGCGAGATCGAAAAGGGCAGCGCGCTCGACGACGAGGAGTTGACCAAGGCGCTTCAATCGCTTCTCAAGCAGCGGCGCGACTCCATTGAGCAGTATGAAAAGGCCGGGCGGCAGGAATTGGCCGACAAGGAGCGGGCCGAGATCGGGGTCATCGAAGCTTATCTTCCGCAGGCGGCCTCGCGCGAGGAGATCGAGCGTGCCGTCGAGGAGGCCATCAACGAGACGGGGGCTGCTTCGATGCGCGAGATGGGCGCGGTGATGAAAGCTGCGCAGGCGCGCTTGGCGGGGCGCAATGCCGATGGGCGCACGGTGAGCGAGATCGTAAAAGCCAGGCTCGGCCAGCCTTAAAACCGCCTCCCACGCCGGTAGATCGCAGTTCCGCGCGGGTTGAGAGGGGCGGAGCATCGCTCTGGTTGAGGGCTTTACCTGTCGCCGCTCGCGCCCCGGATTTTCAGCCGCCAGATTCCGGCCATCCCTTCAGGTGTCCGTCGCTTGCTTCTGTACTCCCCTTCTCGTATAATTCTTCGCTTGCTTGGAGCGCGGCGGTGTTGTCCGGTGGGTTCGCGCCCACTTTTTATTTTGTGCGAGAGAGTTTTTCGAGACGGAAGGGACGAGTCGGGTGGGTCAGGGTTCGATTGAAGAGCGCGTGCGCGAGTTGGCCGAGCGCGTCTCGGTAGATAACGGGCTGGAATTAGTCCACGCCGAGGTGGCTGGCCCCGAGGGTAAACCCATCCTGCGCATCTTCATTGACAAGCCGGAAGGCGTGACCCACGAGGATTGTGCGGCGGTGAGCCTGCACCTGGGCACGATCCTCGATGTGGAAGACTTCATCCACTCGCCTTATACCCTGGAAGTATCCTCGCCGGGATTGGAGCGCGGACTTTACAAGCGGGCAGACTACGAGCGTTTCGCGGGCCGACAGGCGAAGATCAGGACGAGAGTTGCCGTCAACGGCCAGCGCAATTTTCGCGGCCTCATCCAGAGCGTTGAAGGCGAGCGGGTGATTTTTGAAGACAAGACGAGCGGGCGCGTAGAGCTGCCGCTGGAATCAATCGCCAAAGCGAATCTTGAGATAGACGTGGAAGAAGAGTTTCGACGCGCCCGTGAGCGCGAGATGGCCTCCGGGGCCGAAGGTGGTCGCGACGGCCACAAGAGACAGCAATAGATGTCAGATGTTGGTTCAAGCCAGTAGTCATTGACTGATCCCCGGCATCTGACCTCCAACGTTCGACATCTGGTTAATTATGAGCACATCCATCGCGAAAAACATTGACGACCTTTGCCAGGAAAAGGGCGTAGACCGCGAGATAGTCATCGAGGCGGTCAAGGAAGCTGTGCGCGCGGCGGCCAAGAAGCAGTTCCGCTCCGGCGAGGACATTCAGGTTGACTGGAATCCAGAGAGCGGCATAGAGCTGTCGGCCTCCAAGGTGGTCGTCGATGAAGTCACCAACCCGGCGACAGAGCTTTCGATTGAAGAGGCCAGAGAGATGGCGGGCGATGAGGTAGAGATCGGAGACGCCCTGCTGCTCCCGCTGCCGATGGAAGAACTCGGACGCATCGCCGCCCAGACGGCCAAGCAGATTCTTTTTCAAAAAGTGCGCGACGCTGAACGCTCCAACATTTACGATCAGTACATAGACAAGATCGGCGATCTGGTCAACGGCTTCGTCAAGCGCTTCGAGCGCGGCAATATCATCGTCGATCTGGGGAACATGGAAGCCATCCTGCCTCGCTCGCAGCAGTCGCGCGGCGAGCAGTGGAATCAGGGCGAGCGCATCAGAGTCGTCATCAACAACGTCTCGAAGGAATCCAAGGGGCCGCAGGTCGAGGTCTCGCGCACGAGCCCTGAATTATTGCGCCGCCTTTTTGAGATGGAAGTGCCCGAGATTTATGACGAGACCGTGATTATCAAGTCCGCCGTGCGCGAGCCGGGCGAGCGCGCCAAGATCGCCGTCACAAGCAATGAGCGCGACGTTGACCCCGTGGGCGCGTGCGTCGGCATGAAGGGCTCGCGCGTGCAGGCGATCATACGCGAGCTGCGCGGCGAAAAGATTGACATCATCGAGTGGTCTGACGAGCCGTCCGTGTTTGCGGCCAACGCGCTGTCTCCGGCGAAGGTCAATCAGGTACGCATCACGGACATCGAGAATCGCCAGATGGAAGTGATCGTCAACGAAGATCAGTTGAGTTTAGCCATCGGCAAGCGCGGGCAGAACGTGCGGCTGGCGACCAAGCTCGTCGGCTGGAACATTGATATTCGCAGCGAAGAGGAATTGAAGAAAGAGGTCGCGGAGCAGATGGGCGCGCTCATCGCTTCGGGCGGCGCTGTGCCTCTCTCGGCCATTGAGGGCGTGACGGCGCAGCAGGCAGAGGCCCTCGCCGCGCATGACATCAACGACATTGACGCGCTCGCGGCAGTCTCCGTCGACGATCTGGTCGAATACCTCGATGTCAGTCTTGACGAAGCGGAGACGATCTTGAACGCGGCCCAGGCCGTCATCGCCGCACGCGACAAGAGCAAGCAGCAGGGCAGCGAAGAGGGCTCAACTGAGGCGACCGCAGCCGCAGGGGAAACCGACGACGCCGCCCCGGCAGAAGCGGCGCAGACGGAAACCGCTTCGACGGAAGAGCAAGCGGGGGAGACGACAGGAGAAGAGACGGTGGAGCGCGAAGAAGAGACCGGAGAGACGATCGAGCAGAATGCTTTCTCCGCCGAGTTTGATCCTTCGATTGACGCTGGCGAGGTCGAGCCTTCCGAAGAAATGATCGCCGAAGGCTATGACGAGGCCGTCGCGGAGGGCACGCCCTTTACGGCTGAGGCCAATATCCTGGCCCAGGAATCGGCTGACCCGGTTGCCGTGACGGAGGCCGACCCGATCTCCGAAGGTGAGCTTTTATTACAGGATGCGGGGCGCGATCTGCGGGCCGATACGATCACGCCTGCGCCAGACATCACCTCTTCCGGCGCGGCCTACATAGAGGCCGCCGGTCAGGTTGGTGAGGACGAGCCCCCCGTCGAGGAGGACGAGACGTTCTCGCCCGTTGCAGACTTCGCTTCGGAGGCTTCCGCGCCCGAAGTGCAGACAACATCAGCTCCCGTGCCGCAGTATCGTGAAGAAGCTGCGCCAGCCGAGGGCGATGAAGATGAGAAGCAGGATGCTTCCCCAGATGCGGCCCAGTAACTTGAGCGAGCGCGCACGCCGACTATGCGCGCATCGCTCCTCGCCTCCTTAATCCACCTGGCGGTATAAGCTCTTCTTCGAGAGCGCGCTATCAGTAAGGAAAGGGGACGGCGAGAGTTCCTTAACCTTTTGAAGCGCCGACGCCGTTTTACCCTTTAAGCGTCGAAGAAGGAGTGCATGTCCGTTTCTACTTCCAAGGTTCGCCTGTACGACCTAGCCAAAGAACTGAAGCTCGACACCAAGCGGCTCATCGAAGAGGTGCGCCGTGAAGGTGTGGATGTCAGTGTGCCCTCGAACTCTATCTCCAAAGAGCTGGCCGACAAGATACGCAATAAGTATTTCCCGAAGAAGGAAGCGGTCGCGCCGCGCACCGTGCGTGTCGTCAAAAAGGCTGTCCGTCCGGCCGAAGAAGCGCCTGCCGCCTCCGAAGAAGAGACGCCCGCTGCGCCCGCGCCCGAGATGGCAGCGGTCGGCGGGCCGGGAGCCGTCGCCGCCGTAGCAGAGCATGCGCCGCCCGTCTCCGAACAGGGACAGCCGACGCCGAGACCCACCACCGGCGCTACCACGACCGCACGTCTGGTTAAAAGGCCACTGGGCCCGGCGATTCGCGCCGAGCAGCCCGCGCCCACGACGGCCGCCGAGACAGAGGCCCCCGTGCAGGAGACTGCTTCTTCTTTCCAGCAGGAGTCAGCGCCCGCAGTACAGGTATCAGAGCCAACGGTCGCTCCGTTGGAAGCGCCTTATGTGGGTGAGCCGAACGGCACGGGCTTGGCGGCGACGGCTGAGCCTGAGGCTGGCCACGCTCCGCAGGTCACGGCCCCGGCAGCGCCCGAAGCGGCGCGTCCCGTACAGGTTACGCCACCGCCGCCCGCAAGGCAGGTGCGAGTGCTGCGCCCGACGCAGGCGGCTATGAACGCAGGCATTCGGCACGGCGAGCGCGCGCCTGTTCCGGTCGCGCCCGTGCCGCAACCGCCGCAGCCGAGCCCGCGCGAACGGCGCGAGCGCCAGGAGAGAGTCGAGCGCGGCGAGCGCCCGTCACGCGACCGCGCGTCAAACGCACGCGGCGGCGGTGGCGGCGAGCGCGCAGGGTTTGAACCGAGCGGCACGCCCGGCGAAACGGCTACGCCGCAGACAGTCTATACGCCTCCGCCGAGCGATCGCCGCCGTGGTCGCTCAACGCGCGCGCCCGCGCGCGGCAATCATAAAATGCACGAGGGCGGCAAGGGCCGCTTCGGCGATCGTGATTACATTCCACCGCCGAAGACGCTCTCGCTGGAAGACCGCATCGCCGGTCGCCTGGACGTGGCCACGGTCGGCGGCGAGTTGAAACCCGTCCGCATCGTCGAGGGCTCGACCGTCAAAGAGTTCGCCGAAAAACTCGGCATCAAGCCGAAGGACATCGTCACACTGCTCTTGCAGCGCGGCGTGTTTGCGACCATCAATCAGCCTTTGAATGATGATGTCGCGGCAGACCTGGGCCGGCGCTTCGGTTACGAAGTGACCTTCGTGCCGTTTGAAGAGATGGTCGCCGAAGAGGAGTTTGAAGAGTTGATTGACACAGGCGCAGACGATGTCGAGTTGCCGCGCGACCCGGTCGTGACGGTGATGGGCCACGTCGATCATGGTAAGACTTCGCTGCTTGACGGGATACGCTCGACCGACGTTGCGGCGGGCGAAGCCGGTGGCATCACGCAGCACATCGGCGCGTCGCGCGTCGCCGTGCCCAACCCCGACAATCCTTCCGAGATGCGCCACGTCGTCTTCCTAGACACGCCCGGCCACGAAGCCTTTACGCTCATGCGTGCGCGCGGCGCGAAGGCGACGGACGTGGTGGTGCTCGTCGTCGCCGCCGACGACGGCGTCATGCCGCAGACGATCGAAGCGATCGAGCACTCGCGCGCCGCCGGTGTGCCCATCGTCGTCGCCATCAATAAGATTGACCGGCCCGATGCCAACCCTGATCGCGTCCGGCAAGAGCTGGCCAATCAGGGCTTGCAGCCCATCGAGTGGGGCGGCGATACGGAGATGGTTCCGGTCTCGGCCAAACGGCGAGAGAACCTGGACACGCTTCTGGAAACCATTCTGCTGACGACGGACATTCTCAACCTGAAAGCGAGCCCGACGCGGCTGGCTTCGGGCGTCGTCCTCGAAGCCAAGCTTGATCGCGGGCGCGGCGCGGTCGCAACCGTGCTCGTCCAACAGGGCACGCTGCGCGTTCACGACCCCTTCATCGTGGGCCAAATCTTCGGCAAGGTGCGCGCGATGTTCAACGACAGGGGCGAGTCCATCACCGAAGCGGGCCCATCCACTCCGGTCGAAGTGCTCGGCCTACAGGGTGTGCCGCAGGCCGGTGAATCTTTCCAGGTGGTCGCAGACATTACGCGCGCCCAGCAGATTTCCCATCATCGTCAAATGCTGACGCGCCAGAACACGCTGCTGCAAACCACCAAGCGCGGCATCGAAGCGCTCGGACTCACCGAAGTCAAAGAGCTGCTCGTCGTCATCAAGGCCGACGTGCAGGGCTCCGTGGAAGTTCTCAAGTCCACTTTGCAGAAGCTCTCGACCGATCAGGTGAAGGTCAAGGTGATACGCTCCGGCGTGGGCGCGATCACGGAGTCGGACGTGCTGCTCGCGTCGGCCACGCAGGCGGGCGCATCACAGACAGCCGTCGTCATCATCGGCTTCAACGTGCGCCCGGAAGTTCGCGCCGCAGACCTGGCGAAACAGGAGGCCGTGGACATACGCCTGCACTCGATCATCTACAAGGTCGAAGAAGAGATACGAGCGGCGATGATCGGCATGCTCGAAGCGGTCGAGAAGGAGCGCATCCTTGGCAAGGCGGAAGTGCGCGAGGTCTTCCGCGTGCCGAAGGCCGGAGTGATCGCCGGTTGCATGGTCATCGACGGAACCATCAGGCGCAACGCCCGCGCCCGTCTCATACGCGACGGCATCGTCTCATGGGAAGGCGGCATCGCCAGTCTTCGTCGCTTCAAGGACGATGCTTCGGAGGTGCGCGAAGGCTTTGAATGCGGCATCGGCCTCGAAAACTTCAACGACCTCAAGGTCGGCGACCAGATCGAAGCCTACATCATAGAGAAGGTCGCAGCCACGGAACTTTAAGAACAGGGGCCAGAGTGGTTCAGGGGCCGGGGGTCAGTAAAGAATTCCCGGCCCTTGGGCCCCTGACCCCCGACACCTGTTTTTTTATGCGTCGCCCTGAGAGAGTTGCAGACATGCTGCGCGAGGAGATAGCGCAGATCGTCGGGTATGAATTGGAAGACCCGCGCCTGACGATGGTCACGGTGACGGACGTGCGCCTGTCGGAGAATCTGCGGGACGCGCGCGTCTACGTGCTCGTCGCGGGCGACGAGGCGGAAGCGGCCAAGGCGCTCACGGCGCTGCGCCACGCCGCCCCTTATGTCCGCAAGCAAGTGGGCTTCGCGCTCAGCCTGCGCCACACGCCCGAGATTCATTTCGTGCGCGATACGGTCGAGGAGCAGGGCGCACGCGTAGACCAGTTGCTCGCCGAGATCGAACGCACAAGGGCAAGCGAGGAGAGCCGGACGCAGGACGCCCTCGAAGAGAGAAAGGATGAAGGATGAAGGATAAAGGATGAAGGATGAAGTAAAGACGTAATGTCTTTCGTTTCATCCTTCATCCTTCATCCTTCATCCTTGTTTTTAACGATGCTTAGTCAAGTTGTTGAATTGATCGAGTCGAAGCGGCGCTTTGCCATCACTTCGCACGTGCGGCCCGACGGAGACAGCCTGGGCTCCTCGCTCGGTCTCTACTGGTTATTGCGTGGCCTGGACAAAGAAGTGGAGGTGATTATGCGCGACCATGTTCCGCATTCTTACCAGAAGCTTCCCGGTTCTGAGGACGTGCGCGTCACGCCCGCCGTTGACCGTTCCTACGACGCCGTGTTCGTCATAGAGTGTTCCGACATTACACGGCCCGGCCTGATCGACCTTGAGAAACAGTACGTCGTCAACATAGACCATCACGCGACGACCGCGCTCTTCGGCACGATCAACTGGATTGACTCGACGGCTTCGGCTGTCGGCGAGATGATCTATAACCTGTGCAAGGCGACAGGCGTGCGCGTCACGCGCGAGATTGCCGAATGCGTCTACACGGCGTTGATTACGGACACGGGCTCGTTTCACTACTCGAACACGACGGAGCGCACCTTCAAGGTCGCGTCGGAGCTGGTGCGCGCCGGTGTCAAGCCCGCCAAGGTGTCTGAGGCGGTCTTCGCCAGCTATCCCTGGAGCAAGATTGAATTGCTCGGCGAAGTGCTCTCGACCGTGCGGCGCGACGAGACGGGACGCGTCGCCTGGATGCGCCAGACCCTTGAGATGCAGGAGCGCGCAGGAGCATCGGAAGAGGACGGCGACGGGTTCGTCAATTATCCTTTGACCTGCGACAAGGTCGAAGCGGTCGCCCTTTTGAAAGAGAAAGAGCCCGGCATCTATCGCACCAGCTTGCGCTCGAAGGGTGATGTCAACGTCGCGCGCATCGCGGAGCAGTTCGGCGGCGGCGGCCATCGCAACGCCGCCGGATGCACGCTCGTGGGAGCATGGGACGAAGCGGAGCGCACCATCGTCCGCATGCTCAAGGACGCCATCGAGCGGCGCAACGGCGACCTGATGGATACCACGGAGGACGCGCTCCTTCCGCCAAGCCCGAGCGGAGGCAACGGGTCTGGGCCCAGAGTGTAGAGGCCGGAATGATAAAGGTCTTCTGATCGACCCGGCATCGGACGACTCTTGAGCGCCGGGTTCTCTGTCCTCCGACAAATTTTTTCCATGTCTCTCAAAGAGAAGAAATATAAATGGCGGCGCGCCGATTATCAGGAGAGCACGCGCGGGCTCCTGATGGTTCACACCGGCAACGGCAAGGGCAAGACGACCTGTGCGCTGGGCCTGATGATGCGCGCGGCGGGACGCGGCCTGAACTGCTCTATGATTCAGTTCATGAAATCCCGGCACGACCGCTACGGCGAGCACGTCTCGGCGGAGAAACTCGGAATCGAAGTCCATACGATGGGCGACGGTTTCACCTGGGACACGAAGAACCCGGAGCAGGACAGGCAGACGGCGCGCGCGACCTGGGCCCTCTGTGTGGAGAAGATGCGAAGCGGCGACTATGACATGCTGGTCTTCGACGAGCTGGTCTACGTGCTGAGCTATGAGATGTTGCCTGTGGCGGAAGTGGTCGCGGAGTTTCGTGAGGTGCGGGCCGCGCAGCCTGCGCTTCACATCGTCGTCACCGGACGCGACGCGCCCGCCGAGTTGATCGAAGCCGCAGACCTCGTCACCGAGATGACAGAGGTCAAGCATCCCTTCAACGCAGGCATCCGCGCCCAGCAAGGGATAGAATTTTAAAGCAAGGCGGAAGGCGGCAACGTGAAGGTTGAAGGAAAAGCTTTCAGGAACCCGAATCTCTCATTTCATCCTTCATCCTTCATCCTTCATCCTTTTTTATGTTATTCTCTGCGCCGTCTGTGTCAGATAGCTACCCACAAATGGACGAGGGATTGTTACGGCAGCCCTGTGTGGTGATAGGAATCTATGCCCTGGTTTCGTAAGCCGAAGAATCAGAAGAGTGAGCCAGTGCCGGTCGAAGAACGGCGCGTCAAAACCGAAAACGTCTTCGTCAAGTGCGAAGAATGCGACGCACCCCTCTACAAACGCGACCTCGAAGAATCTTTACAGGTTTGCCCGCACTGTAGCTACCATTTCCGTCTCGACGCCTCGGCGCGCCTCTCTCAACTCTTCGATGAAAGCGAGTATGAAGAACTCGACGCCGAAGTCATCTCCATAGACCCCCTGGAATTTGTCGATACCAAGCCTTACACGAAGCGCCTGGAGCAGGCGCGTGAGGTTTCGGGTCTGCCGGAAGCGATCATCAGCGGGCGCGGGAAAGTCGGCGGCCACACGGTCTTCGCCGGGGCGATGGACATGCTCTTCATCGGCGGCTCGATGGGTTCAGCCGTCGGCGAGAAGATTACGCGGCTCATCGAAAGAGCGCTCAAAGAGCGCGCCGCCGTCATAATCTTCTCGGCTTCGGGCGGAGCGCGCATGCAGGAGGGCACGCTCTCTCTGATGCAGATGGCGAAAATATCTGCGGCGCTGGCGCAACTGGACGAGGCGCGCTTGCCCTTCATCTCGGTTCTGACAGACCCGACGACCGGCGGCGTCACCGCCAGCTTCGCCATGCTCGGCGACTTTATCATCGCCGAGCCCAAGGCTTTGATCGGGTTTGCCGGGCCGCGCGTCATCGAACAGACCATTCGCCAGAAGCTCCCCAAAGATTTTCAACGCTCAGAATTCCTGCTCGAACACGGGATGCTCGACGCCATCGTCGATCGCCGCGAGATGCGCGCCTACATCGTCAAGCTGCTCAACTTCATGATGAACCCCGAAATCCAACGCGAACAGGAAGACGACCTGAAGGCAGTGACAAGTGACGAGTGACAAGTGACAAGTTAAAGACTTGTTCTTGCTCATCACTTATCACTCGTCCCTTGTCACTGTTTTATGGACGAAGCGCTGCGGTATCTTTTGAGCCTGGGGCATGAGACCGTCGCCATCAAGCTCGGGCTGCGTAATATTGAGCGCCTGCTCGATGCACTGGGCCAACCCCAGCGTGATTTCCCTTCGGTTCAAATAGCTGGGACGAATGGCAAGGGCTCTACAGCCGTCGTACTCGAACGGGTCTGTAGCGCCGCCGGGATTAAGACAGGGCTTTACACTTCCCCGCACCTCATCTCAATTACAGAGCGCATACGCATGAACGGTCTCGAAATCCAGCCGGAGGATTTTGCGCGGCTGATTATGCTGGTACGCGAGCGGGCCGAGCGTCTCTTAGCTGAGGGCGAGCTTGCCACGCTGCCGACTTTTTTCGAGCACGTGACCGCCGCCGCGCTCGTCGCATTCAGCGAAGCCCGTGTCCGGCTGGCGATTCTTGAGACGGGTCTCGGTGGACGCCTCGACGCGACGACAGCCGCGCGCGCCAGGGTTGTCGCGATCACGCCCGTAGCGATCGACCATCAGGATTACCTCGGCCAGTCCATCCTTGAGATAGCCTCGGAGAAAGCCGCCATCATTCGTCCCGGTGTGACGGCCATCATCGCCCCGCAGTCTCCTGAAGCGCTCGAAGTAATCCTCAAACAATGCGCGGCGAGCAATGTGACTCCGCGCCTTGTTCAGGAAGAGACGACGAAGGTGCTCGGTGCAGGTGAGACGGGTCGGCTGCGCGTACGCATCGAGACCGCGACGGACTGTTATGAAGATGTGCGGTTGGGCCTGCGCGGGCGTCATCAATTGACGAATGTGGCGGTCGCCGTGCATCTCGCCGAAGCGCTGCGCGAGAGCGGTTTCGACATCCCGCGCGCTGCTATTATCGAGGGCATCGAAACGGCGGAGCACAACGGACGGCTGGAGCTGTGGGCCGGGCAGCCTTCCATCCTCTTTGACGGAGCGCATAACGGGGCGGGCGCACGCGCGCTTCGCGCTTACCTGGATGAGTTTATCGCCGCGCCCCTCACGATGATCTTCGGGGCGATGCGCGATAAACATCTGGCGGAGATTGCCGCGACTCTCTTTCCGGCGGCGAGCCGTTTGATACTGACGCAGCCGGAGAATCCGCGCGCCGCCACACCCGAAGAGCTTGCGGGCTGCGTGCCGCACGGGATTGATTCGAGTAGAATCACGCTTGCCGCCGCGTCGGGCGAGGCCGTACGCTTAGCGCGTCAGCAAACGCCGCCGGGCGGGCTCATTCTGATCACCGGCTCTCTCTATCTAGTGGGTGAGACGCAGCGCACGCTTCGAGAGCAGGCGGCGCAGACACGTTCGTCATCAGAGCATTGAAAAAATTTATGGCTACACCTGAAACGGAAGCGCCGGAGCTTTTGAGCAGCGAAGAGATTTTTCGCGGTCGCATCTTTGATGTCACGGTCGATACGGTGCGCGAGCATGGTCAGACCTACAAGCGCGAGGTCGTGCACCATCCGGGCAGCGCGGCGATCGTCGCCGTCTTCGACGACATGACGGTGGCGCTCGTACGCCAGTATCGTCATGCGGTCGTGCGTTACCTCCTGGAGATTCCGGCTGGCACACTCGCGTCGCCGGAGCGTCCCGAAGAGGGCGCGGCGCGTGAGTTGGAGGAAGAGCTCGGCGTCGTCGCGGCGCAGTTGGAAAAGCTCTCGGAGTTTTTCGTCTCGCCCGGGTTTGTCGAAGAGAAGATGTGGGTTTACCTTGCGACCGGACTGACCGAGACGGCGCAGCGCCTGGAAGAGGACGAGATGCTGGACATCGTGCGCGTGCCCTTCACGCGTGCGCTGGAGATGATCGAGGACGGCGAGATTGAAGACGGCAAGACGATCATCGGCCTTATGCTCGCGGCGACGCGTCTGGGCATTTCCGAACGGGCGATCATATAACCTGCTGCTTCCCTCCCTGATCTCAGAGGATAGATCGACCGTTCCTTAATTGAGCACACGGATCAAGATCTTTGGCGCAAACGGGAGTCTACACGCAAACGGAACGCGGCGCGGTGCGCGACCATATCGATGTCGCACGCGACATTCCTCCGACCCCGCCGCCACGCCGCCCCGCGCTCGTCAACTATCTTCACTCGGCCATCGCCATCCCGCTCATCTACCTTTACACGTTCGTCATGGGCAGCATCTCTCTCATGCTTTCGCTCTACGACCCGGCGGGGCGGCGTCAGCACTGGTGCGCACAAACGTGGTGTCGCATGATCGCGCGCACGACCGGCGCGCGTGTACGTGTTCACGGTCTTGAGAATCTACGGCCCGGCACGTCCTACGTCTTTCTCTCTTCGCATCAGAGCTACATGGACATCCCGGCGATGCTCGGCTATCTGCCCGTGCAGTTGCGCATCGCCGCGAAGAAGGTGCTCTTCAAGATTCCCTTTATGGGATGGCATCTGACGCGCGCGGGCCACATCCCTGTCGATCGCAGCTCGACGCAGAACGCCGTCATGAGCATGCAAAGGGCTGCGGGTTACATACGCGGCGGCATCTGCGCCTTCGTCTTTCCCGAAGGCACGCGCTCGCCCGACGGCGCGCTGCACGCCTTCAAGAAAGGCGGCTTCAAGCTGGCGATACAGGCTGGCGTGCCGATCGTCCCCATCACTATCCTGGGCTCGCGCCAAGTCCTGCCCAAAAACTCGATCATCTTTCGCCCCGGCCCCATAGACATGTACGTCGACGCGCCCATCCCGACCGCCCATCTGACAGACGACGACTTGGAGCCACTGATGCAGGAAGTGCGCGAGGTTATGGCCCGTCACTTCAGAGCCCATGACGAAGGGCGTTAACCTGACGGAAATGACATCGCCTCGCAGTCGTCCGCTATCAGCTTCAATGCGAGCGGCGAATCGATTCCAGCCCTCGGTTCGCCGCTCACATTGCGATTACCTTTGAATCCGTCGGCACGAATCGATGAAGCTCTATGCAAGGTGCTCTGTCATAACCGGCGTTGTGTTATACAATCGATGTCCGAACCTGAGATTGAACTAACCTTTCGGACAGAGGGCTAAGCTAAAAACAGATATGACCGAGACTAACACTATCCATCAGGGCGACTGCCGCGAAGTGCTGCCGGGGCTGACGGACGCCTCCGTTGATCTGATCGTGACCTCGCCGCCTTACGCCGATAGCAGGAAGAATACATATGGCGGCATTAGCCCGGACAAATACGTCGAATGGTTTTTGCCCATCTCGGCTCAACTGAAACGAGTCTTGAAGGATGAAGGCTCGTTCGTGCTCAACATCAAGGAAAGGGTTGTTAATACCGAGCGCCATGTTTACGTGCTTGAACTGATCCTCGCCCTCAGAAAACAAGGCTGGCTCTGGACTGAAGAGTACATGTGGCACAAAAAGAACTGCTCGCCGGGCAAGTGGCCCAACCGTTTCCGCGACGCCTGGGAGCGTTGCCTGCACTTCACAAAGCAGAAGAAGTTTAAGATGTATCAGGAAGCCGTGATGGTTCCCACGGGCGATTGGGCGAAGACGCGGCTCAAGCGGCTGGGCGATAACGATAAGATCAGATTCAACTCCCAGGTGGGCAGCGGCTTCGGCAAGAACATCGCAAATTGGATAGGGCGCGACATGGCCTACCCGACGAACGTCTTGCACCTCGCAACCGAATGTGGCAATAAGAATCACTCTGCGGCCTTCCCGAAAGAGTTGCCTTCATGGTTCATCAAGCTCTTTACCGAAGCAGGAGATGTTATTCTTGACCCCTTCATGGGAAGCGGGACAACTTGCGTCGCGGCCTACGAGCTAGGCAGAGACTACGTCGGCATCGAACTCAAAGACGAGTATTATCGAGAAGCGCTATCAAACCTCGGCGAGGCCAAACGAACACCCGCGCAGCGCAAACGGATATGACCACCTCGCCTTACCAGCGTTACTACGATTACCTGGCAGAGCACGTCATCACTCCGTTTTACAATGTCAGGCTCGAAGGTCTCAGGAAGCTTCGGCTCAACGACGTGCTGAAGCGCAAGAACCCGTACCTGTTCAAGGCCAAGAACATCGAATTGGCGGGCGATCTGGTGAGAGGTATCGTTGACGCTTTCCTCATCTCACAGGAAGAGACCATGTTCGGCAACCTCCTCGAAGGCTTTGCGATTTACGTCTCTTCAGTCCTCTACGGCGGATTCAAGTCCGAGCTCAAGAGCGTTGATTTAGAGTTTCAGCGCGAGGGCGTGTACTACATCGTCGGCATCAAGTCCGGCACAAATTGGGGCAACAGTGATCAGGTGAATAGGATGCGTGATAACTTCAAGGCGGCGAGACCCGTACTGCGCGAGCGTGGCGTCACGGGCGAGATCATTGCCGTCAACGGCTGCATCTACGGTAAAGACCGCAACCCGTTCAAGCAGCACGCCGACCCGGAGAAGGCTTATTACAAGTATGCGGGACAAGTGTTCTGGCACTTCATCTCGGGCGACGACAACCTGTACCGCGAGATTATCGCCCCGATTGACCAGGAAGCCCGCCAGAAGGACGAGACGTTCAAGAAAGCTTACGCCGCCAAGGTCAATGAAATGACGCAGGACCTCACCAACGGCTTTATGACTGCGGATAATCAGGTAGATTGGGTGAAGCTGATTGATTATGTTTCAAAGCGCCCGTAACAAAATCCCGTTTGACCATAAAGTCCATCCTCCGACCATGATGTGGCTTTAGATGTAACTCAAGTCAGTACCGCCAAAGGTCTCGGGCGGGTTCTTGCATCGTAGCTACCCGCCCGAGACCTTTGGCGGTATTGCCCCCCTTCTTCAAGGCGTCGGGGTTGCGGGCAGCTGTGGCGCACGACGCGGGGCGCGTTCGACGCGTGATGCGCTCAGCCAAGCGGCAAGCTTGCCCGTATTATTGGCATAGATATTACGCATAATCGGATCAAGCTCGCGCACCGTATTCATTCCCCTTTCAATCAGGTCGTCAATGGTGGCGGTGGCATTGATGTGTGCGGTCGTGCCCTGCGTCCGTCGGGTCAGGGTTTCCTCAAAGGCAGTGATGTCTTCGTCCAGGTCGTCAAGGAAATCCGCCGACAGGCCGCGCTTGACGAACTCTGCCTTGAGCGGAAGCGCGTCCGAGGCAAACATGCGTGCAGCAGTCAACAGGTCTTGATCTTTGAGGTCGCGCGAGAAGCGAAACTTCTGCTCCATGCCGGGCGCGCTCTGAGATATTGAGCGAGCCGTGCGAGTAATGGCCTTGAGGCTGCGCTCAAGCTCATCGCGGGCCACCGCTTTGCTTCTGGTGCTCTGGCGCGCAGTCGTCAGGCCGGAGGATTGCGCGCCCGTGTTCGTCTCCAGTTCCGTGATGACCTGCGAGAGATTACCGAAGAGTGAGGTGACGAAAGCGTTTGAAGCGAGGCTCGCCGCTTCATCCGTGCCGTGCTGGCGCACGCGCAGAAACATCTCGTAACGGCGAGTGTCGTTGTCTGTCATGGAAGTTATCTCCTTAAATTGGTGTGAAGTCCAAAGGACGGTTTGAGGAGAGCTAAAGGAGCGAGGTGTGGTCAGGTTTCCTTTAACCGTTAAATGCTCGCGTGCGCGGATAGTAGAGTTGGCTACCCATGCGTTCGGGATTATAGACCTTAAGAAGCCGTTTGAAAATTGTCTTAGGTCGCTGAAAGCGACCTATGCAATAGCCGGGGGCATCGCCCCCGGTACAGCCGATCAAACAGTGCGCGACCCTGTAGGGGTCGTACCGTGCGACTCTTACAGGGTCGGTTTCATGTCGGATATTGAACCGGGGGCGTTGCCCCCGGCTATTACGTGTATCCCCTTCGGGGATATGTAAGGACTCTTCAATCAGCTTCATGAGGAGTTGTCCTGAGTGACAATCCCTTATCTTCGCTTTGGCAGCTTCGCGGGCAGGTCTAATTCATCATCAATCAAAACATCGGTGCTGACATTCGCCGCTCGCGCATACGCTAAGAGAATGATGAGCGATGGCTCACCTTTGCCTGATTCAAACTCCGAAATCCTATGGTACGCCATTCTGTTTTCGGCCCCTAGACACCTGAGCATTGCACTTTGAGACAGACCTAAAGCCGTCCGAATCTGCAAGAGCTTTTCGGCCAAACGCTTCGGCTTCTCGCGTCGTCCCCTTGCCATTAGAAGTTGCCTCCTAACAGGGACAGCGCAGAACACTTGCGTCTATTGGAAGTTTCCAATAGAATGCATCTGCTCAAATTATTCGCCGTGAGAATCCTTTTCTTCTCAACGGCGGCGCTCATCTCTCTCTTTGAGGTTGAGGCTTGAGCCGACGCATTTGCCGTTGCCAGTTTTCAAAGACTAGATCGAACGCAATCATATCTTATGGCCTCACTAAAACGATAGACAGATTTGGATCGGGAGCGCGTGGTGAGGGGGATTGCGCTCTTTTCTGCACGTCCGTCTCTCAGGCCAGACCAGACGAGCGGGCTGTGCGGAGAGGCCGCCATGTTTTGGGAGGCATGGCGGCCTTACTTTTGGGTCAAAAACTCATTCTGACTCAAAACTTGCACATGGGGTCAAAGCCCCCGACTGTACTAAATTCGCACGAATGCCAGTTTTCACACTGGGAATGGCGGTTTTCACCGTGGGGATGGCGACTTTCACCTTGGGAATGCCCACTTTTGCGCCGGGAATGGCGACTTTCACTTGGGGGAAGCCAGTTTTCACGCTGGGGAAAGAGACTTTCACAGCGAGGA
>DATDFK010000051.1:0-198252 GCA_036522655.1 Pyrinomonadaceae bacterium | reverse complement strand
GGGCTGCTTAACTGTCGGCCCTTGCGGGGCTGCTCAATACGTGCGCGGGTGGGGATTTCTCCAATCATCGAAACATGTTTCTGTGCGAGCGCGTCTGCCAAACAGTTGACTTGAAATCTATTTTGGCATAAAAGCTCTCTTGTTCTAAAACTCCCCCGTCAGCAGTACCTTCCCTCCAAAGCTTTTAAGAGATCAGAACTTTTTGACTGGAATCTTTCACCATGAGAATTCAGATCAGATTGACTTTGCTCATTCTCGCGGCGCTGCTCTGCCTCGTCTTTCCGAGTTGTAAGCGAATGCGCGCGCAGGCGACGCTTGAGGCCGTAGACCCTATTGACCGTCGCACGAACTTGGCGATCGGCGAGCCCATCCAGCGAGACTTGAGCGAGATCAAGACGCGCGGCACGCTGACCGTGCTTGCGCCTTACAACTCGACGACCTATTTCATTTATCGCGGAGAACCGTTCGGCTACGAGTACGAGTTGCTACAGTCTTTCGCCAAAGCGAATAACGTCGAGCTCAAGATGGTTGTCGTGGCAGACCCTAAGAGCCTGCTTCCACTGCTCAACAGCGGCGAGGGCGATATTGCCGCCGGTCGGCTGGTGCAAACGCCGGAGGCGGAAGAGAGGGTCGCTTTCACACGCGCCCTCTATCGCAGCGAACCGGCGCTGGTGCAACAGGAAAGAGCGCCGAATGCTCCCGATAAGGGAGCGGACAAAGCGCTCGACCCCGGCCCCGCCGATCAAACGCCCGAGATAGACATTCAGGCGCGGCTCATCACGAACCCGGCACAGTTGGCCGGGGAGACCGTCACGCTGCCCGAAGAATCTCCGCATCACAGGACGCTCGTCGAGCTGTCCGACAGTATTTCGGGCGACATTCGCGTCGTCGAGCTGGGCGGCGAGATTCAGGACGAGACGTTGGCCCAGAAGGTCGCGCGCGGCGAAGTCGAGTTCACGGTCATGCAGAGCAATCTGGCCCTGTTGAAGGAGGCGGAGTTCAAAAATCTCAAGGTGCGCCCGATCATCGGACGCTCGCAGAGTGTGGCGTGGGCCGTCAGGAAGAATTCGCCGGAGCTGTTGAGCCAGCTTAATAGCTGGATTGAAGAGAAACAGAACGGCGCGCTTTTCGACAAGCTTTATAAGAAGTATTTCGTAGACCGCCGCAGCTATCTTGAACGCGTGACGAGCGAATACCTGACCTCTTCGACGGGCAAGCTCTGCGAGTTTGACGACCTGTTCAAGCGAAACGCGGCGGAGCTTAACTGGGACTGGCGTTTGATGGCGGCACAGGCTTTTCAGGAGTCCCGCTTCAAGCGTGATGCGCGCTCGTGGGCTGGCGCGCAGGGCTTGATGCAGATGATGCCCGCCACGGGTCGGGAGTACGGAGTGAAAAATCCGCTCGACCCGGAGGACAACGTGCAGGGGGCGGTCAGGTTTTTGAAATGGCTGAACGAATACTGGCTCGATCGCATCCCCAATGACAACGAGCGCCTGAAGTTCATCCTCGCCTCCTACAACGCGGGCGCGGGCCATGTCGATGACGCGCAGCGACTGACCGTCAAGTACGGGGGCAATCCTCAATCGTGGGAGGATGTCTCCTACTGGCTGTTGCAAACCTCAACGCAGCAATACTCCTCAGACCCCGTTGTCCGCTTCGGTTTCTGTCGCGGCATCGAGCCGGTCAATTACGTGGATTTTATCCTTAAACGATTCGAGCACTACAAACAATTTGTAGTAAGCTAAGGCGAGTTAGAGATAAAACGGTCTTGATAATCCATCGAGACCGGGCGGAGCCCTTCCACATGGAATCCGAAAGGAGCTTCAAAATGCCATGAAACCGCTCTTGTGTTCACTCGCCGTCGCCATCGCTTGCTCCCTACGCGTATTCGCCCAGGAACAAACAACCGGACAGCCACCGCCGCCGCCGAGCGAACGGGCGACGACGCAAACGCCGGGTGAGGATGTCGTGCGTATCACGACGAATCTGGTGCAGGTGGATGTGACCGTGCTGAACAGCAAGGGCCAGCCCGTGAACGATCTGACGGCAGAGGATTTCGCGGTCACGGAAGACGGGCGACCGCAGAAGATTACGAACCTCAGCTTCATCACTCCCTCAAGCTCAGCCGCGCCGCCAGCCGCCTCAGCCGTCAAGCCTGCGGCACGCGGCGCTGCTCCCACGCCGCCACCGCCGCCCGTGACTCTTCGGCCCGAACAGGTGCGCAGGACAATCGCGCTCGTCGTCGATGACCTCGGCCTCTCACAGGAAAGCTCGCACTTCGTCCGGCAGTCTCTGCGAAAATTCGTTGACGAGCAGATGCAGCCGGGCGATCTGGTGGCGATCATACGCACGGGCGCGGGCATGGGTGCGCTGCAACAGTTCACCGCGGACAAGCGAATGCTCTACGCGGCGATCGAGCGCGTGCAGTACAACTTGAACAGCCGTAACTTCAGCGCGTTTGGGCCCATCGAAAGCACCAGGGGAATCGCTTCGACGACCACCCCGGACTCGACCAACCGGGGTATAGGGGTGGAGACCGCCGGTTCCGGCACGGAGATCATCAACTCCACTGTGACTCGAACCACGCCGGGCATAGAAGCCAGCCAGTACCGCGACGACATCTTTTCCGTCGGGACGCTCGGCGCTTTGAACTACATCGTGCGCGGGCTGCGCGAGCTGACGGGGCGCAAGTCCGTCATTCTCTTCTCCGACGGGTTTCGCATCTACGATCAGGATCAGGGCTCGCAACGCATCCTGGATTCGCTGCACCAGTTGATCGACCTCGCTAACAGGGCATCGGTCGTGATCTACACGATCGACCCGCGCGGTCTTCAGGCGCTCGGGCTGACGGCGGCAGACGATCTCTCCGGCCCGATGTCACCCTTCAATGCCAGGGACAGCGCGAATTACGGCGACACCACGCAGGCGCAGTGGACGCAGGGCATCACCACCGATCTTCAGGTCAGGCGCAGGGACTTTTTCGCGACGCAGCAAGGCCTCGGCTACCTGGCACACCAGACCGGAGGCTTCTTCGTCGGCAATACGAACGACATCGACGGGGCCGTGCGCCGCGTGCTCAACGATCAGAAGGGTTACTACCTCGTGGGCTATCGTCCCGACGAATCGACCCTCACTGACGCGGGAAGACGTGGAAACTTTCATCACATCGAAGTGAAGGTGACGCGTCCGGGTTTGACCGTGAGAACGCGCACGGGCTTTTACGGTTTCACGGACGAAGAAGTCGCGCGTCCCGTTTACCGGACGGCAAGCCAGCAACTCTACAACGCTATCTCTTCGCCGTTCGCTTCCGGCGACATTCGCGTCCGCATGTCCTCCGTCTTCGGTCATGACTTCAAACGCGGCGCTTTCACGGAATCTATCCTGCACATAGACGCGCGCGATCTGGTCTTCATGAAGCTGCCGGACGGCACGAGTAAAGTTTCGTTTCAAATACTGGCCGTCACCTTCGGCGATAACGGCGATGTGGTCGATCAGGCCCAGCGCTCCTACTCGATCGTGGTTCAGGATGCCGAGGTCGCGCGCGTGCGCAGCTTCGGTTTGATCTACATCGTGACGCTCCCGATCAAGAAGCCCGGCGCGTATCAACTGCGCATGGCGATACGCGATTCCATGAGCGCACACGTCGGCACGGCCAACCAGTTCATAGAAGTGCCGGACATCAAGAAGAAACGCCTGACCCTTTCGGGAGTCATCCTGAGCGGAACCCTGCCGCGTACGGTCACTAACCCGGCCGCTTCAAACCCAGCCTCCGGCGCAGGCGTTTCTCCGTCGGGCGCGACCGCAGCGACCGAAGGACACGTTCAGGAAGGCCATCCGCTTGCGAGCCAGGCCGTGCGCCGCTTTCAGCAGGGCGTGACGCTCAACTACGGCTACTACATTTACAACGCGCGGCTCAACCCATCGACGCGTCTCCCGGAACTCGAAACACAGGTGCGTCTCTACCGCGACGGCCAGCTCGTCTTTACGGGCAGAGCCACCCCGTTCAACGCGGCGGGCCAGACAGACATGCGCCAGATAGTCGTCGGCGGAGCGCTGCGCCTCGGCACAGACCTGCCTCCCGGCCAGTATGTCTTACAGGCGATCGTCATAGACAAGCTCGCAGGCAATGACGCGAGCCTTGCGACGCAATGGATGGACTTCGATTTGGTCGAATGAAAGCGGCCCCGTCAGAGGAAGGCGAGCGCACATAGAAACAGATGTGCTTTAGAGTATGTCTCAAAAGCCCCGAAGGGGCGCGCAGAATGTAGCCCATGACGTAAGTCATGGGACAAAGCGCCAGAGAGATGGATGAGCCCCTGAAAGGGGCGTAAGATAATCAACTTGAGAATGCTCAACCTTGATTATCTTACGCCCCTTTCAGGGGCTCTCTCTGATTGATTGGCTTCTTCCCACGGCTCACGCCGTGGGCTACATTCTGTGCGCGCCCCCTTCGGGGGCTCATGATACTTTTCAGACACGCTTTAGACATTGAAGCGAAAGTTGACGATGTCGCCTTCCTGCATGACGTACTCTTTGCCTTCCAGTCTGAGCAAGCCCTGTTCACGCGCGGCAGCATAGGAGCCTGCGCGCATCAGTTGGTCGTAGCTGACGATCTCGGCGCGGATAAAGCCGCGCTCGATGTCGGTGTGAATCGTGCCCGCGGCCTGCGGCGCGCGTGTCCCCTGCGGAATTGTCCAGGCGCGCACCTCCTTTTCGCCCGCCGTCAAAAACGACATCAGCCCGAGCAGGTGATAGGCGCTTTTGATGAGACGGTCGACGCCGCTGCCCTCTACGCCGAGCGCTTCAAGGTAGTCGCGCCGCTCGTCCGGTGGAAGCTCGACCAGCTCTGCTTCAAGCTGCGCGCAGATGACGACGCACTCGGCGGCCTCGCTCTCCGCCGTCTCGCGCACCACGCGCACATGCGCGTTCTCTTCCTTGTCTGCGAGCGTCGCTTCGTCGACATTGGCGGCATAGATGGTCGGCTTCATCGTCAGGAGAAAGAAGCCGCGTGCGATGGCGCGCTCCTCGTTTGTGAGCGTGGCGGTGCGAGCCGAACGTCCCTCTTCGAGCGCGGGCTGAATCTTGTCGAGCACGTCCAACTCTGCGCGCGCGCTCTTGTCTCCGCTCTTGGCGATCTTCTGTGCGCGCTCTCGCCTGCGCTCGACCGTCGAGAGGTCGGCCAGCGCCAGCTCTATCTGGATGGTCTCGATGTCGCGGCGCGGGTCTATGGAGCCCTCGACGTGAACTATGTTCTCGTCTTCAAAACAGCGCACGACCTGAACGACCGTGTCCGTCTCGCGTATGTTGGCGAGAAACTGATTGCCCAGGCCCTCGCCCTTCGATGCGCCGCGCACGAGGCCCGCGATGTCCAGAAACTCCACGGTTGCCGGAACGATCACCGTCGTCTTGACCAGTTTCGCCAGCGGCTCCAATCTCTCGTCCGGCACGGCGACGACGCCGACATTAGGCTCTATCGTGGCGAAAGGATAGTTGGCCGCGAGCGCAGACGATTGCGCCGTCAGCGCGTTGAAGAGCGTGGACTTGCCGACGTTGGGAAGACCGACGATACCTGCCCGAAGCATAAAGACACCTCACATGGAACGGAATAACGCACCGAAGCGAAACCAACACTTTTACACTCTCCGTGCGCGCCCTGTCCAGTCCGGCGGCATGAGCGAAGGTTCTGTGCCTCTCTGCCTTTTGCAACTATCGGGCGAGTTTCGCGTATAATCAATCTATCCGGCACGATTCGTAATAATCAACCGCAAGCAGTTCATTTCGGAGACCATAAGATGAAAGATTTGGCCGATGTCGCTTTGAATGCCGCCAGGGCGAAGGGCGCTTCCTATGCAGACATACGCATCAGTCGCTTTCTCAATCAGTTCGTCGTGACGCGCGAGCAGCGCGTTCAGAACGTCACGAACACGGAGACCTTCGGCTTCGGCGTCCGCGTGCTCGTCGACGGCGCGTGGGGATTCGCCGCCTCAAGCAGGCTGGAGAAGGAGGAGATCGCGCGCGTCGCCGAGCGGGCCGCGAGCGTGGCGCGCGCCAATAAGACGATTCAGAAGACGCCGATCACGCTCGTCCCCGTCGAGAAATACCCGAACGCGAAATTCAACACGCCCGTCAGGCAAGACCCCTTCACCGTCTCGCTCTCGGAGAAGGCAGACTACCTGCTCAAGGTCAACGACGCGGCGACGAAGGTCAAGGGCGCGCCCGGCCCCATGTTCGTCAATTCGATCATGTTCTTTACGAAGGAAGAGAAATACTTCGCTTCGACCGAAGGCTCTTATATCGAGCAGACCTTGATTCGCTCCTGGCCCAGCTTTACCGTCACGAGCGTCAACACCAAGACGGGGAAATTTGAGCAGCGCAACTCGCTGGGCACACCCGTCGGCAAAGGCTATGAGGTGGTTGCCGAGTATGATCTGCTCGGTGAAGCGCCGCGCGCCGCCGAGCAGGCGATTCAAAAACACACGGCCAAACCCGTCGAGCCCGGCTATAAAGACCTCGTGCTGCACCCGACGCACCTCTGGCTTACGATTCACGAATCGGTGGGCCATCCGACAGAGCTTGATCGCGTGCTCGGGTTTGAAGCCAACTACGCGGGCACTTCGTTTGCCACGCGCGAGAAGCTTGGGAAGTTTCAGTACGGCTCGAAGATGGTCAATATCAAGGCCGATAAGATTCAGGCCGGTGGGTTGGCGACCTGCGGCTGGGACGACGAGGGCGTGAAGACTACCGAGTGGGACATCATACGCGATGGGCTTCTGGTCGGTTATCAAACCGTGCGCGACAACGCCGCCATCATCGGCCTGGAGCGCTCGAACGGCGCGAGCTATGCCGATAGCTGGCGCTCCGTGCAGTTTCAAAGAATGCCGAACGTGAGCTTGCAGCCCGCGACCGGCACGCAAAAGATCAGCGCCGACGACCTCATCAGTGATGTCAAGGACGGCGTTTACATAGAGGGCGACGGCTCTTTCTCGATCGACCAGCAGCGCTACAATTTTCAGTTCGGCGGGCAGGTCTTCTGGGAGATCAAGAACGGGAAGAAGGTTGGACTGCTGCGCGATGTCGCCTATCAATCGCGCACGCCCGATTTCTGGAACGCCTGCGACGGGCTCGGCTCAAGGGAGTTCTACATGCTCGGCGGCTCATACTTTGACGGCAAGGGAGAGCCCGGACAGATCAACGCCGTCTCGCACGGCTGCCCGCCCGCGCGCTTTCGCCGCATCAACGTGATCAATACGGGGAGGAAGATCTAAGATGGCGCTGATCTCTGCCAAAGAAGCTGAAGAACTGTTGCAGAAAGTGCTCTCGCTCTCGAAGTCTGACGAGATGGAAGCGACGCTGCAAGGCGGGCGCACTGCCTGGACGCGCTTCGGCGTCAACTCCGCCTCGACAAGCGGCGATACGGAAGACCTCTCGCTCGTCGTCAACTCGCACTTCGGACAGCGCAGCGGCGTTGCGACCACGAATACCCTGGACGCGCAGGGCATGGAAAGAGTCGTGCGCGCCGCCGAAGAGATAGCGCGCCTGCGGCCCGAAGACCCCGAGCAGATGCCCTTTCTGAGCAAGCAGAAGTACGAGCCCAACAGCAGCGCCTTTGACGAAGCGACCTACATGGCCGAAGCCGACGTGCGCGCACGAGGGATCGCCGCCACCATCGAGCCCTCGCGCGCGAAGAACTTGGTCGCCGCCGGTCTCTACGATAATCGTGGCGGCTTCACCGCGATCGCCAACACGCGCGGCAATTTCGGTTACACGCGCAGCTCTCTGGCCTCGTTCACGACGACCGTACGCACCGCCGACGGCACGGGCTCCGGCTGGGGCTCTGCCATGTCGCATCGCATCGCGGACATCAACGCGCAAGCGGTCGGCGCGCGCGCCGTCGAGAAAGCAGAACTGTCGAAGAACCCCGTCGCCGTTGAGCCGGGCAACTATACGGTCATCCTTGAGCCGAATGCCGTCGGCGATCTGGTCTCCTTCATGCTCTTTTTCTTCGACGCGCGGCAGGCAGACGAGGGCCGCTCCTTTCTCTCGAAGCAGGGCGGGGGAAATCGCGTCGGCGAAAAATTCTTCGGCGATCAGGTCAATCTCTACACCGACCCGAGTTATCCGGCCGGGCCCGGCGACCTTTTCGATAACGAGGGCTTGGCGAACACGCGCTTCGATTTCGTGCGCGCGGGCGTCGTCAAAACGATGAACTATTCGCGCTTCTGGGCCAAGAAGCAGGGGAAGGAGCCGACGCCCGGCCCCTCCAACCTCATCATGGACGGCGGCACAAGCTCCATCGAAGACATGATCAAGAGCACAGAGCGCGGCATCCTCGTCACGCGCCTCTGGTACATACGCCTCGTCGACGCGCAGACAGTGCTCCTGACCGGGCTCACGCGCGACGGCACGTTCCTCATCGAAAAGGGAAGGCTCAAGAGCGCGATCAAAAACTTTCGTTTCAACGAAACGCCCGTCAAGATGCTCAACAACATCGAGATGATGTCGCCCTCTGTACGCATCACCGGCTCCGAGCGCGTCGGCGAGCAACTGCCCGTGCTCGCGCCCGCGCTCAAGGTGCGCGACTTCGCCTTCACGAGCCTCTCGGACGCAGTTTAGCGAAAGGATGAAGGCGGAAGGATGAAGGATGAAGAAAGACTCTCTTTCGTTCCTTCATCCTTCATCCTTCATCCTTCATCCTTATGTTTCTTGTGCTTGCGTTGATTGCGGTGGCGGGCGGCACGCTCTTCACGTATCTGTACGATGAGGATGCGCCGCTCGTCGCGCGCGTCTGCGCGGGGACGTTTGTGGGGCTCGGCGCGTTCGGGCTGATAGGTTTTATCTACGCCTCTTGGCTGGGACTGACGCCGCTCGCTCTCGTGCTCGCCGCCGCATCGGTGGCGCTTCCCCTGATTGCGCTCCTTGAGCCGGGGCGAAAGGCCAGGGTGTTAGCCGACGTGGAAGCGGCCGCGAGCAGCTTGCGGCGCGCGATACTGCGACCGTCCACGCGCTCGACCTTCATCTTTCTACTCTACGCGCTCATCGCCATCCTGTTATGGTTCGTCTACGATCGCGCCATGTTCGATCGGAACGGCGCTGTCTACACGGGTCTCAGTAACAATTATGGCGATCTGCCGTTTCACCTGAGCGTCGTGACGAGCTTCGTCAAGGGCGCAAACTTTCCGCCGGAAGACCCTACGTACGCGGGCGCGAAATTCACCTATCCGTTTCTGGCGGATTTCATCGCCGCCTGTTTCGTGAGGGCCGGAGCCGGTTTGCGCGATGCGATGCTGCTGGAAAATCTGCTGCTGGCGCTCGCGCTCACGGGGCTGCTTTATCGCTGGGCACTGGTGTTGACGCGCGATCGCGCGGCGGCGCATCTCTCGCCCGTGCTGGTGCTCCTGAGCGGCGGCTTTGGCTGGTGGCTCTTACTCGATGATGTCAGAGAAGGCGATCACAATATTCTCTCGGTGCTCTTGGAGCCGCCGCATGATTACACGATCATCCCGGAGACGATCTATCGCTGGGGAAATTCTTTGACGACGCTGCTCGTCCCGCAGCGAAGTATGCTGCTCGGGATGGGATTGGCCCTCGTGGTCTTCATAGAATGGTGGAAGGTTTTCGCAAGAGGCGATGACAAGGGCGAGAAAGCGAAAGAGAGTAAGAGAGCGAAGCCGAAGCGCACAAGGCAGGCAGAGCCGCCGACGGTGGGCCCACCCGCTCTCTTTCACAATCTCCGCTTTGCGGGCGCGAGACGCATGATCGGGGCGGGCGTCGTCGCGGGCTTGTTGCCGCACGCGCACGCGCACACTTTTGTCGTCGTCATGATGGTGGGCGCGTGTCTTGCGCTCATTCGATTTGAGCGCGACTGCCTGCGCGCGTGGGCGGCTTTTTTCATCACGGCGCTGCTGCTCGCGGGCCCGCAGTTGTGGTGGGCGACGCATGGCAGCTCCGTGCAGGCCGGGACGTTTTTCGCGTGGCAGTACGGTTGGGATCGCGGCGAGGCGAACGTCGTCTGGTTCTGGCTCGTCAACGCGGGGCTCTTTATTCCTCTCGTCATCGCCGCGCTTCTCTGGCGCGGCGCGCGTCCTCTCGTGCCGCGAAGATTGCTGCTCTTTTATCTGCCCTTCACGCTCTGTTTCCTCATCCCGAACCTGTTCAAATTAGCGCCCTGGGTGTGGGACAATATAAAGGTTCTCTTTTACTGGTATGTCGCCTCCGTGCCGCTGGTCGCGTTGTTGCTGGCGAGGCTCTGGCGCGGGGCCGTCTGGCGACGCGTGGTCGTCTCAATCATGGTGGTCGCGCTCACGCTCTCCGGCGCGCTCGATGTGTGGAGAGTCGTTTCGCGTGCGACCTCGCTCGAAGAGTTCGACGCTGACGGGACGGCTTTCGCGGCGATGCTGGAAGCAAAGACAGCGCCGCGTGCGCTCGTGCTTCACGCGCCGATTCATAATCATCCGGTATTTTTGACGGGCAGGCGCTCGCTGATGGGCTATCCCGGCCACATCTGGACGCACGGGCTCGATTACCGCCAGCGCGAGGCGGAGATCAAACGCATCTACGTCGGCGCGACCGATGCGAGCGCGCTTCTGGCACGCTACAATGTCGACTATATGGTGGTGGGCCCACAGGAACGCGCCTTCGTGCCCGTCAACGAGGCTTTCTTTGAACGCTACAATATGGTGGTGGAAGTAGGTGAGTATCGGCTCTACAAAAACGCGCGCCCGTGATGAGGCTCTCCCCGGCGGGGCCGCGCTGTGGGGTGCGAAAACGGCGCGCTCCGGGCGTGATGCGCAGGAGACGAGCGCCCCTGAGATGGAAGAGCGGACGTGGCAGATAGCGAGCGGCGTGGTGCTGCTCGTCGCCGCGCTCGTCAGGCTGTACGCGCTTGAGCTGAACCCTTTGCATCACGACGAAGGCGTCAACGGCTTCTTCCTTCTCAAGCTCATCAACCAGGGCGTATATCAATACGACCCGGCAAACTATCATGGGCCCACGCTCTATTACTTCGCGCTGCTCGCGGCGAAGCTCTTCAAGCTGGCGGGCGCTGGCCTGACGACCTATGCCATACGAATCGTGCCCGTCGCGTTCGGCGTGGGCCTCGTCTGGCTCATCCTCTCTCTCAGGCGTCGGCTCGGCGCAATGGGCGCGCTCACGGGCGCGGCGCTCGTCGCCCTCTCGCCCGGCGCTGTCTACATGTCGCGCTACTTCATACACGAATCGCTCTTCGTCTTCTTCACGCTCGGCATCGTCGTCGCATCGCTCAGATTCTACGAGAGCGCGAACCCCGTCTACCTCATGCTCGCGTCCATCTCGGCGGCGCTCCTCTTTGCGACGAAAGAGACGGCGATGATCTCTGCGGGCGTGCTCCTGATCGCGCTCGCCGTGACGGCCCTCTACATGAGGTTGATGAACACTGCGCGCCATGAACAACGGCCCGCGAAACGAGCCCGGCAAAAGAAGAAGCGGCGGGCGATGGGGGCTGAGACTGATGCTTCGATTGATGCGCTGGCGCGCTTCGGCGGCCAGCCCGGCATCATCACGATGGCAATCGCCGCCCTAGTCCTGTTCGTCGTCTTCTATATTCTCTTCTATTCATCTTTCTTCACCCACGCGGAGGGCATCAGCGATTCGCTGAAGACCTTCCAGATATGGGCCAGGACGGGCAAGAAGGAGCACGTCCACGAGTGGTACACGTATCTGCGCTGGCTCTTGCTGGAGGAAGGGCCGCTCGTCGTGCTCGGGGCGGCGGGCATTGCCGTGGCGCTGTGGCGTGCGCGCAACGCCGTGGCCGTCTTCATCGCGTTGTGGGCCACCGGCATCGTCGCCGCCTATTCGCTCATTCCTTACAAGACGCCGTGGCTGGCGCTCAATTTTATCGTCCCGCTGGCGATCATCGGCGGCTACGGCGTGGGCCTGCTATACAGGTGGGCCGCTGACGATCTTCGTCAAAGCTCTTTAGCGCTCGTGCTGGCCGCCGCCGCGCTCTCGGTCTGCGGCTACCAGATGAGCCAGCTGAATTTTCGTCACTACGACGATGACGGCTACATCTATCCTTACGCTCATACTGTGCGCGGGATTCTTCCGCTCGTCGATCGTATCAATCGCCTCGCCACGATCGCCGGGACGGGCAAGCTGACCGCCATCAACTTCACCTCGCCGGACTACTGGCCGCTCCCCTGGTATTTGCGCGAGTACACGCGCGTCGGTTACGCGGGGCGAATCATCGTCGCGGACGAGCCGCTCGTGATCGGGTCGGAGTCGCAGGAGTTTGAGCTTGAGTCAGTCCTCGGCGACCGTTATCGTCGCATTGATTACTACCCGCTGCGTCCCGGCGTGACGCTCGTGCTCTATGCGCGCAACGATCTCGTCGAGCGCTGAGCCGCTCGTTTGTTGACAAACGAACGCCGGTAGTGATAGCGTTCGCCTTTCAATCCCCTGTTAGCACCGGCAGTTCGATAGCAGTGGCCGTCTCCCCCCTTCAACCGCTGCATCCCGACCGAACTGCGTGACATCCCGACGATTTAGCGATCGCAATCGAATACCTGCGCTGACTCTTAAGCCAGGCTACGTGCGCGCAACAGTCTTGCTGAGACTCTCGAACGGGAGTTACGGCATGAGACCTGTGGCCGTCGCTTTCGGCGCACTTCTTAAAAGAGCAGCCTTCACCATTTCCAGGCCAGAGCCTTTGCCAGAAGGGGATCAAAACTAATTATGAGAAGCCGTAATCACAAACACGCACGATATAGCAGGCTGCGCTGGACGCTTTTTGCCCTGACGATATTGTGTCTGGTCGCGGTCGGCGTCGGTGTGACGCGACTTGTGCTGGCCGGTACGCCGTCAAGCGGAACGCTCTCACCCGCCACCCCGCTCATCACCTACACGGGCGGGCCGTTTCCCATCTCGAACCCGTCGAGTCCGGTCGGTGAGAATCCTCCCGTGTGCGCGCCCGGAACCTGCGACGAGTTTACGCTGCATGTGGTCATCCCGGCCGGTAATACCACGGACTACTCGGTCGTCGTCACTATCGATTGGACGGACAGCGGGACGACCACGCAGGGGGCCCCCAATTCCGACTATGATCTTTACATATATAAATCGGATGGCGTCACGAAGGTCGGGCAGGGCCCCGGCACAGTCAAGCCGGAAGTCGCCGTCTTTCAGGCGTTCCCCGGCGATTACATAATCAAGGTCGTCCCCTATGATGTCTCGCCGACAGTCCCCTTCCAGGGCAGAATCGAACTGGTGGCGGAGGATGCCGTCGTGCAGCCGACGCCCATCCCTTTGCCGCAGGCGACGGGCTCCACGCCGAGGTATCAGATTTTCACTCCTCCGCCGGGCGTTCTGACCAGAACGGCTCCGGCGGCTGCGCCGACGCCCTCCGGCTCACCCGCGCAGGGACAACCATCCGTCCCCTCGGCCGGTAACGGCACGGATGCCGGCGAGCCCTCCATCGGCGTCAACTGGAAAACGGGGAGAGTGCTTTATCAGTCATACCTGACGACGTTTCGCCTGACGTTCGACGATAGCTGTCCATCGTCGCCGAGCGTCCTCTGGGAAGATAAGAGCGCGGCCACTTCTGTGAATAGCCTCGACCCGATCCTGTTCACAGACCATGGCTACAATGTTTCAAACCCCGATACGGGGCGCACGATCGTCTCGCAACTGGCCGGGACGACGAGCCTCGCCTCCGTCACGGACAACGACGGCGACACCTGGATTCCCAGCGAGGGCGGCAGTCTTCACTCGGGCATAGATCACCAGAGCCTCGGCGCTGGCCCCTACCACACCTTACCCGGCGGCCTTCCTTTCCCGAAGGCTCCCGGTTCGTACCCGCACGCCTTCTACTATTGCTCGCAGGAGAGCGCCGCCGCGTCATGCTCGCGCAGCGATGACGGCGGTGTCACCTACGGGCCGTCCGTCCCTATCTACACGCTCGCGGACTGCGGCAACCTACACGGTCACGTCAAGGTCTCGCCGGACGGAACGGTCTACGTGCCGAACAATAGCTGTGGCACGGATCAGGCCGTCATCGCTTCGGAAAACAACGGCATCTCGTGGCAGGTGAGGAATATACCGAATAGCGGCACGGCCGCGAGCGACCCCTGGGTCACGCTCGGTCGTGGAGACAAAGTGACGGGCGGACGCGTCTACTTCTCCTATGCGCGCAACGACGGCTCGACGTACGTCTCTGTCTCGGACGATCACGGCAAGCCCGGTACATGGAAGAACCAGTTTGACGTGGGAGCAGCAGCAGGGATAACTCATAGCGTCTTCCCCGTCGTCATCGCGGGCGATGATGACCGCGCGGCGGTCGCCTTCCTCGGCACGACTGCCAAGGGCAGTCTACAGGACAGGGCGTTTCCCGGAGTCTGGTATCTATACATCGCACACACCTATGATGGCGGCGTGACGTGGACGACCGTCAACGCCACACCGAACGATCCCGTCCAGCGTGGCGGCATCTGGCTCGGCGGCGGCTCTCCGCCGCATCGCAACCTGCTCGACTTTATCGGTATCGACGTGGACAGGCAGGGCCGCGCCGTGGTTGCCTATGCCGACGGATGCACCGGGCCAGCCTGCGTGCAGGCTCCATACGGAGCGACGGGCAATTCCTACACGGCCTTGGCTGCGATTGCTCGCCAGACGGGCGGGCGTCGGCTCTTCGGGCCCGACACGCCTGCCACCACGACCGCGACCGTGCCGGGCACGCCCTATCTGAGCGTCGGGCGCGATGGCTCGACGGTTCATCTCTCCTGGTCGGAATCCGACGACGGCGGCTCGGCCATCACCAACTACAAAGTCTTGCGCGGAACGACGAGCGGTGGCGAAACGCTGCTGGCAAACGTCGGGACGGCAAACAGGTACGACGACAAGACTGCCAATGGAACCACGACCTATTATTACAAGGTCGTGGCCGTTAACTCTCTGGGCGAGTCTTGCGGCAATAACGAGACGGCTGCACCTTATCAGGGAGACTCCTGCATCGGGATAGTGGAGGCCACTGACCCGACCGGCGATCAGAAGGGTGCTCCCGGTAATGCAGACCTTGACGTGCAGGCAGTCGCAGTCGCCGATCACGTCGAAGGCGCGGAGAATAAACTGGTCTTCAAGCTCAAGGTGGCCGATCTGAGTCTGCTGGTTCCGAATCGCCAGTGGAGGATTATCTGGAATTACCCGACCAGCCCGCCGCCGTCGCTGACGCAGTTCACCGGCTCTTACTACGTCGGTATGAACTCCGATACCGGAGTAGCGACCTTCGAGTACGGCACGGTCAGCACGGTCGAGGCCGTGCCGACCAATGCCGGTGTACCGAACAAACTCGGGCAGGCCGATAGCGGCAGCTTCGACCCGGCGACAGGCATCATCACCATCACCATCGGCGCAAGCAAGGTAGGCAATCCGGGGGCCGGTGACATCATCGGCGCTCTCGTCGCCAGAACCTTCTCCGGTAACGGCAACGAGACGGTCAAATCACAGTCCGCCGTAGACACGACGGGCGCGCTCGGCTCTGTGAATCCTTACACGGGCGCTTCCTACATGGTCGTCGGCAATCTGGGTTGTCAGAGTGTCACTCCGCCGACCACGCCCTCGCTCTCCATCAACGACGCGACGGTCACGGAGGGCAACGCGGGCACGACCAATGCGACCTTCACCGTCACGCTGTCAGCCGCCAGCGCTTCGGCTGTGACGGTCAAGTACGACACGGCCAACGGCACGGCCACGGCCGGCTCGGATTACCAGGCGGCCTCTGGCACGCTCACGTTCACTCCGGGCCAAACCACGCAGACGATCAACGTCGCTGTCAACGGGGATACGGCTCCCGAATCCAACGAGACGTTTGCCGTCAACCTGTCGCAACCGTCCAACGCGACCATCGCCGACGGTCAGGGCCTGGGCACAATCAACAACGATGACCAGCCGCCCGCCAATACTAAGCCCGCCATCTCCATCAACGATGTGACGGTTCAGGAGGGCAGCAGCGGCACGACCAACGCCATCTTCACCGTCACTCTTTCCACCGTCAGCAACCAGACCGTCTCGATCGACTTTACTACCGCCGACATAGACGCGACGGGCGGCGTGGATTACCAATCCAGAAGCGGAACGCTGACCTTCGCGCCGGGCGAGACCAGCAAGACCATTACGATCCTCGTTAACGGAGACCTACAGGTAGAAAACAACGAGACCTTCTACGTCAACCTGTCAAACGAAGTGAACGCGACGGTGGCGCGCGGGCAGGGCACGGGAACCATCAACAACGATGACCCGACTCGCGTGCAGTTTGACGCCACGACCTACAGCGTTTCCGAAGCCGCCGGCCGCTTCACGATCACTGTCACGCGCACGGACGCCTCCGTTGATGCGACCGTCCGTTACAGCACTTCGGACACTGCCGGATTGAACAACTGCGATGTCTTCAACCACGTCGCATCGCAGCGGTGTGATTACGAAATAGCGGTCGGGACGCTGCGCTTCGCGACAGGGCAGACGAGCCGCACGATCACCATACCCGTGATAGACGACGTGTACGCCGAAGGCAACGAGAGCTTCACGCTGACGCTCTCCAGTCCGAGCGGCGTGAGTCTGGGGACAAACACCAGCGCGACCTTAACGATCACGGATAACGACGCCAACTCGGATGGCGCGAATCCGATAGACACGACCGATTTCTTCATCCGTCAACACTATCTGGACTTCCTCAACCGCGAGCCCGACCCGAACGGGTTCCAGGGCTGGCGCAACATTCTGAACAACTGCGCGCAGGGCGACACGAGTTGCGACCGGATAGAGGTCAGCTCGGCCTTCTATCGCTCGCCGGAGTTTCAGAGCCGTGGATTCTTCGTCTACAGCTTCTACGTCGCGAGTCTCGGACGTTTCCCGAAGTACGAGGAGTTCATGCCCGACATGTCCAGCGTCAGTGGCTTCCAGAGCCAGCAGGAGGAGGAGACCAACAAGCTGGCCTTCATCGCGGACTTCATGGCGCGGCCCGAATTCAAGAGCCGTTACGACAGCAAGACTCAGGCGCGTGCTTACGTGGAAGAGCTTGAAAAGGCTGCTGGCGTCACGCTCTCGAACAGGGAAGAATTGATCAGTGATCTGGAGCAGGGAAGGAAGACCAGAGCGGAGGTCTTGAGAGCCGTGGCGCAGAGCCCCGAGGTGAGCGTCAAGTATTTCAATCAAGCCTTCGTCGTCATGGAATACTTCGGTTATCTGAGGCGCAACCCGGATGCCCTCTACCAGCACTGGATAGATGTCGTCAACGGTGCGCCGAACGACTACCGGCAGATGGTCAACGGTTTCGTCAACTCCGCCGAGTACCGCTCAAGGTTCGGGCATCCGTAGAGGGAAAGGCAAATCAGGGTCAGTACCGCCAAAGGTCTCGGGCAGGTGATAGCTATCGCAACCCGCCCGCGACCTTTGGCGGTACTGACCATCATGATTAGTCTTGCGCGGACGCTAAATCCGCCACTGCCAACAGTAAAACCGCTTCGCCTGAAGCTTTGGTTGACATCGCGGCCAAGTCCAACATATAGTGTGCCTCTCACGCACGGCGCTCTAGGGACTGCGCTTTATGTTTGCCTCCCGCAGATGCCCCGAAGCCCACAGCGCGAGACGCACGCATGTTCAAACTTCAACGCTTAGAAATCACCGGCTTCAAATCCTTCGCGGATCATACGGAACTCGTTTTCACCGGCGACGGTATTACGGCGGTCGTGGGCCCGAACGGCTGCGGCAAGAGTAATGTCGCCGACGCCATCGCCTGGGTCTTGGGCGAGCAGCGCATCAAGCACCTGCGCGGCGCGGAGATGAAGGACGTGATCTTTCAGGGCTCGCGCAATCGTGCGCCGAGCGGCATGGCCGAAGTCGTGCTTCACATGGTGCGCGACGAAACGGTCGAGCACGAGCCGGACATCGATGACATCGATTCGACGCTCGAAGAGATAGACGACCACGCCGTCGAGCTTGAAGGAATCGTGGCGACGCCGCCCGCGCTTGAGGCTGCACAATCGCCCGCAGACGCAGCCGGCGTCGAGCCGACCGAGACTCCCGCCATTGAGACGACGGCAACGGCCACGGATGGGCCCAACAGTGACGCCGCTCTAGTGGTCGCGCAAGGCGCGGATTCCGCCGCGCCCGTTAACGCGGACGCAGGCGTTGATACGACGGCCGCCACAATTTCCAGGATTCCACACGGCAAGCGCCACTGGCGACCGAGCCGGTTGGCGCTTGAGTTTGCGCCCGGCGAGGCCGTCTCCGTCACGCGCCGACTCTATCGCTCAGGCGAGAGCGAATATCTTCTGAACAATCGCATGTGTCGGCTGCGCGATATTCAAGACCTCTTTTCGGGGACGGGACTCTCCGGCGCGCACTACGCCATCATAGAGCAGGGACGCATCGGCCAGATTCTCTCGGCCAAGCCGATGGATCGGCGCACGCTGATCGAAGAGGCTGCCGGTATCACTAAATTCCGCGTCCGCCAGCGCGCCGCCGAAGCCCGGCTCGAAAACGCGCGCTTAAACCTCAACCGCATCTCCGACATCATTTCCGAGATAGACAAGCAGGTCAACAGCCTGCGCCGCCAGGCGGCCAAGGCGCGTCGTTATCGCGTCCTGCGCGAAGAGCTGCGCGAGTTGTTGCGTCGCGTCTACGTCGCCGAGGAGCGCACGCTCTCGACGCTGCTGGATGAAACGCGCGGCCAACTGGAAGAGGCTGGGCGCGAAGAGCGCGCGCTGGCCGAAGAGCTTGCGGCGCGCGAGGAGGATGCGCGCGGGGCGACGCAGCAGGCGCGTGTCCTTGAGGACGAGCTGGCGCAGGCGCGTGCCCATGTGGCTGACGCCGCTTTGCAGCGCGACCGCCGCGCGCGCGAGCGCACTTACCAGGAAGAGCAGATCGCCGGGCTCACGAAGCGTCATGAGGCGGTCGAAAGAGAGATGGAGGCAGTGCGGGCGCGCCTCGATGAGGTCATCAGGGAATGTGCGGGCTTGCGCGAGCTGGACGCTTCTTTGCGCGCCGCCAGCGAAGAGAGCGCTCTCTCGCTTCAATCCGCCGAGGCCGCTTATAGCCGTCGCCTCATAGAAGCCTCGGAGGCTGAGGCGGAGATCGAGCGAGCGCGCACGGAGCTGCTCACGCACACGGCAGTCGCAGAGCGCCTGATGGAGATCGGTCGCCAGCTTGAAACGGCGCTTGAAAGAATCGCTTCGCAGGCAGAGGGGCTGGCGCACGAGGGCTTGCGCGCCGCCTCTATTCACGCCGAGCGTCAAAGGGAAGCAGAGACCCTGGCGGCGGAGATCGTGGTCGCCCGTGAGCGGCTTGCGCGCCTCGTCGCCGAGCGCGAACAGGCAGTCCATGCGGTCGTGCTGGGCCACGAGGCCGTTTCCGAAACGGACGCTGATTACGAGCGCGCGCGTGACGAGTTTTCGGGCACGCGTCATCGCCTCGAAACGCTGCTTGAGTTGGACGCGCGCCGCGCGCACTATTCGCAGGCCGTGCAACGCATCTTCTCTACGGACACGGCGGCGGAAGAATTTCACTTCATGGGCACGCTTGCAGATATGTTGCAGGTCGAGCCGCAGTGGGAGCGCGCCGTAGAGGGTGCGTTCGGGTCTTCCTTGCAGTCCATCATCGTGCCGACGCCGGACGATGCAGCGCGCGCCGCTCACTGGCTCAGAGAGCACGAGGCCGGCCGCGCCAGTTTTCTCATCGTCGGGCTTCACGGCGCGAGCGAAGAGATAGACACCGAAGCCGGAACACACAAGAGGAGCGAGACGGAAGCGCCCGCCGAATTAAGGGAAGCGACGGAAGACCTCAAGGACATACGCATCGGCGAGCTTCTGGGCGCGCGGCCAGAGTTGCTCGCGGTGCTGCGTCGCACGCTCGCGCAGAAGATGGACGCGGTGCTCGCCTCAAGCCTTGACGACGCGATAGCCAAGTCGCTCGCCACAGGCGATATGTACGTCACGGCGGCGGGCGATTGGGTGGCCGGAGGACAACTCGTCACAGCCGGAGATGAGCGCGCTTTTGAAGAGGGAGCGGGGCTCTTGGGTTTCAAGCGCGAGCTGCGCGAGTTGGAAACGCGCGCGGGCGAGCTATCCGTAGAGATGGCGACGCGCGAACGTGCTGTCACGGAAGCGCGCTTGCGGCTCAATGAGCTTGAGGATGCGGTCGTGTTGCTCAACGAGGTCATCGGGCGCGAGGAACGCGATGCGATGGCGCGCGAGTTGAACGCAGCCGGGTTGAGTCAGGAGATAGAGCGTGCCGAGCGTCATCTGCGCGTCGTCGCAGACGATGCGGCTCGTCTGGCCGCCGAACGCCTTGAGCTTGAGGAACGTCGCGCGACGGCGCTGGCGGAGGCGGAGGCCGCCGAAGCCGCGCGTCTCGCCGCAGCGCAGATGGTCGCGGAGGCCGCACAGCTTCTGGCCGTCGCGCGTCGCGAAGCCGAGACCGAGAGTGAAGGCTTAGGCGAACAGAGGGCCGCGGCCGCAGCCGCAGCCGAACGTCGCCGCGCCACAGCCGCAGAGCTACGCCGCATGGAGGCCGAACGAGACGAGCTTTCCGCAAGGCTCGAACGGCATGAGCGTGAGGCAGAGGAAGCGACGGAGAGGCTGGCAGACCTGCGACGCTCGATAGCGGATATGGACAGCAGCGCGCTCTCCGTTGACGAGGAGCGCGAGCAGGAAGAGAGAATAGTTGCGGAGGCGACCGCCGCCCTGACCGAAGCGCGCCAGAGGGCGGACGCGCTCTCAACTGAACTGGCCGAGCTTAACCGCCGATTGATGAGCGCACGCGATGCGCGCGCCTCTCTTGAGGTTCAGCGCGCGGAAGCTACTGCGCGGCTCAACTACGTGCGCGAAGCCTGCATGGCGGAGTTGAATCAATCGCTCGAAGAATTGGCGCAGGAGCGCGCGCCCGACGAAGAGCTTGATCTTGAAGCGGGCCGCGCTTACGTCGAAGAGTTGCGCGCGCGCGTCGAAGGCTTCGGCGCGGTCAACATGATGGCGCTCGAAGAACTCTCGGAAGCCGAAGAGCGCCTGCTCTTTTTGACGGGCCAGCGCAAGGACATCACGGACGGGATAGCCTCGACGGAGGAAGCGCTGCGCGAGATCAAGCGGCGCTCGCGCGAGCGTTTCCGTCATGCCTTTGAAGAAGTCAATCGCAACTTCGGCGCGTTCTTCCAGGAACTCTTCGGCGGCGGGCGCGGCGAGATGAGTCTGATAGACGCCGACGATGTGCTGGAGTCCGGCATCGACATTGTGGCCCAACCGCCGGGCAAGCGCCTTCAGAATGTGCTGCTGCTCTCGGGCGGCGAGAAGGCTATGGCGGCGCTCGCCCTGGTGCTCGGCATCTTTCATTATCGCCCGTCGCCCTTCTGCCTGTTGGACGAAGTGGACGCGCCGCTCGACGAGGCCAACGTCGGGCGCTTCACGGACAAAGTGGCGCAGATGTCTGCGAGCACGCAGTTCATCGTCATCACGCACAATAAGAGAACGATGGAGATGGCGCGCGCGCTTTACGGCGTGACGATGGAAGAGGTCGGCGTCTCCAAGCTCGTCTCTGTGAAATTCGAGTGAGAAGAAGAGAGAAGCTCACGCGCATTCTTATTGCCGCGCTCCTTACTTTGGGCGCGGCGATTTGCGCTGCGGCACAAACCTCCCCCGCCGCCAAGCAGAACACGCGCGAGCCCGTGGCCGCGTCCGATGTCGCTCCCATCAAGGTCAGCGAATCGACCGACGACGCTCGTTACGCTTACGAATTCAAGCAGCCGGATTTCTACGTCAACCATATCGTCATCGAGCATGACGCGAGGGGACGCGGCACTGTCTCTTTCGAGCGCAAAGGCGTTGAAGAGCCCATCGTCGAGCCGCTCGCGCTCTCTGAGGCCGCCGTGGGGCGCATCAAGGCGCTGTGGGAGGCGCTACATTTTCTGGATTCCGACACGGACTACCAGGCTCCCAAACAGTTCCCGCACCTGGGCACGATGTTCCTGCGCATGAAGCGCGGCGAGCGCGCGCGCACGGCCGAGTTCAACTGGACACACGACGAAGGCGCGCTTGCGCTCACGACTGAATACAAGCGGGCCGCCGACCAGGCGATCATGATCTTCGACATCAATCTGGCCCGCGAGAACCAACCGCTCAACGCGCCGAAGCTGATGGATCAGCTCGAAACCATGCTCAAAAGAAACGGCCTCTCCGACCCGCAACAACTCCTCCCACTACTGCGCGAAGTTCAAACGGACGAGCGCCTCCCCCTCATCGCACGCAACCACGCCGAACGCATCCTGAAGAAGATAGAAAAATAAGGATGAAGGCGGAAGGCGGAAGGATGAAGTAAAAGCTTTCAAGACAGGGAAGCATTCCTTTCATCCTTCATCCTTCCGCCTTCATCCTTTCTTTTTTCACCATACTTGCGCAAAACTTTTTAAAGCGTGCCGTCCACCCGGCGTGAGCGGGGACTGGCGCATTCCTTCCTGACCTTGCTCAATCGAGAACACCCTTAGTAGCTTTTTTGGCTCGCTTTTGCGGAGAGTTATACCGTGCGCCAGGGGCCCGGCAGTCTTTAAATTCTTGTTCTTGAAGACGGTTTAGCCATGAGAAGCTTCTTCCATGTCGGCAGGAGACGATCTTTGTCAATCGAAAGTGGTTATGCGAAATCGCGCACTTTAATCTATAATCGCGCACGCTAACGTGACGACTGTGCCGCTCGCAAAACTGGAGGTCGCCCTGAGCGACTGCGCCCCGGATGTCAATGCGCTCTACGCGCGTTGCCGCGAGGCTGCGCCCAATTACGGCGTCTCGCCGGAAGATTTCCATGTGGCCCTGCGCGGCGCTGTCGCCAAGTATCTGTTTGATCAGGTCAACGGCAACGCGCCCACGCCCGATCAAGTCCGTCAATTCCTCGGCGAGCTGCAAACACAAGACCTCTACCTGGCCCTCGCCTGCGCGCAGGGCAACGAGCACGCATGGTGGGAGTTCGATCAAAGCTACCGTCCCTTTATCGAGCGCATAGCGCGACACCTGGCGAGCGCGGAGGTCGACGCCGAAGAAGTGATCGACTCGGTTTACGTGGAGCTTTTCGGCACGCGCGTCGTGGAGGGCGTTCGCCAGTCGAAGTTTGCGACCTATACGGGGCGGGGCACGCTACGGGGCTGGCTGCGGACGGTCGTCTGGCACGCCGTCATAGACCTGCACCGCGCACGCCGCGACGAGATTTCCGTGGACGATTGGTCTGAGAGCGGCGGCGAGACGCAAGACCGCCCGGGCTGGCGCGCAGAGGCGCGCGGCGGCGAGGGGGCGATGGTGGACAGAATCGCCCGCGAGCGCTACCAGGCGGCGACCCTTTCGGCGCTCGATGCGGCGATGGCCTCACTGGACGACCACGAGAAGTTATTGCTGCTTTACTATCACGTTGAAGGCTTGAAGCTGCGCGAGATTGCGCGCCTCGTCGAAGAACCCGCCTCGCCACTGCGTCGCTGGTTCCAGCGCCAATCGAAGAGGCGCGCAGACGTGCCCGACGCGCGCGTCCACGAATCGACCGTGATGCGCTGGCTGGAAAAGGTGTACGCCAAAGTCCTGGACTACTTTCGCACCGAATTGGAGAACAAGGGGGGCCTCAGCCCAGCGGAGATAGAGTTGTGCATCGGGCTGGCGACCGAAGACCTCGCGCCCGAAGATGTGCGTCGCCACTTAAAGACCGAATCAGACGAAAGCTTGAGCAAAGGTCAGACTGAAGAGCCGTCCATCTAACATGGAGGCGTCGAGGAGCAGAAGTGCCGCGACCGAAGAGTAATAGAGAAATAGAGGCCATGCGCCGTATGATCCATCAGCATTTACAAGGCCGCGCGATGGTTGCTCCGCCCATGCTCATGGACGCGCACCTGGACGAAGATGCGCTCAACGCCTTCGTTGAAGGACGCCTCAACGAAAGGGAATCAGCGCCGATCATCAAGCATCTGGTCGCCTGCAACTACTGTCGCCACGCCACCTCCCAGCTGGTTCGATTAGACTCGGAAATCGGCATCGCTCAAACGCCCACGCCCGCGCAGGAAGAGCCGGGACGCATCCGCCGCCTGCTGGAAGATTTGGCCGCGCGCGTGCTGCCTTCATCCGATGAAGATGCTGTCTTCGCCTATCACGCCCCCGCCGAAGACTTTCAGCGTCGAGATGAAGCGGGCGAGCAGCCTTCCGACGAACAGGACAAGCCAGCAAAAGAGAGCGACCCGGACGGTGCTGTATAATCAGCCGCCCTCGCTTGCTCCGCAATCGTCACCTTCCCCTGTATAATATAGCGGTTTGCAATTGCACTTGACCCCACCATCGGGAGTCAACGTCAGTACCGCCAAAGGTCTCGGGCTGACCTATGTTGCACCCCATCGCTATAAGTAAGCGATAACAGGCAAGGCATGCCCGCGAAAGCCCTGAACACGTTGACGATCAGAAGGAGAATTTGAATGGCAACATTTACGCCGCCGCCCTACTTTCCACAGGGCGCGCTTGCGGGTAAGGATGAGGGACGGTACAGAAAGTTCAAGCTGGCGGTGTTCGCCATCCTGGCTCTGCTCCTGCTCTTCATTGTTGGAATTGGAGTAGGGGCGTGGTATCTGCTGAGATCGCTGTTCTAATCTTGCCTGAGCCTCAATAGGCTGACCGCCTTGCTCACCCGATCAGGTAATCCCACAAGCTCAGGCTTATAACAATGCGGACATGACAGACGTGCAGGCCAGCGGGAGCAGGCGCGCGGCGGAGCCTGACGCGCCGTCGGTTGCGAGTGTGAGGCGTATGCGGCGTATGCGGCGGCGGTCAACGCGCTCGACCATGAAGCGCGCGCCCTCGTGTTCGACCGATTCGCCCTGACGCAGCAGCCGCCCGGCTTTCGAGAGCAGGAAGCCCGCGAGCGTCGTATAGCCCGCCTCTTCCGGCAGGTGCAGGTCGAAACGACGATTCGCATCGCGCACGGCGAGCATGCCGTCCAGCAGGTACGTGCCGTTGTCTTCGACGATCTGCGCGCGCACCTCTTCGTCGTACTCGTCGTTGATCTCGCCGACAATCTCTTCGAGCAAATCTTCGAGCGTCACGAGCCCCTCGATGCCGCCGTGCTCGTCTATGACGAATGCCAGGTGTGAGCGCGACGCCTGCATCTGTGCGAGCACCTGTCCGAGCCGCGCCGTGGCGGGGACGAACATCGGCGGGTGCAGCATCTTCTCCAACTCAGACTCATCCGCGCGCGCGCGCAGGCACTTCATAAGGTCTTTCATGAAGAGCACGCCGACGATCTCGTCCAGGCGATCACGATAGACCGGAAGCCGCGAATAGCCCGTGTCGCAGAAGGCTTTTTCAGCCTCTTCAAATGTGGCGTTCAAGGGGAGGGCGAAAACGTTCGTGCGCGGAACCATCGCTTCGCGGACTTCGGCGTCGGCGAAATCAAAGACGCGATTGATCATCTTCTGCTCGTCCGCTTCAAGGTGGCCGCTCTTGGTCGAGATGTCCACCAACTGTCGTAGCTCGTCGGACGTGTAGATCGAAGAGTGATCGGCTGAAGGATGAAGACCGAAGAGACGAACGGTGCGCGTGCCCGCCCAATCCAGTAGATGTATCGGCCAGCGAAACGCTTTATAGAACATCGCCATCGGCCAGGCGATCGCCAGCGCGACTCTTTCCGCGCGCTCAAGCGCGAGCGTCTTGGGCGCAAGCTCGCCGATCACGATGTGCAGAAAAGTGATGATCGTGAAGGCGATGCCGAAAGCGAGCATTTCCATCAGCGCCGGGGGAAGCCTGTCTATGTAGGGCACTTTTTCGAGCAGGTGCGCGATGGCAGGCTCGCCCAGCCAGCCCAATCCGAGCGAGGCGAGGGTGATGCCAAGCTGGGTCGCGGAGATGTAGGCGTTGAGATTATCAATGAGCCCTAAGAGGCGAGTGGCTGTGCGGTCGCCGCCCTGCGCCAGCGTCGCTATGCGCGAGCGCCGCACACCCACGAGGGCAAACTCCGAAGCCACGAAGAAACCGTTGGCCAGTACGAGTACGATAACAGCTAAGAGACCGGCGATAGTAAGCATCATTTATCAGTGCTGCGGCCGTCAGCTCAGTTGACTTGAAGAGTTCCCGCGCCGAGGTTTCAGAATTTCGGAATCTCCGAACCCTGGCCCGAGGCTATTCTATTGCTGAAGGCTTGTCCTATAGCTTAGACGTTTCAGGGCGCGAGCACAACTCTATGGAATCAGCGCCCGAGGTGCTCGTTGACGAGGCGGCAAAACTGCACCGCGCGATTCTCGGCCCAGAAGCGGTCTTCACCATTGTTGGTATCAGCCGCGACGAACCCGACGTGACCGCCGCGCGGCGGGGCCAGAAGCAAGACGTAAGGGTTGCTCGTCACGTCGGCATCGAAGAGCGGCTGAAAGGGAATGAAGGGATCGTCCTGCGCGTGGATGATCAGAGAGGGCACGCGGATTGAAGGTATGAGCCGGAGGGCGCTGGCCCGCCTGTAGTAATCGTCGGCATCCTTGTAGCCGCCGTCGACAGCCGTATAGCGCTCGTCGAAGTCGCGAATCGTTCGCACCAGATGCAGCTCGCTCGTGTCATAGAGATCGGGATAGAGCTTCTTCTTATTGCGTATGCGTCGGCGCAGGCTGCGCAGGAAGCTCTGTTTGTAGACCCAGTTGGCGCGCAGGTTGATGGCCTCCGCGCAGGAGCTTAAATCGACCGAAGGCGAGACGGCGCAGATGCCCGTCACTTCGGTCGGGATTTTGTCCGCGTCCTCGCCCGCCAGCTTGAGCACTATATTGCCGCTCATGGAAAAGCCGACGAGAAAGATACGCTGTAAGCGGTCGCGCTCGATCAACTCGCGGACGACGGCGCGGATATCGCCGCTCATACCGCTGTTGTAGAGCGTCGGCGTGAGATGCTCCGTATCACCGCAGTTGCGCAGGTTCAGGCGCAGGACGTTGAAGCCTAGCCGGTAAGCTTTCTCGGCGGCCCCCAGCATGTAGCGCGACGTGCTGGAACCTTCGAGCCCGTGTATGAGCAGAATGGTCGGGTGCTGCTCTTTGGGCTCTGCGGCCTGCCAGCGACAGTGAGCGAGAAGGCGCACGTCCGGCTCGACCTCGAACATACGCTCTTCATCGCCGAGCCCGGAGAGAAGCAGCGCGCGACGCGGCCAGGCATACGCGCCGAGCGTCTGCGCGTGCCCATTCGTAAAGAGGGGATGCGGCTTGAAGGGCTTCGCCTCAAGCTGGCGTGCAATCTCGGCTAGGTAATCGGGTGAACCCTGCTGTGCGATCCCCTGCGTGATGTTCTGGCCTGTATACCCTAATGTCTCACTCATTCTACACACGCGCCCGCGCTCGCTTGGTCGGAAAGAGGAGCGCCGCGCCGGCTCTATTCTACTCTTCTCACAGCGAAGAGGTGAAGATCAAAGCCGCCGGGAGCAGCAAGGCCAGTACATCTTCTTCAGGCTAAGCCAGACGAGTCGGCTCCGGCTCGATGGGGTCGCCGACGGGTTGCGGCGTGTCCGGCTCGCGCACGGGCGCGGCGGGCGAAGGATTAGTGTCCGGGGGAAGCGGCAAAGGCTCTGGACGCGAAGGGTCTGGCTCGATGGGGTCGTGCGGCGCTGTGGGCGGCGTGCCCGGTTCGCCCGGCTGCGGCAACGGCTCGCCAGGTTGCGGCGGGTCTGTGTTCGTATTACGGCTCAAGTGGAATTCGTCTCCTTAATCGATTGATGAGCGGTGATGATGAGGTGTCGGATACGCCCCGGTCAAGGGCTGAAAGACGGCAGGCCGCTCCAAGGCTCAGGCGCTCTCCTCGACGCCCTGTTGCTCTGCGCGCTGCACGTCGGCGACGACGAAGCGAATCATGCGATAGTTGATATGCGGCGGAAGCGCGTCGCGCAAAGGCTTCAATAGCTGTGTGCCGAGCTGATCGATGGCTATCTCTATGAGCGCGCGCTCACGCTCCGGCACGTGCCGCGAGAGGTCGAAATCGAGCCCGCGCGCGATGCAATCCGCGAGGTGCTTTTCGATGGTTATCTCGGTCAGGCCGCGCCGCTCGCTGATCTCCTCGATCGATAGCCCTTCGCGGTAGAGGGCGTAGGTCTCCTCGATCGTGTTGCCCTGCTTGCGTGCGGAAGAGTTGGGCCCAGCCTCTGCAACGCTCACCGCGATGGAGCTTAAAGCGGTCTGCGGCAGGGCCAGCTCGACGTTTGCGCGCTCTCGCATGACATCATTGCCGAGCGCGGAGACGGAGACGGTCGGGTACGTGCCGCCCGCCACGCTCAGGCATCCGGCGGCGACGAGAGCGTCTATGTAAGTCATCAATTCGTCCTGCGTCATATCGTCCAGAATGCCGTAGGTTGAAAGTCGGTCGAGACCAAACTGTGTGACGTTTTTGGCGCGCGAGCCGCGAAGCGTGGCGGCCAGCAGTCCCTTACCGTAACGCCCCTGCATACGCGCGGCGCAGGCCAGGATTTTACGCACGAGCAGACGCTCTTCTTCCGTCAGAGAGCGCGCCTGAGTAATGCCGACCGCGCCAGAGTCTTCGTCCTCCTGAAGCGACTCCGCACGCTCGCGCGTCTCGCGCATGCGCGTCTGTCTCGCCAGCTCGTCTTCGAGGTCGAGCGCGACGGGCGCTTGTCCCATGATGAAGGCATCCAGCTCTGTCGCCGCTTCAACAGGGACAGCGCCGGGGCCAGCGGCGCGCGCGCCCTTCGCTTCCGCGTTACAGTTGCCGCACGTGCCGCAGTTGGCCGCGTGATGCGGGTCGCCGAAGTAATCGAGGATGAAAGCGCGGTAACAACGCTCGGCGTAACAGAAGCTGATGATCTCGCGCAGCTTGCGTTGTTCGAGCGCGGCGCGGCGCGCGATCTCGTTGGGGCGTATGCGTAAGGTATGGACGGGATACTCGTCAAGCATCAGCACGCCGCGCGTTCGTCGGCCAGGCGTGTAGGAGATGACGCCGGAGGTCGAGAGCGTCGAGAGAGCACGCCGCACGGAGCCGTGATCGAGCCCGATGGCGTCGGCCAACTCCGACGTGTCAAGCTCCGTCTCGGCGCGCTCCGTTACGTCGTAGCCGCCGAGGAGGCCGAAGAGCACCTGGCGGGCGCGCGTGTCGCGTGTGCCGACCGTCTCGCGCGCTTTGTGAGGCGGCATCTTGAGTCGCACAGAGGCGCGGTTCTCGTTCGCCGCCCCGCGCTCTATGTGCCCGGCCTTTTCGAGAATGATGAGAGCGGATTGAACGGCCATCTCGTTACGCACGGCGGCGCGCGTCGCGATCTCGCTCACGGATAGCTCTATGCGTTTCTGACCCGTGGCGACGAGTGCCTGGTAGACGCGTGCGACAATGTCGGGCGGCGGGTAGGAGCCCTCAATGAAGTAGTCCTGCGTGCGCTTGTCGGCATAGTTAAAGAAGAGCGTGCAGGTCGAGGGCAGCCCGTCGCGCCCGGCGCGTCCGATCTCCTGGTAATAAGCTTCGATCGAGCCGGGCATCTGGTAGTGGGCGACGAAGCGTATGTCCGGTTTGTCGATGCCCATGCCGAAAGCGTTGGTCGCGACGATCATCTGCGAGCGCCCGGTCATGAAATCTTCCTGCGCGCGCGTCCTTTCCGCGTCCTCCATCCCGGCGTGATAGGCGACGAGGCTCAGGCCCGCCGCGCGCAGCTTCGCCGTCACCTGTTCGACGGCCTTGCGCGTCGAAGCGTAGATGATGCCGGAGCCGCCCGCGTGTGTGGAGGCGAGCGCCTTGATCTGCGTGATCTTCTCGCGCTCCTTCTGCGTGTGGACGACGTTGATGGAGAGGTTTGGGCGATCAAAGCCGCTGACAAAGGCGCGCGGGGCGCTCAAGGCCAGTTGCTCTATGATGTCTGCGCGGACGTGCGGGGTGGCGGTCGCCGTCAGCGCGGCGATCTGCGGGCGTCCGATCTGCTCTATGGCTTCGCGCAGGCGCAGGTAATCGGGGCGAAAATCGTGTCCCCACTGCGAGATGCAGTGCGCTTCGTCCACGGCGAAGAGCGCGATCTGCGCCGTCCGCAGCGTCTCGACGAAGTGTGCGCTGCGAAAGCGCTCGGGCGCGACGTAAACCAGCTTGTACTCGCCGCGCCGCAACGCCTGTATGCGCGCCTTCTGCTCTTCAAAGGTGATCGAGCTATTGATGAAGGTGGCGGGAAGCCCGCGCGCGTGCAGGGCGTCGACCTGATCCTTCATCAGCGCGATCAGCGGCGAGACGACGACCGTCGCGCCTTCCATCATCAGCGCGGGCAATTGATAACAGAGCGACTTGCCGCCGCCCGTCGGCATCACGACGACCGTGTCGTGGCCTTCGAGAATGGCGGAGACGACCTCGCGCTGGCCTTCGCGAAAATCTTCAAAACCGAAATATGTGTGCAGCGCGGCGAGCGCATCCGTGATGGTTGGCATAGCTGACCCGAGCGAATTAACGATACGTTTATTTTAGCCTGTCAATGATTATCTTGTCACTTGTCACCATCTTCCGCATCATCGTAAGCTGACAGTCGAGATGAAGAAACAGGAGTGGAAGGCGCGCACGAAACGCGATCTGATGATCGAGGTGTGGGAGCATCTGGATTGCGAGTCGGTGGGCGCAAAGGAGCTGGAAGAGATAGAGCAGGCGGTGCGCGAAAGGTTCGGGCCGGGCGCGGTCGAGAGTCCTGTGCGCGTGGCGCGGCTCTTGGCGGACGAGGGCGCGGAGCTGCGCCACGCCGAAGTGCTGGAGATGGACGCGCAACAGCGCGGCAGCGATCCTTACAAGGCGATGTTCCGTAATGTGCTGAAGTTCTCGGACTTCGCGCAGGCCGCCAACTCGATCAGGAATCTGGAAAATCTGCGCAGGCAGTTCGAGCGCAAGCGTGATCAGGAGGGCTTGCGGCGCGTGCGCGAGACGGCCCTCAAGGGCCGCCGCCGAGCGCAGATGATCGCGGGCAATAAAAACGTGGACGAGAGAAAGCGCGCCGAAAAGGCAGAGATAGCCGAGTGGTTCAGCGTCTGGCTGCGACAGCCGGAAATCTTTCAGGACTGGCTAGACCTGCGCCAGCGCTCAGCAGAGTTTCGCAATCTCTTTACCGTGGAGAATAAAGATACCTGAGGCGTAGGATAAGAAATTAACAGGAAGGAAAGGCAAGGCGGAAGGCGAAAAGATGAAGGCGGAAGGATGAAAAGAATGCTTCACTGTCTTGAAAGCTTTTACTTCATCCTTCATCCTTCATCCTTCATCCTTGCTTTTAATATTTCCGGGCAGCAGGTCTGCTCGTCGGCGTGGTTGCCGACGGCGACGCTTTGTCCGTGAACCCTCCGGCGAAGGTGATGACGCAGAGCGTGCCCAGATTCGAGCGTTCTCCGATGGCGATTCCGGCGGCGCGGTAGGTCGCGTCGAAGATATTCTTTCTGTGGCCGCGAGTGGCTATCCCGTCATCTATGATCAGGCCCATCACGGATTCTCTGGCCGAAGTCATCGCCTGATAGACGATGTTCTCGCCGATGTTGTTCGTCCAATCGCCGTAGCGGCTGGCCCTAATATTGGGCGTGCTGCCGTCGCTGCCCCTGTGCCCTGTGTTGCCGCTTGTGCCGAGGTCTCTTGAATGATCTTTCGCGGCCAGGGACATGCCCTTGTAGACTTGCAGGGGCGGCAATGGCTGCGCGGCGCGCAGGAATGCGATCGCCTCGTCCAGGGCGGTCAAGCCTTCAACGGTCACCTCGACTGCTCTGCCGGGGCGTCGTATCTGGTTGCCGCTATAAAATTTCTTCGTCTCTTCAAGGTAAGAAGCGTAGACCTGCGGCTGCGCGCGCGCGAGATTGATCTCGGCGACGATCTCGCTCTCAAGCGGCGAGAGGAATTCGAGTTTTGGAATGGTGATATTGGCGGATACGCTGCCGCCGATCTGTGCCGCCGCGCCGACGCCGCGCTGCTGCTGCTGGGCCAATACTGAATTGTTGTTCGTCGCGACGATGGCTGCAAACAGGAACAGGGCTGCTGCGAAAAGGGGGGACTCGCGTCTCATGGCTTTCCTTGAAACTCCTTTGGCTGGGCATTGCGATGCGTGGTCACAACGCTGGAAGAATTGTGGGCGGGCCTCTGAAAGAAATGCGTGCGGGCGCAGGCTCTTGGGGGGGCCGACCTGGACTGAAGCCTTGCTGGCGTAAAGAAATTATTCCAGTTCGGTCACGAAGTCAATAGCAAACCTTGCCGGAGCGCGGGCGGCAACGGAGGCGAAGGTTTTCTTCACGGGAGAGATGCTAAGGGTTCCTGTTTTCGCGGTAGAGGCGCAGCGCCAATTGACCGGATGGATGCTCGCGAATCTCTTTGATCGCGGTCTGCATCACGGGCGGCGTGTCGGCAAAGGCCGGAAGGGAGCCCCCGTACTCGTCCGGCCAGACGGCGGGCGCGGCGTTGACGGCAAATGTCATATCGGAGAGCGAAAAATGATCGCCCATCAGGTAAGGCCGACCATCAGCGATGCGCTCGTCAACCTTTTGCATGACCGTGCGTATGTCGTCGAGCGCTTTGCTGGCGCGCTCGGCTGTGAGCCGTAGCAACGTACGCAACAGGCCCGCGAACACGGGGTAAGCGTTGCGCACGGCCGAGACCTGAAACTGTGGAGCGCCGTCGCTGAGTGGGCCCACCATGATCTGCTTGTGCGGCAACAGGTGATAGTAACCGAACACGGAGGTGGCAACCCCCAGCGTGTCGCGGAAGTAGTCCCAGTCGGCTTTGACCTGCGCGGGGTCGTCCGTCTCACGCATCAGCCTGCGGTCTGCGGGGACGCGCGGCTCAAAGTAGTCGATCATCTGACGCACCGTGCCGAGGCGGTAAGAGTCGCTGTAGAGAAGCGGAAAGCGCAGCGTGTAGCCATGCCAGAGCGTGGCGAAGGAGGAAAAGATGATCACGTGGCGCTGCTCGCGGTGTGGAAGCCTGTAGTGGCTGAGCAGAAAGCGGCTGAACTCACTATCGAGGCTGGGCGGGAAAGTGATGAGCGTGGGGTCAGGCATGATCCCCTTTCTTTGCTCGCTAGCGGGCAATCCGAGAAGAGCAGGCGCGTCGGGCTTCCTTGTCACCCTGCTTGATAGAGGTCACCTGCCAGGTAAGGCAAGGCTGAAATCTCGCGGTACATAGTGTGAAGCCTTGCGTGATTCGTGGTTGGGCCGCGACCGCGCCATGTTATACCAAGAGGCGCGGCAATCCAATGGTTTTTTTGTTAAGTTCGGCGAGTGACGTGCCTTTCGTGAGTTTTACCTGATCACAGCGTCGCAGCTTATGAGCAGCTCGGGGATGCTGTGCGACCGTGCCTCTTCGCCGCGTTTGACCTGCTTGATGATTTGATATGAGTCGCCCGCCGGTTCGGCGTAGATATCGATCTGCTCTGCGGGCAGGTTCACGAGCCACACTTCTTTGATCGCTGCCCGCGCGTAGAGCGGAAGCTTGACACGACGATCACTCTCAACGGTCGTATCGGCGACTTCAATGACCAGCAAGACATCGGCGGGGATGGGATGCGCATCACGGTAAAAGTCGTCGCGCCAACGCAGGAGGGCTATGTCCGGCTGTGGCTCTGAGAAATCGTCAAGGCGAATCGGGTCTTGCGTGCGGACAATCAGCCTGTCCCCGAGTTGACGGTTGAGGAGATTGCCGAGAAAACTGACGCAAGCTGCATGATGGCTTCCGATTGGTGACATCTCATATATCTCCCCTTCGAGCAGTTCGAGGCGGGAATCAGGATGAAAGATTCCCGCCTCGCCCATGCGCTCATACTCGTCAACCGTAATCCAGTGCTTGGCCAACTGCTGTACCATCGTCACTTGCTTCCTCGTTACTCTTCCTCTTCGGCCCTGATTCTGCCTTCGGCTCGGGCCTGCTCGACGATCTTCTGCGCGATCTGGCCGGGAACCTGATCGTAATGCGAGAACTGCATGTGATAGGAGCCGCGCGCCGCCGTGATCGAATTGAGCTTCGATTGATAATCGAGCATCTCGGCCATAGGAACCTGCGCCTTGATGACCTGCTGGTTGCCGCGCGTCTCCATGCCCTGCACGCGCCCACGACGCGAGTTGAGGTCGCCCATAATGTCGCCGCTGTATTCCTGCGGCGCGCTGACCTCCACATCCATGACCGGCTCAAGCAGGGTCGGCTTGACCTTCTCTATGGCCGCGCGAAAGGCTTTGCGACCGGCGGCGCGGAATGAATGCTCGTCGGAGTCAACCGTGTGATAGGAGCCGTCAACGAGCACGGCTTTGAAGTCTATCAAAGGGTAGCCGGCGACAGCGCCGTGCGAAGCCGCTTCGACGATGCCCTTCTCGATCGCGGGACGGAAGTTCTGCGGGACTGCGCCGCCGAAAATCTTGTCTTCAAACTGGAAGCCGCCGCCGCGCGGCAGGGGCTCGAAGACGACCTTGCAATCGCCGAACTGGCCGCGCCCGCCGGTCTGTTTCTTATGGCGTCCCTGAACTTCTGCGCGCTGCGTGATGGTCTCTTTGTAGGGAACTTTCGGAGGATGAAGCGCGACCTCTACGCCGTAACGTTTCCTGAGCTTGTCGATCACCGTCTCGACGTGAAGCTGGCCCGAGCCCGCGAGGAGGAACTCTTTGGTCTGCGGGTCGCGGTCAAAGTGCAGCGCCGGGTCTTCTTCCAGAATCTTGTGCAGCGCGACGCTGATCTTCTCTTCGTCCTGGCGCGACTTGGGCTCGATGGCGAACGCGATGGCCGCCTCCGGGTACTCCACGCCGTCGTAGACGATCGGCGCGGCCTTGTCGCAGAGAGTATCGCCCGTCTGCGTGTCCTTCAGTTTGACGCAGGCGATGATGTCGCCCGCATGCGCGTTGTCAATCTTGTCCAGTTGCTTGCCCTGCATGCTGTGTAGAGCGCCGAGACGTTCCTGCGTGCCGCGCTTGGAATTAAGGACATTGGCGTCATGCTGGACGTGGCCGCTGATGATGCGCATGACGTTGATGCGACCGGCGAAAGGATCGGCGACGGTGCGGAAGACGTAAGCCGAGAAGGGCTCGCTGTCGGAATACTTGCGCGCGATCTTATCTCCGTCTTTGTCTGTGTTGCTGTAACCAAACTCCGCCTCGTGATGAGCCGGGTCGGGAGCGTAATCGACTATCCCGTCGAGCAGCGTCTGTAGGCCGACGAGCGTCGTGCTTGAGACGGCGAAGACGGGGCAGAGGCGGCTCTGCGCGATGGCCTTGCCGAGGTTCGGTATCAAGTCCTCGTCGCCGAGCGTCCCCTGATCGAAATACTTCTCCATCAAGGCGTCATCGGATTCCGCGACCACTTCGATCAGGCGCTCGCGCGTCTTGTCAATCACGTCGCGCCCTTCGGTCGGCAACTCGCGCTCGCGCGCCCTTCCGTTCTCGTCAAACTCGTAAGCCTTCATGTGGACGACATCGACGACGCCCTTGAAATCTTTCTCGCGCCCGATGGGAAGCGTGAAGGGAACGATGGCGCGGCTGAAAGTGCCTGTCGCGCTATCGAGGGCCGCGCCGAAATCCGCGCGCTCCTTATCGAGCTTGGTGATAACCATCATGCGCGGGAGGATGAACTCGTTGGCATATGCCCATGTCTTCTCGGTCTGCACCTGTACGCCGCCGACGCCGTCGACGACGACGAGCGCGCAGTCGGCGACGCGCAGTGCCGGACGCGCGTGCGCGATGAAGGCCGCGTAGCCGGGCGTGTCGATCAAGTTGATCTTCGTCTCACGATGTTCGAGGTGGGCGAGCGCGGTGTTGAGGGTGATCTTGCGTTCGATAGAATCTTCGTCGTAATCGGTCACGGTCGTGCCTTCGTCCACCTTGCCCCAACGCGGCGTCGCTCCGGCGACGTGAAGAAGGGAACTGACGAGCTGCGTTTTGCCCGCGTCGCCGTGGCCGATGACGGCAAGGTTTCTGATCTGTTCGGTTGGATAAGCTTTCATGGCGTTTGAAGAGAGTTCCTTTCAGACATAAGAGTTCTAATGAAGGGCTTCGGGGGCCATCCCTCTGGTCGGTTGAAAACGTCCGAAATGATTGGGCGGGATGCGCTTCCGTGTGGAGGCTAATTTATCCGAGCGCCAAGGGTAAAAGCAAGCGAGCGCAGGCTCAGGTAGTGATGTAATTTGTGTTGCTCGAAAGTAAGTACAGGAAAGCCCCGCTTGTTGAAGGCGGGGCCTTTCTCTAGTCATGGTCGAGATACGATTGACAATGACCGCATACGCAAGGTGTGTCATCGGGAGCCTTGCCGCGTTCGGGCATCGCCCCGCAAACGCAAACCCAGCCTGTGCGGCGGCAAAGTTCCTTGCGGTTTGAGAGTGTCTTAACCTTCGGGCGGGCCCGAGCAGTTGGGCCCGTGCAGGGCAGGTATCTTGCCGCTGATGGTCGGATAATTGCCCGCCTCGGCGTTCAGCGCGAGCCATTCCTGGTAATGGTCTGGCAGCGCCGCCTCGGAGAAGATCGCCTCGACGGGACATTCCGGCACGCAGGCGTCGCAATCTATGCAGGTATCCGGGTTGATATAGAGCCTGTCCGGCAGATCATGAAACGCCTCGACGGGACAGACCGCCGCGCAGTCCGTGTATTTACAGTCCACACACAATTCCGTCACTACGTAAGTCATCTTCCGTCTCCCACTTTCGATTTTGGTCTTAACTTCAGAACTGAGAGCCTGATCGAGAATCGCTATGCTTCTATGACAATGCGCCACCGGAAGTCAATAGCGATGGAGCGTGCGGGATGCGCTAGGGGTCAGCGAGGCGTCGTGCGGATAGTCGTCGGCGGAGGCGGCGAGGTTTGGTACTTGACGAAGAGGCGATAGCCGAGCAGCAGGCCGAGCACGATGGCGAACCGGACGGGCAGCCGCGTGTCCGATTTGACGAGCATGTAGTAGTGCAGCACGCCGCCCACGCCCGCCAAGTAGGCGAGCCGGTGCAGGCTCGTCCAACGCTTGCCGCCCAAACGCTTGATCATCTTATTGGTAGAAGTGACGGCCAGCGGGATCATCAGGAAAAAGCTGAGCATGCCGATGGCTATGAAGGGGCGCTGGGCGATGTCCTGGGCGGTGCTCTTGAGATTGAAGAAGCGGTCGAACCAGATATAGGTGACGAAATGCAGGAAGCCGTAAAAGAAGGCGTAGAGCCCGAGCATCCGGCGAAAGCGTGTGAGCCAGTTCCAGCCCGTGGCCTTGCGCGCGGGCGTGACCGCGAGCGAGAGCAGTAGAAAGATGAGCGTCAGCATCCCTGTCGTGCGCGTCACGAACTCAAGCGGGTTCGCCCCGAGGCGATGTTGATACCCGTCCCAGCCGAGCAGCACGAGCGGCACAAGGCTGTTGACGAAGAGCACGATTTTAGCGAACCATGTGTCTTTCATCTCTTGACCGTCCGGGGCTCCTTAGAAGTAACGCTTCAAGTCCATGCCCGCGTATAACTGCGCGACCTGGTCTGCGTAGCCGTTGAACATCAGGGTCTCTCTCATCCCGTACTCGCCTATGCGTCGCTCTCTGGCCTGACTCCAGCGCGGGTGGCTCACCTGCGGGTTGACGTTCGAGTAGAAACCGTATTCGTTCGACGCCTGCAAGTTCCAGGTCGTCGGAGGCTCCGCGTCAACCAGCTTGATCTTGACGATGGACTTGATGGACTTGAACCCGTACTTCCAGGGCACGACCAGCCGTATGGGCGCGCCGTCCTGTGGAGGAAGCCGTTCGCCGTAAAGACCGCTCGCCAGGATGGTCAGCGGGTGCATCGCCTCGTCCATGCGAAGCCCTTCGACGTAGGGCCAGTCGAGCACGCCGCGCGATTGATTCGGCATCCGGCTGGGGTCGTAGAGCGTCTCGAAAGCGACGTAACGGGCCTGCGAGTTCGGCTCGACCTGCTCCAAAAGCTTTGCCAGCGGAAAGCCGACCCAGGGGATCACCATCGACCATCCTTCAACGCAGCGGAAGCGATAGATGCGCTCCTCAAGCGGCGCGATCTTGAGCAGATCGTCCAGGTCATACTTCTTCGGCTTGTTGACCAGCCCCTCGACCGAGACCGTCCATGGACGCGTGACGAACCCTTCGGCCTCCGAGGCCACAGAGCGCTTGTCCGTGGAGAATTCGTAGAAGTTGTTATAGTTGGTGATGTCCTCAAACGACGTGAGCTTTTCATTCAGGGGCGGCGCTCCCGCCGTCTCCGTGCTCTTCTGGACTTCGACCAGCTTTTCCCCGGGCTTCACGACGGGCGGCGGCGGGTTGAGCTTTTTATAGAGCGCGCCGGTCGCCAGGGTGGTCGCGGCGAGCGCGATTCCGCGCATAAAGAGACGGCGGTTGAGGTAAATCTTCTTATCCGTAATCTCGCTCGATTTTATATCGTCCGGTCTCTTAATCAGCATCTCTCATCACTTCCGTCCAAAAACCTTGATCGGCCCCCACAGGCTTCATACTGGTACATACGGGCGCGGGCACGCGTTCGGTTCTCCACACAACCATATTACTTCAGGTCAGTACCGCCTGCTTAAGCCGGGCGGGTGCTGCCCAGACTTGAGACCCGCCCGCTACCGCAGCCGGTACTGACTATTTTACATCACCGGGGCTCGTTCCGCCCCAGGCACTCCGCGTGCTGTTTCGTGTTAAGATGGAGATGTGTATAGATTGTCAGCCTGGTGAGCGTCGAACGCCCCTGAGAGAGCCATGACAGAGACCGAGCGCATAGAAGTTTATACGGACGGGCAGTGCCCGTTGTGCCTGTGGATGCGTGGGAAAGTCGAGCCCTTTGATCGCCAACGGAGAATCATCTGGCTCGATTACCGCGACCCGGAAGTGTTGAGCAGCGCCGCGCCCTATACCTTTCAGGAATTGAACGAAGAGATGCACGCGCGCACGCCCGACGGGCGCTGGTCGGCCGGTTACGGGGCTTGGATTGCGATTATGCGCGTGCTGCCGGGCTGGCGTCTGCTCGCCCCCGTGCTCTCCGTCTGGCCTTTTACGAGCATGGGCGCGGTCTTTTATCGCTGGCTCGCCGCCCGCCGCTACAAACTCTTCGGCGTGCCGCCTCCCTGCGACCCGACGGGCGTCTGTTCGCTGCACGCGCCGAAATAAGTGTACCCCGGAGGCGCGCTAAAGCCATCTCCTTCCAGCGCCTCCCCTCTCCTTTTCCAGCCTCTCGCCTTCTCCCCTCCGCGCCCTTACCCGTACGCTTTCGCAGGCCACTTTTGGGCGCGCGCGGGCATCTTAATGACACGAAAATTCGGCCTTCTAAACGGGCCACTTAAAGCGCGCGAGCGGAGATTTTGAAGCCAGCCGCGCCTTTCTTTTGCAAGAGTACGGAAAAGAGTTGTCTGGGCTTGATAGCGAACAGGCAAGGGGAAAAGGGTAAAAAGAGATGTTAAATATAAGAAAATTGTTCTCGATCTTCGCGGCCCTGGTTCTGGCCGCAGTCACGTTCGGCAGCACGACGGCTTTCGCCGCCAACTCCTCATCGGATAAGAACGAGAAGCGCGCCGCGTCAAAGAGCCACGTCGAAGCGCCTTTGAATCTGGCAGTGCTTATTCAGGACGATGTGGTTGCCCGCGTCGGCTCGGAATTGAAGGTCACGCGCGACTTCATACGCGCTTTGCCCGCAGGCTCGCGCGTCATGGTCGGATACATCACGAGCGGCTCGCTGCAAGTGCGCCAGCCCTTCACGGATGATCTGGAGAAAGCCTCAGCCGCACTCCGCATCCCTAGGGCCAGCACGAGCGGCACGCCTTACAATCCTTACGTCGGTGTCATCGAGGCGCTGCGTCGTTTCGATTCCAACGGTAAGAACCGTAATGCCATCCTGCTCGTCTCCGACGGCCTAGACCTTTCGCGCGGCAATGATATTCCGTCGGTCGTCAATCCTGTGGACATGCAGCGCGCGGCTCGTGAAGCCAAGCGTCGCAACGTTGCCGTCTATTCTTTCTTTGCGCCGACGGTCGGTGTCACGAGCTTTAACAGCACGGCGGCCATCTACGGCCAGGGCGCGCTCGATCGCTTATCGCATGAAACGGGCGGTCGCGCCTTCTTTCAGGGAACGAGCTTCGTCACTTTCGATTCCTACTTCGAGCGCCTGAGCCGGACGCTTAACGAGCAGACCAGCACGGCTTACTAAAAGCGGCCTGCGCCGCGCGCTTGCCGTGCGGCACGAAGCGCTCTACAGAAAATAAACGCCGGCGAGGGATGCGTCCTTCGCCGGCGTTTTCGCTTTTCGGGCCGAAACGTGGTGACCCCTCAAACTCTTTGGCGCTCCCCGCCCGGCAGTGGTAAAGTTATGGCTTCGTGCTCCATGAAATAAAAGCTTTCTTGACTACATGAGGAGCACTCGAAACCCCCGGCCTGCGCCATGAAGACGAATAGCGGACGCGAATACTGTCTTATCGTGGAAGGTGCTTACCTCTCCGAATCAGAAGCCGAGCATGCGCTGCGCGATCCTTTCATCGAAGACTGGGTCGAGCAGACGGGCCGTTTCCGTATCCATAATATGGGCGAGATAGAGGTCGCGCAGGGCGTCGCGCTCGGCCTGCTCGGCGTGCGTATGCTGGACGAGCGACTCTTCGAGATCGCCAGCAACGATCCAGAGCACCCGCTCACGGAGCATAAAGCCAAAGGCATCGCGGAGGCTCTGCGCCGCCAGGACATGTTCGACGAGATCACTGTCGAGCCGCGCGACGACGAGGAAAGCGTTGACGAGTGACGAGTGATGAGTGACGAGTTAAGGAGCTTGTCTTTCAGCTTCTCACTCGTCACTGCTCTTTATTTGTGGAAGAAGAAGCACATCAGTTTTTGGGCGGGCGCGTTGTCGTCCTCGCCGGTGACATTACGCGCCAGGAGGTGGATGCCGTCGTCAATGCGGCCAACTCGACCTTGATGGGCGGCGGCGGCGTGGACGGCGCGATTCACAGGGCTGGCGGGGCGCGTATTCTGGAAGAATGCCTGGAGATTCGCCGGACGCAGCACCCTAAAGGCTTGCCGACGGGCGAGGCTGTCATCACGACGGGCGGAAGCCTTCCGGCGCGGCATGTGATACACACGGTCGGCCCCATCTACGGTCGTCATGGCGGTCTTGAAAGTGAACTGCTCGGAGCATGCTACCTGAACTCGCTCGCGCTCGCCGCGCGTCATGAGCTTGCTTCGGTCGCTTTCCCGGCCATCTCGACCGGCGCATTCGGTTATCCGCGCGAAGAGGCCGCAGGGGTCGCCTCCGCTGCCATCGAGAATTTTCTTGCAGATCAAGCGTCGAGCGTCCGGGAGATTCGCCTGGTCTTTTTTTTGCCGCGCGATATGAGACTGTTTTTGAATAATCACAAGTTCGGTCAAAGCTGAATCGATAAGGCAGGATTGATGGTTCAATTACCTGAAGAGATTGAAGACACGCAGGCTCAGACATCCGGGCAGGCGTTGCCCCTTCCTCTGCGCCCGCTTGAGCGACTGGCGTGGAATTACTGGTGGAGCTGGGCGGCGGACGGCGCGGCCGTGTTTCGTGATCTAGACCCTGCCGTCTGGGAAGAGTGCGAGCATAACCCGCGTCGCCTGCTGGCGGAGACCGCCGGGTATCGCATCATGCAGATGGCGACCGACCCTATCTATAGCGAGCGCGTACAGCGTCTGGCCGCCAACTTTAATGCGTACATGGCTGACGCGCGCCCCTGGACGCCCGATAGTGACAGACAGATTACTCCACAGCACCCGGTCGCATATTTTTGCGCCGAGTACGGCATACACAATTCGCTCCCCCTGTATTCGGGCGGCCTCGGCATGCTCGCAGGCGATCACTTGAAGAGCGCGAGCGATCTTCGCCTGCCGCTCGTCGCCGTCGGCCTGCTCTATCGTTACGGCTATTTCCGTCAGAGGCTCAGGCGCGACGGCTGGCAGGAGGAGCACTACGGCGAGACGCATGCGTCGCAGCTTCCGATCAGGCGTGTGACGGACGAAGCGGGCGCTCCTTTGATAGTCAAGGTCGAGATGCGCGGGCGCACCGTGAGCGCGCAGGCGTGGCGCGCGAGCGTCGGGCGCGTCTCGCTTTACCTGCTCGATACCAACATTGCGGAGAATGAAGAGACTGATCGCCTCGTGACGGGCCACCTCTACGGCGGCGACCGCGAGACGCGCATCGTGCAGGAGATGATGCTGGGCATTGGCGGCGTGCGCCTGCTCCGCGCGCTCAAAGTAGAGCCGCACGTCTATCATTTGAACGAAGGCCACTCGGCCTTTCTCACGCTTGAGCTAACCCGCGAGCTTTTGGCCGAGCGCCCTGAGTTGTGCTTTGACGACGCGGCGACTATCGTGCGCGAGCGCTGCGTCTTCACCACGCATACGCCGATCGCCGCCGGTAATGACGAGTTCGACCCCGCGCTCGTCGCCAAATGCTTCGGCTCGTCCTACGAGCAATCGCTCAAGCTCTCGCACGACGGCTTCCTGAACATGGGCCGCGTCCGCCCGGGCGACGAGCGTGAGGCTTACGGGTTGACCCCCCTGGCGATCAGGATGTGTCGCTCGACGAACGGCGTCAGTCAAAAGCACGGCGAAGTGTCGCGCGCACTGTGGCAGGAGATGTGGCCCGAGCGCACTTCGCTCGACGAGATTCCGATCACGCACGTCACCAACGGCGTCCACGCGCCGACCTGGGTTTCGCCGCTGCTGCGCTCCGTCTACGAGAAACACGTCGGGCGCGACTGGCAGGAGCGCATCAGCGATAAGGATAGCTGGCGCACGGGCGTCGAGAATATCTCCGACGAGGACTTATGGCGGGCCCACCTTCTGCAAAAACAGCGGCTTGTCGCCTTCATACGTCATCGCTCTTTTCACGCGCGGCTCTCTCGCAACGAGAGCATGGATTACACCGAGTCGGCGCGCGCCATGTTCGACCCCGAAGCCCTGATTATCGGCTTCGCGCGGCGCGTCGCGGCCTACAAGCGTTGGAGCCTGCTTCTGACAGACCCGCACCGTCTGCTGCGCCTGATCAACGACGCCGAGAGGCCCGTACAGTTTGTCTTTGCAGGGAAGGCGCACCCGCAAGATCAGGGCGCGAAGTTCATTCTACAGCAGTTGGCGCTCTGGAAATACGACCCACTGGTCAGGCATCGCGCCGTGTTCCTGCAAGACTACGATCAGGAGATCGCGCGCCAGCTCGTCCAGTCCGTCGACGTGTGGCTCAACGTCCCGCGCCGCCCGTTGGAGGCGTCGGGGACGAGCGGCGAGAAGGTGGCGATGAACGGCGGGCTCAACCTCTCCATCCTGGACGGGTGGTGGGTCGAGGGCTACGACGGCACGAACGGCTTCGCCATCGGCGACCTGAGCGAAGATCAGGAGGTCGAGGCGACGGACACGCGCGACGCCGAATCGCTCTATCACGCGCTCGAACGAGAGGTCGTGCCGCTCTACTACGAGCGCGACGCGGATGGGATTCCGCATCGCTGGGTGTCGATGATGAAGCGCTCGATCGAAACACTCGTGCCCGCCTTCAACAGCGACCGGATGGTGCTCGAATACGCGCAGAAGATTTACACCCGGGACGAAGGGAAAGGATGAAGGCGGCAACGTGAAGGATGAAGTAAAAGCTTTCAAGACACGGAGGCATTCAAGAATCAAAAGCATTTCTTTCATCCTTCATCCTTCCGCCTTCATCCTTGCTTTATGCTAAACTATAGCTCTGTCGAAAAACTTCTCGTGCGCTGCCCGACTACGTCTGTCAAGTTGAAGAGAAAGAATTTGGAGCTCACTCGTAGAATCTCATCAAACCGTTGGCGTCATCTGGATGCTTCGGTCAGCAATCACTGCCAGCAAATAATTACATGAAGTATTGTCCGGTCTGTAACGCGAAATATGAAGATGGCACGAGCTTTTGCGCGCTCGACGGCGAAGTGCTCGAAAACGATCCGACCAGCATTGTCGATCAAGTCCTCGACGGCCAGTATCACGTCGAAGCGCTGCTCGGCAAGGGCGGCATGGGCGCGGTCTACCGTGCGCGGCACATCCTCCTGGGCGACCGCGTGGCGATCAAGGTGCTGCCCCCGCAGATGCGTAGCAACGCCGAATGGCTGCGCCGCTTTCGCCGCGAAGGCCAGGCCGCGCGCCGCTTTCGTCATCCGAACGCCGTCACCGTCTATGACCTTCGCACCACTTCGGATGGCCTCATCTACATGGTCATGGAGTACGTCGAAGGCCACACGCTCGACGCCGAGCTGAAGGCGCGCGGGCGTTTCACTCCGGCGGAAGCCTTCACGGCGCTTGAGCCCGTGATGAGCGTGCTTAACGCCGCGCACGCGCAGGGCGTCGTCCATCGCGACCTCAAACCGGAAAACATCATGATGGGCAAGCCTTCGGACGGCGGGCAGTCCTTCGTCAAGCTGCTCGATTTGGGCATTGCCAAGATCAGCGAGGTGGCGGGCTCGGACGCCTCCGGCACGACGGCGCTGACCGTCGCCGGGCAAGTCCTCGGCACGCCCTACTACATGTCGCCGGAGCAGTGGGGCGAAGTCTCCGACGACGGCGGCACGGAGGTTGACGGGCGCGCGGACATCTACAGCCTCGGCGCTGTCTTCTACGAATTGATCGCGGGCCGCAAGCCCTTCATGGGACGCACCCTTCAGGAACTCAGGCGCGAGCACGTCTCTGTCATGCCGCCGCCTTTGCACGAATTGATGCCCGACGTGCCGGAAGCATTCAGCCGCGCGATCGCACGCGCGATGGCGAAAGATCGAAGCCAGAGGCAGTCAACGGCGGGACAGGTGGCGAGCGAGCTGCACGCGGCGCTCGTCGATGCAGGCTTGATGCAGGAGCTTGGAACCTCCGGCGCGCGACAGGCGACTTCCCCGGCGGCAACTTCCATCGGCACTAACCCCGCTGGCGCGCCGGATTCAGGCGAGTTGCCGGAAGCGCGCAGCACCAATGCGGACGTGCACGCTCCGACCATCATGACTCTGGACGCGCCGCTCAGGCCGGGCACGGGCACGCCATCAGCTTCCGCCAAGTCTCCTGCGGCGCAAGCGCCGCCGCCCAACGCCTCCGCGCCGCCTTCCGCGTCGCAGTTTGCGCCCGGCCCCAATCCGTCAAGCACGCAGCACAATGCGCCGCCGATGCCGACGGTTGCGACCAACCCTTCCGCCTTCCAGGGAAGCACGCCCGCCGCGTCGCCGCCGCAGCCGCCGATGGCGCAGCCGCCGCCGCCAGCTTACGCGCCGACTCCCTCTTATGCGCCGACGCCTTCATACTCGCCCGCCGCAGCGCCGCCACAAAAGGGGCGCTCGCCCGTTGTGCCCATCATTGCGGGCGTGCTCGGGTTGTTGCTGCTTGTCGGTGTCGGCGGCGGCGTACTGATCTGGAGCCGTATGAAGGAGGAGAAGCCGCCGGCCGAGACGAAGACGAATGTTCCCTCGGACGCGGGCAAGGACACGACCACCACGCCGACCACGGCGACGGAAATGAAGGAGACGCTCAGTTATTTCCTTGAGGTCGCGGGTGCATCCAAGGGGACTCCTTCGGCGCGTGTCGCTGGCGTCGTGCCGCTCGCTTCGGGGCAGAAGTTCAGGTTCCACTTTACGCCGAGCGAAGACGGCTATCTGTACATCGTGGGCCCTGGCGAGGCGAACGTGCCGACGACCTTTCTGACTGCAAAGCCCGTCGAAGCCTCGGGCGTGGACACGAACGAGGTCAGCGCGAGCACGGATTTCGCTTTCCCTGACGGCGAGGGCAACTGGATTCAACTGGACAAGACGGAAGGAACAGAGTATTGGACGATCATCTTCTCGCCGACGCCGCTCTCCGCGCCCGCTTTCCTCAGTGCTGAGGCCGGAAGCGAGCTGTCGGAAGAAGAACAGACTGAGTTCAAAGAATTTCGGGCACAGCATAAGGCAAATGAGCCCTCTACGAACGTCATCAGTGGTGCTGGCGTGGAACCGATGGTGTCCGTTAAAGTGCCTGCGGCGAAAGCAAAGGACGAGCCCGTCGTCTTTGACATACGCATCGAGCACAAGTGACATGCTGCGTCTACGGCGATGAGGCTTTACTCTCTCTTTCTGCCACCCGGCAAACATGGACGGAAACCTGAGTGCTTCCCGTTCACATTACGATTCATACAGGAGTTATTAGATGCGTTTGAAGATTCACGTTTTACCCCTTTTGATCGCGCTCTTGATGGGCGTCTCTACGATATGCGTGCAGGCGCAGGACGAGGAAGAGGGCGTGCGCGGCGCGTTTCTTACTTCCAGGCCCACGGCTTCGGTCGGCGCTGCCGTCAGCACCGGCCCAAGCTCCGGCAAGACGAACACGGGCGCGCCGCGCCGTCGCCGCCCGCCCGTCAGGACAAACAGCGCGAGCAGAACTACGACCAGTCAAACCTCTTCGCCGCGCGTCAAGCCTATGACGGCCACCGCTTCGACGAGCACTACTACTACGGCGACGACCGCCACGGTTTCGGCCTCCGGGCCCATCGGCCTCGGCTACACGCTTTTCATGCGCGACGCCAACGGCGACGCGGTGCGCGTTGATCCCGAAAGAGAGTTTCGCACGGGCGACCGCGTGCGCGTCTCTATGGAGACGAACACGGACGGTTATCTGTATATCTTCAACACGACCGACAACGGCGACCCGGTGATGATCTACCCGGACGCGCAACTGGACGAAGGCGGCAACTACGTCGAAGCGCACGTCCCCTATGAAGTGCCCGCGAGCACGGCTTCCGAAGAGCGCCTGCGCTGGTTCACCTTTGACGCCAAGCCGGGCACGGAGCGTCTCTACATCGTCGTCACGCGCGAGCCGCTGCCGGGCGTGCCCATTGAAGACGACCTCGTTAACTACTGCCGCCAGAATCAGGGCAAGTGCCCGTGGCGTCCTTCTTCGACGATGTGGGCCCAGGTCAAGATGGGCATGAACGCGCAGGCCAAAATGGTCAAGAGCAAGAAGACCTACGGGCAGGCGCAGACCAGCGGCGAGCGCGAAGCGACGACGCGCGGCCTCGGGCTCGCGCAGAGTGAGCCGCCGCCCGCCGTCATTCGCATCAACGTCTCATCGAACACGGGCGTCCTTGTCACGGCGCTTGATCTGATTCACAGATGACGCACAGGATTCCGTGAAGCAGAGAATCAAGTGTAGGCTGGCAGCGCGGAAGTGTGAGGGTCGTTGGACGCCTCACGCTTCCGCGCTCTCCGCGAAATACCAGCCGCCGCGTGTCTCTACTTAAGAACTGGGGCCGCCCCGTCAAAGAGGCGGCTGACTGTTGGACTGGAAAAACCCCCGACGATTTCACATTGAGGCAGGGCCCTCGGAAGAGTTGTCGCCCTGCTCTCGGTCATTGTCATCATCCCTATTGGAGGAGCTTATGAAGTTTAAAGCAAGTCCCCTGGCTTTTCTGCTTTCGTGCGCCGTCGTGCTCACGAGTTTCAACCTTGCCACACTTAATGCGCAGGTCGCACAGCCGCGTGGGCCCATCAGTGCGCTCGCCTCTGAGCCGCAGGCGGAGCAGGCGAAAGCCGCGCTTGAACAGGGCCGCCGCCTCTTGAAGCGGGGTCAGGCCGATCAGGCGCTCGGCCAGCTCGAACAGGCTTTAACGCTCTACCAGCAGGCGAATGATCCGAAGGGAACGGCCATCGCCTCGGACGCGCTCGGCGATCTATACAGCCGCCAGGGCCAGTACGAAGTCGCGCTCAAGCATTATCAGGAAGCGCGCACAGCCTATTCTTCGGCGAATGATACCTACAACGCCAACCTCATGCTCGCCAAGACCGGCGACATGTATTATCGCTCGGGCAATATCAACGAGGCGCGCTCGGCCTATTCGCAGATGAGCGTCCCCAAGCCGGACTTGAACGCCGCCAAGGATGTCCAGCAGAAGGCCAGCAAGGGACGCGGTCTCTTCAGTCGTGCGCAGAGCATCGCTTCGGGTGGGCCCAGCCTCTCGACGGCGTCCAGCGCCGCCTCTGTCGGGACGGATGTTGCCAACACCGTCAAGGAGGAGCGCGATAAATATCGCCAGTTCATCCTCTACGCCATCTACGAGACCGGCATCGGTCGCGCCGATTACCTGTCCGGTCAACTCGACAGCGCCAAGACCCATTTCGATAACGCGCTCGCGGCAGCCGATAGCCCGCTCTATGGAAAGTTCGGGCAGTCGCGTCGCTGGCGTGTCGCGGCGCGCACGAGTCTAGGCGATGTCGCGCTCGGCCAGAATCGTTATGCCGATGCCATCAAGCTCTACACGGCGGCGGCCGACGGCGCGCGCAAGGATAATCGTCCAGACCTGATCTGGCCCGCGCAGCGCGGCATGGGCCGTAGCCTCTGGGCCCAGGCCGCCGCGCAAAGCGATCAGAAGAAGGCTGCCAAGAACAGGGAAGAATCAATCGCCTCGTATCGCAACGCTCTGAAAACCATCGAGACCATCCGGCAGGGAAGCCTCAGCGCGGACGAGTCGCGCTCGACCTTCCTGGGGACGACCAAGGATGTGTACGACGAGGCGGCGAGCGCCCTGGCAGAGCGCGCATTGATGGCCGCCGCCTCCGCCTCCGCCCCGCTTTCGGGCGCGGCCTTGACAGATGCCGCCGAAGCCTTTCAGATCGTCGAGCAGAGCCGCGCGCGTTCGCTTCTGGACATGCTCGGAGAGTCCGGCACAAACATCACCGAAGGCGTCCCGGCAGACCTTTTGAAGCGCAAGCAGGATAATCTCGATCGCCAGCAGGAGATTGCCGAGATCATGACCGGCAACTCTCTCAATCCTGATGCGGACAAGAAGTCCAACGCCGACCTCGAAGCGGAACTCAACCAGCTCTCGACGGAATACGACAGCATCGAAAACCAGATCAGGGCGGCGAGCCCGCGTTACGCTTCGCTGACATTGCCGCAGCCGCTCTCGCTCGCGGAAGTCCAGCAGCAGGTCTTGGACGACAAGACGACGCTGTTGGAATACAGTCTGGGCAATCAGAACTCTTATCTCTGGGCCGTGACGCAGGGCGGCGTTTCGCTCTTCAAGCTGCCCGCGCGCACTGCCGTAGACCAGCAGGCCATAGACCTTCGCAATCAACTCGTGCCGACCAGGCTGCGCACGCGCATCGCCGGCATCGATGTCGCGGCCAACCAGACGCGCGGACTGGGCGTCGCGCCCGCCGGAGGGGCGGACGCGAGCGCCGTGAGCGCCTTCGCCACGGCCTCCAACGCGCTCTACAAAACGGCGGTCGAGCCAGCCGCGTCTCTCATCGCCGACAAGCGCCTGCTCGTCATCGCCGACGGCGCGCTCAACTATGTTCCGTTCGAGGCGCTCGTGACAGCCTCCGGCGGCGCTGACTATGCGGCCTTGCCCTATCTGGTCAAGACCAACGAGATCGTCTACGCGCCGTCGGCTTCGGTCGTCTCTGTGATTAGAAAACAATCGGTCAAGCCGACGGGAAAGAACGTGCTGCTCGTCGCCGATCCTGTTTTCAACTCGAACGACCCGCGCGCCAAGGGTGCTGCCGGAGCACCTGCGGGCACGGCCGATACGCGCGGGCTCGGGCTCGCCAGCGCCTTGACGGACGTGGCGGGCACGCCCGCGAATCAAACCCCGGCGACGGGCTTGCAGCTCGCGCGCCTGACAGGCACACGCACCGAAGCAGACGAGATAGCCAAGCTCACGCGCACGAGCGGCGGCACGGCGGACGTATGGCTTGACCTTCAGGCCAACGAGGCCAGCGTGCAGACGAAAGACCTCAAGAATTACCGCGTCCTGCATATCGCCACGCACGGTCTTCTGGATGCCGAGCGCCCGCAGTTCACGGGCCTCGTGCTCTCGCTCGTCGGCAATAAGACTGGCGACGGCTTCCTGCGCACGGACGAGATTTTCAATCTCAAGCTGGGCGCGCCGCTCGTCATGCTTTCGGCCTGCGAGACGGGCCTTGGCAAAGAGAAGCGCGGCGAGGGCGTCATCGGTCTGACGCGTGCCTTCATGTATGCGGGTGCGCCGACCGTTGGCGTCAGCCTGTGGTCGGTCGCCGATCGCTCGACCGCTGATTTGATGACAGACCTCTACAAGCGCATGCTGACGGGGCAGGGCATGTCCGCTGTGGCCGCCAAGCGCGCCGCGCAGCAGAGCATGATCGATGGCAAGAAATATAGCGCACCCTTTTACTGGGCTCCCTTCGTGCTCGTCGGCGAATGGAGGTAGAAAAGCAAGGACGTAAGGGCGCAGGGCGGCGCGCGATGAAGAGAGGCTTATTCGAGCTTGAACGATCGAACTTTCATCGCAGGCCGCCTTTCGCCTTGGCTTTCCTACATGGCCTTCAACTCACAACCTTGAAATGATTCAACAGCCTGTCGGGCAGGATAAGGAGATGCGAGAATGCAAAACAGATTGAATCTTGGGCTGGCGCTTGGACTGATGGTCTTTATCGTTCTGGCCTGTAACTTCAGCGCGACCACCGCCAACATCAGCAGCCTCAAGCTCGGTAAAGACGAGAACATCAAGACCGAGACCAGCGATTTCAAGCCGAGCGATGTGGTGTACGCCGTCGCGCAGGTTTCCAACACGAGCGACAAACACAAAGTCAAAGCGCGCGTCCTCTATGACGATGTGAAGGGCCAGGACTCAGGCAAGGTTGTGCCCGGCCTGGAAACGTCGCTCGACGTGCCGGGCGCAGTCCCCGTGACGCTTAATTTCACCGGCCCCGGAAAGAACTGGATGGCGGGCCGCTATAAAGTGGAAGTCACGATGACGGACGACGCGGGCAAACAGATAGACCAGAAGACGGCCACCTTCAACGTCACGGGCGGCCCTGGCCCTGCCTCTGACGACAACGCGAATTCATCCGACAGTAGCGAACCACACAGCGGACACTGAAAAGCAAGGATGAAGGATGAAGGATGAAGGATGAAATAAGAGCTTCACTGTCTTAATAGCTTTTACTTCATCCTTCATCCTTCATCCTTTCCCATGCTGCGCTGCCGACACAGGTACGGCGGCGCATTTTTTGTCCGGGTAAAGGTGAGCGCCGGACGGGCGCGTTGTGGTAAAGAGGCGGGGTAGGCTAATATCTGAAGATGCTCCGTGTAATAAAAAATCTGAAGACGAGGGTGGCCTCGATGATGAAACAGTTCGCACCGATCACTGATGTGAAAGACCTGGAAGACCTGCTGGCGCGCTCGCACGAAGAACCCGTCATCGTCTTTAAGCATAGCTCGACGTGTCCGATCAGCGCCGCCGCCTACGCGGAGATGACGCGCGTCTCGAATGACGTATCGATGATCGTCGTCCAGCGCGCGCGCGACCTCTCGCGCGAGATAGAGGCGCGCACGGGCGTCCAGCACGAATCGCCGCAGGCCATCATCCTGCGCAACGGTGAAGCCGTGTGGAACACTTCGCACTGGAACATCAAGGCCGGCGCGGTCGAAGAAGCCTTTCGCCAGTACACCTGAAAGGTCTCTGTTGAGGCTCGCGCCTTCGATAGTGAGTTGATGATGAGTGAAACGACGCAGCGGCGCGGGCCTTCGATCGAGCCGCGCGAGATAATGCAGGAGGGCGACGCGGGCCTGCGCATCACCTGGGCGGATGGTCTCGTTTGCCGGTACGACGCGCCCTCTCTGCGCCGCGCCTGTCCCTGCGCGCAGTGTGTCAACGAGTGGACGGGCCGGCGCGTGCTCGCCCCCGAAGCCGTCTCGGACGAGCTTTTGATAGGCGACATTTCGATCGTCGGACGCTATGCGCTCAATTTTCGTTGGAGCGACGGCCACGAAACGGGCATCTACAGCTTTCGCCTGCTGCGAGAGCTGTGCGAGCATCAAGAGGCGGGTTAAGAATCATCGGTTGATTCCATAAATGGGGCGGTTTTTCTTTGTCCATAAGAGCGCGCGGGCCTCGTCCTTCGTGCTTTGGTGAGACTGATGAGTGCAAAAAAAATCCTGGTCATAGAGGATGATGATGTCGCGCGCGAGTTGATGCGGCTGACGCTTGAGCGCAAAGGCTACAGGGTCGTCACGGCCGAAGACGGCGTTGAAGGCTATACGGCAGCCGTTCGTGAGAGCGCGGATTTGATTATCACCGACATCAGTATGCCTTCGGCGGACGGCGTGTACTTAGTGCGCCGCGTCCGCGACACGCCGGAGATTGCGGAGACGCCCATCCTTGTGACGACGGGATTCGGCAGCGGGCACGCGACCTTCTCGCTCACACAGGGCGCGACCGCCTACGAGCCGAAGCCGATTGACCCGGAGAGTTTTATGGCGACCGTGGAGCGGCTCTTGGCCAAACAATGAACGGCGCGAAAGTGAATCGGAAGCTTCGAGCTTTTATTCATCACTTAGCATTCAAGATCATGGGGGAATTGCATGACGGAAGTGATCGGCTGGGCCAGCTCCTTTATTCTCGTGCTGACCATCGCCAAGCAGGTTTACAAGCAGTGGCAGGAAGGGACGAGCGAGGGCGTCTCGAAATGGCTCTTCATCGGGCAGATGGCGGCCTCGACCGGCTTTACCGTTTATAGCTGGCTCGTCCAGAACTGGGTCTTCGTCGTGACCAACGCGCTGATGCTCCTTAACGGCCTGGCCGGATTATTCATCGTCATGCATCATCGTCGGCGCGAGCAGCGCGCGGGCGGCAATCTCAAAGCCGAACGCGCCTGACAGCAGGCGTGTAACCGGACAGTATTTTTCAGGAAAGACAACCCGCTTATGTTGCAAGAACGCGATTTCTTTAACGAACGACAGGAGACCAAGCGTGCGACCTACAGTTGCCCGCATTGCCGCCGGCGCGATGACTACGACGTGCGCTGGCTGACGCGTACCAAGAAGGATGCGCTGCCGCGCGGCGCAAACGAACAGGATCGCGCGCGCTTTCAAAAGTCACGCAACTACATGGTGCGGATCGACGATATGCTGGCGTGCAAAAGCTGCCGCAGGCGTTTCGAGATTCCCAACTCGCAGTCGGTCGTCTTCATTTAAGCATGGCTGTGAAGAACGCCTGGCCGCTCAAAAGTCACAAAACTTGAAGGAGCACAAGAACAATGGATGAATTAGTCAAAGTGGTCGCCGAGCGCGCGGGGATTCCCGAAGACAAGGCGCGGACAGCCGTTAATACGGTCATGGGATTTTTGCAGGAGCGGCTGCCCGCCTCGATAGCGAGCCAGCTTGAGAACGTGACGAGCAGCGTCGGCGGCGGAGTCGCAGACATGGCGGGCGACGTGATCGGCGGCCTCGGCGGTATGCTCGGCGGCAAAAAAGACTAACCCCGCGCCCGCCCGCAATTGAAACGACCAGAGGCGTGTCCTGCGACTCCCGCTTCCACACTGGAAGCACCAGTCGCAGGACATGACTTTGGCCGTTCCTGAGCTACGGCACAGCGGGGGCCTATTTGCCGGAGCCCGCCATCACTTCGTGGGCGATGGCCGTGACGATACGTTTGCGCGCCGCCGCGCGCCGCGCCAGCTCCACATCTTCATCCGACTTTTCCAGCCAGTTGAAGAAGCGTTCGACCCCTTCCCGCGTCGTCGTGTCGTCGCGGCAGTTGGCAATGAACGCGAGTTGAATCTTTTGAATGTTATCCGCCACGTAGACGCCGAACGGAGGGGACACGATCGTCGCGTCCGGGAAACCCAGTTGCTTGATCGCCTGGGCCTCCGTGATGCTGCGGTTGCAGGCGATGAGGTGGACGGGGCCGACGTGCCTGCCTTCGAGCATCTCCGCGTAGGTATAGTCACGAAGGAACGGCTGGCCGGTCATCTCGCGCGCCGCCGAGACGCTCATCGCCGCCGGAACCGCATGGCACAACAGAAGCACGGACTTTCCGGCGAAACGTGCATAGATGTTGCCGTCAATGACCACCGTGTTCGGGCGGTTGCGCAACTCGTCGCAGAGCACCTCGACCATCTTTTTCTGTCGGCGCTGGAAGTCCAGATTGCTCCATTCGAGCGGGTCTCCCGTGTAATACCTTCCCCTGTGGGCCCCGCGCGCGCCGTGCCTGGTCATTTCCAGCACGGCCTTGTAGAGCGCTTTTTTGCACTTCGGGATAATGTCGTCGCCGTCTTCCGGTATCTCTACGATGAGGTCTTGACGCTCAACATATTTCCTGAAGCGCCTGTTCCTCTTTCCCTCCTCGCCGGTTCCGATCTTCTGCGGTTGGAGGCGGATCATACGCACCTTGTCGGGGGCCGTCGAGAGTGCCGCTTCAAGCTCGGCGTGACAGATGCCGACGCCTCCCTGCTCTGCCCATCCGCTCTGGCCGTTGTACAGCACGAGAATGATGTCGGCGGCGCGCACCTGCTTCATGCAGTTGTCCCAGATGCTTGACGCGCCACCTTCAGCGCCCTCGTCTTCATTCATCCAGACCTGAAACACTTTCTGATTCGGATCGAGCAGCGTCGCCTCTTCAAGTTCGTCCTTCAGTTTTTTTCTTAAGTCCGAAAGCTTCTGCTTTTTGCCGTCAAAGGTGACGGTGTCGGCGCACCGGCTCGAAATCATGACGATGATTTTTTTGACGGTCGTGGTGCGAGGGGTTTGAGGGTTTGGCATGGGTGAACCCTTTCCGGCTTTGGGAGCCGCTTGCGAGAAGTGTCTGTGAGCGAAGACTCGATTCAGACGAGCGTCATAAAACCGAGGTCGCCGGTGTGGCCGCCGTGATGAGACTGCGGCGGACGAATTATATCGCAACTCATATTTATAACAAGATGAAATTGGCGACCCCCGCCGCCCGGCCATCACCACCTCATCCTGCACACGGAAGGGCGGGGCTCACACAGCGTCATAGCGCTTGAGCTTGCGATAGAGCGTCGAAAGGTCTATGCCGAGGATGTTGGCGGCGCGTGCTTTGTCCTGGTTGACGGACGAGAGGGTCTCGAAGATGTGGCGGCGCTCTATCTCTTCGAGCGTGGGGCGCAGGCCGTCGGGGTCGCGCATGGTGGTTTGTCCTGCTTGCGATGCGGCGTCGCGCACGCGCGGGGGCAGGCTGTCCAGATCAATCTGGTCGCCGCTTAAGGTGAAGGCGCGCTCGATGGCGTTCTGTAGCTCGCGGACGTTGCCGGGCCAGTTGTAGTTGATGAGGGCGGACATGGCCGCAGGCTCGATCGGTTTCTCGTCACGTTCCTGTTCGCGCGCGGTTCGCGTGATTAAACTGCGGACGAGCAGCGGGATGTCCTCGCGCCTTTCACGAAGCGGCGGCAGGTGAATCTCTATCACGTTGAGGCGATAGAAGAGGTCTTCGCGAAAGCGCCCGTCGGCGACCTCTTTTTCAAGGTCGCGGTTGGTGGCGCAGATGATGCGCGCATCGAAAGTCACCGGGGTGCTTGAGCCCAGGGGCGTGACCTCGTGTTCTTGCAGCGCGCGCAGGAGCCTGACCTGCATCGCGGGCGTTATCTCGCCCACTTCGTCCAAGAGAACCGTGCCGCCTTCAGCCGAGCGAAAGAGGCCGGGCTTGTTGGTGACCGCGCCCGTGAAAGCGCCCTTCGTGTGGCCGAACAGTTCGGATTCAAGAAGCGTTTCGGGCAGCGCGCCGCAGTTGATGGCGACGAATGGACGCTCCGATCGTGGGCTGTTGTGATGAATGGCGCGGGCGATCAATTCCTTGCCCGTGCCGGATTCTCCCTGAATCAGGATGTTAGTGTTCGTCCCTGCGACTTTCTCTACGAGGCGGAAGACCGATTGGAGCGCGGGCGACGTGCCGATGATCTCGGAAAAGCTGTAGCGTCGATCAAGCTCGCGCCTGAGCGCGCGGTTCTCGCGGAACAACTCGCGCTGGCGCAGAGCGTTCTTGACCGATTGCAGCAGGTCTTCGTTGACGAACGGTTTTGTAATGTAATCGTAAGCGCCTTTGCGCAGCGCCGCGACAGCCGAATCGACGGACGAGTATGCCGTCATCACTATCACGAGGGCTTCGGCATCCAAGTCCTTGATGCGGTCGAGCAGCGCCAGACCATCCATGCCCGTCATGCGTATGTCCGTGAGCAGCACGGCCACGTCTTCCGCGACGAAGCGTTCCAGCGCCTCTTCAGCGCTCGCGGCGGCGACGACGCGATAACCGGACTCCTCCAACAGTCGCACGAGTATCGCGCGCATCAAATCTTCGTCTTCGGCGATCAGTATGAGCGGTGGTGTTTTCATATCGGTGATAAGAGTAAGAGCGGTCAGTGCCGCCTGCTCAAGCTGGGCGGGTGATGCCGACGCTACGACCTGCCCGAGACCTTAAGCGGTACTGACCTTTCTATCCTGTCCATCCCTATTAAAGTTTTTCCTGTCTCCTCCTCCGCGACCTTTTTGATGTGAGCGTTGCGGACGAGAAGCAGGCGCGTCATGTAGCGCTTGAGAAAGAGCCGGTCGGCGATGTGCCCGAGCAGTCCGAGCGGCGAGCGATAGGCGGCATCGTCTATCATCAGCGTGCCGTCCTCAAGGGGCTCGAAGGTGTGCGTGTGATGCCAGCGCTTGAAGGCTCCGCGCTGCATCTCGTCGACGAAGATGCGCGGGCGCTCCATCGTCGTAATTCTCGACGTGAGCCGTTGACGCACGCCGAAATGTCTGGCCTCCCATGTCACCTCGTCGTCGAGATTCATCATGCCGGAAGTAACGCCTGCGACGGCGCGCTCGCCTGTGTGGCCGGTCGAGGCCATGTGAACGTCAACGCTGCGCGAGAGGTCGAAGCACAACTCTATGGGCGCGCGGATGAAGGTCTCAAGGTGAATCGTCGGCATAGTGGTTTTCGCTCGCGGCGGGGCCGATGGGCACACGCACGCGTACGGTCGTGCCCTGTCCATTGTGCGGCCCGATCTCTATGTGGCCGCCGTGCGCCGTGATGATTCCGTAGCAGACGGCGAGCCCCAGGCCAGTGCCCGTCCCGGCGGGCTTGGTCGTGTAGAACGGATCGAACACATGCGCGCGATGTTCGGGCGCGATGCCCGTGCCGCTGTCGCTGATCTCGACGACGACCTCGCCGGAGAGCGCGTCGTAGCGTGTCGAGACCAGTAGCTCGCCGCCTTCGGGCATGGCGTCGCGCGCGTTGAGCAGCAGGTTGAGAAAGACCTGCTGGAGCTGGTCTGCGTCGGCGAAGACGAGCGGCGCGTCCTCGTCCTCGTCAATGCGCAGGAGAAGACGCTGGAAAGCCTTGTCGAAGCTGGCGAGGCGTATGCTTGCCGCGACGATGCGATTAATGTCGAGGGGCGCGCGTGCCGGGGGACGGGCGCGCGCGAAATCCATCATGTCGCGCAAGACCTGCGTGATGCGGTCGATCTGCGTCGAGATGAGGCGCAGCATCTCTCTCGTCTCCGCGTCCACACGCTCGCGCGTCTGTAGCATCTGTATGAGCGACGAGATGGAGGCGAGCGGATTGTTGACCTCGTGCGCGACTCCGGCGGCGAGCGTCCCGGCGGCGGCCAGTTTTTCCGTGCGTATCAATTGCACGTTAAGCTCGCGCAGCCGTTCTATGTCGGAGGCCATCTTGCGGCTCATCTCGTTGAAGGATTCGGCGAGGAGTCCCATCTCGTCGTTGCTGCTGAGATCGACCTGCGTGCCGTAGCCGCCGCCAGCGACCTCGACGGCGGCCTCCGTCAGACGGCGAACGGGGCGCGAGATGGTGCGAATAATCAGCGCCACCAAGATAAGGTTAGGGACGAGCGCGGTGATCACGCTGAAGACAAGGTAACGCCGCCATGCTTCCATCGTGGGCCCATCGCTAAAGCTCCACCAGACGACCGGAATCTGTAGCAGTAGAAAACTGAGGACGGCGACCGCCGCGATCGAGAGCGCGACCTTGTAGGCGACGGGAAAGAGACGAAACTGGTCTAGGGCCGATTGCAGCGAAAAGAGCTTGAAGTTAGAGATGGCGTAAGCGTAGATGACGACGCCCAGGAGCACGAAGACGGAGCCGAGCGGCAGCAACTCGTAAAAGCCCGCGAGCGGCAGCAGGTTGTTCGCCAGCGTATTGAGAGTCACGGTGATGACGAGCGCCCAGAGAATCGCGCCCAGTTGCTTGCCCCACAACTGCCCGCGATAGCGACGGTATTTCACGCAGAGCATGCCGAAGCCGTAGGCGAACACGCCGTAAGAGTAGAGCCCGAAGGCGTAGGCGAGCGGCGTCAGTTCAATCTTAAAACGGCCCCGGACGAACCCGACCTCGTTCCACATCCACCCGGCGATGGCCGCCGGAATCAACACGGCCCCCGGCGCAAAGAGCACCGCCGCGCGCTTGATGGGCACAGGCCCGTTCTCAGGAAAGACCCAGGCGAAGACGACCAGCGAATACTGCAACAAGAGGGCGATGATAAAACTGACGCTCGCCCACCACGCCGCCGAGCCCTCGCGCGCCGAAAAGCCCCAGAGCACGATGTCCTTGATCGTCCACATGGCGAGGCAGGCGACGAAGGCCACGAAGGTCTGGTGCGTGCGGCTGCGCGGGGCGGCGACGAAGACATAAAAGCCCAGCAGCACGAGCAGGAAAAGCGACAGCAGCAGCAGGGCGAGCAGCATAAAAAGTAGTCAGCAGCCAGCAGCCGGTCAGAAGCTTTTCACTGACAACTGACAACTGGCTGCTGACCACCGTTTTCATAGACCTAGAATCAGCGCGGTTATCGTCATCACGACACCGCAGGCGAGCGGCCAGAAATGGCTCGCCTCAATCATACCACCGTGCGCCAGCCAGCGGTGAAGCGGCATGAAGAGCGTGAAGGCCAGGATGCCGACCGGAATCGCAAACATCACCCCGAAGATCGCCCCGATGCCGAAAAAGACCAGGCCACCCGCCGCGCCCGCACCCGCGCCCCAGATCATTCCCATTAGGAATGGAACAAACAGTGCCCTGATCCAGTAGTTATCATCCGCCGCTTCGATCGCGGTCGCCATCCGATTCAGCTTTGAGCCCATGAACATTCCGGCGAGGCCGCAGACGATGTTCATCGCCAGCACAAGCAGGAACAGTCCCCACTGAAAGTCGGGCCGGGCCAACGCGTCGCCGAACATCCTGTAGAAGATCGCGGCGGGCGGCAGCGTGCCGAGCAGCAGACCGAAGATCGCGTAGGCCCTCTCGACTGTGACGGGCCGACGCATCATCATCAGCTGTTCATCGAGCCCCGCGCGAGAAAGACGTGCGCGCTCGGCGGCGTTGGCGCTGAGCAGCCAGTTCAGCCTCGCGTCAACGGGCTGGTCTGCGATGGGCCAATGAAGGCCAAGCGGGGTGTATGTGGTGTACATGGTTCCTCTCCTTCGGCCCGGCGCTCGCCCTGCGAGCGACCCGGACTCGCGGCTTCCAGACGACGCAGCCGCGCGCATTCGGCATCGAGCAGCCGGGCCACCTTGCGCACCGCCGCCTCATCTTCCAGAAGCGACAACAGATTGATGGCCTGCCCGTAGACTCTGAGAATGGCAACGCTCGTGTGGCGTGCGGCCACAGTGTGGCATTCCTGCGCGGGAGCGTCGCCAGACCACTCTCGCAACTCTGCCAGAGCGTGTAGCAACTCCGTGCGGGCGCGCTCGCGGTGGTCAAGCAGGCGCGCGACGTTGCGCCGATGAATGCAGCGCCCGGCCAGCCGCAGGTCTTCGCCCGTGCGTCCGGCCACGCGGCACAACTCCATCTCGCGGGTCGTCGGCGGCGCATCGGCAGACGCGTCTCTTGCACTCAGCGTCAAGCCGACATATCTTTCGACGCATTCACGAACCACAAACGTGACCCTCTCACTGCGACGGCCATCTCTAACGGGAAGCGCCCACGCAAGCTCTTCGACCCTGAAGAGCATCGCCATCAATTGCCGCGTGGCCTGCTCTATCTTCTCTTCTATCCTGAGCGCGGCACTTTCTCTTTCCGTCTCTTCCTCGCCTTTACGTTTGCGCGCGAGGAAGGCAGTGGCGGCAGCGACAGGCCACAGCAGCATCGCCCAGCTACTCCCGAGCAGAGCCGACGCGCGGCCTTTCCGTCCCTCGCGCCGCAGATAATAGCTGACGCCGAAGGGCGCGCCCGCCGCCAGATAGATCGTGATGGCTTCAATCATTCGCATCGCGATCATCGAGACCGCAACGCATGTGCCAGCCCTCAATGGACGTGCCGAAGCGCCCCGCTTTGCGAGCCTCTTTTGTTCATAACAAAAAGCTTAGCAGTGATGCTTGAGGTGCGCGGCGCGGCTCCGGCTCGATAGCGCGCTCGATCCCGCTTGGCAAAGCGCGTCTCCGGCCCGCCTGCTTTGGCATTCTGCAAAGTACAAGGCCGTCATCGAAAAGCCGTTGACGACATGCGCCGCGCCTCGCCTTGTCGTGCCCAGGGCATGACGGGCCCAAGAAACTTTTTATCCGCATGGGCCAACCTGGGCGAGCGCGGCTTTCAGGTGTCTCGACGGCGGGCGTCGACGGAAGGCTGGTTCGGAAGATGCCTCGCGGGGAAGAGTAGTGTCGGCGGTATGCTCGCGGGAGACCTGCGACGGTTGGCCCATGCGCGAGAGTCTTGGCGCGCCGAGTCGCTTTCGATGCATGAAACGATACGAGCCGCGCCCGTAATGTACGCTATGAAGTCAGATAGCTCGATCGTAAGCTCGCCGAGCTTGTAACAAAACTTTTACGTTTTTATCCAGACAATGAACACGGGCCCCTCGCAGAGGATTGTCTGCGAGTCGCTGGCGCTGTGATTTTTCACTTCCCGTTCGGCGCTGGCCGCTTGTTTTATCCGCAGCGAATACTTTTCCAACCATCAAGCGGGCCGATGCGTCTAAGTTGTGTCAACCTTATAAGCAAATCATCGTCGTATGAATCGTCCTTGAGTTTGTGGCCCTTCGATTGCAAGTGAGAAGGCAGCCGCGAAGGTGAGGCCGGGTTCAGGACAAACAAAGAAGGAACTACGGCTCAGGAAATTCGTTAAAGGAAAAGTAACCAGCAATAATTCAGAACAGGAAATAGAGTAGTCATGACCAAGAAGACCCCGATCAAGATCATCAAGCGCAACGAGCGCAACAAACAGGTGAAGGCAGAAGAGCCAGTCAAAACCGCACGCGAGAGCGCACAGGAGACGGCGCGCGATATGGTCGCCACCGTCAGCAATTGGGTGAATGAGTTTCAACAGAAACGACGCGCCGAGACGAGCCAGGCGCTGAAGACCTTATTCCCGGAGACGCCGCGCGCGAGCGAGGCGTAATCGCTTCGCACAGTTGGAGCGAGCGCGCTGCACCTTTTGGTGAGAGCCGCCAACTAAATCAAACAAGAGACACATTGCAAACGAGGGCGACCCCGGCGGAGTCGCCCTTTGTTATTTGATGTAGCGGCGGAACCCTCTGAAGCTTCCGCCTCCGAAGATTCACTGACAGCATCTCGCCTTCATTATCCTCTCATCATGCCGCGCTCGATTTCTTCGTTGAGCATCTCGTCAAATGATTGACATCAACATGACGGGGAGATAGCATCTGGACACTTCGCACAGACAATTTTTTTGGCGGTCAAGGCTATGAATAAAACCGGCGGCAAGAAGCCGAAGCAGGCGGAGCGCCCCGTCTTCGACGCGATACGAAAACCAGTCGCGCCGCCAGGCCACCCACTGGGCCAGGCCAAGCCGGAAGAGCGCATCCATCCTTCAATGCGCAAAGCCAAACATAAGCGGCGCGCGGGCGAGGCGACAGATGAATGAAGAGAGCGCACCCGAACTCAGCCCGCCAGGCGCGCCACCGAAACAGCATCCCGAAGACTCTAACGCAGGCGACGTTGCGGCGGCCTTCGTCGACAGGGCACGGTCGTTTCTGGTGACCGATTACCTGCCCAAGATAGAGCGCTGCCTGGAAGAGTTGACGGACATGGATGTGTGGTGGCGCGCCGCCGAAGAGTCTAACAGCATAGGCAATCTCATCTTGCATCTGTCTGGGAATGCGCGGCAGTGGATAGTGAGCGGCGTCGGCGGCGCGGCGGACGTGCGCGTGCGCCAGCGAGAGTTTGACGAGCGGGATGGTTTGTCGCGCGACGAGTTGCTGGGGCTGCTCAAGGGCACGCTCGCAGAGGTGGACGACGCGCTGGCGCGACTCGATCCTTCGCGCCTGCTTGAGCGCAGGATGATACAGGGGCACGAGGTCACCATCCTCGAAGCCGTCTTCCATGTCGTCGAACACTTCTCCATGCACACGGGCCAGATCATCCTGATGACAAAGATGCTGACGAAGAAAGATTTGAGGTTCTACGATTTTTCAAGCGGCGCGCCCGTCGCGGACTGGCACAAAAAGAGGTCGGAGGGCTCGAATCCGTAATCGCGGATGGAGAGGTTCCCGGTTCCGGCTGAGAGACTTTTCGGGTGCGCGCGGCGAGGTCTCATAAAAATCGCCCCGATGCAAATTTTGTCTTTCAAATCTTGCGGATTCATGCTTAATATAGGCGCGTAATCAAACATTCGTTGTGGTTGAAAGGGCGCGACCGCGACAAATGAGAGCGCTTCCAGAGCCTCTGCCAATGTCGTTTCCCGCTCAACTACAAGAGATATTACCGGAGGAGGCCAATTAGATGACTTATGTCGTAGTGGAACCTTGCGTCAATTGTCGTTATACGGACTGCGCGCTGGTTTGTCCCGTCGAAGCTTTTCACCTTGATCCGACGATGCTGGTAATTAATCCCGAGACCTGCATAGATTGCGACGCGTGCGTGCCGGAATGCCCCGTCGAAGCGATTTTCCCGGAAGATAAAGTGCCCGAGGAGTGGGCGCATTACACGCAGATCAATGCCGATCTATCTTTGAACGGCGGGCTGCCGACCATCAGCGAAAAGCTCGACCCGCTTTGCTAGGCAGCGCGAGCCTCAAGAGCGCGCTCTGTTATAAATGCTGTCGAAAACGGACGGGCGCACGCGTCCTGAGTCGCTTGAATCGGATGCGCGCGCCCGTCGCCTGTCTGCAAGAGGACGGGCGCGGAGACATTTAAGCGCCCCCTTCTTTTACCGATCGCCTGACCAAGCATGAAGAAACGCCACAAGCGCCTGCTCCTGGGAGTCGTGGGCCTGGCCCTCGGCGGGCTGGGAACTGCCGGAGCTTTTCTCTTGAAGAAGAGAGTGTCAGGCAGGGAGAAGCTCCCGGCACGGACGGGGAAAGGCGGCGACGTGTGGGCGCGGCCCGGTATGAACGTCACCTTTCGCGCGGAGCTGATGCCGGGCCGCGATGGCTCAAGACGAACCTTTCGCATCGCCGAGGTATTGCCGAGCGGGCGCGTCACGCTGGAGGGCGTCGCGGGCGAGCACATGGAAAGAGAGTTCGAGGCTTTACGCTGAAGCGGAAGGGGTTGAGATGTCGCAATCGAGAATAGATGTTTTTCGGCAGATGGCGCGCGATCAGCCGGATGATGCGATGATCTGGTACGGGCTGGGCAGCGAGTACGTCAAGCTGGAGCAGTGGGGCGAGGCGGTCGAGGCGCTGCGCAATGTCCTGAGGATTAACCCCGACTACACGGCTGCTTACCAGATGCTAGGCTCCGCGCTGCTTCATCAGGGCGAGCAAGAGGAAGCGCGCCGCGTCTGGCTGGAAGGCGTCGAAGCGGCCACGCGCACAGGCGCATGGAAAGCGCGACAGCACATGGAAGGCTTGCTTGCGGGAGTGAAGGCTGAATCCGGCTCGGACTTTTGCGCCGAGTAAGTGTGGCCTTCGGTAAACCGGGCGGAACATTCACGAGCGAACGGTGTCTAACCGGCATTAAGCTGTATCTGTAGCTTTAGATGCTGGGGAGGGCCGCTGATGAAGCACATCGCGCTCAAAGTCGCAGCCGCCATTATCACCTTCATGCTGGGCGTCGGTTGTGTTTACGTCGGCTGGCTTGCGAGCCGCTCTTACGATATACCGCCCCTCAACAACTACGCATTCGAGGTCGATCCAGACCTCGCCCTCGCGGCCGAGCGTCTCGCGTTACAACAGCCACAAAGGTCTCTCGAAGAAGAGTGGAAGGAACTGACCACCACGTCTTTGTGTACGGGCGGGGTCTATTACGACCCCGAACGTGACAGCGAAACCGAGCGCGGTGCTTTCAGTGAATTACCCCTTTTCAATCCTTATTCGCTGATGCCGTCTCTCAAGAGAGACAGGCACGCGGCCATCTATTTTCTCCTCGAACAGATACCCGATAGAGCGCCCACGCATGCTCACGTGTGCCCGCAGGCGACGATGACGAAGGGCGAGATGGCTATCTACTGCTTGCAGCATATGCTGAAGGTGAACTGGTATGATCTCAAAGAGCAGTATGCAGTCCGGTATCACTATATGTATAAAACGGATGTGATGGAATCACAGTACCTGTTGAAGGGAATACTCGGGAGCAGGAGCGGGGCAAGAGAGATGCAGAAGTTATGGACTGAATATTATCGCAGCCACGCGTCTTCCATACCGGGCGGGCCAAGCGAGTAGCAGACCGGACGACGACAAACGTCACAAGACCCATCCGGGGCCGCTTTCAAATCAAAGTGAGAGCGGCCCCGGGGCTTTTTACCATTCGTAGACGCGTCCGGGCTCCATCACACTGAGGCGGGAAATTTTCAGGGCTTCAAGCTCGCTGACCACCTTGTCGCGATAGGCTGGCTTGAGGTGAACGGCGAGGATGTCCAGGCCGTTGTGGTTGAGCTTGCGCAGCTCCTTCTTCAAGAGGGCCGGGGTGAAGTGTCTTGAGACTTCGGCCAGCTTGTCCATGTCATTCGGGAAAGATGCTTCGATGAGCAGGGCGTCGATGCGCGCCGTGCGATTGACGAGTTGCCAGAACTCCTCCGTCTCGTAAGTATCGGAACTGAAGGCGACGGTCGTCTTGTCGTCCGAGACGATGAGGCCGACGGTCGGTACGATATGATTGACGGGCACGGCCGTCACTTTCAGGTGCGCGACTTTGAACTCTTCGCCCGTGCGAAAGGGAACGTACTGCATCACTGGGCCGCGCTCGTTACTCAGCTCGGAGAAGCGCGGGTAGACGACCCAGTTGAAGATGTCGCGCTCAAGAGTGTCGATGACCTCCTGTGTGGCGTGAACGCGAATCGGCTCTTCGAGGAAGCCGAAGAGGTCGTCGATGAAGATCGGGAGACTCGCGATATGATCCATGTGCGGGTGCGTGACGATGACATCGCGCACCGTGCCGCGTTGGTCGTCGGTGAGCGCAATGCCAAGGCTTCCGGCGTCAACCGTCACGCGTTCGTCAATGAGAAAGCAGGTCAGGCGTTGTTCCGGGGTGGCCCGGCCCTGCTCGTCGAAGGTGCTGGGTAAGAGTTGAATCTTCACGGGTCAGATCAGTTAACGCGTTCTCATTCCCAAGGGCGGATTCAGTATAAAACATTCGGCTGAAATACGTGCGACATTTGTTCAGGTATTTTCAGTGGGAACCCAAGCGCTGTCGCAGTTCATGCAAAAGCTGTAGGTAAGCCGCCTCGCGCTCCTGCGCCGCCTGCGGGCTAGACCTGATGCCGCGCGCCACGCGGCTGCGGTGAAAGGCCAGTTCGCTCGCCGCCTGATTGTAGTCCATGCGCGCGCGCCACTTGCCGACGCCGCCCCTCGCTAAGGCCCTGAAGGAAGCGCCCATGCGCCCGCTCACGCTGCACAGGCGATTATACTCTTCCTGCGAGAAGATTCCGCGTTGAAGATCGCACAGCAGGTGCTCGCGCACGATGCGCCCCTCGCGCCGCAGAGCGAAGATGATAGAGATCAGCGCCGAGATGAAAATCGGAATCATCAGCGCCCCGTAGGTCAGGAAAAAGATCACCGGGCCGAGCGAGGCGGAGAGATTCCAGGACGCGTGAAGGAGCATCGCCAGCCCGAAACCGATGAGCGGCATGATGAACTTAATCGCCTTGCTGTTGGACTGGCGGGCCCAGCCGAGGCCGATGCCCGTCATGCTCGTAAAGAGCGGATGCGAAAAAGGGGCGATGCCCCCTCTGATGATAAAGAGCACGACGGAGCCTTCGACGCCGCCCGAGAGCGCGGCTTTGCCGTAATACTGCACGTTCTCCGTCATGGCGAAACCCAGTCCCACCATGCCCGCATAGACTATGCCGTCGATGATGCCGTCAAACTCGTCCTTCTTGCAGAAGAACAGTATGAAGAGGATGAAAGCCTTGGAGGTTTCTTCGACGACGGGCGCGCTGATGACGGCGCTGAAAAGCTCGCCCACGTCATGCCCCCACATGGAGGCGGCGATGATGTGGTTGATTGTGTTGATAATATAAGAGGCGAGCACGGCGACGGTCGCGCCCCAGATGAAGGCGGTCGCCAGCATCCACATCGGCTCCGATTCATAGCGGTCTATCCACAGGATGAGCATGATGTAGATGGGGACGGGCAGCATCGCAAATACCATCCCGACCATGAAGGCTATGGGCCCGGCCTCGACGCCGCCGCGCTCCATCAGCTCTCCGCGAATCAGTCCGAGCACGAGCAGTCCGACCAACGTGAAGAAGAGAAACGCGATGATGCCGAACAGCCATTTGAGCGCGCGCCTGTTCTTAGAGGGCGTGATCATCATCAGGGTGGGAGCGTAAGCGCCCGGGTTATTCATCATCTGGGGTTGATTCATCATGCTCAGCTCATCGGTCGAACATCACTTCTGGATGGGTCGCACACGCGCTTAAGCGTGCCGAGACTTTTCGTCGAAGTTCATTTGAGAACCGGGCAAGTATAGCTATATTCGCGCCCGAACTTCTAGCGAAAAGTAGCCCGACGGCGCGCAGGAGCATTCCCCGCATCCTCTATCGAGCGCACGTCTGCGCGCGCCCGCCGTCAATCGAATAGGTCGCGCCCGTAATCCAGGCGGCGCGCTCCGATGCCAGATAGAGTATAAGCTCGGCGACTTCGCGTGCCTCTCCGACGCGGCCCAGCGGGTGCGTCTGCTTCGAGCGTTCGAGAAAGGCCGCGTAATCGCCCTCGCTCATCCCGCCGCGCTTGTGTATGTCTGTGACGACGACGCCGGGATTGACGGCGTTGACGCGTATGCCCTGTGCGGCAAGCTCAAGCGCCGCGCAGCGCGTCAACTGATCGAGCCCGGCCTTGGAGACGCAGTAGGCCAGCACGCCTGGGAATGAGCGCAGGCCCGTCACGCTCGAAACATTAACGATATTGCCGCGCCGCGCTGAAAGGTGCAGCACGGCCTGTTGCATCAGGTAAAAGACCGCGCGCAGGTTGACGTTGAGCATCGCGTCCCAGGCATCGAGCGTCGTCGTTTCAATCGTGCCGTTACTGATATGACCGGCGGCGTTGACCAGCACGTCCAACCCCGCGAATCGCTCGACGGTCTCTGCCACGGCGCGGCGCGCTTCCGCCTCATCTGTTACGTCTGCGCGAATCAAAAGAGTCTCGCCGCTTTCCCCTATCTCTCCGGCGAGGTCTGCCAGAGCCTGTTCGTTACGACCGACGGCGGCGACGCGCGCGCCCGACGCGGCGAACAGCAGGGCGGTCGCGCGCCCGATTCCAGAGGTCGCGCCGGTCACCAGCGCCACCTTGCCCGTCAACTCTCTCTCTGCCATCGCGGTCTCCTTTACTGAGAAGGTCAGTACCGCCTGCTTAAGCCGGGCGGGTATTGGCGGCGGTGTCACCCGCCCTAGACCACAGGCTGTACTGACTGGTTCGCCTCAAATCCGTATGAATATGCGGAGAGTTTACGTTCATTTCACCCGCAGATGGTAGCCGTCAAGCCCGGCGTCGGCCCACTCGCTCTCGCGTTGGGCCCAGCATCCGTGCCCTTTACGTATTGACAGATGCGGCAAAAAAAATGACTATTACTGTCCGGCTATCCCGTAGCCCAGGCCACGAGAGGTGAGTGGCGGCTCTGAACAAACTCAAGCAAGAGCGTTTCATATTTGGAAGGACGGGCCTGTCCTTCCTGCGCCGAGGATAACGTTTGCCCAGCAATTCAGCCGATCAGGTTTGGAATCGCACGACGCGCCAGCGGCAGCCCGCCGGAATGGTGGGGCAGAAGCGCGGCGCGCGTGCGCGTATGCCTTCGACGATGGGGTATATGGCGGCGGCTGGACTGACGGCGACGGCGCTCTTTTTCGTCCTGCTGGGGATGTTGCACAGCAGCGGCGAGGATGCCGCCTGGGTTCCGGCCGGATTGGCGGCGAGCGTCGTCATGATGGTCGCCATCGCGGCGCGCGAAGTCGTCATGCGTCGGGCCTGGACGCGCTACATTCTCGAACAGGACAGGCATCAGCATCCGTCAAGGGAGTCTGCCAAGCGAAGCAGTACGGGCAGCAGCAGCAGCAGTAGTAGCAGTAGCGGCGGCAGCGGCGTCAACACAGCCGAGCTGCATTCGGCAGCCTGGCGCGTCTTGCAGCGCAAGGCTGCGGAGGCGGACGCCACCGGCGCGTTGCCAGAAGCGCATCTCGAAGTCTACCATCTGTGCAAAGAGTACGTGACGAGCACGGATGGGGCTTTGCGCTCGAACGGGCTCGGCTCCGAGAGACGCGCGGCGTTGCGTTCGGGACAGGAGCGCGCACGCGCCCTGCAAAAACATCACCTCATGCGCTGGGCGCGCGAGGCTTCGCGCCAGCTTACAGACACGGCACAGCGGCAGGTGCTGGTCGCTCATAAAATAGAGACGGCGATGCGCGCCCTCTCCGTCATCGATTCAGCGCTCAAGATTTACCCGGACGAGCCGCAGCTGCGTGCCTCTGCCATCGCCGTGCAGGAGTTCATCGGTTCGTTGAAGGTCGCACACTGGGTCGAGCTGGCCGAGCGCGCAGCCTTCCGTGGCCAGCATGTGCGGGCCATCAATCGCTACCGCGATGCGCTCTTTTATCTTTCACGCGAAACGGTCGGGGACGAGATGCGCACCGAGACGGCAGAGCGCATCAGCCGCGAGATAGACCTGCTGCGCGCCCGCCTTAATGCCGGCAAAGTCGCGGCCGAGCCGAGAGCCTCCTCGCGGCGCAAGCCCGGACGGGAAAGGAAAGCGAAATGATCGCGCAGCGTTGTCCGAAGTGTAAAAGCTCGCGCATCCGTCGCGGTTATAAGCCGACCCCTTTGCTCTTCCGCCTGTTTGGCATCTACAATCTTTTGTGCGATCATTGTAACCTGCTTTTCACGGGATTCGCTGTGCCCGGCACAGTCCCGAAACATGGCAGCCGGAAAAAAAAGAACCGTAAGCCTATCAGCGAATAGAGCGCGACCGGAGGGCTCTTCGGAGGGCGCGGCCTCGGGTTTGAAGATTTTATGAGCGTCGGCAGGCAGCCTTTCGCCGCTTCCCCTCATCTCGGATAGTGCTCTACTGAAGCTTTCACACTTGCTGGAAGATACTCGTAACGTCAAAAACCCCCTGACGCATTAACGCTTTTTAGAGGATTTAGTCATGAACATCAGAACGCTCTTTTTGCTTGCCGTCTTCACTATTTTCGGAGCGACATCACTGCTACAGGCACAGGAGGTGGGCCAGTCGGGCGGAGGTGGTTCCATGGATGCCGGCGGCGTGCAGGTCTCGTCCCTCGATACGCAGGGGGTCAAGAAGTACCTGCTCGGCCCTGGCGACACGCTGTCGATCAAGGTCTGGGGGCAGAGCGACCTGAGCGGCGATGTTGACGTTGACGACGAAGGCAATATCAGCGAGTTGCATTTCATCGACAAGCCTATCCCGGCACGTTGCCGGACGGAAAAGGAAGTCGCCAAGGACATCGCCGCCGCCTACGGGAAATTTATCAAAAACCCACAGGTGAGCGTGCGCGTCATCGGTCGCAACAGCCGTCCTCCCGCAGTCGTCTTCGGGGCCGTGCGCATGCCCGCGCGCGTTCAGATGCAGCGCCGCGTGCGTCTACAGGAGTTGCTCACAGCCTCCGGCGGCATCACCGAGCAGGCCAACGGCGACATCCAGATTCTACACACGGAAGCGGCGATGTGCCCCGAGCCGGGCGATGAGACCGAGCCTGTCTTCGATAAGGACGGCACGGTCATGGCCGACATGAAAATCTATAAGATGGAAGACCTGGTGGCAGGCAAAGTCGCCTCTAATCCGCTCATCCGTCCGGGCGACATCGTGATCGTCACCGAGGCCAAGCCGATTTACATCACAGGCTCCGTCGTCTCTCCGCAGGGGTTGTACTTGCAGAACGGCCTGACGCTCAGCCGCGCCATCGCCATGGTCGGCGGTATCAGAAAAGATGCCAAGTCCGAAGAGATAAAAATCTATCGCCAGAAGCGCGGCACGTCCGAGCAGGAACTCCTGACGGTGAATTTCAACGCCATCAAGAAGAAACAGGCCGAGGACATTTTGCTTCAGCCTTACGACATCATAGATGTCGCAGAGTCCAGTCCCTTCTCGGCCAAGCGCCTTGGCTCGACCCTGTTCCAGGCCCTGATCGGCGGCGGCACGGGTATCGTCACAAACGGAGTCAGCTCGCTGGGCTATCGCGTCATCTACTAAGATGCGCACGAGCATGATAAGAGTGGAGGTTGGCGTCGCCGTTTGCCAACCTCCTCTTTTTAGGTTCGGCTTATAGGGCAAGGGCAGCAGCGAGGATGGCCGCACGGCCTTCCGCTATGATAGATTGATTTTATACGCAAATTATTTGGAGGGTTTTGAGATATGAGCCGCAGAGTTGCAATGGCACGGGGACGAAAAAAACGGCGACAGATGACATACCTCTGGGTCGTAGCCCTCGTCATGGTCGTCATCACAATGCTGTACCTGGAACAGACCGCGCTGCTCTACGTGCTCGCCACGCTCGGCGTGACTATACTGCTGGTGATCGTCGCTCTGGCAGACCTGAGTGGCGCACACCGCAGCGTGACCGAGCCGGTTCCCGCCGACGATGCCGCAGCCATCGGAACCGGCATCTCTTCCAGCATGCCGCAGACAACGACAACTCCTGCGCCGCGCGCCACACCGCGTCCTGCGCCGCGCGCAGGCAAGCGCAAATAGCAGCACACGCACGAAGCCTTCTCTCCGTTGTTCAAAAGCGAGCGCCGCGAAGACATGTCTGGAACGTGTCCTCGCGGCGTTTGATCGTCACCTTTAAGCTTGGAGTGACGGCAGGCTAAGTCTGCAAGACCTGCTGCTCTTCGCGTTGCTCCTTCGCTTCCAGATGCTCTTTGATCTCTCCGACATCTTCAGCGACCTCTGAGAGCTTCCCGCTGGTTTCCTTCACGTCCGTGCGCACGGCTTCGACCTCGTCCGTAATATCTTCGACGGCCTCGTCCACGGCCTGCTTGACCGTTTCGGTATTTTCCCTGGCCGTCTCGTCAATCACGGCCAGCACTTCCTGCGGCTCTGGCGAGACCTTCAGGGCCTGCACTTCGGGGTCTGGCTTGAAGGTGAAGTGATGGCTCATGCTGTCGAGTTGCCGCGTCATCTCGTCCAGCATCTCTAAAACCTTGGTGGCCTTCTGTTCGGCCAGCAGGTTGACTTGAAGGTCTAGCTCGGCGCGGCGCTCGCTCGCCTGGGCCAACCTGTTCTGCGAGATCAGGACAAAGGTGGAGAGAAAGATCGCTTCGAGCGAGACGATGAGCGTGAGCAGGCCAAACGGGAACGGATCGAATTCGCTGACGCGCGGAATGTGCAGCAGCCCTACGTTGAGCAGTATCCAGAGGCCGAACCAGACCGCGTGCATGTAAACGAACATCATTGAGCCGGAGAAGTTGGTGATCTTATCTGCGATTCGGCCCTGCGTCGTGCGCGCCTCGGTCACACGATGCTGCGCCTTCATCACGGCGGCGATATTCTTTCGCATGATGTCGCTCTGCGACATGGCTTCACTACTCATTAGTTAACCCTATCCTTCCTTCGGATGAATTGTGCCTCCGGCGCGCGGTCATGGAAGCCGTTTGAGGAGAGGGCAGATGCTCGCCAGCGTGCGCGCCAAGGCTCTTGAGCACCATTCGCCAATCAAATATCGTGCCATTGGGCTAACCCCTTTTATTTATATTTCCATCACTACGTGAGCCCCCTGGCAGCGTACCCGTTTGATGCAAAACCCTGGGCCCGCCGGTGAGAATTTTGACCCATCCACCTACAGCGATTTGGGGCTTTGATCGTGCCGGTAGGGGCTCTAAGCGGCGTCTAATTGCTCAATACTTTGAGGTTGAAACTTTATCTGCTCTGGTGCATAATCTCGCTGCGTTCACCTCCCCGGTGGGCGAAGTGGTCGCGAGGGGTGAGGACTCGTGGCCTTTGGGTGGGGGCTGTGGGAGGCCCCCGCCCGCTTATTTTTTTTAGCCCCGCCTTTTTCTTATTATCCTTACCCGGCTCTATCGACAGGAGCGCGAATGCACGCCAAGCCAACGCTCGTCGGATTCCGTACTCTCCTCAATCACACGAAAGGCTTGCTTACCGTAGGGGCCGGGCGTATGATGCGCTCGTTGATAATTTGTCTGCCGAAGTTGCACGCGGCCCCGCATGTGGGCGAGACGTGTAACGCGGGGGAACCACCGTCTTGCCGCAGTGGCGAGACATGGGGCGCATCGTGAGAAGGCTTGTTTGCCTCTCTCGCGTAGGACACTTTTCGGTCTGAGCCCGTCAGCTAACCTCGTAGGCTTAACGATAAGGGCAACGCCGCGACTCTCTTTTATAAGGGCGCGGAGCATATTGCTGCTCCGCGCCCTTTGTCGTCTGGCGACCGTCAGGAGATTGTCATGTTAGACATCATTTCCAGCGCCTTGTCGGGTGTTTGGGATGAGGCGGCGACGCTCTTTGACAACTTGGCTCACGGACTCGAAATACTGTGCGGAGATTGCAAATTGCTCTGCTCGGTATATCTCGCTCGCCTTATCGTCTGGCGCGAGTTGCTGCGGCGCAGACGCCTCACGCACAAGCACTGCGGGGTGAGGATAGTCCTATCAAGCTCGGGAGGAGCAAAGCGTCATGGCTACATCAATCAAACGCGTGCTCGTCGGTCGCGCCCTGCGAACGGAACAGGCACAACATGAGCGGCTGACGAAGAAAACGGCGCTCGCTGTTTTCTCTTCCGACGCGCTCTCTTCGACCGCTTATGCGACGGAAGAAATCCTGCTTGTGCTGGCGGCTGCCGTCGCCTACGGGCACGCCTACGCCTTTCATTACATCGTGCCCATCTCGATCGGCATCGCGCTCTTGCTTGCCGTCGTTGCGACGAGCTACAGGCAGACCATCCATGCTTACCCGACGGGCGGCGGCGCATATATCGTCGCCAAAGAGAATCTGGGAACCACGCCGGGCCTGATCGCCGGAGCTGCCTTGCTGGTTGACTACGTGCTGACCGTCTCGGTTTCGATTGCGGCGGGCGTCGCCGCCATTACTTCGATGATGCAGGGGACGCCTTATGCATGGCTCGATGAGCATAAGGTTCTACTGTGTCTGATCTGCATCGTTTTCATCGCCGTCGCCAACCTGCGCGGCGTGCGTGAGTCGGGCGCGTTATTCGCTGCGCCGACCTATGCTTTTCTCTGCTGCTTCCTGTTCATGATCGGCTACGGGCTCTTGCACTATCTGACGGTCGGAGGCGTCGCGCCTGTTCCCGGCGACGATGAGCTGAAGATCGCCGAGGGCTACAGGCTTCAGCCCGTCACTCTCTTTCTCATCCTCGGCGCATTCTCAAACGGATGCACGGCGCTAACGGGAATCGAAGCCATCTCAAACGGCGTGCCCGCCTTCAAGCAGCCGGAAGCCCGTAACGCTTCGTCAACGCTCATCCTGATGGCCCTGCTGCTGACGATCATGTTCCTCGGCACAAGCGTTTTGGCGTACCTCTACGGCGTGCACCCGCACCAGAGCGAAACGGTCATTTCACAATTCGGGCGCATCATCTTCACGGGCGCATTCGGATGGTTCTACTATGCCGTGCAGATCACGACGGCATTAATACTGGTGCTCGCCGCCAACACTTCATTCGCTGATTTCCCGCGCCTCGCATCGCTTCTTGCACGCGACCGTTTTCTGCCGAGGCAGTTTGCCAATCGCGGCGACAAGCTGGTCTTTTCCAACGGCATCATCCTCCTCGCCGTCTTCTCAAGCCTTCTCGCAGCGGCTTTCGGCGGCGATACCAGCCGTCTGATTCCGCTCTACGCCGTCGGCGTTTTTCTCTCCTTCACGCTGTCGCAGACGGGTATGGTGCGCCACTGGCTTAAAGAGCGTGCCGCGATGCGTACGCGGACGGAAGCTCGAACGGGAGCGAAGGAGACGGCACAGCCCGGCGGTGATGCAGGTCAGGGCGAGGCTCTGCCCGACGTTGAGCTGGCGGCGGCTGAACACCACAAACCATACTTCATCTCCGACGAGGTGACGGATTCCACACACTGGAAGAAATCCATCCTCATTAACGGGATCGGCGCAATCGCCACCTTCGTCGTCCTCTGCGTCTTCGTCATCACCAAGTTTGTGCACGGCGCATGGATCGTCGTCCTGATTATCCCTCTGCTCGTGCTGATGTTTCGCTCGATTCATAAGCACTACGTACGGGTGGCGAAGCAGCTTTCGACGGAAGGCTTGGAGCCGTTACAGGAAATCAGGAACACGGTCATCGTGCCTATCTCGGGCATTCATCGGGGCGTCATTAACGCGCTGCAATACGCCCGGGCAATTTCGCCCGACGGCGTGAGGGCCGTTTACGTTGACTTTGACGAGGAAGCGACGCGCAAGCTGCGCGAGAAATGGGAGCAGTGGGGCTCCGGCGTGGAGTTGGTGATCCTGCCATCCCCTTATCGCTCGCTGACGCGACCACTGTTGCGTTACATAGAAAGGGTCGGTCGCCGCGCCGCCGGTGAAATCCTGACGGTCATCTTGCCGGAGTTCGTCCCCGCGCGCTGGTGGCAGCAACTCTTGCATAATCAAAGCTCGCTGTTACTCAAAGGCGCGCTCCTCTTTAAAAAGGGAGTCGTGGTGATAAGCATTCCTTATCATCTTGAACCCTGAACGATGATTGTTCAGTTTGCAATCAGGCGGGCAAAGCAAGATAATTCTCCTGTTGGCGCAGAGGGATTATGACGACAATGCAGCCGCCGAAGGGACACATTCTTTACGTCGAAGACCACGATGACACGCGCATCATCATGGCCCTCTTGCTGGAGCGGGCGGGATTTAAGGTCACGTCCGTGACCAACGCCAGGGATTGTCTGGAGTTGGCACGGAGCGGCCAGGGCTTCGATCTCTATCTACTCAATCACACTTTCCCGGATGCTTCGGGCGTCACGATCTGCGAGGCGCTGCGCGAGTTCGACGCCGACACGCCGATCCTCTTCTATTCAGCCCGCGCCATGCCGCGCGAAAGGGAAGCGGCGCTCAAGGCCGGAGCGCAAGACTACCTCATCAAGCCGCAAGACATTTTCAATGTCGCAGACCACGTCGCGCGTTGGATTGAGTCGAAGCGTAATCCGCAAAATCCAAACTGAATCGCCGCCGCCGCAAAGTAAATACCGGCGCGGAAGCCTTGGGCTCCTCGCGCCGGTCGAATTGTTCTGGGTCGGGTCTGCTTCGGCTTATCGATCTTGCGAAGATGCTCAGAGGCTCGCTTCGTCGGCTTCGCGGCCCGCCAGAAAACAGGAGCGACAAAAAACCGGCCGTCCCTGTGAAGGATAAAAGGGAACCGTCGTTTGTTGCCCGCACTGCGCGCATTGCACGGAGACTTCGATGCGCTGGCGGACGCCCGTCGCCTGTGCCGCTGCGATGGCGGCGAGACGTTCATTCTTAGCCTGCTTGCAGGGCTTACAACGCTTCGGCTCGTTCTTTAAACCTTTGTCGTGAAAGAACACCTGCTCGCCCGCCGTCCAGATGAAATCCTCACCACAATCGACACACTTGATGTTGCGATCCTGGAACTCGGCTTCCGTCTGGCTCCACTTCCCGTTCGCTTCGCTTGTGACTTGAGTTTGTGACATATAGATATTCCCCACCGATGTACGTTTGCGACGCCGGGCAATGCCGGGCAGCGATCCCACGGCGACGCACCATTGATTGTTTATGCAGGCTGACGAGGGGGCTTGCGAATTTTACCCAACCAGAACGAACACATCTGCTGTTGTGCCCGGTCATGATGCTGAGGCTCTCTTTCTCCTATCTCTCGAACGGCGCTCTTGCGGTCAGGCGTTACGCTCGTTGGCCGCATGATCTGCAACCGTTCCAGTTGGCTTTTGAGCGGGTTGAAAGCACCTCCGGTGGCTTCGGAGAGAGCCGACCGGCGCTTTGAATCTTTACCAAACCGTTCAAATCAGCTTCCCTCTTGGTGAAGCTGAAGCCCTGTATCAGGCAAAGTATAACTATCACGAAAATGTGTCAAGGTCTGGACTGCCAGTTCAAAGTTTCTTGACAGCGCGGGCGCAGCGTGCCAGCATCCGGCGCACCTCCTGATAGTTCAATTTCCGTTTGAGAAAAGAGAGAAGCAGGCATATGAAAATCCTCGTCATAGGCTCAGGCGGACGCGAGCACGCGCTCCTCTGGGCCCTCGGACAGCGGAGCGCCGGACGCGCTTCGCTCAAGCTCTACTGCGCGCCCGGCAACTCCGGCATCGCCGAACTGGCCGACTGCGTGCGCATAGACGCGACGGACATAGAGGGGCTGGCCCGGTTTGCCGTAGAGAAAGAGATAGACCTCACGATCGTCGGCGGCGAAGCGCCGCTCGCGGCAGGGCTGGTGGACGAGTTCGAGCGACACGGACTGTTAGTTGCGGGCGCAAACAAAGCTGCGGCCCGGCTCGAATCAAGCAAAGCCTTCGCTAAAGATTTCATGACGCGCCACAGTATTCCGACCGCGCGTTACCGGGTAGCCGCTTCAACCATCGAAGCGCAGGAGATACTGGATAGCGGCGCGTTCGGCGCATTGGATTCCCCTGTCGTCGTCAAAGCCGACGGGCTGGCGGCGGGCAAGGGCGTCGTCATAGCCAGCACGCGCGCGGAAGCCGGGCGCGCGGTCAATGATCTGATGACGGGCGGAGCGGTCAGGGCTGAAGCGGCGCAGCGCATCCTGATCGAAGAGACGCTGCGGGGCCGTGAAGCATCGCTGCTGCTCTTCGCAGACGGACGCGATTATGCTTTGATGCCGGCCGCGCGCGATCACAAGCGCGTCGGCGAACGTGACACGGGCCCAAATACAGGGGGCATGGGCGCGATCACAGACCCGTCTGTCCTTGACGAGGCGACGCTTGAGCGGGTCGTCCGCGAAGTCGTCGAGCCGACGCTCAAAGGCGCACGCGACGAAGGTTTTCCCTTTCGCGGAGTGCTCTTCATCGGCCTGATGCTCACACAAGAAGGCCCGCGCGTGCTCGAATACAACGTGCGCTTCGGCGACCCCGAAGCACAGGCCATTCTCGTACGCTTGCAGACAGACCTCGCTGCGATTTTCGAGGCGGTCGCGCGCGGGCGGCTCGGCGAGCTATCAATTCAGTGGGCCGATGCCTCCTCGGCCTGTGTCGTGCTCGCGGCGCGCGGCTATCCCTCGCAACCTGAAACGGGCGCTCCGATAGAAGGCTTGGACAAGGCGCGCAATCATGAAGGCGTGGAAATCTTCCACGCCGGAACAACGCGCTCAGCCGAAGGCGTCTGGCTCACGGCGGGCGGGCGTGTGCTCGGCGTAACGGCTGCCGCCGCGACCCTGGATGCCGCGCTCGCTCGCTGTTACGGCGCGGTTGGCGACATTCACTGGGACGGCATGCATTACCGGCGCGACATCGGAAGATTCACGGAAAACAGCCTGGATGGGCCCGAAGCCACCGGGGCGTAAAATCGAAATTCATAACCGCCCTGTTTTCTGGCGGCAAATGCGCGACTCCTGCTATACTCAGCCGGGCAGCTAACTTTGCAACAACGTCGCGCGCGTTGTCGTACAAACAGGGGCGATTTTTCAGGCGGACTAAAGCCCCTGCGGCAGGTTGAGCGAGAGTACAGAACTTTTATTGGCTGGAGGAATGAGAAGAGATGGGAGTTTGGGCTAGAGTGAAGCGTTCTATGCGGGCGCTGTTCGGCGGCATTGTGGAGAGGACAGAAGACCCGGAACTCATCCTACAGCAGACCATTCGGGACATGCGCGACCGCGTGCCGGAGTTGAATAACTCTGTCGCGCAGGTGATGGCGACGGAGAAACTGCTGGCGCGCAGCAAAGAGCGCCTCGAATCACAGGTCGTCGATCTGGACTCGAAGATCAAGGCTTCGGTCAAGATGGGACGCGACGACATCGCGACGGCCTACATAGGCCAGCTTCAGCAGGCCCAGGTTGACTTGCAAAAGACCTCGCAGCAACTTGAGCACGCGAACGCCGCATCCAAACAAGCGCTCAAGGCGCGCGACAATTATGTGCTACAAATGCAGAAGCGGACGGCTGAAGCGATGCAGCTCATCAACCAGTCGAAGCAGGCCAAGCTCCAGGAGCAGCTCGCGCAGACGATGGAGACGTTCAATCTCGGCGACGATGCTTCGACCTTCAACGAGATGCGCGACAAGATAGACCGCCGCGCCGCCGCCGCCGAAGCCAAGATGCAGCTCGGCGCTGCCTCCGTCGATACGCAGATGCAGGAGATCGAGCGCGAGGCGATGGACATGCAGTTGCAGGATAAGCTGCTTGAGTACAAACGCGAGATGGGCCTGCTGCCAAGCTCTGCCGGTGGCAGAACTCCCGAAGCCTTACCGGCCAAGGGTGAAAGCGGTGCTGGCGGTTAGCGTCCGCGCGCGGCGTTTGAAAAGTGTTCCGCTCGTTCAGTGAAGTGGATGGGCCGACATTGATCATCAGCGCGTGGCAAAAGATGCCTTTGCGCTGCGTCATTTGAATGGTTTTTTTTACTTGCTTTGATTCACGGCGATGACAGATTTTTCTAAGATCAATTTTCAGTATTTGAAAGAGGCGCTCAAAGAACCCGTCAACTTCTGGGGGATGGCGGGCTTTGCCGTCGCCGCTGCTTACACGCAGTCCATCATTCCGCTCGGCGCGGCGCTCGCCGCCGAAGGCTTGTATCTCGCCGCCGTGCCCGCCAGCACGCTTTATCGCCGTCTGGTTGACGGTCGGCAGAAGGCGCGCCTGCGCCAGCTTCGCGATCGCCAGCGCGAAGAGATGATCAAGGGCTTCGACCCGCGAGAGCGCGAGGCCGTCGAATACCTGCGCTGGATGAAGAATCAGATTTACTCGAACTACCGCAAATTCACGGCGACGAAAGAGATTCCGTCAAACATTCAAAGCCTTGACCAGCGCTGGGAAGACTTCGTAGACCTGCTTGACGTGTATCGTCGCCGGAAGAACCACCTGCGCTCGATCAATCGCCAGGCCGTTCAGAATCAATTGACGCAGGCCGAGCGCTCCGTCGAGAGCGCGCCCGACGAGAGGGCCCGCCGCGTGCAGCAGGCCAATGTGGAAATCCTCAAACGACGTGTCGCAGCCTTCAACGATCTGGAGCGCTCCGTCAAACTGGTCGAGGGTCAGTTGCAGTCCATCGAAAACTTCTTCGGTCTCGTCAATGATCAGGTTGTCACGCTGCCGACACCCGAACGAGTCTCCGCGCTCGACTTCGAGCAATTGAGCGATTCCATCGCCATGACGAAACAGATGCTCGAAGAGACCTCGGACACCTTCGGCGCGCTCGACAGCCACAACCGCGACCAGGGCAACTACGACATGCTCCTCATGAACCCTCCGGCGAAATAGCTTAAAGGCAGTGACGAGTGATGAGCCCGGACTAAACGTTTAGTCCGGGCTCATCAATTTTCACTCTCCGCTTGTCACTGCTTTCAATATGCTTTCCAGTTTCGCCTCGTCCATGCGGTACGACTCGTTGCAGAAGTGGCAGGTCATGACTGCGCCGCGATCTTCACGCAGCATCGCTTCCAACTCACCGCGATCAATAGAGGAAATGAGCGACACCGCTCGCTCGTAAGAGCAGGAACAGGCGAAGCTCACCGCGCGCTCATCCAGTATCTCAAAATCAATGGGCCCAAGCGCTGTGCGCAGCAAGTCCAACGGGCGCGCTCCTTCGCGAATCATCGTCGTCGTTTGCGGCGTGCGGCTCACGGACGACTCTATGGATGCGACCGTCTTTTCATCCGCACCCGGCATGATCTGAATCATGAGACCGCCCGCCGCCGCGACGAAAGCATCGCCCGTCTCATCAGCCTTCAATAGCACACCCAGCATCACCGCCGACGGAATCTGCTCCGACTTCATCAGGTAGTAGGCGAAATCCTCCGCGATCTCGCCCGAGATGATCGGGACGGAGCCGCGATACGGGTCGCGATAAAGCCCCACGTCATAACCCGACTCTCGCGTCACATAAAACATGCCATTGCCGACCACGCCCTTCACATCCAGCTTGCCCGTCTCGTTGAGCGCGACATGCGCTTCGGGGTTGCGTACGTAGCCGCGCACTCGTCCGCCTGCATTGGCTTCCGCCGTAATCCCGCCGATGGGCCCATCGCCGTTGATCTGCACCGTCATGCGATCCAATTCCTTCAGGCTCGACCCGAGCAGAAGCGTGCCCGTCAAAGTACGACCGAGCGCTGCCGTCGCTGTCGGCGACGTTTGATGGCGGCGCGCCGCTTCGGCCACCAGCTGAGTTGTCACCGCCGCCATACAGCGCACAGTCCCCTCCGCAGCCGTTCCATGTACCAGCGTATCGCCCCTTAAGTTCTCTCTGTTATTCAATCTCTGCCTGCTCCACTTTCCGCCCCATCTGTGGCAAACTATAAATATGAAACCCGGAAAATTAAGACACGCATTTGTCCCCTCTGCGTTACCAATGAGACAAAATTCTTTGCCCGGCTGAAAATCTCCCCGGAAAGGCTGTGCGACCCCTGAAGAGCACATACCCTGCTGCCCGGATTCGCTATTTTGATGCGTAAAACGGGCCAAAAGATGTTGAGGTAAATTCTTAACTAACACACTCTATTGCACTGAAAAAAAAGATGGCCACAATATATTGACATCATGTTAAGAAAAATGTATAGTGCGCTCCGCTTGGGACGAGGCAGGCAAAAGCAGGGACGCGAGGCTCTCCCGAACCACTCTCTGCTGGGGATTTCGTCGCCTCAAATTAAGCCAGCCGCAGTATCCGAACCACATTTTCCATCGGCGCGCTTTAGCAGCGGTACGGACGCGCCGGATCTTTTTTGAACCTTAGAGAAGGGCCTCGCGCGACTCCTTTGGCGCGGGAAAGGCAGAACAGTAGATGAGCACCGTTATTGACCCGAACACCTCCAACCAGGCTTCGACCCAAGCCGCACCCGCCCTGAAACCGGCCCAGCAACCGACGCTCGGACTCAATGCCCGGCGCGTCGTCAGCAAGCGTTATTCTTTAAAGGATGCGCAGGGGAATCCGCTTGAGGAATGGCCGGATATTGTGAGGCGGGTGGTGGCGCACGTTTCGGTGGCGGAAGCGGACGCGCAGAAGCGCGACCGTTTTTACGCCGAGATGTCTGAGGTGATGCTCAACCGCGAGTTCGTGCCGAACACGCCCTGTCTGGTCAACGCCGGCAAATCAAACGGCCAGCTCGCCGCCTGCTTCGTGCTCGAAGTGCCGGATTCGATCTCAGGCATTATGGAGCATGCGAAGGCCGCCGCCACCATTCACCAGACGGGCGGCGGAACCGGCATGACTTACGAGTTCCTGCGCCCGGCCGGAGCGATGGTCAGCTCGACGCGCGGCGTGGCCTCCGGCCCCGTCTCCTTCATGAACATCGTTAACCAGGTGACGGATGTTGTGAAGCAGGGCGGAGTGCGTCGCGGCGCGAACATGGGAATGATGCGGGTCACTCATCCAGACATCCTGCGTTTCATTCACGCCAAGAACGATCAGCATTCGTTAACCAACTTCAACATCTCTGTCAACGTCACGGACAGGTTCCTTGAGGCCGTCGATCGCAGCGAATGGTTCCAGCTTGAATTCGACGGCAAGCCCTGGACTGATCCGATCTACGATCCCGTGTCGGGCGAAGACTACGCGCTCTACAGGCGGGCGGACGGCTCGACCATAACCTTCAGGGACAAGGCCACATTTGCCGAAGCGAATCTTTCCGATGCCGTCAAGGAAGCGCCGCCGCGCCCCGGCATGGTCTATGCGCCGGACATCTGGAATCGCATCGTGGCGAGCGCGCACAAGTACGCAGAGCCGGGCATAGCCTTTATCGATGAAGTCAACCGGCACAACCACATGCTCAAGTCCATGGGGCCGATCTACTCCTGCAATCCTTGCGGCGAGCAGTTTCTGCATTTCTCCAACTCCTGCAATCTCGGCTCGATCGATCTCAACAAGTTCTATGATCGTGGGAATCGTGTTGACTGGGCGCGCCTGCGCGAGGTGACGCACCTGTGCGTGCGCTTCCTCGACAACGTGATAGACACCTGCACCTGGCCGCTGCCGGAGATAGACGATACGGTCAAGCGCACACGGCCCGTCGGTCTCGGCGTCATGGGCTTCGCAGACCTCTGCCTTAATCTCAAGATAGCCTACGGCTCGCCGCAGTCCATCGATTTGATGGACGAGGTGATGGGATTCGTGCGTCGTGAAGCGTGGGTCGAGAGCCTGCGGCTTGGGGCAGAGAAGGGCGTCTTCCCGGAGTACGAGCCGAACAAGGATGCTTACGATGAGTTCCTGCGAGGGCTCTTGGGCGATGCGATTGAGAAAGAGTTGGGCGGTCGTATTACTCCGCGCAACTACGAAGTGACGACGATTGCGCCGACCGGCACGATCTCGCTCGTCGCCGAGACCTCTTCAGGCATTGAGCCGAACTTCTCATGGGCCTACGTGCGACAGGATACTCTTGGGACACGCACATACGTTCACACGCTCGCCGCGCAGGCGCTCGGCGTCGATGTCGATCAGACCGACCAGGCGTCCATCGACGCGGCGGCGGCCCACGTCGTCGAGCATGAAGCGGAGCTTCCGCCCTACTTCATTACCGCCATGTCGATCAGCGCTGAGCAGCACGTGCACGTGCTCGCGGCCGCACAGCGCAACGTTGACAACTCTGTCTCTAAGACCTGCAACGGCGCTTACGACGATACGGTCGAGGCGGTGGATGCGCTCTATCGCCTGGCGCGACAACTGGGCTGCAAGGCCGTCAGCTACTACCGCGACGGCTCGCGCGAAGGCCAGGTGCTGACTTCCATGAAGCAGGAAGAGAAGAGCGAGCTGGCATGCAACCCGGAGGCTGGAGTTGAAGTCCTGGACGAGCCACCGGCCAGTCATGACGATGCCGCACACGTGGCTCCTGTGAGCGCGGTGCAGCCGCCTGTGGCTTCGGCCTTGCGCGTGGAGCGTCCGAGAGAGTTGCGCGGCGCGACCTGGCAAATACCTTTTGACGGCCAGAACCTTTACGTCACGGTCAACCATGACAACAAGATTATTCAGGAAGTGTTCGCCACGGGGCCGATCTCGGGCGGGGTGGGCCTGTTGGCGTCGAAGATGCTGCGCGGCGGATTCGAGGCGGCGGAAGTCGCGCACAGTCTCAATAAAGTGACGGGCACGCACGCCGTCTGGTTCAACGAGCGCCTGCTGACCTCGCCCGAGCAGGCCGTCGCCGAATGCATACTGCTGACCAGCCGTCGCCTGCAAGGGCTGCCGGATTCGGCGCGCGCCGTCGGAAAAAATCCGGCGACCGCGAGTGCCGCTCCCACGGCCAACACGGGCCAGATGAGTTCTATGATCAGCGTCTGCCCTGAATGCCACGGGCAGTTGGAGCACGCATCGGGCTGCGATTCCTGTCGCGACTGCGGTTACTCGAAATGCAAATGAGCGAATAGCCTCCCTGGGCTTTGGCTCTTGAGAGAAAGCGTGTCGCAGGCGCGATCAGGGAACACAGAGCGCCGCGCGCGTTCGTCATGACGAACGCGTGCGGCGCTCTTCTTGCGGGCCTTCATCGTTCAGCCATAGGAGTATTGCGAGCGGCAATGCTCTTCGTCGGGCGCGTTTGAGTTTGGGCCTGTGAAGCTGTAACGTATTGGATAATGGTTGCTCCTAAACTCTCGCCTGCAAGGACGGTGGACGCTGTTTCCGGGAACCGTCGCTCATCTTTCAACGCGCTCCGTCATAGTGATTTTCGTTTGATGTGGATGGGCCAATTCGTGTCCGTGACGGGGTCGCAGATGCAGTTGGTGGCGATCAACTGGCACGTCTATCTTTTAACGAAGTCTGCGCTGGCGCTGGGCGCAGTCGGTCTGGTGAGAGTGGTTCCGATCATCCTGTGTTCGCTGCTGGGCGGCGTGGTGGCGGATGCGGTCGACCGCAAGCGGCTTATCCTTGCAACACAGGTGGTCATGCTGGCAAGCGCCGGGGCGCTGGCGCTCGTCACGGCTGGCGGGTTGAAAAGCGTGTGGCCGATCTATCTGCTGACGGCGCTCTCTTCGGCAGCGGTCGCCTTTGAATCGCCCGCGCGCCAAGCCCTCTTACCGGCGCTCGTCCCGGAAGAAGATTTCCAGAACGCCGTCAGCCTGTACCTGATCGTCTTTCACGTCTCGATGATCGCAGGGCCCGCGCTCGCAGGGCTGCTCCTGAACTCTTACAATCCAGCCTTGATCTATGCCATCAACGCGGCCTCGTTTCTGGCCGTCATCGTGGCGGTCTTGATGATACGGGCCAGTGGCCGCGCGACGAGTGATGCTGAAGAAACTGCGAGAGGGGTGAGCATGAGCGCGCTCGGAGAGGGGCTGCGCTTTGTCTGGCGCACGCCGATCATCGTGCAGACGATGACGCTGGATTTCATCGCCACGTTTTTCGCTTCGGCGACGGCGCTGCTGCCGATCTTCGCGACGGAGATTCTGCGTGTCGGCGCACGCGGGTTGGGCATGCTCGCTGCGGCCCCGGCTGTGGGCTCAGTGCTGACGGCGCTCGTGCTGGCGCGCCTCGGTGCTCTGCGCCGACAGGGCGCGCTCATGCTCGGTTCCGTCGCTCTTTACGGCGCGGCGACAATCGCATTCGGCCTCTCGCGCGTCTTCTGGTTCTCGCTCTTGATGCTGGCCCTGACGGGCATGGCCGATACGGTCAGCACCGTGCTCAGACAGACTATCCGTCAACTCTCCACACCCAATTACCTGCGCGGGCGTATGACCTCCGTTAACATGATATTTTTCATGGGCGGGCCGCAGTTGGGCGAGTTGGAGGCGGGCGCGGTCGCGTCGCTGACGGGCAGCGCGATGATCTCTGTCGTGACGGGCGGCATCGGCTGTCTGGTTGCTGTTGCGCTGATGGCGTGGATGGCGAAAAGCCTTCTGAGCTACGAGGGGGAAGCAGCGAAGGAGACTGTGGGCCCAAAATGAAGAGCGCGCCGGTGGGCTCGATGAGGAGCGCCCGGGTGGGCTTGCCGCAGCTACTTGCTCATCACTTTCGGCGCAGAGGGATTTCTCTCTTGCGCCGCGTCGGGCGCGGCATGTACTATGCGGGCCAGCACAATTCTTACAACTCTTATTGAAGCAGAGGGCTCCAGATGCTTGTCGAATGCATGCCGCGTCCTGAACTCAGAGCGCCCGTCCTCGAATTGATCGCCCGCATTCATAAGGCCCATACGGGCAGCGCGTTCACGATTGCGCTCGCTGATATGTTTGAATCCTTCGGCCTCTCGTTAGGGGCGAATGAGTGGGCCCGGCTGCGTCAGCGCGGCGATGTGCGCTTCACGCCGGAGTCTGAGTCGCAGGGGGACTTTACGAACAGTGGCGCGAAGCTGGAATTGCCGACCGACGAGGGCTTGACCATCGTTATTCCGCCGACGCTCGCAGGCGACTACATCACTACGGAGACTTCGCTGACCTTGAAGTTCGCCGAAGGTCAGGCGTTGCGCGGCTGCAAGCGTATCTTCGTGCTCATCTGCCAGGACATCATCAAAATAGATGCCGACGAGCATAAGCTGTATATAGATTTACCGGGCGAGAAATACGATCTCTGTTTTGTCTTTTGAAGAGAGTGGGCCCACGCTCTCTCTCTCGCAGCTTCGTCCCGGTTCGCTTCCGGTCGCCGCTATGACGTTTGATTGGTCGCCGCATGAAACCAGCACGCATCAGGATCACGTCATCGCGCACGTCATAGGCGCAACCGTGCTCGGATATTTCAGCACGGAGCAGGCCATACATCTGCTGCTCGACATAGGATTCATCTGGACGATCTACGTCGACGGCGAAATGGGATTGCTCCCGCAGTCGCTCGCCATTAACGAGCTTGAGGTTGACGCGAACGTGCGAGCGCGGCTGCGAGAGGAGACGGACATGCTGCAAGGTCATAGCCGCGCGGCGGATGGGCTCGTAGAATACAAAGCCTCTCCCGCCGATTGTCTGATTGTGGAGGTGAGCATTGAGGCGCGCGATGAAGAGCGTAGGATATTCATCAGGGGCGAGGAATCGAGCATAGTCATAGAGACCTCGCTCGTGACCGGCGCGGCGCGTGTTCAGGCAGTCTCTTTATAAAGTAAGGCTTGCTCTGATATGAACCGAAACCTTTTTAAGGATTGAGGCGCGATGATCAATATTAATGGAGCGGAAGAACAGGATTGGGGCGCGGCATGGATGGCCGTTCGCATGAAGGATTCGGAGGCTGAAGGAGCGCCGCCGGGTCAGGACGCAGACCATGAGCTGGAGGACGCGGCGCGCGACGAGCGTGACTACGTGCGCGAGCGGCTGCTGGAAGAGCTCGGGCGCGAGCCGACGCAGGAAGAGTTGGACGAATGGCTGCGCCAGCATACGGAAGGATATTGAAAGACAAGCCACGCTCGCAAAGACAAGCAATGCGCGCGCGGCTTACCGGGTTCTGATGTCCTTGTTTGGCTGCGGGCCACAAAGCGCACACACGACAGCGCGCCGTGATCAAGATGATCGCGGCGCGCTGTCGCCTTTACGGATGAGAGGCACTGGCCTCCGTCGTCTGGGGTGAGATTCTTTTAAGTCGTTGACACGATGATCTGATTATCTACCCGCTTGACGCCCTTGACGGCTTTGACCAGCCTCTCGGCGCGCGACTTGAGGTCTTCGGAATTGACCGTTCCCGTCAAGGTGACCTTGCCTTCGACGACCGTGGCGATGATGCCCAGCGTGCCCAGCGTCGTGTCGTCCGCGAGCTTCTTATCCACACTCGATTGAACAGTCAGATCGTCTGTGCCGCTCGGCGCGGGAGCCGTCGTCGTGGTTGTCGGCGGCGGAGTGACGACGATGGGCTGCGGGGCCGTGGTCGTCGCCGGTTGCTGAATGATGACGGGCGGTTGTTGGGCGACAGGCGCTGGCTGCTGAACGATCACGGGCTGTTGCGCGGGCGGCGGCACTGTCGTCGTCGTAGTAGTCGTCGCCGTGCGCATGTTGGCGTTCTCTTCATTCTGCCTGTTCATTAAAAATAGAAAGAGGATGGTGACCAGTGCGACCGCGCCGATGACGAGTGCGGCGACCGCGCCACCCGACATTCCTCGCCGCTCCGGCACGCGAGCCACGTGTGTCTCGACCACCTCGCGCCGTGCCGCTGGCGTCTCCACTACGACGCGACTCCGGCGTTGTTGCTGCTCATCGTATGACATGCGATTTTTCTCCTGAACCTTTCCCTGTAATGTAATCTAGACCGCGCGAGGATTTCCGTTATATCGAAAGTTATACTTTAGAGAGACCACGCGAGAGGGTGACTGCTCAAGTAGTAGTCACCCTCTTCTTCTTAGCGTTCATCTTCTTGCATCCTTATTAGTAGCGACGTGTGCGACGCTGGCTCCTGCGATATAGAGCTGAGCCACCAGCACCCGCGAGTGCGCCTACTGCGGCAGCGCGTTTGCCGCCGACTGCGCCGCCGACGCCCGCGCCGAGGGCCGTGCCGCTCGCGACCGTGCCTATCGTGCGCGTCCTGCCACGGAAGTGACGACGTGCCGCGCGCCTGTTAAAAGCGTAAAGGCCTGCGCCGCCCGCGCCGACGGCCGCGCCCTTCTTCCCGCCCACGAGCGCACCGACGCCAGCGCCACCGGCGATGATGGCCGCCGTGCGCGCCTTGCGTCCGAAACGCGAGCGCCTGCGCCGATCCTGACCCGAGGCCATAGGAACAATCGTCGCAGCAAAGACCACGAAGCATAAAAGTAACAGAACTATTCTCTTCATCAGGCTATCTCCTTCGGACACCCGCCTCGGCGGGATATATGGCTGCGGGAGAGAATCTTTCAAAAACATGCTACCTTTTTCAGCAAATCGTATTCCGTACCGGCGCTCATTTCCGCACCCCGCGAAATCATCGCGCTTTTCTTTGGAATTCGCCGGTTTTGCCCCGATTATGACGAAAAGATTGCGGACTTGCGGCCTGCTCCGGCGTATGCATTTGATGCTCGCGCCGCGCCGCTTAAGTTCATAGAGCGTGAGGTTATAAGACAGCCTTCGAGCACGGTAGCGGCGTCAAGTTTGACCTCGCGGCGCGCCCTCTCGCATAATCCGCCGTATGACGACTGCGATCATTCATCATCAGGTTTTCAAAGAACACGACACGGGCGAGCATCACCCGGAACAGCCTGCACGCTACACGGTCGTGATGGATGCACTGCGCAATGATCAGGAGTTGTGGCCGAGGCTCTTTGAGCTGGAAGCGACGACGGCCCCGCGCGGCGACGTGCAGGCTTGCCACACGACGCAACATTACAAGGCGGTCGAGCGCGCCGTAAGTGAAGGCAGAGGTTTTCTGGACGCCGACACGATCGTCTCCATGCGTTCGCTCGATGCTGCGCTGCGCGGGGCTGGCGCGGCTTGCCAGGGCATAGACGCGGTGATGCGCGGCGAAGCGCGTAACGCTTTCGTCCCCGTGCGTCCTCCCGGACACCACGCCACGCAGGAGCGCGCGATGGGCTTCTGTCTCTTCAACAACGTCGCCATCGCCGCCCGTTATGCGCAGACCCATTACCGCGAGATAGAGCGCGTCGCCGTCGTCGATTGGGACGTGCATCACGGCAACGGCACGCAGGGAATCTTTTACGATGATCCTTCCGTCTTCTTCTTCTCCATGCACCAGTATCCCTGGTATCCGGGCACTGGAGCGCGCGGCGAAACGGGGATAGGTCGCGGGCGCGGCTACACTCTGAACGCGCCTGTGCGCGCGCTGACTGCGCGCACGGAGCAGCGACGCATGTTCGACGCGGCGCTCTCGGAGATAGGCGCGAAGTTCAAACCCGACCTCATCCTGATCTCGGCCGGATTCGACGCGCACGCGGGCGACCCGCTCGGCCAGCTAAAGCTTGAGGATGAAGATTTCGCTGCGATGACCTTGGCCGTCAAACAATGGGCCAGCGAAGCCTGCGCCTCTCGCATCGTCTCCTGCATGGAAGGCGGCTACAACCTCGACACGCTGGGCCAGACCGTGCGCGCTCATGTTCGCGCGCTCGCCGAAGAAGGAGAGTGAGCGTCGGGTGGTTCGGCGGTAAAAAAGCGCTTTCCTCTTTAACGCGTATGCATAGCTCTGCGCGCCTTTAATATAAAGTCTGTACAGCGGCGGCACGTGTGCGGTAAACTCGCGGGCACTCAAAAGTTTTGGGACGCGAAAGGCATCGTTTTGAAACATTTGAGCAAATCGCGGCTCGGGCTTGCCCTTACGAGGCGCGGGCCTCAGCGGAGCCGTTAAAAACAGGAGCGCCGGGCGCTCCGATGCAGATGCGAAGAGCAAAGCTCCTTCAAGCCTTGTCCTTCGCCGGGAGAAAACAGCGATGCCAGATGTCGAGATCACCTGTGCCGAATGCGGTACGGCTTTTCCTTTTACCGAACGCGAACAGGAGTATTACAACGAGCGAAACCTGAGCCAGCCGAAACGATGCAAAGCCTGTCGTGATGCGCGCCGCGCCAACTTCGGCGGAGCGTCGCGCGGCGGTGGCGGCGGCGGCGAGCGCCAACGCTTCGAGATCACCTGCGATCAGTGCGGCAAAACGGACTCTGTCCCTTTTAAACCCTCCAGCGGTCGGCCGGTTCTCTGCGGCGAATGCTTTAGCGCCAGCCGCGCCCAGTAAGATTTACGGCGAACAAACTCGCCGCTTCTTCCGTAATAGCCAGAGGCGGCGAAGGTTCGTCCGAGCAGCACGAGTCAAAATTCTCTCGCTTTCGTGACCTTGCAAAAGAGAGTCCCGAAAAGACTCTGCGGCGCAGAAGAAGAAGAAAACTTTTTTATTGGACATCATGTCTCTGGCCGGGAGCATGCGACGTTTAGCATGTTCCTGTTCGATAGATTTGGATAGACGTATGGTATGGCCTACGAAACAATCCAATTAGAGATGCGCGAAGCGGTTGCGCTCATCACCCTGAATCGCCCGGCGGCGCTCAATGCGCTGACGGTCGAAGTGGGCGATGAGTTCAGCCGCGCGGTCACGGAAGCGCGCGAGCGCGGCGCGCGGGCCATCGTCCTGACGGGAGCGGGGCGCGCCTTCAGCGCTGGCGGCGACCTGCGCGAGATGCGTCGTATGGCCGAAACGGAAGGGCGCGCCGACGCTTTCTTCGACGAGCCGCTCAAGCTCTTGCACGGTTGCATACGACTTATCAGGGAAACGCCCTTGCCCTTTATCGCCGCCGTCAACGGCGTCGCTTCCGGCGGCGGTTGCAATCTGGCGCTGGCCTGCGATCTGGTTCTGGCCGGAGAGAGCGCCAGGTTCAACCAGGCGTTTGTCGCCATCGGCCTGACGCCGGATTGCGGCGGCACGTTCATGCTGCCGCGCCTCGTCGGTCTCAAACGCGCGACAGAGTTATTGATGACGGGCGAGATGGTGGATGCGCGTCGCGCCGCCGAGATGGGAATGATCAATCGCGTCGTCGCCGACGACGAACTGATGCAAGAGGCGCTAGGGTTTGCGGCAAGACTCGCCGCCGGGCCGACAGCCGCGATTGGCCGCATTAAGCAGTTGTTGGAGCAGAGCGCGACGAATGATTACAGCGCACAGCTTGAGGCGGAGCACAAGGCGCAGGTTCAGTCAGGACAAACAGGGGATTTCAGAGAAGGCGTCGCAGCCTTTTTGGAGAAACGGCCACCCGGCTTTAAGGGAGGATAAAACGTTTCACCAAATCGTTTTTAGAAAGGCTGCGAGCCGCCAGGAGTTGAATCCGGCGGCTCTTTTCATTGGGAGGAAAGCGATGGCTTCCTTAACTTACAGACAACTATTGAGCAGCAGGCGCTCGTTCCGGCGCTTGTTGATAGGACAGGTCATATCGGAGCTTGGCAGTTGGTTCGACTTCATCGCCGTGCTCGGTCTTGTGCGCGCCGTCTCGGCGGGCGCGCCCGAAGCGACAGCGATGCTGGTCTTCATGCGGCTCGCGCCGTTTGCGGTGTTTGCGCCTCTGGCCGGAGCGCTCGTCGATCGCTGGTCGCGCCGGACTGTGATGGTCGCGGCGGACGCGGCGCGCGCAATCGTTGTGCTCGGGTTCCTGCTGGTCAGAGGGCCGGAAGACCTCTGGATAGTTTACGCCTGCACGATCATCTCGTCGCTGCTCGGAGCATTGTTCGAGGCGGCCAAGAACGCCGCCGTGCCCAACCTGGCGGGCGACGAAGGACTGCTCGCGGCAAACGCCCTGATGTTCTCGTCGCGCTTCCTGTTGATGTCTGTCGGCGCGGCGCTCGGCGGCGCGACCGCCGCGCGCTTCGGCTACACCACGGCCTTCGTCGTCGACTCCGTCTCCTTTCTCCTCTCGGCCTACTACGTCTGGCTGATACCGTCCGGTGAGATGCGCCAGCAACCGAGCGGGCGCGAAGCGAGCGAGGGCTTGAAGGAGACGAAGAGACGCCTGCGCGTCTTCGCGGACATGCGAGAGGGCTGGGCCTATATAATCAGTCACAGGCTGGTGTTCGCCATCATAGGCATCAACATCCTGTGGGCGACGGGCGGCGGCGCGTGCAACCTGATCTACGAGCGCCTCGGCGCTGTGGTCTTCGCACGTCCGGGCGAGGCGCGGGCCGACGCCAATGTCGCCGCGCTCTACACGGTCGTCGGCGCGGGACTCTTCATCGGCATGATGCTCGCGCGTCGCATCGGCGCGCACGTCGAGCTGCACAAAGCGACCGCGCCCTTCATGGGATGGATGCTCATCACGCACGGGCTCTTCTTCGCGCTCGCCGGATTGATGCCGACGCTTCTGTGGTCGGGCGTGATGATCTTCATGTCGCGGCTGGTCGTCGCCGTCGAGTTCGCGGTGCAGGAAACGCTGATGATGCGTATGCTGCCTGACGGCTTGCGCGGGCGCGTGTTCACGACCGATCGCGCGGCGGAAGTGCTCGTGATGAGCGTCTCGATGATGGCCGCCGGGTGGTCGTTGCGGACGATCTCGCCGCGTACAGTGACGTTGATCTCCGGGTTGCTCTCGGCGAGTCCGGGCATCATGTGGCTCACGCTCTTCGCTTTGGGTAAACTGCGCCTGCCGCCTTCGCCGGAATCCGAGCCGGTCAAAGCGGAAGCGGAGGAAGCCGTGCTAGTATCTGCGAGTTGAAACCCGAGATGCGATGCACGACGTAATACCATTTTGGATTCTGGATTGGCGGGCTGCGCGGCTTTGTAGCCCGCTAATCCAGAATTCAAGGACGCACGAAGCGTGAATCCAAAATCTAAAATCCAAAGTGAGAAGGGAGGGTGAATGCGCGGGCGCATTCGTGCAGCGAGAGGTGTAATGAAGCGCTTGTTGGGGCGTGTGCGTGCAGCCTTGCGTCTTGTGATGCCGCGCGTGGCGATGGCGGCGGCGCTCTCCTTCGCCTTCTGGCTGCTCGTGCGCGAGAACCGCTTCTACACGGCGCTGGTCGTCGGGCGAGCGTTCGGCGTGGCTGTCTTCATACTGATCTGCTTCACGCTCGCTTACTATGGATTCAAAGCGCTGAGGTGGCTCAAGCGTCGCCTCTTGTGGAGGGTGCGACGCAGGCTGGTCATCACTTATCTTTTCGTCGGGCTGACGCCGATTATCCTGCTGATGATACTCGGCCTGCTGTCTGCCTTCGGCGGCTCGGGGCAGGCGATTGCGCGCATCGTCACGGCGCAATTCAACCTCACGCAGAAGCAGTCGCAGGTCAATGCAAGAGCCCTCGCGGACTCGTTCACTCGTCTTCCGCCGGACGCTGCCGACCAGTCTATTCGAGCATGGCTGGACGAGCGCACGTCGCTGCTACAGGCGTCGCTGCCGGGAGCGCGCGTGGCGTTGTGGCGCGCGGCCCAGGGCGGTACGGAAGAAGCTGCGGCGACGGGCCATAACAGTTCCGCGCAGTACACGAGCGAAAAGATTGACGAGGCGACGCGCGCCGTCGGCAAGGATACGACGACGATCGGCGACGCTTTGCCGCAATGGCTGCGCGGGCGCGACGAATGGAGCGGGCTGGTCTTTGTTGCCTCGGATGATGAGAAGGAGATGTTCGCCTCGGCGTCCGTGCGCGCACTGGCGCGTGGAACGACGGCGCATGGTCGTGCCTTCGCGCTCCTGCTGGTCGTGCCCGTGAGCCGCGCCCTGGTACAACAACAGCGCGATGTCACCGGAATCTACATGCGCCCCTACTTCGTCAATCCGGCGCTCGGCAGAAGAGCTTCACAGGCCGCCGTCAGGGTCGCCGATAGAAATAACAGAGGTGGGCCCACGAGGGGCCAGACCGCGAGCGATGATGAAGAGTTTGAGCGGCGCGCCGAAGAGATGTTTCGCAAAGATCAGTTCGGAGAGATGCCCGGCGGAACCGTCTATCCGATCGTACTGCCGCTGACCAACTGGCAGACGGGCAAGACGAACGAGAGCTTAAGCTTCATCTACGACTGGTCATGGTCGCTGGCGAGCAGTCAGTTCTTAGGAAGCGGCTCGCCCGGCGTGGCCTGGCGAAGGGGGCTGACGATCGTGGGCATCAGCTTTCTCGTCTTTGAGCTGCTGGCGCTCTTCGCGGCGGCCTGGATGACGCGCGCCGTGACGGGCACGGTGCACAAGCTTTATCAGGCGACGCAGTTCATCAAGCGCGGCGATTTCTCGCACCGCGTTCGTGTTCCCTCGCACGATCAATTGGGCGAGCTGGCCGGTTCCTTCAACGACATGGCGGCCAACATAGAGTCTCTCCTGCACGAGCGGGTCGAGCGTGAACGCCTTGAGCGCGAAGTCGAGATAGCCGCCGAAGTACAGGCCCAGCTCTTTCCGCGCCGCGTGCCAGACCTTAGCACCGTGGGTATTTCCGCCGACTGTCGCGCGGCGCGCGGGGTGGCCGGTGATTACTACGATTACATAGAGATCGCGCCCGGACTGGTCGCGCTGGCCCTCGGCGATGTTTCCGGCAAGGGCGTGTCCGCCTCGCTCGTGATGTCTAACTTGCAGGCTTCTCTGCGCGCGCAGACGACCATCATGGCCGAGCGCCTGAGCATAGTGGAACGCGCCGTGGCTGTCTCGGCTGCGAGCGGCGGCAGTCAACTGCTCGCGCACGTCGTCGCCGACGCAGATATGGACGGAGCCGTCTCGCGCATGACCGCCAACATCAACGGCCAGCTCATACAGAGCACCGATTCAAATCGTTTCGCGACGCTTTTCCTGGCGATTTACGAAGAGAGCACGCGTGCCCTGCGCTACACCAACGCGGGGCACAATTCGCCTTTACTGATACGCGCCGACGGGAGAGTCGAACGGCTCGTGACGGGCGGCATCATGGTCGGCGCATTCGATTGGGCCACCTATGAGGAAGCTTCGGTCAAGCTGCGCAAAGGCGATCTTCTGCTCATCTTCTCCGACGGCATCACGGAGGCCGAAAACGCCGACGCCGAAGAGTACGGCGAAGAGAGACTCATGCAGTTCGCCATCAAGCACAGGAGAATGGCGGCGGATGAGTTGCAGCGCGCGATCTTCGACGAGATAGAGAACTGGTCTGGCACGCGAGAGAGGAATGACGATCAGACGCTCGTGATCGTCAAGAGCAGCCAGTAGAATCGGCCGTCAGGTCAGTAGCGGCCTGCTTAAGCCGGGCGGGTGTTGGTACAACTTGAGACCCGCCCGCGACCACAGGCTGTACTGACCTGTTTGTCACATGGGCGGCGGTCGGAGTCAGGGCTTATGCAAGATCACATCGACGCCCCGCTCTGCGAGTGCATCTTCGATGTCACCGGCCAGCAATCGCCGTGCTTCCTGCTGTCGCCTCAATACAGCATCCATGTGGCAAAGGGTGAGCCCGCGCGCGAACAGGTGAGCCCGCTCGCCTGAACAGAGTTCCGCGATCGGCAGCATTTCCTTCGGCAGCCACGACAGCTCGCCCGGCCATGGCATTGTCCGCACGGCCTCGTGTACTTGCTCTACGTTGTCCATGAAGTGCATATGATCGGCCCGGCGCAGGATGACCATCTGTTTCGTCGCCGGAGTCCTCTCGAATATTTCGTACATCCCGGCGAGCGGGAGTGAAGCATCGTTTTCCGCGACCAGATAGAGCGTCGGAACGTCACGACCCCAATCGAAAGTAAGCTTGACGGGAAGAATTCCAGGCTTCGGTTGAGAGCTTCCGCCCGGCGTGAGCGCTACCACGGCGCGGATAAGAGGCTCGGCATCCGTCGCGGCGAGCGCTGTCCACCCACCGAGGCTGTGTCCCACGATTCCAATCCGGTTCACATCAATCCCGGCTTCCGAATCCCACGCCACACCATTGAGCAGTTGCCCGAGGAGAAAGCGTATATCGGGCACACGGCTCGCGATCAGAGCGTCCCAGCGCGCGATCTTTTGCTCGTCGGTCTCATCAGCCTTGCGCGCCAGTTCCGCCGCGACGACTTCGGAGTGATCCATTGCGGCGACGCAATAACCGTGACTGCTCAAGTGAGTACAGAGAAACGTGGCTGTGCGTCGGCCACCGCCGCTCGGATGCGAGAAGATGACGAGCGGGTAGTTGCCGGGTCGTGCGGCGGCATCGCGGACGGCCATCTGGCTCAGCGTCGTGCCGCCCTGCGGCGCTGTGAATGAGTCACGGGTCGCAGGTGCAATATCCTGGCCCGCATAATGTTCGGTCGCTGGATACCAGACCTCAACGGGAAACACGCGCTCGCGCGTCGTATCGAGCGCCTGTAGCGTGCGCACGCCGACAGGGAATCGCCCACGAACGAACGGGTCATACTCGTCCGCGAGCGATGCCGCACCCTTACGAGAATCCTGATTAGTCTGCTTAAAGTTTTCGCCGGTCATCAAGAACACCTCTCCTGCAAGATGGGCCCGGGCGGCTTACTTTACGCCGTGATGATCGAGGCGCGTGCGCCCATCAGCTCTGAGAAGTCTTTAGTGTAGACGGCTTCGACCTTACGCACGCGGTTGATGCATTCGACCAGATCGGTGGTCGAGACGAAGCCGTTCTCCGTATAGGCGATGGCCCAGGCCGGAAGATGGGCGGCGGTTTGCAGCAGGTCTTCGACGAAGCTCAGGTATTGCTGCTTCGTCTCGGCGTAGGAGCCCAGGCGGCCAGCGCATCTTCTTTCCATCTCGTCCCAGAACAGGTCGTCGCCGCGTACCCATTCCTCGCGCCATGCCGAGAGGGCATTGCGGCGTCGTTCCTGCTTGTCGCTCGCGCGCGGCAGCCGTAGGAAGAGAAGCTCCGTGTGTTGTTGGGCGAGGAACTCGCGCGCTTCCATGTTGGCGCTCGTGTTGTGCTGCGAATTGTTGACGGGCGGAGCCTGGGCCTGCCACAGGCGCTCGAAGACATCCGGCAGGGAGAGCGGTTGCCGCAGACGGCGCGTCTCATCGTCAAAGGAGAGGACGTAATCGCCGACCAGCATGCCTGTCGAGAGCGCCAGCGCGCGCTTGGCCGGAGAGATGAGATTCTCCGCGTTCTCGCGCAGGTTATCGAACCAGAGGGCGTCCGTTTCGTTGAACCAACGCAGCATCGCCGGATTGCTCTGCTCACGGCGCGGCATGTAGGTGTCTTCCAAGAGGGCCGCGAGGTCTTCTTCAGAGAGGCGCTCCGTATTGTTCTCGATATAGGCGGCGGCCTTGAGCCATGACCAGTGGGCCAGGTCGTTGGCGGCCACGCGCACGCCCCAGTGTTTGAGGTATATGCCGAGGTGAGGCTCGCCGCCGAAAGGCAGCGCCGCCGAGCGGAATTTCAGACGGCGCAGCACGCTCAATTCAAAAGCGAGCCACCCGTTAGGAACAGTGCTTGAAGATTTGTACATGGTCAGCCCAGAAGGTGCGCGCGTCCAGAGTCCGAAAACCAGAGTCCCTTATCTCATCCCGGCGTTTTCGTTTCCGAACCCCGCGCCATTCGGTTCCGTCCCGCGAGCGTAGGAGCGAAGCTCCGCGATTGATTCGAGCGAGAGGAAAGCCTGCACGACGCGCGGGTCGAATTCCAGACCGGCCCACTCCGTCAAGTGCCTGCGCGCCTCGTCTTCGGTGCGGGCGGGACGAAAGGGGCGCATGTCTGTCAGACTCGCGTAGGCGTCGGCGACGCGAAGGATGCGCGCCGCCAGCGGAATCTGCTCGCGCTGCAAGGCATCCGGGTAGCCCAAGCCGTTCCACCACTCCTGATGCCAGCGCACCAGAAGCTGCGCGCCGCGATCTGCGCCGGAACGCGCCGCCTCGCGTTCGCCGATCAACGGATGACGCGCCAGATCAAGACGCTCCTCAGCCGAGAGTGCGCCGGGCCGCTTGATATACTCGCGCTCCATGATGACTTCGCCCATATCATGCGCGAGCGCGGCGATACGAAGCGAGGCGCGATCCTGGCGCGCGAGCTTGAAAAGCTTCGCCACCTCGTCGGCCAGTTTCGCGACGCGCAGCGCGTGCGGGTTGGCGTAAGCCTCGAAATGATCGGACACCGAAGCCAGCTCCACGAAAACCTCTCCGATGGCGCGTTCATTTTCGGCGAAATCTATTTGCGTTGTTCCCATGATCGAATCTTGAAAGATGCGCGACGCTTATGAAGCAGAGCGAGGATTTGAAGTCTCAAATCTCGAATTTAAGACTCACGCTCTCGTCTTTGCCGTTTTCACCTTCACCCTTCTTTTTAACCTTTGCTCTTTAGTTTGTCGAGCAGCAGACGGGCCGCCTCGCTCTTCGGGTCGATGGAGAGGGCGCGTTCGAGTTCGCCCATCGCGCGCCGCATCATCCCCGTATCCATGTAAAGCCGGGCGAGCATGACGCGATAATAGACGTTCCCCTTGTCTAAAGCGATGGCGGCCTGGAATTCGGCTTCGGCCTGATGACGAGTCTGCGAACCGGCGGCGAGCGCGCGACCGTATTGGGCGCGATAACGCGCCTGCTTGGGAGCGAGCCGCGCAGCCTCGGCCAGATAGTTGAGCGCCAGCGTTTGATTGCCCTGTTGCAACGCGGCGAGACCCTGCTGGTAAAGCTCGTCCGGCTGCACGGGCTTTGAGGCCGTACGCGTCCAGGGCGTCGACGGCGGCTCCGCGCCGGGTTTAGTCGTCGCGGCATTACCGGCGGGACTGCCCTGCTTTGACGCAGGGGGCGTCTCGGGCTGATCGGTTTTGGGCGTGGGCGTATTCGCGCGCGCGCCGAGCGAGCGATCATAGGCCGCGCGCATGCGCTGATCCTTGAGCGTCTCGTAAGCCTGAGAGATGCGCGCGAATGCATCTTCGATCCGACTGTAAACCTTCGGATCGGCGTCCTTGTGAAAACGATCGGGATGAAAACGCTTGGCGAGCGAATGGTAGGCGCGCTTGATCTCGCTCGCCTCCGCATCACGGCTGAGGTCTAGCACGTGATAGTAGTTCTCGGCTTCATCCAGGCGCGCAAACAAAACATCCACTTCGTTCGGCTGGTATCCGATGATGCGAGGGCCGGTCGTTTCTTTCGGTTTGTCCGGCGCAGCCGCAGCCTCGGCCTTGGCAGCCGACGGGGCGGGGACGATTCTCGCCGGAGCAGCTTTGACGGCACGCGCGCGTTCTAACTGCTCGGGTGTGAACGCCGGTTGAGCGTTGTCGCGGTTGATGAGCCCGCCGATCACAAGCGCGTAGAGAGCCTTCATCGTCTCTTCTTCCGGCATGCCGCTGATCGTCGTCAGGTCGGAGAGGGCGATGGGCCCATCGATGCGCGAAAGGATAAACCCTTCGACCGGCATGAGCTTCAGTCCGTTTGCTTCAAGGGATGCTGGCGAGAGCCTCTCCTCCGCGTTCTTGAATCTCCCGGCGATGAATTCCTGCGGGATGCGCCGCGCGCTCTCCACCAACAATTCTCTGACTTCGACCCTGGCCTTGACCTCGACAGTCAGGCGCACGCGCGGGTCAAATTCCCAGCCGCCCTCCGTCCAGAGCAGCGCGGGACGCAACACCTCTACGGCTTGCCGTGCGAGCAATTCTTCAAACTCGTCGCGGCTCAGACTATTCTTGGCGACCAGCTCAATGCCCAGCTCCATGTCCGACATCTTCTCGCTGGCGCTCGTCAGCTTCTGCATCGCAGGGATGTTCCAACGCCGCAAGCACTCCGCCAGCCTGTGCCCGCGAAGGTTGGAGGTGGCGTAGACGATGCGCCCCTCCTCGAAGTAGACGGCGAGCTTCACCCGCTCGCGCGCCAGGCGCAAAGAGCCGGATAAACCTGCGACAGCTATTTCGTGTATGAGTTCGGCGAGCGGATGCTCGTGCAGTTGACCGTTCATGCGAAAGGGACTCGGAGCCGGATGAGAGAGCGCGCCGTGGCGGCTCAACCGGGGGGCGACGCTTCCTTCGGGGGAAGTGTTACTCACCCCAAACATCATAACGCACGCCCGTATCATTTGAGAATACGGGAAGACGGCGGGCACCCCGCGCAGGCTCGAAACCCGCTCGGATTGCGAGCCGCGCGCCGGGCCAGCGGCCACGATAATGACGGCCTGGCCCGTTCGGCCTCTCTAACTCTTTGACACTTACGCATACGGCGCTCTATATTTCCTCTTACCAAAATTCTTTTAGTGTCAGTTGAGCGGTTATAGTTCGATTCGCCTTGGGCGAACGCGCCGCGCCCGTGCGTAGTAATGAGCAAGCAAGGAAGAGACGAGGCCGCATTGCCGGTAGAGGAAACGCGAAACAGCAGTGAAGCGCACCGCAGCGAGCTGCAAGCGCTGAGCGCAGAGGTCGTCGATCTCTTCTACGCACAGACCTTTTCGCCGACGATGAGCACGCCGTCGGATGTCTGCGCGGCTTTCTCTGAGATGTTGCTGCGCCACTGGGATTTGTGCTGCATCATCATTTACCTGCGCGACGAAACGGGACGCCTGGTGCAGAGCGCCATCCATACGCACGAGCATTTCGATCAACAGAGAGCGCAGGAAGTCGGGGCCGAGCTTGCCGCAAGGGTCGAGAGCACTGGCCGCGAGCTTGAAGTCTGGCTCGACGAGGATGGCGCGGCGTTGGCGGAGACGGGATATCGCCGGGCGCTCGAAAAGGCGGGGCTGCGGGCGGCGGTCGCGATGCCGATTCACGCGCGCGGAACGCTCGTCGGCGCGCTCATCGCCCTCACGGCCTACAGCGAACGCCTGCGCGCAGCCCTCAACGGCATACGCTTTATCGCCGCGCCGATCGTCATCGCCGTCGGTAACGCCCGCCGCGCGGCGGCGCTCCACGAGCAGCATGACCGCATCGAGCATCTGGTCGAAGAGCTTCAGCAGCGCAGTCATGATCTGGAGGAAGCCAATCGTGAATTGCAGCGCGTGGCGCGCTATCGCTCGCTCTTTCTCGCGCGCATGACGCACGAGTTGCGGACGCCTTTGACCTCCATCCTCGGCTTCACAGAGATTCTTCTCGATCACGAAGACCTGAGCGATAACCAGCGCCGCTACTGCGACAAGATTCAAGCCTCCGGGCGTCAGTTGCAATCGAGCCTCAACCAACTGGTTGACCTCTCGCGGCTCGAAGCGGGACAGACCGATCTGTTCCTACACGAGTTCTCGCTCAGGCAAGCCCTGCGCGAATCCTGCTCGGCGGTGGCGCGCCTTGCCCAGAAGCAGGACGTGAAAGTTGACTGCCATTACGGGCAGAACATCGGCACGATCGTTTCCGACGAAGGCAAGCTGCGGCAGGTGCTCTATAACTTTCTGGCCCACGCCATCGGTCGCAGCCCGGCGGGCTCGACCATCGCCGTGCAGGTCGAGACCCTTTCGCCCCTCCGCTATCAGATCATCATCGAGGACGAGGGCGAAAAACTGCTCGACATGTCCCGCGTCTTCGAGCCTGTCGACATCGACGCCCCCACTGAACAGGCCACGACCATGAACGAGCTGGGCCTCGTCATCGCGCGTCGTTTGATGGACGCCATCGGCGGCACGGTCGAACTGGAAAGCAATGAACGGGTCGGCCTCAGAGTGAAGATAGAGTTGCCCGCGAGACCTACGAAAGGATGAAGGCGGAAGTACAAGCATCTCAAATCTGAGATTCAATATTTCAGATCACTTTTCAAATCTGAGATTCAATATTTCAAATTACTTTCCGCCTTCCGCCTTCCGCCTTCATCCCCTATCCCCATGCTGTCAGACCCGGCGGCGAGGCGCGAGCAACTGCGCGCCCGCGAGGAATTCATCAGCGCCTTCGCTGCTGGGCCGGTCTGCGCCGGTTTCACACGCGCCCCCATGCCGCGCCACCTACTTTATGAGAGCGTTGCCGGTAATAGCTGATAGAATGAAAGCCATGAGGAATTTCTTACTCGTCACTCGTCGCTTGTCACTTTAACGATATGACTTTCGCACGCTTTGACCGTTACGTTGAACGCCATGCTCGCTCCTTCACGGAGCGCTTGCAGTCGATGTGTCGCATGCCGTCGGTGGCGGCGCGCGGCACTGGAATGCGTGTCACGGCGGAGGCGGTCGAGCAGTTGATGCAGAGAGCGGGCGCGGGCACGCGCACCTTTAAGATCGGCAGCGGATTTCCGATCATCTTCGGCGAGTGCGGCTCTGGCCCGCGTTGTTTCCTCGTCTACGGCCACTACGACGTGCAGCCCGTCGGTCAGTTGACCAGTTGGTCTTCGGGGCCTTTCGCCGCGACCCTGATTGACGGAAAGCTTTACGCGCGCGGCGCTGCCAACAGCAAGGGCGATCTGGTCGCGCGGTTGGCCGCCGTCGAGGCTTACCAGAAGAGCTTCGGCAAGCTGCCCGTCTGCCTGCGCTTCATTGTCAGCGGCGAAGACAGCATCGGCAGCCCGAGCATCTTTCGCTTCGCCACAGAGCAGGCGGAGTTGCTGCGCGCCGAAGGCTGTATCTGGGATGACGGCTACAAGGATTCGCAGGAGCGACTCGTCATCAGCCTGGGCTTCAAGGGCATCACCTTCATAGAGCTTCGCGTCCACGGGGCGCGCATCGATCTGCATTCCAAGTGGGGGGCGATCGTGCCCAATCCGGCGTGGCGGCTGGTGCAGGCTCTTTCCACGATCACCTCCCCGAAGGGCGTCATTACTATCGACGGCTTCTCTTCGCACATCGCGCCCATCTCGGCTGAGGATGCGGAAGCGCTCAAACAGATAGAGCTGGACGAGGCGGAATTGAAGCGCGAGTTTCGTATCACGCACTGGCTGCGCGGCATGCGCGGAAACACGCTCGTCAAAGAGCACGTCTTTGGGCCCACCTGCACGATCTGCGGTATTCAGACCGGCCATACGGAAGCGGGCCCGAAGACCGTGCTGCCGAGCACGGCGATGGCGCGTCTGGATTTTCGTCTCGTGCCAGACCTGACGCCGGAGATAGTCATCCGCCTACTCAGGGCCCACCTCGACGTGCGCGGCTTCAACGACATAGAGATCATAGAGCTTGGCAGTTCTCCGCTCGCCAAATCATCCGCGCAGTCGTCGGTCGCGCGCGCCGCGATCGAGTCCGCGCAGGAAGTTTACGGCGCGTCGCCCATCGTCTACCCGCTCGATCCTTCAAGCGGCCCCGTCGGCGCGGTCTGCGGCGCGAACGACCCGCCCACGCCCGTCGCTTCCTTCGGCACTTCCTACGAAGGCTCTAACCCGCACGGGCCGGACGAGAACCTGCGCATCGAAGACTTTCTCCAAAACATCAAGTTCTTCGGTCGCGTCATACATCACCTGGGCCAACAGGGCAAACAACATAAAAGCGGCATCCGCTCCTCGAATACGCTCGCGCTCGACAAGGTCTAAGCTTGCCTTCCGCGCCCGTTCAGTTATGATAATCAACAACATTCGTCAGAGCTTTAGAGACAAATCAGGGAGGGCTTAAGGGGAAGTTGCCGACTAGCGACCAGACCATCGAGCGCGAGATCGAAAGCCTGCGCGAGGAGATTCGCCGTCATGACGAGCTTTATCACGTCCATGACAATCCCGAAATCTCCGACACGGAGTACGACATGCTGTTCGCGCGCCTCAAGCAGCTTGAGGAAGAGCATCCGCACCTGCTGACGCCGGACAGCCCGACACGTCGCGTCGGCGGCACTCCCGCCGAGGGCTTTGACGAGTACACGCATCGCCGCCCGATGCTCTCGCTCGACAACAGCTACAACATCGACGACCTGCGCGCCTTCGACGAGCGTTGCCAGCGCCTCGCAGACGGTCGCCCGCTCGAATACGTCGCCGAGTTGAAAATAGACGGGCTCTCGATCTCGCTCCATTACGAGCGCGGCGTGCTCGTGCGCGGCGTGACGCGCGGCGACGGGCGACGCGGCGAAGACGTAACGCAGAACGTGCGCACGATTCGCAGCATCCCTCTCAAACTGAGAAACGACGCCTCGCAGTTGAGCGCGGAAATAGAGGTGCGTGGCGAAGCCTATCTTTCGCGCCAGGTCTTCGAGCGCATCAACGCGGAGCGCGAAGAGGAGGGCGCACAGCGCTTCGCCAACCCGCGCAACGCCGCCGCCGGAACCATTCGCCAGCTTGATTCGAGAATCGTCGCCGCGCGCCGCCTGGACATGTTTCCTTACGATTGCCTGGCGGGAGAGCGCAAGCCCTTCACAACGCACTGGGAGTCATTCGAGTGGCTTGAGCGCGCTGGCTTTCACGTCAACCCGCATCGCGCTCTGTGCGCCTCCATCGAAGAAGTGATCGCCTTCTGCAACCAGATGGAATTGAAGCGCGACGAGCTTGATTACGAGATCGACGGCGTCGTCGTCAAAGTCAATTCGACGGCTTTACAGGACGAGTTCGGCGCGACGGCGAAAGCGCCGCGCTGGGCCATCGCCTATAAGTACCCGGCGCGGCAGGCGACCACGCAGGTACTCTCCATCGTCGTCCAGGTCGGACGCACGGGCGCGCTCACGCCCGTCGCCAACCTTCAGCCGGTATTGCTCGCAGGCACGACCGTCGCACGCGCGACCCTTCATAATGAAGACGAGATCAAGCGGCTTGACGTTCGCATCGGCGATTGGGTCTTGATTGAAAAGAGCGGCGAGATCATCCCGAAGGTGATCAAGGTGGTCGAGTCGCGCCGCACGGGCGCAGAGACGCGTTTTCGCATGCCGAAGAAGTGTCCCGTCTGCGGCGGGATTATTTCGCGGCCGGAGGGCGAAGCGGTCTCGCGTTGTGTGGCGGCGGATTGCCCCGCGCAGCTCAAGGCGCGGCTGCTTCATTACGCTTCGCGGCGCGCCATGCGTATAGAAGGGCTCGGCGAAGCGCTCGTCGAACAACTTGTCGAAAAAAAGCTGGTGCGCGACGTGGGCGATCTTTACGAACTCGATTTGGAGACGGTCGCCGCGTTGGAGCGTATGGCCGAGAAGTCGGCGGCCAACCTGCTGGCGCAGATAGAGGCGAGCAAGTCGCGCGACCTTCCGCAACTCGTTTACGGTCTCGGCATACGTCACGTCGGCGAACGCACCGCCGGGATTCTCGCGCGCCGGTTCGGCTCGCTCGATGGGCTCAGCCGCGCGAGCGTCGAAGAGCTGGATGCTGTTCACGAGATCGGGATGACGGTCGCGCAGAGCGTGCGCGACTGGTTTGACGATGCGGGCAATCTGGCATTGTGTGAGCGGTTGCGCGCCGCCGGTGTGAGGACGGAGCTTGAGAGGGATGCGCGTGCGGTGCACACGGAAGCATTCGCCGGTAAGCAGTTCGTTTTGACGGGAAAGCTTGAGAGCCTCTCGCGTGATGAGGCGCGTGCCCTGATCGAAGCGCGCGGCGGTCGCGTCACCTCCACCGTCAGCAAGAAGACCGATTACGTCATCGCGGGCGAGGACGCCGGATCGAAGCTCGACAAGGCGACAGCCCTCGGCCTGCGCGTGATAGACGAAGCCGCGCTCAAAGAAATGCTAAAATAAGATGTCAGATGCCGGATGTTAAATGTTAGTAAGACCGCTTCTTTCTTTTACTAACATCCGGCATCCGGCATCCCGGAGATAAAATGGCGACAATTGAACCGACAGACAAACTCGAACTCATCTATACGCTGCTTTGCGACGATGTGCGACTGGAGGCCGGCAACAAGCTTTCGTTTATGGGTGTCTTTCAAAACATCTTCGCGCAGCAGTTGCCGATCTCGCTCATCAAGTTCGCCGTCGTCAATCACTGGCGTGGCGAAGGCACTTATCTTTCAGAGGTGCGGATTCTGACGCCGGACAAGAAACAACCCGTGGTCGTCTCGCAGCCGACGCGCTTCGAGCTTGCGCCGGGCGGCTTTGCCGACAACATCAGTTTCTTCGTCAACGTGACCTTCACCGCGCCGGGCGACTACTGGGTGCAGACCCTTATCGACTCGACCCTCTTCAACGAACAAACCCTGACGGTCGCCGACGCGCGCACGGCGGCACAGGGCGCAGAGCCCGCCTCCGAAGCCATCAATTGAAGAAGGCAAAAGTAAAAAGGTAAAAGGCAAAAGTGAAGAAGGTGTTGACTCCTTCTAACTTTTGCCTTTTACCTTACTCTAATGCGGATGAGTGGATTTGAACCACCACGGTATCGCTACCACAGGCTTCTGAGACCTGCGCGTCTGCCAGTTTCGCCACATCCGCTTGGCTGTTTTGAATATACGGGCGCAGGCTTGAGGGTGTCAAGAAGGCGGAAAGCCATCATCCGCCCTTCATCTCTTCACTCCGGCGAACTGTCAGGGCCGACCTAAAATATCGCCCAGGATGTCGCGGGTGCGGCTGCGACCCGTGCTGCTTCCGTTCACGCTGCGATTACGGTAGCCGTCCTCGTAGCCGCGACGAAATCCTTCCTGGAAGTAGCGGCGATACAACTCGCGGTCGCCGTAGCCGCTGCGATAACCTGCGGTCGCGTCGCGATAAGAGTTGTGATCGTCGTAATCGTAGCCCCTGTTATTCCGCGCATCGGAGCGCCCGGCCTGAAGCCCCGCGCGGTAGCCATTGTTCACGGCTTGCTGCTCTATGTTGTTGCGATCGTAGCTGCCGTTGCGACCATACCGGCCATTACGGTCGTAGTCGTCGTCATCGCGGTTATGCCTGTGCCTGCCGCGACGATCATCGTCGTCATCGTAGTAGCGATCATCACGGTCGCTGCTCGGCCCACGGCCATCGACACGCCCGTCACGAGCGTCGTGGCAGTTGATGAACTTGTCGCACTTGTCATTGCCCCCCCGGCCACGGCCGCGTCCCTGACCCTGTGCCATCGAAGGCAGCGCGATGGCTAGCATGAGCGTGAAGAAGGCCATCCACAGGATTCCTGTGTGCCTGCCGTTTTGTCGATTCATAAAATCCTCCTGTTAGTTGCAGTGGCGCACCCGCGCGTTTGAGTTTGTATAGAGTGTTGCTGGTGGAAAATAGTTTCCGGGGCAGGCAACAGCGTAACAATCCCTGTGCCACGCGCTTGCGGGCTGCTAAATTGCTGAGGGCGTGTACGGAAAGCTTAAAGAATGAACTATCGCCATACGAAAACGTAACAGTTTAGAACCGTATAGTATGCAGGACGGGTTGCTGGCGGCCGGACTTGCCGCAAACTCTGCCGCGCGTCAGGCGCGGTTGCGGGCCAGCATAAGCGATTGTTATAGTTAAATTATATTTCATGCGGGTTGATTCCAGGCTGCCTACAAGGGCCCTTTGGGCTCGACTATCTGAAGACCTACGAGGAGAGACACAAATGATTCCCAAGCAGAGTTTCTACGCTTACGCCTTCGCACTGATGCTGCTCTTGCTCTGCGCCGCCGGGCACGCGTCGGCGCAGAATCCGCCCTCTGTGCGCCTGCCGCGCCCGAGCCAGAAGGCCAGCGTGATGCAGACCGTCGGCGTCACGGACATTACGATCACGTACAGCCGCCCGGGCGTGAAGGGACGGCGCATCTGGGGCGACGCGCCCGCCGCCGTTGCGACCGGGACGGCGACCCTCGACGACTCCAGAACGCGCCTCAAGGACGCCCCGATCGTCCCTTACGGCCACGTCTGGCGCACGGGCGCTAACGAGGCGACCACGTTTGCCGTCACCGACGACGTTTTGATCAACGGCCAGAAACTCCCCGCCGGAACCTACAGCCTGCACACCATCCCGGGCAAAGACGAATGGACGATCATCTTCAACTCGGACGCGGGCCAGTGGGGGAGCTTCACTTACGACGAGAAGAAGGACGTTCTGCGCGTCAAGGCCAAGCCGCAGGTGGTCGCAGACAATCAGGAATGGCTGCTCTACACCATCCCGGAAGTGACGCCGAACTCTGCGCGCGTCAACATCCGCTGGGAAAAATTGTCCGTCCCCTTCACGGTCGAAGTGCCGAACGTGGAGGCGCTCATGCGCGCCAAGATTGACGCGGCCGTCGCCGCCAACCCGACCGAGTGGAGGATTCCCCTGCAAGTCGCCACCAACTACGCCAACGATGAGAAGTTTGAAGAGTCGCTGCGCTGGGCCGATCAGTCCATCAAGATCAAGGAGACCTTCCAGAACCTCTCGACCAAGGCGCAGATACTCTTCGCCGCCGGACGCAAGGACGAAGCGATAGCGCTGGCCGAGCGTGCGATTCAGCTTGGCAAAACCGATAAGGCCGACACGACCCGCCTCGAAAAGCGGCTCGCCGACTGGAAGACGGGGAAGTAAGCGCGACTCCGAAAACCGTGTGCAAGCGAAGTTAAGAGCAAAAAAGGGAGGCCGAAAAGAAGTGAGCGAAAAGGCAGGGGAAGAAAATGTGATACAGCCGACCGATCTGGTTGTCCGTGTCAATAGCGTTCTGACCAACGACCCGTGCGCGTTGTGCGGTGAGCCGACAGACCCGACAGGGATTGACCTCTACCTGGCGGACAAGCCTGCGCTGGTCTGTCACGCCTGCGGGCTCTTGCACGCACCCGCGCTGGTCAGGCTGCTCGATCTGGCGAGCGCGGCCAATACCTTCGTCCGATCGGAGTATGAGATGGCGGGTGTCCACGTGGATGAAAAGCCCGCGCTGTAGAATTGACCCAAAGCTCTTAAGAAAGGTGGTGAGAAGCCGCTATGTTTTGTCCAGAATGCGGTGCTGCCGAGCAGAGCATGGATTCTTACTGCAAGCGCTGCGGCGCATGGTTGCCGGATACTAAACACTTGGGGCGTCGTCATGGCCGCTTGAGAGCGCGCACGCCGGAACAAAGAAATCGAAAGATGCGCGTGCTGGAAATCCTGAGTGCGGTCTTCGCCCTTTTGACCGGCGGGCTGATCGTGGGCGTGCTGACGGGTAATCTGGACAGGACGGTTCTTTCCCTCGCCGTCAACTTATGTACGCTGATCATGACTTTTCAGGTAATCAATTTCGCCATCGGCAAGAGCCTGCAAAAGAGAATCCAACAGGGGCGCGATGAAAGCGAGCGATCAGATAAGCTGGAACAGGGCAAGACCCAGCCGCAGCTTAAAGAGGCCGACGCGAGCCTCTTCGTTCAGCCTCCGAGCGTGACGGAAAGTACGACCGCTCTTTTAGACCCCGTGCCGCGTGTTATGGAACAGAAGAAATAGATGGACGATCGCGGGGTAAAGATGGCGGAAACAGCACAGGGCCGCGATGAGATGGCTGAGCGTCTGGCGGAAGTGCGCCGCCGCATAGAGACCGCCGCCCTGCGCAGCGATCGCGCGCCGGAGGACGTGACGCTCATCGCCGTCAGCAAGACTCATCCGGCGAGGGTTGTCCGGCATGCGATAGAAGCGGGCGCGAAAGACCTTGGGGAGAATCGCGTGCAGGAAGCCGACGAGAAGATCGGAGAGCTTGGACGCGAGGGCGGCGCACGCTGGCATTTGATCGGCCACCTGCAAGCCAATAAGGCACGGCGCGCCGTCAAGCTCTTTGACCTCATTCATTCGGTCGATTCCGTCTCGCTCGCACGCCGTCTCGATCGACTGTGCGAGGAAGCGGGGCGCGAGTCGCTGCCCGTTCTCGTGCAGGTCGATCTGGCGGGCGAGGCGACAAAATCCGGTATCGGTGAAGCGTCGCTGCCCGAGTTGATTGCGGCTATCAAAGCTTGCGAGCGCCTGCGTCTGGTCGGATTGATGACGCTTCCGCCCTTCTTCGAGGATGCGGAGCTGGCGCGCCCGTTTTTCCGTCGCCTGCGCGAGCTTCGCGACCGGCATCGCGACGCAGGCGATTTCGGCGCGGCGCGCGGCGAGCTTTCGATGGGCATGAGCAATGATTACGAGGTGGCGATTGAAGAGGGCGCGACGATGGTTCGCGTCGGCACGGCCATCTTCGGAGAGCGACACGCCGCGCACTGACCGGCAACAAAGACCTCTGCTTTCGATCTGGATTCGAGTTTTATATGGTTGTCATCTATTCCATCTATCTTTTCATCACCTACGGCATCACGGCCATCATCGTTGCGACCATCCTGCTGATGCTCCTGCGTCTCTTGATGAACTACGCGGACGTGAATCCGTTTAATCGTTCGGCGATGATGGTGCGACGGTTGAGCGACCCGCTGGTCAATCCCGTGCGCCGCTCTCTGGCGAGCTTTGGCGTCGAGCCCAAGATCGCGCCGCTCATCACTATCTTGCTGGTCATACTGGTCGGGTGGTTCGCCGTGCAGCTTGCGGCGAGCGTTTTGAACACGGTGGCGGGCGTGATGCAGGCCGTCTCGCGCAACTCCGTGGTGGCGGCCATCGGTTATCTGCTCTACGGGCTACTGGCCTTCTATTCGCTGCTCATCTTTATCCGCATCATCTTTTCATGGGGGATGGTGCGTTACTCCAATCCGTTGATGCGCTTTCTGGTCAACGCCACCGACCCGCTGCTCGTGCCGTTGCGCCGCATGATTCCGCCGCTCGGCATGTTCGACCTCTCACCCATCGTGGCCTTCATCCTCATCTGGCTGTTCCAGCAGGCCATCGCCGGAACTCTTCTGATGGGTTGGCCCATCGGGGTCATCGGTTGAGAAGGGAAGTGGCCATTGCTCCGTTATACAGAGGCTAAGGGCGAGTTGAGGTTTACGGTGCGCGTCGTGCCGCGCGCCTCGCGCAGCCGCATTGCCGGAGAGCATGAGGGAGTGTTACGCGTGCGGCTCGCCGCGCCGCCCGTCGAAGGAGCGGCCAACGAAGAGCTTGTGCGTATGCTCGCCAAGGAGTTGAAAGTACACGTGCGCGACGTAGAGATCACCGGCGGCCATGCCTCAAGGCTCAAACAGATATGCGTCAGCGGCGCGAGCGGAAACGCCCTGGAAAATCTTATCAAAGCAGAATCAAACAAGAATTGACAGGATGGACAGGATATAAAAGGAGGGAGACGACGTTGAGCCATCAATCTCAAATCCAAAATTACAAATCTCAAATCTAAAATTACAAATCTCAAATTGTCTTTAATTACAAATCTCAAATTGTCTTTCTGATTCCGACAATCTCTGTCCATCCCTGTTAATTGCTTTTCTCTCTCAGGACGATAACAATTCCTGATACCTCGGGTCGGGGCGAAGGCTGTCCATGCGCGGGTCGCTCCTGAGCATGTGGCGGGTCTGGGTCTTATATAATTTTTGCAGCCACTCGAAAGCCTGTGCCCGCTCGCCGAGCCCTGTGTAGATGGTCGCGATGTCGTAGGGCGAAACCTTCCTGCGCCTCGATAGCTCCTTAAGCTCGACGAGTAATCTCTGTGCCTCGCCCCTTTTGCCGGAGACCGCGAAGGTATGGCCGAGCGCCGCCATGATGAACGGGCTGTCGCCGGAAAGCTCGCGCGCGCGGTTGAAGGAGGCGATGGCTTCCTCGTACATCCCCTTCTGCTCCAGGGTGAGCCCGAGCAGGTAATGCGTCAGGCCGAAGCTCTCGTCCAGCTCAAGCGTCTTGTGAAGCTGTATGAGCGCCTCGTCGTAGCGGCGCGTGTAGAACAATCGCTCTCCGAGTGTGACGTTGATGACGAGCGAGAGTGGGTCAAGCTCGATGGCGCGCTTGATCTCGGCCATCGCTTCGTCCTGCCTGTCCATCGCCGCCAGAAAATCGGAGTACCAGTGATGCGCCGTCGCGTAGTTGGGATTGAGTTCAATGGCGCGGCGGTATTCGCGCTCGGCCCCGGCGGCATCGTGCTCCACGTCCACCTTCGCCAGCGCCAGCGACGTATGAGCTTCGGCGAGCGTCTCATCCAGCTCAAGCGCACGCATGGCCGCCGTCTTCGCTCGCTGGTAGTTCTCTTCCGGGGCGAGCGTGCCGAACTCGTAGAAGCCGAGCACGCTGTAAGCGTCTGCGAGCCCCGCGTAGGCCAGCGCGTAATCCGGCTCCTTCTCGATCGCTTCCGTAAAATATGCTATCGCGCGACGACTGCCCTCCTCGCTCCGCTTGCTCAGAAAGTATCGACCCCGCAGGTAGGACTGGTACGCCTCGACATTATCCGTGTAGCGTTTGGCTAAAAGCCTTTGCTCTTCGCCCGTGAGTTTGAGCGTGAGGGCTTCGGCCACCTGTGCCGAGATGGAATCCTGGACGGTGAAGATGTCCGTGAAACGCTCGTCGAAGCTGTGGGCCCATAGCGGTTTGCTCTCGCGCACGCTCGTCAGTTGCACGGTCACGCGCACGCGATCACCCGAGCGCTGAATCGTTCCTTCGAGCACGGAGTCAACGCCCAGCTCGCGACCGGCGGCGAGCGGGTCTGTGTCGGGCCGTGCGGCGTACTTGATGACGGCGCTCGTCGGGCGCACGCTGATCTGGCGTATGTTGCTCAGCTTGGTAATGAGGGCATCGGCCATGCCGGAGCCTAAGTATTCGTCGCTCGCCTCATTGCCGAGCAGCTTGAAGGGAAGCACGGCGATCGAGCCGGGCGCGGCGGGCTGCGTCGTCCGGTTGGCCCTGTTCGCCACCCAGAGGTAAGAGAGCACGGCAACTATGCCGACGAGCAGGACGGACAGAGCAATCAAACCGCGACGATCAGACGCCCTGTCGCGCGGCTGCGCCGTTGGATTGGCGACGAGCGAAGTCCGTCCGTTCGATGGCGACGCCCGCTTCGCCTCCGGCTCGCCGTTGCGCTTCAAAGCATATCTCTCGTCCGCGCCGTTCGCAGGCTCCAACGTATGTCCCAGTGCGAGGATGCCCGCATTGTCTGTCAAAGAAGAGACTGGCGCGTCGTCCGTCCCGGCGCAGACCTCCCTGACGGGGGCGACGAAGCTGTAGCCGCGCCCCGGAATCGTGACGATGTAGCGGTGCTCGCTGCGATTCTCGCCGAGCGCCTTCCGCAGTACGGAGATGTTCTGCGTGAGGTTGTTCTCCTCGACGAAGCGGTCGGGCCAGAGCGAGGTCATGAGCTCGTTCTTTTCCAGCACCTCGCCGCTCCGGCTGACGAGCATGAACAGTGTGTCGAAGACTTTCGAGGTGAGGGGCACGGGCTCGCCCTCGCGCAGCAGGAGTCGCTTTAAAGCGTCAACGCGGTAGGGGCCGAAATCGTAAAACTGCGCGACTTTCTTGCTCATCGCCGCTTTCAGAAGTTTTCAGAAAATTTCAGCGCGTGATTAAGGACTTTTTGCCTCACGCGCGCGCAACATCTTTCCCACAGAATCGGAGCCAGGTGTTTGACCCCTTATGTTCTGATGCGAAGTGTATCAAAAGAAAGGATGAAGGCGGAAGGATGAAGGATGAAGGAAAAGCTATATGAGATGAAGCATCCAATTAACCTGAGCATATGTTTCATCGTTGCCGCCCTCATCCGTTCGCCTCGCTTTTAAATCTTATGAGAGAAGTAGTCATCGACAGAGAAGCTGACGTGCCCGTCATCACGGATGAGGCTCATGTGCCGCTGATGGAAAGCCATACGGTGCACAAGCCTTTCGTGGCGGCCTCCAGGAGTTTGCCGGAATGGACGCCGCGCGCGATCATCCTCGGCTCTCTGCTGGGAATCATCTTCGGGGCCTCAAGCGTCTACCTGGCGTTGCGCGTCGGCCTCACGGTCTCGGCTTCGATCCCCATCGCGGTGATGTCTATCTCGATCTTTCGCGCATTGGGGCGCGCCTCTATTCTGGAAAACAATATCGCGCAGACCACGGGGTCGGCGGGCGAGTCGATCGCCGCCGGAATCGCCTTTACCATCCCGGCGATGCTGGTGCTCGGCTACGATCTGGAGATTTCGCGCACGACGATGGTGGCGCTGCTGGGCGGCTGGCTCGGAGTGCTGCTGATGATACCTCTCAGGCGCGCGTTGATCGTCAAGGAGCACGGGCGCTTGCTCTACCCGGAGGGGACGGCGTGCGCCGAAGTCCTCGTCGTCGGCGAAAAGGGGGGCACGGATGCCAAACTGGTCTTCGGCGGATTCGGCGTCGCGGCGCTCTATAGATTTCTGATGAGCGGCGCGCGGCTGTGGAATGAGACGCCCGCGTTTGTCCTGAAGGGTTATCAGGGCGCGACGATTTCGGCCAACATCACGCCCGATCTGCTGGGCGTCGGCTACATCATCGGGCCGCGCGTGGCTGCGATGATGGTCGGCGGCGGCTTTCTCTCGGCGCTCGTGCTCGTTCCCGTCATCAAGTTCTTCGGCGCTGGCTACACGGAGCCGCTTTTCCCGGTCACGAGCGGCGGCCCGCTCATCAGCTCCATGTCGGCCGGGCAGGTGCAAGACCTCTACATTCGCTACATCGCTGCGGGTGCTGTCGCGGCGGGCGGTATCATTAGCCTCGTGCGCACGCTGCCGATGATCGTCGGCGCATTCGTCTCGACCATCGGAGGCTTCGGTGAAGCGAAGAAGAAGACTGCCGGACGCAGCGTGCCGCGCACTGAGCGCGATATGCCTCTGACGTTCGTGCTCGGCGGCATACTGGTGCTGGCCCTTGCGATCTTCATCTGGCTGACTCTCGCTGGCAGCGCGACGGGCGTGCCTTCGAGCAGCATCGGTGTCAACATCCTTTCGGTCGTACTCGTGCTGGTCTTCGGTCTCTTCTTTGCGACCGTATCATCCAGAATCACTGGAGAGCTGGGTTCTTCCTCCAATCCGATTTCGGGGATGACGATTGCGGCCATCCTGCTCACGTCGCTGATCTTTCTCTTGCTGGGGATGGGCGGGGCGGATTCGCGCGTGCTGGCGCTGTCGGTCGGCGCGGTCGTCTGCATCGCGCTCTCGAACGCGGGCACAACCTCGCAGGACTTAAAGACGGGCTTTCTGGTCGGCGGCACTCCGTCGCGTATGCAATGGGGGTTGATGGTCGGGGTCACGACCTCCGCGCTTGTCATCGCCTGGACGCTCTCTTATCTGAACAACGCTTACACCAACCTGCTGCCAGCCTACTATCCGGCCTATCACGCGCAGCAGGTCGCGGGCGCTTCCGCCTGGGCCAACGGCGATATGCACGGTGGGCCCCTGGCGGGTGGGCCATACTACGTGCACCGCCTGCCGGTCAACGAAGCGGCGAGCGATGGCACGGTCATCCCGTCGGGCAAGTACCTGGTTGACGCGAACGGTGAGATTCACTATCGCATCAATCCGGGCGTCGGCGGCACGCGCGCGGCTGTCTCTACGGAGAATCTCCCGGCACAGCCGCTCGTCGCCGGTGCGGGCGTCGAAGTGAAGGGCCGCGCGCGCGGCCTCGACGATCAAATCTACAATCTCGTCACGGTCGCAGGAGGCGAGACGCCGCGTACCTTCTACGCGGACGCGACTGGTCGCGCCCTTTACGAAGAGGTGACGACCGCGCCGTCCTCCAAGTTCGACGCGCCGAAGGCGCAGTTGATGGCGATACTCGTGGACGGCGTGCTCACACAAAAGCTTCCGTGGTCGCTCATCCTGATCGGGGTCTTCATCTCGGTCATGCTGGAGATCATAGGCATCTCCGCGCTGCCCTTCGCCGTCGGGATGTACCTGTCGATCGCGACCTCTGCGGCGGTCTTCGCGGGCGGAGTGGTGCGCGCTCTGGTCGAACGCGCGACGCGCGGCAAGCGCAGCCTGGCAGAAGAAGAGAGCGGCCCCGGCATCCTTTACAGCTCCGGGTTGATCGCGGGCGGAACCATCACGGGGCTGCTCCTCACTATTCCGCAGAGCATCGGGCGCGGTGATATATTCAGCGTCGTTCAATACCTGCCCGCCTGGCTGGAAGAGAACAGGGTGACATCGCTCCTGATGTTCCTCGTGCTCGCCGGGACGCTATACTACACGGGCAGGTACGGCCTCGGCGGAAGCAACACGAAGAAGCCGTCGTCAGACAAAGTCAACAAATAGCTCCCGGCTCAACTAAACGAAATCGCAGGAGGCTCACATGAAAACCAACGGCACTTTCCTCTCGGCAATCATCCAGCTCCTCTGCGCGTGCGGGTGTGCATACGCGCAGCAGGCCAGCGCCACGTCGAGCACGGACGGAAAGATCATCGAGCAGACGGCCTACGCCTTGCCAGCCTATGAGGAGTTGACAGACCGTTTCCGGGGCGGCTATCCGAAGGAAGGCGTGGAGAAGATGCGAGCCTCCGCAGACCTTGAGCTTCTGAAAATCAAATACATGAGCGACGGGCTGAAGATCGTCGGCTTCATCTACAAGCCGAAGGTGACGACGGGCAAGCGCCTCCCTGCGATTATCTTTAACCGTGGCGGGCTGGCCGACGGTGCGATCGGGCCCGAGAATTTCAATTATCTCTGGGAGATGCACCGTTACGCGTCCGAAGGCTTCGTCGTGCTGGCCTCGCAGTATCGCGGCACGGGCGGCAGCGAGGGCAAAGACGAGGTCGCAGGCGCGGATACAAACGATGTCATGAACCTTATCCCTCTGGCTCGCTCTCTGGGTTACGTCGATATGGACAGGCTCTTCATGTGGGGTTATTCGAGGGGCGCGATCATGACGCTTCAGGCCATACGACGCGGCGCTCCACTGCGCGCCGCAGCAATCGTCGGCGCGCCTACGGACAACACCGCTCAGGCCAACAATCCCGGCTTTATACAGTTCGCGCGCAGCGTCTATCCTGATTTCGACGCGCGTAAGGAAGAGCATCTCAGGAGCAGGTCGGCTGTCTTATGGGCGGATAAGCTGGACGTTCCTTTGCTCATTCTTCAGGGCGGCGCAGACCCCGGCGTCAAACCGACACAGGCGATGGCGCTGGCTCAAAAGCTGGACGAAGCGGGCAAGCTCTACGAGCTGGTCATCTATGCCAAGGACGACCATCCCGTATCTCAGAACGCGGAGGACAGGCTGCGCCGAACTATCGACTGGTTCAAAAACGTGAGGGCGATGTCGATCGCGCAGCCCGTCCAAAAAGCCCTCATCGAGCGTGGTATTGAAGCCGCCGTGCGTCAATACTACGACCTGAAGAAAGGGCAGCCGGAGCGATATGATTTCAGCGAGCGAGAGTTGAACCAGTTGGGCTACATCCTGCTCGGGCAGGGACAAACCCGCGAAGCCATAGAGATATTCAAGCTCAACGTCGCCGTCTACCCGCAAGCCTTCAATACCTACGACAGTCTCGGCGAAGCCTATCTCGCCAACGGCGACCGCGAACTCGCCATACTCAATTATCGCAAGTCGCTCGAACTAAATCCGCAGAACACAAACGCCCGCGACGCGCTCAAGAAGCTTGAGCAGAAATAGCGTCTCAACTATCGCCGTCAGCAAGGATAGTTATCAAACGCTCCCGGGCCCACGATTTTCATTTCTTTCCTGATTTCGCCTGGTGATGTCAATCAGCGCATCCAAACGGCGATCCGTTTGCGACTGCGACTCGGCGAGCATGCTCATACTCTCTTCGGTACGCATTTGAGCATCAGCCAAAGCTGTCATCCTGGCATCACTATTCTCCTGCGCTGCGACGAGCGCCGCCACTCGCTCGGTGAGCATGTTCATGCGTTCGGTGAACGTATCCATGCGCTCTCCTGCGCGTATTTGAGCATCAGCCAAAGCTGCCATCTTAGCTTCAGTATATTCTTGAGCTTTAGCGAACGCGTCCATGCGTTCGGTGAACGTATCCATGCGCTCTCCTGCGCGTATTTGAGCATCAGCCAAAGCTGCCATCTTAGCTTCAGTATATTCCTGAGCTTTAGCGAGCGCGTCCATGCGCTCGTCGAACGTATTCATACGCTCGTCCGTACGTATTTGAGCATCAGCCAAAGCAGCTATCTTGGCATCACTATTCTCCTGCGCTTCGGTAACAGCCCTCATGCGCTCTTCGGTGCGTATCTGAGCGTTGGCGAGCGCATTGATAAGCTCCTCTGTTCTATTAATACGCTCGTTTGATATGTCCATGCGCACCTCTGCGCTGCGGGCAAGATCTGTGAGGAGCAGGAATGAACTTTCCAGGCGAGCTATACGTTCTTCGTTGATCATAACCATTTGCCTTTCAGTGAGGAAGATATGCTGTTCTTGGGGCGAGTATAAATCAAGTCGCCATTGAGACCAAGAGTCGTATTTAGAGGCTTTTGACCGCGAGACGCCTCATGCCGCCGGTAAATACCGGGCCCCTGGCCGGGCGGTGTGCCTGTCTGCGCGGCGATGTGGTATATTTCCCTTCCGCTCCAATCCGAAAATTTTATTCAGGGAACTTATTCATCATGTCAGGACACTCGAAGTGGCACACTATCAAGCACAAGAAGGGCGCTTTGGATGCCAAGCGCGGCAAGCTGTTCACGAAGTTGATTAAAGAGATTCAGGTCTCTGCGCGCACGGGCGGCGGCGACGTGAATGCCAATGCGCGCCTGCGCAAGGCCGTCTCCGACGCCAAGGGCGCGAACATGCCCAACGACACGATTGACCGCGCGATCAGACGCGGCACGGGCGCAGAAGAGGGCGTCACCTACGACGAGATAACTTACGAAGGCTACGGGCCCGGCGGCGTCGCCATCATGGTCGATTCGATGACGGACAACCGCAACCGCACCGTTGCAGAGATACGCCATATCTTCTCCAAGAACGGCGGCAATCTAGGCACGTCCGGCGCAGTCAGCTACCTCTTCGAGAAGAAGGGCTACATCGTCGTCGAAAAGTCCGCCAAGTCCGAGGAAGAGTTGTTCGAGTTGGTCATAGAAGCCGGGGCCGATGACCTGCGCGATGACGAGGACAACTTCGAGATCATCACTTCGCCCGACAACTTCGACGCCGTACTGACCGCCGTCAAAGATGCCGGCATCGAGCCGCAGGTCGCCGAAGTGGAGATGGTTCCGCAAAACTACATCAAGCTCGAAGGCCAGGACGCACGCCAGATGCTCAAGCTGATGGAAGCCCTGGAAGACCACGACGACGTACAGAAAGTCTCCGCCAACTTCGACATCAGCGAGGCCGACATGGCGGGAGCATAAAGAGAAGGATGAAGGATGAAGGATGAAGGATGAAAGGAATGCTGACCCTTCTTGAAAGCTTTTACTTCATCCTTCCGCCTTCCGCCTTCATCCTTTCCTGTGATATGCTCCGCGCCCTGGCGGGCGGGAACATCCGATAGGGCATGCGAATCATTTGACGTTTGAAGAGTAAGAGAAGAGCCTGTGCGCGTATTAGGGATTGATCCGGGAAGCGAGACGACGGGGTGGGGTGTCGTCGAAGGCGATGGCCGCCGTTACCGTCTCATCGAATACGGCACGATCAAGGCTCCGGCGCGCGAGAGATTCTCGCTGCGGCTTTTGAAAATCGGCGACGGGCTGGAGGCTTTGATAGCGCGCCTTAAGCCGGATGTGTGCTCGATCGAGGAAGCCTTCTACGCGACGAATGTTAAGGTCGCGCTCAAGCTCGGGCAGGTGCGCGGCGTCGCTCTGCTCGTAGCCGAGCGAGCAGGCTTGGAGATTCATGAATACAGCCCGCGACTCGTCAAGCAAACGGTCGTCGGTTACGGCAATGCCGAGAAGCATCAGGTTCAAGAGATGGTGCGCGTGCTCCTCTCGCTTGAGCGCGTTCCCGAGCCGCATGATGCGGCGGATGCGCTCGCCAACGCCATCTGTCATTTCCATCACGCGGGGTCGCAGCAGCGCTTACTCGCCGCCGACGCCCGCGTGAATCCGGCAACACAGTCGCCTGCGACTCGCCGCCGCGCCTCGCGCTAAACTTCACCGCGCACGCGCGCGCACCGTGCGAGCATGTCGCCTCAACTCAACCTCACCTTGTGAAAGGAGGCTGGACTCGTGTCTCTTCATTCCTCATGCATCAAGAGAATCATCGTTTCACTGCTCACAATCGCCTGCGCGCTCGCGCTGGTTTCCGTTGCGTCTGCGCAGCGACGGCGCGTCACGCTCGGCAGTCGCAGCGCCGTCGTCGTCGATGAAAGACTGGCGGCGTTGCGCGATGGGCCAGACCCTTCGGCCCAACTGCTGCACAGGCTGAGCCGTGGCCGCGTGGTTCTAGTCCTCGGCGCGAAACGCAACGCCGACGGCCTGACGTTCTATCGTGTGGCCGTGACCAGACGAACGGGCGGGTGGCTGCAAAGCGAGGCGGTCGTCTCGCCCGCGCGTGCCGAAGATGACGAGCGACTGCTGCGGCTCATTCGCGCATCCGAAGACTTTGATCGCATCGCGCGTGCGCGAATCTTTCTGGATCTGTTCCCACGCTCGCCCGCGCGTCCTGCCGTCCTGCTGATCTATGCGGAGGCTGCGGAGGCTGCCGCCGCCAGACTCTCGCGCGATGCCGCGCGCCGCCTGGACGAACGCGAGATGTCTGCTAACGGCGCGCCCGTCTTCAGTTACTTCCTCAGCTATAACGGGCTCGACAGGTACAGGCGGCAGGGCATCACCTACACCTTCAACCGAGCGTCAAAGCAGTTTCATTATGACGGCGAGGGCTGGCGCGAAATCCTTCGCCGCTACCCGCGCAGCCCCGAAGCCGCAGAGGCGCGCAGGCGTCTGGAAATGCTCTCCGGCGTCGTGACAAAGTGAACTGCACGCTGTCTGAGGAAAGAAAGGATGAAGGCGGAAGGATGAAAGTAATTTGAAATATTGAATCTCAGATTTGAAAAGTGATCTGAAATATTGAATCTCAGATTTGAGATGCCTTTACTTCATCCTTCATCCTTCATCCTTCCGCCTGTCCATCTCTGCTGTTTTCTGCTTTGGGACTAAGGTTGCGCTGTGCGGCGATAGGCTCTGGGGGTGATGCCTGTCCAGCGGCGGAAGGCGCGGTGAAAGGCGCTCGGCTCGGAAAAGCCGAGGAGGTAGGCGACTTCGCAGATCGCCATCTGCGGCTCGCGCAGGTATCGCTTGGAGAGGTCGCGCCGTATCTCGTCGAGTAAGTCCTGATGCGAAGCGCCCTCTTCTTTGAGCTTTCGCTGGAGCGTGCGCGGGCTCGTGCCCAGTTGCCGCGAGATCGCTTCGAGGCTCGCGTCGCCGCCCTGCATGGCCTCGAAGAGAAGGGCGCGCACCTCGTCCACAAAGCCGCCGCGAGCGGGCGACCTCGCCAGCAATTCCGCCGCGTGGCGATCGAGCACGGCGCACAGCGCCGGGTCTGCCTCGACCAGCGGAAGACTCAACAGCGAGCGATCGAAGACCAGTTCGTTGACGGGTCTGGAAAAACGTAGCGGGCTGCGAAAGATGCGCTGGTGCTCGGAGAGATCGGCTGGCTGCGCGTGCTCAAAGCTGACCTCTCGCGGCGTCCAGTCAACGCCGGTTGCGAGGCATCCGAACCTTAAGGTGATCGCCAGCGTCATCTCGCAATCATGACGACGCGCTTCGACGCGCGGGCTCAGGTAACGATAGCCCAGATGCACCCGCTCACCCTCGGTCTCCACGACGTACTCCGCCCCATCATTCCAGATTGGATGATAGCGAACGATTCTGTGCAGCGCCTCGCCGAGCGTCGGGCTGCTCATCAACACATAGCCGAGCAGATCGAAGACCTTCTCGCTCGTGTGCTCGCTCAGGTGAAGCCCGAAAGCCTCGTCGCCCGTCAGGCGCGCGGCCTCTTCATAGAGCGCGATGAGCTGCGCGTATGGAATACGATTGTCGGCATCATCGAGCAGGGCCGGGTCTAGATTGACGGCGCGGTAAAGCTCCTCGGGCGCGACGCCGCAGGCCCGCGCCGCATCAACGACTTTGCCGACCGCCTTGACTGTGATGGTATGGACACGAGGCATAGGACGAAAACCTTAAAATTCCTCGGAAACTTTATCTTAACGGCGGCGAGCCAGACAAGGCCGCGCCTTGTGCGTCCTCGGACGAGCGCGCTTTGTCGCCGATGGTCTATGTCTTGGCGTCCGAGGTCATTACGCTAAGATGACCAGTGCGGGTAGAGTCAAGCATCGAGCGTGGCCGCTCAAAGGGCGCGCTCTATTCTATAGCCCGTCCCTTGGGAGAAATCATGGTTCACCGGATTCTACTGATCGCAGCATTGCTCCTGACGTTTTTCGCGCCCGCCGTACACTTGGGCCAGTGGGCCCAAGCGCAAAGCTCTTCCGGCACGACGGCGGGCCAGCAGAGTCAGACCGCGCCTGCGGCTGCCCCGCCGTACAGGGGCTTCACAGAGCCGCAGTATAAAGAGGCTGTCGTCCAGTCGCTCTACATACAGATGCGCGACGGCGTCAAGCTCGCCGTAGACTTAGTGCTGCCGAAAGAACTGGCCGCAAGCGCGCGTATTCCCGCCATCGTCGAGCAGACAAGATACTGGCGCGTTGCCAAAGGACAAGGGCCCAATAGCTACCAGCGATTCTTTGCCTCGCACGGTTATGCTGTAGTCCTGGTGGATGTCAGGGGCACGGGCGCGTCCTTCGGCAGTTGGCCCACGCCCTGGTCGCGCGAGGAGGTCAAAGACGGCGGCGAGATCATCGACTGGATAATTCGCCAGCCCTGGTCAAACGGTAAGGTGGGCGCGATCGGCAACTCCTACGGCGGCAACGCTGCGCTGTTTATCAACGTCCCCAATCGCCCGGCGCTCAAGGCCGTCATCCCGCGCCATTTCGAGTTTGACGAGTATCAGGACGTTCCGTTCCCCGGCGGCATACGCAACGAGTGGCTCGTCAAGACCTGGAACGAGTACAACCGGAAGCTTGACACGGGCGCGGGCGTGAAGCCCGTCGATACAGACAGTGACGGGAGCGCGCTCGCCGAGGCTACAAAATCGCACGCCGGTAATATAGACATCTACAAGGCGGCGCAGCGAGTCACGTATCGCGACGACAGGCCATTCAGCAACGTCACGATCGACGATTTCAGCCCGCACCGCTACGCGACGGAGATAGGGCGCTCCGGTGCTGCCGTCAATAGCTGGGGCGGGTGGTTCGATGCGGGCACGGCGGATGCCGTGATTAAGAGCTTTATGACCTTGAAGAATCCGCAGCGCGCGATCATCGGCGCGTGGAATCATGGCGGCTCACAGCTTGCGAGCCCTTATTCATCGCCGACCTCGGAGGCCGTCAGGCAGGCGCTCGAATGGCTGCGCTTTTTCGATTACTACCTGAAGGGCGTCGATACGGGCGTGATGCCGCAGGAGCGGACGCTCGCTTACTACACGATGGGCGAAGAGAAGTGGAAGGAGACGAAGACCTGGCCCGTCGCCGGAAGCGCGCCCGTGCGCTGGTACATGACGGAAGGCAACACGCTCTCGGCGAAAGCTCCAACGGCGTCTTCGGGTGCAGACAGCTACACGGTCGATTTCGAGGCCACGACCGGCGAGCATAATCGCTGGCGCACACAACTGGGTGGGCCCGTCAGCTATCCAGACCGCGCGGAGGAAGACCGCCGCCTGCTCGTCTACACGAGCGCACCGCTGGCGGAAGATACGGAGATCACGGGCTATCCGGTCATCAATCTATACGTCGCTTCGACGAGCACGGACGGCGCTTTCTTCGTCTATCTTGAGGACGTGGATGAAAACGGTAAGGTCACATACCTGACGGAAGGAGAGCTGCGCGCCCTTCATCGCAAGGTCTCCGGCGAGCGCCCGCCCATCTGGTCAGGCGTGCCGTATCATTCATTCAAGAGTAAAGACGGCGCGCCGCTCGTGCCGGGCCAGTCGACGGAATTGCGCTTCGGGCTGCTGCCGACCTCCGTGCTCGTTAAGAAGGGACATCGAATTCGCATCGCCATCGCGGGACATGACAAGAGCGTCTTCGCGCGCATCCCGGCCGAAGGAACGCCCGTCATCACGGTCGAGAGAAACAAAGCCCGCGCCTCGTTCATAGAGTTGCCGGTTGTCCGGCGCGCCGCCGGTGTCGCCCCGGTCAATCTTTTAATCACGCCCCTGGGTACTACTAAGAGGCCCGCGACTCAATGACCCGGTCGTTGTAAGAGAAACTCCAGCGACTCGTGCGGCGCGTAGTCTCTGGCTTCACGGCCCTTGAGAAGCACGCGCGCGCTTTTTTCGCCGAGCAGCTTGATCGAGGCATCTTCGATACGCAGCATAGTGCCTTCTCTTAATCCGATAACATAAATGTCCCGGTTGACTTCTATAAACTCTGCGAGGCGCTCGTCGCGTGTTTCGCCCGCGTGCCCGACCGCGCGCTCGTCCGTGTAGTGCGGATTGATCTGGAAGGGAACGAGATTCAGCGCGCGAAAGCTCGGCGGCTCGATGATCGGCATGTCGTTGGTGGTTTTGATCGTCGGGCAAGCGACATTAGCCCCGGCGCTCCAGCCAATGTAGGGCACGCCGTTCTGGACGCGCGCGCGAACCTCGTCTATCAGCCCGGCCCTGTAAAGGCCGCTCAGCAAATGAAAGGTATTGCCGCCGCCGACGGCTATGGCCTCTGCGCGTCCGATCGCCCCCTGCGGATCGCGCGCGTCGTGAACCGATTCCAGTTTGTATCCCATCGCCTCGAACCGCCCGCGAACCGTCGCCGCATATTCATCGAAAGAGTAGCGCACACCGGCGAAGGGCACGAAGAGCACGGTTTTGATCTCGCCGCCGAGAAAATCCCTGATCGCGCTCGCGGGATATTCCAGATAGCCCTCACCGTAGTTGGACGAGTTGCTGAGCAGCAGTAATCTTTTATGTGCCATATCTTTTCTCGATTCTTCTTCCTATGAATCCTCAGGCTTCTCGAACAGCTTGAGCCGGCGCGAGCGCGTGTGTGCCAGCTTCTCAAGAAAGCGATCGCGGGTGATGAGCTTTGCGCCGAGCAGTTCCATGTGCGGGGTCAGCATCTGTATGTCGAGCCAGTCCAGGCCACGGCTGTTGAGATGTTCTATCAAAAAGAGTAGCGCCAGCTTTGACGCGTTCGGGCGCAGGTAGAACATGCTTTCGCCCGCAAACGCACCGTCAGCCTCTACGCCGTAGAGCCCTCCGACGAGCGCGTCACCCTCCCACGCTTCGACGCTATGGACAAAGCCTCTTCTGTGCAATTCGCTGTAAGCGCGAATGATGCCGGGGGTAATCCATGTGCCGGTCTCGCCCGCGCGCTGGGTGCTCGCGCAAGCGCGAATGACTGCGCTAAAATTCGCGTCGATGGTAAAACGAAGACCTGCGCGGCGGCGCTCTCGACCGAGGCTGCGCGGGATATGCAGGTCGGCGAATTCCAGTACGGCGCGCTCGCGCGGGGAGAACCAGACGAGCGGCAGACCCTCTATCGGCCAGGGGAAGATTCCCCGGCGGTAAGCCTCCATGACATTCTCCGGCTGGAGGTTTCCGCCGATCGCCACTATCCCCTCGGGGGTCGCGTGCCTGGGGTCTGGAAAGCGTATGAGAGCCATCGCGGCTTAGCTTAAACTGCCCGTTCGCCGGGCGGCAAGCGGGAGCGGTGACGAAGCACGAGGGGGCCTCGTGACGGTTGCAACGTGACGGGAGCCATGCTGTCTGTGGGCCCATCTCTTCAGTGAGCATGCGAGGTGCTGCAATCTCTTCGCAGTGCTGGTATCTTATTTATCAGTGCCCGGTCGCACGATAAACATATGCCGAGACTAAACGCAGAGCCAGACGCAGCGGTCGTCACAGAGAGCAAGAGCAAGGAGAAACTCAAGCCGCCTCCGCTCTACAAGGTCTTGATACATAATGACGATTTCACGACGATGGATTTCGTCGTCTTCGTCTTGCAGACGGTATTTCAGCGCTCGGAGGCCGACGCCGTGCGCGTCATGCTTCAGGTGCACATGCAGGGCGTCGGCGTCGCCGGGATTTACACCTACGAAGTCGCGGAGATGAAAGTCGCCAAGGCGACCGAGCTGGCGCAGGCGCACGAGTACCCTTTGCTGTTTACGACCGAGGAAAATTGAGCGCGCGTGGTGAATCCAGGTCAGCGCCGCCAAAGGTCTCGGGCGGGTGTTCGCGTCGTTTGAGACCCGCCCGGCTTAAGCAGGCGGTACTGACCTCAGTTGCTAACGGATACGACATGGCCTCAAAAAACAATCCGAGCCGACGGCATGGCTCGTATATTATTTTTGAAGACCGTCAGGAGGCTATGAAGATGAATAGACGTTTCTTTCTCAAATCCGCGATCACGCTCGGCGCACTGGCCGGGCTTTCCAGAATGCCGCTCGTCAACGCCTTGGCGCAGGGCGTCCCGGCGGCCGCCAAGACGGATGCCCTGCCGTTTGCGAAGGTCATCAAGACGGATGCCGAGTGGAAACAGCTTCTGACGCCGGAGCAGTATTACGTGACCCGTCAAAAGGGGACTGAGGCTCCGTACTCAAGCCCGCTCAATGACATTCACGAGAAGGGCACGTTTGAGTGTGTCTCCTGCTCGCTGCCGCTGTTCAGCTCAAGCGCGAAGTTCGATTCCCACACGGGTTGGCCGAGCTTCTGGGCTCCCATTTCAAAAGTGAACGTGCGCGAGGAAGTGGATAACAGCTTGCCCGAGACGCGGACGGAGGTTTTGTGCAATCGCTGCGATGCACACCTGGGCCACGTCTTTAATGACGGCCCGAAACCGACCGGCCTGCGCTACTGCATGAATGGCGTCGCCATGAAGTTCAAGAAAAAACAGAACAGGTAAGCGCGCCCCGGTAAGCCAGCCCCTGAAAGGGGCGATAGAATGTAGCCCACGGCGCTAGCCGTGGGTAATGCGTAGCCAAACATAGTTGAGCCCCGGAGGGGCGTAAGATTCTCAACTTGAGTTTCTTACGCCCCTCCGGGGCTTCGATACTTCTATCGATCTATTCTCCCAGGGCTGACGCCCTGGGCTACATTCTGTCGCCCCTTTCAGGGGCTTTCATCTATTATTCCCAAGGCTTGCGCCCTGGGCTACATTCTGCGCGCCCCTTGCGGGGGCTTCGGCATACTTTAAGATATACGCTGCTGCTTTGCCTCAAAGGCCAGAACGGTGCTAAGTTTTCCAGAGGGTATCAACGTGCACAAGCACTCGCGGGCGAGATTTTGATGATCACCAGGGAACTACAGGCGACATTGAGCGTGGCCGTCAACGAGGCGATCAAGCGGCGGCACGAGTACATCACGCTCGAACATCTGCTGCTGGCCCTGCTTCAGGAGGCGACGGCGAGCAACGTCCTGCATCATTGCGGCGGCGACCTCGAATCGCTTCATCAGGATGTTCTCTCATTCCTCGACGGCCAGTTGGAGCGCCTGCCGGAAGACTTTGAGGCGCTGCCGGAACAGACTTTCCAGTTCCGTTACGTGATCGAGTATGCGATGTTGCAGGCCGAGGGCTCCGGTCAGCGAGAGGTTAACGGCGGCAATATTCTGGCGGCGCTCTACCAGGCGGAGCAATCTCACGCCGTCTACTTTTTGAAGAAGCAGGGAATCACGCGCCTGGATGTCTTGAACTACATCGCGCACGGCATCTCGAAGATCGCCGAAGGCGCAAGAGGAAGGGGGTTAGCGAGCGAGGGCGGCGGGATCGACCTCGACGACGATGAAACGCAGACCATCCACGACCCGCTCGCCGCCTTCACCGAAGACCTCGTCGCACGCGCCGCCCGAGGCCACATAGACCCGCTCATCGGTCGCACCTCCGAAGTCCAACGCACTATTCAAGTGCTCTGTCGTCGTCGCAAGAACAATCCGCTCTACGTCGGCGACCCGGGAGTCGGCAAGACGGCTATCGCCGAAGGGCTCGCCCTCAAGATTCAGCGCGGCGAAGTCCCGGACGTGCTGCTTGATGTGGAGGTTTACGCGCTGGACATGGGAGCGTTGCTGGCCGGGACGAAGTATCGCGGCGAGTTCGAGCAGCGATTGAAGGGCGTCATCAATGCTTTAAGGAAGCGGCCCGGCTCTATCCTCTTCATCGACGAGATTCACACCATCGTCGGCGCGGGTGCGACCAGCGGCGGCTCTATGGATGCGTCGAATATCATCAAGCCCGCGCTCGCATCCGGCGAGATACGCTGCATCGGCTCGACGACCTATCCCGAATACAAGGCTGCCTTTGAGCGCGACCGCGCGCTGGCCCGGCGTTTTCAGAAGATAGAGGTCGGCGAGCCAACCATTGAAGAAACGGTGCAAATCCTCGCCGGTCTCAAGAGCTACTACGAAGAGCATCATGGTGTGCGCTATACGGTCGAAGCGCTGCGCACCGCCGCCGAGCTTTCGGCCAAGCACATACATGACCGCTTCCTGCCCGATAAAGCGATCGACGTGCTGGATGAAGCCGGGGCCGCCGTCAAACTTTTAGCACCGGAAAAGCGGCCCAAGACGATTCGCCCGAAAGAGATCGAGACGGTCGTGTCGCGGATGGCGAAGATTCCGCCGCGCTCCGTCGCGGTCTCTGAAAAAGAGCGCCTGCAAAATCTCAAGCGCGAGTTGCAGTCGGTCATCTTCGGACAAGATCAGGCGATCGAAGGCGTCGTCAACGCCATCAAGCTTTCGCGCTCCGGCCTCGGCCACCCGGAAAAGCCCATCGGCTCTTTCCTCTTCTCCGGGCCGACGGGTGTGGGCAAGACGGAGCTTGCCAAACAGTTGGCCCACTCGCTCGGCGTCGCATTCCTGCGCTTTGACATGAGCGAATACATGGAGGCGCACACGGTCTCGCGCTTGATCGGCGCGCCGCCCGGCTACGTCGGCTTCGATCAGGGCGGGCTGCTGACGGACGCGATCAACAAGACGCCCTACGCCGTGCTCGTCCTGGACGAGATAGAGAAGGCGCATCCGAATCTCTTCAACATCCTGCTGCAAGTGATGGATCACGCGACGCTGACGGACAACAACGGCAAGAAGGCAGATTTCCACAACGTCATCCTGATCATGACGACCAACGCGGGCGCGCGCGAGCTGAGCGAGAAGGGCATCGGATTTCAAACCGACGGCGGCGGCAAGGGCAAAGGACGTGGAGCCATAGAGCGCACCTTCAGCCCGGAATTCCGCAATCGCCTCGACGCCTGGATAGCCTTCGAGCAGTTAAGCTTCGAGGTCATCGAGCGCGTCGTAGACAAATTCATCAACGAGCTGCGGGCGCAGCTCGCGGACAAAAAGGTGACCATCGAATTGACGGAAGGCGCGCGCGCCTGGCTCGCCCGTCGCGGCTTCGACCGCCTGTTCGGTGCAAGGCCGATGTCGCGTTTGATTCAAACGAAAATCAAGCAGCCCCTCGCCGAACAACTCCTCTTCGGCGAAGTGCCTTCGGGCTCGCGCGTCCTGATTGATGAAAAGGACGACGATATCTCGATCGAGTATAAGCAGTAAGGGCGATGCCCCTCCGCCGGGCAAGGCGCGGATTAATCTGCAAGGAACGCAATTCCCCGCACCAACGTAAATACACATGACAGCCCGTGTGTTGCGAGCCACACTGCGCAAGTGTGGCATCTCCCCTGACGTTGAGCCCCGCAGGGGCGCAAGAATGTAGCCTCTCAAAAGCGAAGCACAGATGTTCACGCAATTAAGAATCGAATTTTACAAGCTCATTCGCTCCAAGAGCTTTTACCTTTCCTTCATCGCGCTCGTCGGGTTCGTCTGCCTCATGCTCTGGGGCTTCTATTCCTATGCCGAACGTAAGACGGGCGGGCAGGCCGCAGAGCAGTTCAAGTACACCTACGAGTCCAAGAGCTACTTCAACGGGATGACCTTCGCGCTTTACTCTCTGATGTTCTCCTTCAGCCTGTTGATACCCATCTTCGTCGCCATGACCGCAGGCGCGCAGATTGCCGGAGATGCGCGCACGGGCACGCTGCGCATGATCTGTGTGCGTCCGGTCTCGCGCGTCTCCATCTTCCTCTCGAAATTCCTGATGGTGGCGCTGCACGTCTACCTGCTGCTGGCTTTCTTCATCGCACTGAACCTGCTGGTGGGGCTCCTCTTCATCGGGTGGGGCGATATAGAGTTGTATCCCGGCCCGCTCAATCTGGTTGACGAGCCCGGCAGAATCGCGCGCGACGAGGCGCTGTGGCGTTTCCTTTACGCGAGCTTTACGGGGACTTGGGCGCTGCTCGTCGTCGCCGCCATCGCCATGTTCTTCTCCGTCATCTTCGAGACGCCCGTGATGGCTGTCGTCACGACGCTTGCCATCTACGTCATGCTCTACATCATCGGTCGCATAGAGTTCTTCGAGCACCTGCGGCCCTACTTCTTCACGACCGACATGGACTTCTGGCGCGATGTCTTTAAGCCGGAGATTCCCTGGCTGAGCTTCTATCATTACGGGAGCATCTGCGGCGCTTATATCTTCGGGCTGCTGCTGGCCGCCGTCGCCATCTTTGACCGAAAGGACATCACGACCTAGCGATGTGGGCCAAGATTATCTTGACGGCGCTCGCACTGCTAATGATCGGCGGCGCGCTTCATTTCGAGCCCGCGCGCGAGCGCTCACTGCTCGGGACAAAGCCTTCGGACGGCCCGCGCCTCAGGCTCATGACCTGGAACATAGGCTACGGCGACCTCGAAGATGATTCGCGCGCGCATAGCAAAGACTTGAAAGCCGTGGCCGAGGCGATCACCACCGGCGACCCCGACGCCGTCGCCTTGCAGGAATTGACCGGACAGGAGCAGCTTGAAATCCTGCTCGCTCAGCTCAAGCAGCGCTATCGCGGCGCGGTCTGCCCTTCGGACAAGACCGACCGCGTTGAGGCAGTGCTCGTCAAAGACCAGTCGGCGCAGTTCGCAAACGTCGCCGCCGCTGAGAAATGCGCCATCGCCGCGACATTTCACACGGGAGGCAACGCGACCGCGATCACACTGCTCAGCGCGCACGCCGACGCCTTCAGCGCGGCCAAGCGACGCACCTTCACGGGCGAGATCGTTGACTGGGCCCACTCGCGTAGCGCGGCCGGCATGGTTTTCATCGCCGGTGATTTCAATTTCGAGCTGCGAAGCGGAAACCAGTCGAACTTTTTTACGGACAACCTGAAAAACGATAGCGAATCTTATAGCTACGCTCTCAAGTATTTCCGCGACCTTGGGCGGAGCGCTGGCGAGACTGCCTTGAACGAGCGCCGCATTGACTATATCTTCGGCCCGACAGGGGATGCGCTCATCCTGCGCCGCGCCGAAGTGCTCAAGGGCGCAGCCGTGGGCCGCATGGATCACTTTCCGCTGCTGGTCGAGGTCGCGCTGCCATAGAGATTCACAAGGTGAAGGATTTGAAAGGAAACTGGCAAAATACGGGCGCGAGCGATAGGGCATTCGCGGTGCTGCGCACGGAGCTGCTGACGAAGAGGTACGGACGCCGCTACGCCGTGGAGAATCTCTCTTTGGAAGTCGAGCGCGGCGACATCTTCGGCTTCCTGGGCCAGAACGGCGCGGGCAAATCCACGACCATTCGCATGGTGCTTGGGCTCGTGCGGCCCACGCGCGGACAGGTGCGACTGCTCGGCCAGGACGTGCGCAGGCATCCCCTGCGCGCCCTTCGTCGCGTCGGCGCGATCATCGAATCGCCAGCCTTCTACGATCACTTCACTGGCTGGCAAAACCTGCGGCTCTTCGCGGCCATGTCCGGCGGCGCGACCTCCCGGCGCATCGAAGAGATTTTAGACATCGTCGGCTTAAGGGAGCGCGCGCATGAACCCGTGCGCGTCTATTCGCACGGCATGCGCCAGCGCTTAGGCATCGCACAGGCGCTACTGCCCGCGCCCGAATTCGTTATCCTTGACGAGCCGACGGACGGCCTCGACCCGCAGGGCATACGCGAGGTTCGACTGCTCATCCGCCGCCTGCGCGACGAGCTTAACCTGACCGTGCTGCTATCCAGCCACCTGCTCAACGAGGTCGAGCAAATCTGCAACCGCGTCGCCATCATCGATCAGGGGCGGCTGCTCTACCAGGGTACAATCGAAAAGCTCCTGACGGCGAACAAGACGATCAAGCTGACGGTAGACCGGCCCGAGGAAGCCTACAGATTACTCTCAGCCGACCCGTCACTCTCCGTCCGCCGCAACGGCGCTGAGTCCCTCTATGTCGAAGTGGCCGACGAACACATCCCGCTCGTCAACGCCCTCCTCGTCGAGAGCGGCTTTCGCGTCAGCGAACTCTCGCCGCAACGTGAAACTCTTGAGCAGGTCTTCTTGAGATTGACCGAAACCAGCCCGAGGAAAGAAGGGATGAAGGCGGAAGGATGAAGGATGAAGTAAAAGCTTTCAAGACAGGGAAGCATTCCTTTCATCCTTCATCCTTCATCCTTCATCCCTGCTTTTATAGGGATTTCAAATCGGGCTCTATCCATTCGGCGCGTGCTTCCGCCGACATCAAACGCTCGCGCGTGTAATACTCCAGGGGCAGACGGCTATCCCCGCAGCGTTCGATCAAGCCGTTGGCGAGCAGGACAAGCGAGCACTCGCGCGAAGCCGTCTCAAGATAAAGCCTGACCATGTGCATCCAGAAGAGGGTCATGGTCTCGTGATAACCGCTCGTGGGTGTCGTGATAATCCCGCTCGCTTCGTTGTAACGTTTGATGCGGGCGCGCACGAGTCGCACGGCCTCGGGCCAGCGATGGCGCAAGGTGTACCAGAGCGCGACTGTCAGATGAGCCTGATGCGTCCAGCGGTCGCGCGGCAAAAGGCACGACTCGAAATTGCGTACGAGGCATTCGATCTCGGCGGTGCTGCGATAGTGTGTTGCTTTATGCTCGATGACTGAAACGCTCATCTGCCCGTCTCCTCGCTTAATCGGCTCAGTAGATGTAGTGCCCCTCGCCCACCCTCACCGTCAAAACGAACCAGCACACGGTAGTTACCTTTACATTACCCCTTGCACCTGTCACTTTGCTGGGCGTTACTTGTCATGCGGGGATCGAACCCGCTGACGCGCGCCCCTGCGCGTCGCCAATAGGGCGGCTCAACACCGCCTGCCCAACTTTCCCAGTTGGCGGGTTCGTGCTCGCTTCCGTTTTTCCGGCTACCGACTACATCACTTCACGTCTACGACTTCGGTCTGCCAGTTCAACTCCTGAATGCGCGCGTCCAACTCGCGATAAGCCCTCGCGAGCGCGTCCGCCTGCTTCTGTGTCTCGCTGACATTGACCGTGCTGACGAACTTGACCTCCGTGCGGATATACTGCACCTGTGTGACGGACGCGGCCTGCGCCAGGTCACCGTAGAGTCCACGCCTGAGCACGAGCACATCGCGCTCAGCCAGCGCATCGGAGATCGTCCTGAGATCGTCGAAGGCGGTCGTCGAATTCGTCCGGTTGATACGCTTGATCAAGTCGGCCAACTCATCCGCCACGCGCTCGGACTCGACGATCAACTCCTGCGGGTTCTCCGCAGGCTGGTCGTTCTCCTGAACCTTCGCGCTTCTTAGAATTCGCGCCTTCAACTGCTCGAACCTCTTCTGGCAGTCGGCGCGTAGAATCAAAGCCTCTGCTAGTTTCATCTCGCTCACCTCCTAATATCTTTCACCGCAATCGAGTCGGCTTCCCGTACATACATGCACGCGCGTCTGCGGCTGCCAAAACGCTCGCTTGAAAATCGAAGTACCTTGTGTGGATTGATTGGGCCGAAGCGGCAAAGAGTCTGGCTGCGGGAGAAGGACTCGAACCCTCAGAGCCGAATTCAAAGTCCGGCGTGTTGCCATTTACACCATCCCGCAGTGATGGACAAAGAGCATGTAAAACTGGTCGGAACGGTAGAACTCGAATCTACAACCTCCTGCATGTCGCGCAGGCGCTCTGGCCGGTTGAGCTACGTTCCGCAAGACTGATGGTCGCGGTGGATGGAATCGAACCATCGTCAATCGCTTATCGAGCGAACGCTCTGCCATTGAGCTACACCGCGACATAGCAGGCCGGGTCGGATTCGAACCGACGATCCTCCGCTTAAAAGGCGGATGCCTTCGGCCACTTAGCTACCGGCCTCCACACGAAATCAACTGTGGCGGAAGGATTCGAACCTTCGATAGTCGCATTAACAGTGCGATGCCTTACCACTTGGCTACGCCACATCATGAAGCGTTCAAACACCACTCCGGGCGGGAGACACAAGAGGAAGGATGAAGGCGGAAGGATGAAGGATGAAAGAAATGCTTTTCTTGTCTTGAAAGCTTTTACTTCATCCTTCCGCCTTCATCCTTCATCCTTTCCCTCGTGTCCGGCTTGGTGGTGAGATTGATGAGGACTTTTTAAGGATTGGTTGCGGGAGCAGGAGTTGAACCTGTCGGTTTCGGCTTATGAGGCCGACGAGCCGCCCTTGCTCTATTCCCGCGTCCGCTTTTGGCTGCGGTGATGAGATTTGAACTCACATCATCTCGTTTACAAGACGAGCGCTCTCGTGCCGGTTGAGCTACACCGCAAAAAAGGATTTTGGTAGACCGGGAGGGATTCAAACCCTCACAAGAAGTTTGCAGGACTTCTATGCTGTCAATTACATCACCAGCCCATTTGTGTGTCTCGATTGAAAGAGATTGGTAGCTGTGGGCGGGATTGAACCGCCGACCTCCCGCTTATGAGGCGGATGCTCTAGACCGTCTGAGCTACACAGCCGTTCCGTTTGCGAAGGCTCGCGGAGGAGTTGAACCTCTCGCCTTCCGCCCGACTCTTCGTGGTGCGGTTTAGAAGACCGCCGCCGGGAACGCGAGCCGAAAGTATGGAGGCGATGGTGGGATTCGAACCCACACGCGGTTCTTTACGGGAGAACTGCTCTGCCGGTTGGAGCTACATCGCCGGAAGCGAAAAATTGGCCGGGGCGTGAGTGACCAGCACGTCCTCTTGCTCCACGATCACACGGCAGTCGCGTTCTGCCGGGAATGAGCCACGCCCCGATAAAATTTCTGGTGGCCGGTGAAGGATTTGAACCTTCGACATCCTGTGTGTAGGACAGGCGCTCTAGCCGACTGAGCTAACCGGCCTGCGATTGAAGATTGGTGGGCGGAGTTGGAATCGAACCAACCTATCGAGATTTTCATTCTCGCGCTAATCCATCTCAGCTATCCGGCCCACGGAAACCTTGAGTGCGGGGCGAGAGGGCTGGGCTGATGGGCCCTCCCCCTCACCGTTTACGCCGTGCGCGCCGTCTCGGCGGATGAGACCGCTTCCGGCTCATCCATGAACAGGTACTTTCTCCACTCGACGCGCGCCTCCGCGTAGTGGCAGAGCACGACTCTTTCGAGACGGACGCGGAGCGCCGATTGTGTCGTCAGCAGTGGCATGCGCGCCTCATCGGGCGTGCGGTTGCCCTTGCGGTTGTTGCACGCCAGACATGCCGCGACGATATTGACGGGTGTGTTCTCGCCGCCGCGCGAGCGCGGATGAATGTGATCCAGCGTGAGTTCCGCCGGATTCTTCCTGACGCCGCAATACTGGCAGCGAAACTTGTCGCGCATGTAAATTCGCAGACGCCTCATGCCAGCGGCTTCTCTGCGACGACGCACGTTGATGTATGTGCGACGCCTGATGACCGAGGGGACTGGAACTTCTGTGTGCGGGGTGCGAAGCACACGCGCGCCGTCCCATTCCTCGACCGTGACCGTCTGTTTCCAGACCATGATGACCGCTCGCGCCACGCTGACAGTGCCAAGCGGCTCGTACGTTTGGTTGAGCAGTAAGACCCGACCATTAAGTGCCATGACCTGGCACCTCCTTTCTTCGTGGATGTGGCGAGAGCGTTGTTAATGCTCATGGCCGTCAGGAGTTGGAGCGAGCAGCCGGAGTCGAACCGGCGATGCTGGGTTTGCAATCCAGTGCCTTAGCCGTCTTGGCGATGCCCGCTGAAAAGTTTAAGCCCACGACGAGAATCAACAAGCTGAGTTGCGTGCGCGAGAGAGTGTGTGGAACGGGAGAAGGGCATCGAACCCTCGACACGAGATTGGAAGTCTCGGGTGTTGCCAGCTACACCACTCCCGCATTGAAAAAGAGAACCCCCGACAGGACTTGAACCCATACCTGATTCGTTCGAAGCGAACCGCTCTTCCGTTAAGCTACGGGGGCCGAAGCAGTAGAAAGCATCGTATCGGATTTGAACCGATGTCCCGGCATTGGCAACGCCGTGTCTTGAACCGGGCTAGACTAACGATGCGCAAGAATGGTCGGAGTGGGAGGATTCGAACCTCCGTGAACTTGTTCCCAGGACAAGTGCCTCAGTCCACTAGGCTACACTCCGCGAAAAAAACCTGATGCCCCCGGTGAGATTTGAACTCACGCCTGATGGATTAAGAGTCCACCGCTCTGCGCTGGCTAAGCTACGGAGGCGAAAGACGGAACTGGACGGACTCGAACCGACATCGGCTTGGTTGACAACCAAGTGCCTCACCTCTCGGCCACAGTTCCATGCGAGATAGCGCGTATCGGATTTGAACCGATGAAATCTTGATCGAGAATCAACCGGCTTTCACCTGACTTGCCTAACGCGCCATAAGAAGATTGGGTTGACCGGCGGGACTCGAACCCGCACCGACTGCGTTCACAGCGCAGCGCTCTGCCATGATTGAGCTACGATCAACATCAAGGATTTTGATAGGGCGTGTGGGACTTGAACCCACGTTCTCTTGATTGAAAATCAAGCGGCTTAACTCTGCTCGCCTAACGCCCCGCGTGAAAAGTTGCATGCGTGAATGCGCGTGGAAAGAGTCGAACTTTCACTCTCGCGGGTTTTGAAGCCGCCACCTCTGCCGGTTGGGTTACACGCGCAAGCCTGATTCGTAGTGCGGAAGGAGAGATTCGCGCCTCTCAGGAACAAAGGTTTAAGCTTTGCATGTCTGCCGGTTGCATCACTTCCGCGTCGAAGGCAATGCTGGAGAAGGGATTTGAACCCTCACTGAGATTTTCGTCTCACAGCGACCTCAGCGCTGCGCGTTTACCAGTTACGCCACTCCAGCTCAAGAGGATACCGACGGAGGGATTCGAACCCATCACTGTCTAGTTTCTAAGACTAGCGCCTCCTACCGTTGGGCTACGTCGGCTCAAAAAAAACTTTCGGTCAAAAGGAAAATCCTGTGATGTCCCCGGCAAGAATCGAACTTGCGTGTGCTGGTTTAGGAGACCAGTGCCTCATCCGCTCGGCCACGGGGACAATCAGTGTTGGCTGCAACGCAGGGATTTGAACCCCGATTTCCGGTTTCAGAGACCAGCGTCCTGCCCTTTGGACGACATTGCAAAGAGATCAAGTGAACCTGGCACGATTTGAACGTGCGGCCTCAACCTTCGCACGGTTGCGCTCTTGTTCCGCTGAGCTACAGGTTCAAAAAAAGCTGAAGGATAAAGACGGCAACGTGAAGGATGAAGTGAAAGCTATCAAGAAGGATCAGCATTCTTTTCATCCTTCACGTTGCCGCCTTCATCCTTTGCTTTTGCTGCTCGGCCACGCATGCAAAACCGAATTCGTTATGTTACAAAATAGATGAAGGCAGAGAGCGGCGCGTGCCCAAGACACACTTCGGCGCACACTTCTAGCGGAGGACGGCGACCCTGGGACTCTCGCAAAGCAACGGGGTCACTCGTCCTGAAGAAGGCCAGACTCCCTGCCTTCATCTCTCACACAAAAAGGTACTTCGATTGTCAAACAACAGACGAGAGCGGGCCACTTCAACAGGGAAGTCCAGCCCGCTCCAAGCAATTCTCTTAAACTTTTTGTTTGAGATTGGGAGCGGGATGCCGCTCCCGCTATGCTAAAACTGATTCTGACGGCGATTCAGAAAGCCGAGGCTTTCGACCTTTTGTCCGTGTCTTTGCACGCGACCGCCATCGATTTGATAGGTCGGTAACGAACGCAGACAAATAGCGGACATGGCCGTGGCCGGCGTGCCCTGTTCGGGCTGCCAGGCGGCCATCGCCGCGTTGCCATGTATGTTTGTCAGGTTCGTTAGCATTGAAGTTTATCTTCCTCTTGCTTTCATCTCTTCGGTGCGAAAGCAACCGCGCATGTATAAGGCAAGACCGTTAAGTCTGTCAAGAACTTTTTTCGTTCCCGTTAAAAGATGTCCGCTGCCACCTATACGGTTGCCCGCGCTCTTTGGTTCGCAGTAATTCAAACCCTGCGCGCATCCTTCGATATAGAATCATTGGCCGGAAAATTCCGCAGATAAATTTTCCGCCCGCGCGTCAATGTTATAATCCCGCCTGAGCCAACGTCTGATTGACAGGAGTCAAAAGTCCAGTGCCCTTAAGCTCCGGCAATAAACATCTCGTCGCGACACTCTCGAAGACCTTCGCCGGGCTGTTGTCTCCGCTCGACGTGAGCATACGGACGGTCTGGCGCGGGGCGTCCGCGCCGCCGGAAGCGTGCCTTGTGCTCGACAATCAACTGCTGTCGGTCGCCAGGCGCTTCGTCAACCTGCGCGAGTGTTCCGTCGAAGAGAAGCAGCGCTATTACGAAGAGATTTGTCGCGCGTTTAAGTTGAGCTGTGATAGCAACACGTTCCCGCTGCCCGAAAGACAGTCTTTCAGTCGTAACATCGTCCAGAAACTCGATAGCGAGCCCGTCGTCGTCTCGTACCTGGAAGAATACGACGCACGGCAAGGCTCGAATTACGCTGACCGTGCGCGCCACGCGCTTTTCCAGTTCGCCAACCTTGTCATCAAATCCGACGGCAGAGTGACGGAGACGGAAGCCGCCGAACTGCTGAAATTCAAACAGACGCTGTATCCGCACGCCGCCGACGCGCCGCCGGTGGAGGACACAGCCGGGACGAAAGAAGATGAAGGCGAAGCTATTGAGGACGAGCCGTCGCGCCCGCTTGACGAGCTGCTCGCGGAGCTTAATCGGCTGGTCGGCCTTGAGCGCGTCAAGGATGAAGTCAAACAGTTGACCAACTTTCTCAAGGTGCAGCAGATGCGCGAGGCTAAGGGGTTGGCGACGCTCTCGGTCTCGCGTCACCTGATCTTCTACGGCAATCCGGGCACGGGCAAGACGACGATCGCGCGGCTCCTCGCACAGATTTATCGCTCGCTGAATGTGTTGAGTCGTGGTCATCTGGTGGAGATAGACCGGGCGGGCCTCGTCGCCGGATACGTCGGGCAGACCGCCATCAAGGTGAAAGAGGTGGTGACGAAATCGCTCGGCGGCATTCTCTTTATAGACGAGGCGTACGCGCTCACGCCTGCGGGCGGCGGCAACGACTTCGGCCATGAAGCCGTCGAGACCTTGCTCAAGATGATGGAAGACCACCGCGACGATCTGGTCGTCGTCGCCGCCGGCTACACGGAGAAGATGGATCAGTTCCTCTCGTCGAATCCGGGCCTGCGCTCTCGCTTCAACAGGTTCATACATTTCGATGACTACAATACGAAGCAACTCGTGGAGATTTTTAAATCCTTCTGCGCGAAGGCGGACTTCCACTTGACGCCGGAGGCCGAAGCGCGGCTCGCATCCCTTTTCGACATCCTCACGGCGGAGCGCGACGAATCTTTCGGCAACGCCCGCACGGCGCGCAACCTCTTTGAAGCGACCATCAGCAGGCAGGCCAACCGCATCGTCTCGCTCGCCGACATCAACGAGCAGGTGCTTCAGACCATCGAGGTCGCGGACATCTACTCGGCGGAAGAACTGCGCGCCGCGAGCATACAGGCCGCAGAGACGGGAGATAAGCTGTTCTCCTGATCGCGTTCGGTGATTAAAAGGCAAGCGCGACGGGCAGCCCTTTGCTTGCAGGCTACGGGCAGAGTAAGATTCGACAGCCCGGAAAATAATAGAGCGATGGCCCAGTCGTCATGCTTCTGGATTGATGACGGCGAAATATCTATGATTAGTCGTTCCCTCGTCGAGCCGCAAGAGAGCGCTCCCGCAGATGATCTTTTATCGAGCATCGGGAGGACGCCTTTGATTCGCCTGCGGCGCGTGACGCGCGCGCTCGTGAAGGAAGTGGAAGTCTATGCCAAGGCCGAGCATCTGAATCCGGGCGGCTCGGTCAAAGATCGCGCCGCGCTCTCGATGATTCTCGCGGGCGAGCGCGCGGGAAAACTCTTTCCCGGCAAGACCATTCTCGATGCGACGAGCGGCAACACCGGAATCGCCTACGCGATGATCGGCGCAGCACGCGGGTATCCGGTCACGCTCTGCCTGCCGAAGAATGCCAGCCCCGAGCGCAAGCACACGCTTCGCATCTACGGCGCGGAGTTGATCGAGACAGACCCTTTGCAGGGAAGCGACGGCGCGCAGCTTCGCGCTCGCGCTCTTGCCGCAGCCGACCCGGAAAGATATTTTTATCCAGACCAGTACAACAACGAAGCCAACTGGCGCGCGCATTACGTGGGCACAGCGCCGGAAATCTGGGAGCAGACCCAGGGGCGCATCACGCACTTTCTGGCCGGGCTCGGAACATCGGGGACGTTCATGGGCACGGCGCGGCGTTTGAAAGAGTACGATCAAAAGATTCGCGTCGTCTCGATGCAGCCGGATTCACCGCTTCACGGGCTCGAAGGCATGAAACACATGGCGACGGCGATCGTCCCCGGCATCTACGACCCTTCGCTGGCGGACTTGAGCGTGGAGGTTACGACCGAGGACGCGCACGAGATGACGCGCCGCCTCGCGCGCGAAGAGGGACTGCTGGTCGGCATCAGCTCGGGCGCGAACGTCTTTGCCGCCTTAAGGCTCGCGCGCACTTTAGCGCCCGGCTCGGTCGTCGTCACCATCCTGTGCGACAGCGGCGAGAAATACTTGAGCGAAAGTTTCTGGGGAGAACACGCGCGATGATTACGCTCGAAGCACAGCAGGGAGACGAAATCCGTCGTCACGGCGAAGCGGAGTATCCGCACGAGTGTTGCGGGCTGCTCCTCGGCAGCTTTGCCGAAGACGGGCGCAAGCTTGTCGTCGAAGTCTATCCGATCTCGAATGCGCGCGAAGAAGAGGCGAGGCATCATCGCTCGCTGATCACGCCCGACGAGTACCTGCGCGGCGAGCGTCATGCGCGCGGGCGCAATCTGGATATCGTCGGAAATTACCATTCACACCCTGATCATCCGGCCGTGCCTTCGCAGTTCGATCTGGAACACGCCTGGCCCACATGGTCTTACATCATCGTCTCCGTGCGCGATGGCCGCGCAAGCGAGCTGCGCTCGTGGGAGATGGAGACTGATCGCTCGCGTTTCAACGAAGAAGAGATGACGGGGAGCAACCGGCCATGAGACGACGCATCGAGTTGGCCCACGGTTTGATCTTACTGGCGTGCCTTGCGCTCGGCGCGGCGCGAGAGGGCGCGGCGCAGGGCTTGAATCAGGAAGCAGTTGATGCGGCGCAGAAGTTCGATGAGTTTGGTGAGCTGCGTAGCTGTGATTACGGCGCGCGGCTCGATAATTTTGCGGTTCAGCTACAGAACCAACCGGCCCATGAAGGGTATATCATCAGCTATGGCCCCGAGGGCGATGGCTCCGGGACAGGGAATTACATGTTGAGCGCGGCGAAAGAGTACTTGGTCAGCCTGCGCGGCCTGGACGCAGAGCGCATCAAGACCATTTACGCCGGGCGTTATAAAGAATGGAATCAAGCGGCGACAGAGCTTTGGATAGCACCGCCCGACGCTGCTCCGCCCGAACCCGTCAGATACAACACGCGCCCGGAAATTTTTACCGGAAAGTTTGAAGAGTTCGACGACTGGGAAGACTTCGGCTCCTACTTTGATGAAGTTTCCGGGCCAACGACCGGCAATGTGCATCGCGCCAGCTTAGCCGACATCCTACATCAACAACCCGACACGCGCCTCTGGATCGTCGCCTATAACAAAAAGGGAGCGCTTCCCGGCGCATGGCGCAGGGTTGCAAAGGAGATTGCCGGGAACTTGAAGGCTGACTACAAAATAGAGGCTGAGCAGATAGAGATTATTTACGCCGGGTACAGGGAACAGGAGGAGAAGAAAGAAGATGAAGGAAGTATGAGCGCCTCCGCGTTTGTGCAGTTCTGGATTCTTCCGAAGGATGCTCCGCCGCCCGTCGCCGAAGTCAAAGAGGCCGAGGAAAGACCGTCGGCGGTGGTACAGTTAGGCTCCTATAATATTTATCAGATGGCGGACGAAAGCTATGCTCGCGTGGCCTTCGACGGTTTCGCCGACGTGCTCCGCAGCGATGACAAGCTCAATATCTGCCTGATCGTTCGTCTGCCGAAGAAGATTGAACAGACGGTTGAGGCTCCTGAGACGCCAAAGCCGGATAACCCGCCTGCTGAGACAGCGGAGCCGTCCCCGCTGCCGAAAGCCGATCTCATGGCGCTGGTTGAAAAATGGAAAGCGGATTTGGTAAAGGATTATGGAATTTCCGAGCACCGCCTCGTTGTGACGACCGGAGAGTCGGAGGAGTGGGGCGATGGGGGCCTGGAGACATGGGCCGTTCCACCCGGCGCGGCGCTGCCAGACCCGAACGTTAAGGACGAGACGGATGCTGCGGGTGAGACGAGCGAAGAGGATGAAGCAATCGCAGTTCAGGAAGCAACGCCGAAGGAGTTTTGATTATGCCAGTGACAATTTCAATACCGACCGCGCTGCGCCAGTATGCTGGCGGAAGCTCGGAGTTAAAGGTCGAAGCGACGACGGCGGGCGAAGCGCTTGAGCGTCTGACCGAGACGCATGCGGAGCTTCGCAAGCATCTTTACAACGACCAGAACACGCTCAGGAACTTCGTCAACGTCTACGTCAACGACGAGGACATACGCCACAGCGACGGGCCGCAAACGCCCGTCAAGGATGGCGACACGATCATGATCGTGCCCTCGATCGCGGGCGGCGTAGCGACGACCGAAGAGGAAGCCGCCGTAGAGTTGCCCTCGCTTTCACACGAAGAGATCGCGCGCTACAGCCGCCATCTCATCATGCCGGAGGTCGGCATGGAGGGCCAGCGCCGTCTGAAGGCCGCGAGCGTGCTGATGATCGGCACGGGGGGCTTAGGCGCGCCGACCGGGATGTATCTGGCGGCGGCTGGCATCGGTCGGATGGGCATAGTGGACTTCGACGTGGTTGACGAGTCCAACTTACAGCGCCAGATCATTCACGGCACGCGTGATGTCGGTCGCCCCAAGATCGCATCGGCGCACGATCGTCTCAAGGACATCAACCCGCACATACGCATTGAAACGTACGAGACGCGACTGACGAGCGAGAACGCGCTTCAGTTGTTTAGCGACTACGACATCATCGTCGACGGCACGGACAATTTCCCGACGCGCTATCTGGTCAACGACGCCTGTGTGCTCGCCGGGAAGCCGAACGTCTACGGCTCGATCTTTCGTTTCGAGGGACAGGCGAGCGTTTTCTGGGCCGAGCGCGGCGCGTGCTATCGCTGCCTGTATCCAGAGCCGCCGCCGCCCGGACTCGTGCCCTCCTGCGCCGAAGGGGGCGTGCTCGGCGTGCTGCCCGGAATCGTCGGCGCGATTCAGGCCAACGAGACCATCAAGCTCATCCTCGGCGGCGACAGTCGCCCGCTCATCAATCGACTGCTGCTGTTCAATGCGTGGGAGATGCGCTTTCGTGAATTGAAGCTGCGGAAAGACCCGCAGTGCCCCATCTGCGGCGAGCACCCGACGATCAAAGCACTGATTGATTATGAGGAATTCTGCGGGCTCAGGACGCAGCCGCAAGCCGAGACTGATCGAACGGAGGAGCAGAAGATGGAAGAGATTACCGCCACCGAACTGAAACAACGCCTTGATCGCGGCGACGATATTCAGATCATAGACGTGCGCGAGCCACACGAGTACGACATCGCGCGCATTCCCGACACGAAGCTGATCCCGCTCGGGCAGGTCGCGGGCCGCATGAGCGAGATTGACCCTGGCCGCGAAACCGTCGTCCATTGCAAGATGGGCGGGCGCAGCGCCAAAGCGATAGAGACGCTCCAGCGAGCGGGCTTCGCAGGCCGCCTCATCAATCTCAAGGGCGGCATCACGGCCTGGTCGAATGAAGTTGACCCGAGCGTGCCGAAGTATTAGCGAACGTACGCTGAGTCCGTTCGAGCAAATACATCAGCCCCGTGAGGGGCGACAGAATGTAGCCCACGGCGCGAGCCGTGGGGAAAAGCAGTAGAACAAAGAACGAGAGCCCCGGAGGGGCGAAAGAAATGCGAGTTGAGTTTCTTTCGCCCCTCCGGGGCTCTCTCATTATTGTCTGCTCTATACCCATGACTTGCGTCATGGGCTACATTCTTGCGCCCCTGACGGGGCTGTTGAGCCTGTTACTATTATTTGCTCCTACCAGATTTTCACCTGAACGTTTTCAGCGCGCATCCCCGAATCGCCGGGCTTGCAGCCGAACGCCTGGAAGAACTCCGGCATGTTGGAGACGGGGCCCAGGACGCGAAAACGCGGCGGCGAGTGCGGGTCTGTGGCCAGCATCAGCCGGAGCGCTTCGGGGCGTGTGGTGCGCCGCCAGCCCTGCGCGAACGCCAGAAAGAACCTCTGCTCGGGCGTGAACCCGTCAATCAAGGGCGGGCGCGGTTTGCCCTCCATCGATTTCTGAAGCGCAAGGTAAGCGATCTTGAGCCCGCCGAGGTCTGCGATGTTTTCGCCTAAGGTCAGCTTGCCGTTGATATGTAAGGCTTCGAGCGGATTGTACTCGTTGTACTGCGTTTCGATGATCGACGCCCGCGCGTTGTAGTTCTTCACATCCTCAGCCGTCCACCAATCCCTGAGATTGCCTTCGGCATCGAACTGTCGGCCCTGATCGTCGAACCCGTGCGTCAACTCATGGCCGATGACGCTGCCAACTCCGCCGTAGTTGGTCGCATCGTCGGCCTCCGGGTCGAAGAAGGGGGCCTGTAGAATGCCCGCCGGAAAGACTATCTCGTTGAAGTTCGGATTGTAGTAGGCGTCAACGGTCGGCGGCGTCATGCTCCACTCCGTGCGATCGATCGGCTTGCCGATCTTGTTCAGGTTGCGACGGAACTCGAATTCGTCGGCGCGCATCGCGTTCAGGACGTAGGAGCCGCCGTCGATGTCCAGAGCGGAATAGTCGCGCCACTTGTCCGGGTAGCCGACCTTAACATTGATGGCGTCCAGTTTCTTCAGGGCTTGCTGGCGCGTCGCTTCCGTTATCCAGTCCAGCGCTTTGAGACGGTCGCGCAGCGCCGCCTTGAGATTCCTGATCAACTCCTGCGCCTTGGCCTTCGCCTGCGGGCTGAAGGCGCGCTCGACGTAGAGTTGGCCCAGGGCTTCGCCGAGCGACGAATCCGTGGAAGACAGGATGCGTTTCCAGCGCGGGCGCAACTCCTTCGTGCCCCGTACGATTTTGCCGTTGAAGTTGAAATCCTCGTTGACGAAGGCGGAGCTGAGACGCGCGGCCTGGCCGTTGATGAGCTGCCAGCGCAGGTACGTCTTCCAATCGCTCGTGGGCACGCCCGTCATCATCCGCCCGACCTCTTTGTAGAATTCCGGCTGCGCGACGTTGATATCGCCGGGGTCTGCGATGCCCAGCTCCTTGAAGTAGCGATTCCACTGCAACCCGGGCGTCAGGGCGTTAAGCTCCGCGAGCGTCATCTTGTGATAAGTGGCGTTGGGGTCGCGCTCTTCGACCGGCGTCATGGAGGCGCGCGCGAGCCGCGTCTCCATCTCCATGACGGTCTTCGCCTGCGCGGCCGCTTGCTCCGGCTTATCGCCCAGAAGCTCGAACATGCGCGCGATGTGCGCGACGTACTGCGTGCGTATCTCTTTGGACTTGTCGTCTTCCTTCGTGTAGTAGTCGCGGTTCGGAAGGCCGAGGCCGCCCTGGTAGAGCCAGGAGATGATGCGCGTGCTGTTCTTGAAATCCTGGTAGGCGAAGAAATTGAAGGCCGGAGAGGTGTTGTACCTGTGCAGGCGCGCCAACTCGTCCTGCAACGTGGCGATGTCCTTGATGGCCTCTATGCGCGCGAACTCCTGTGCGAGCGGCTTCGCGCCTTCGGCTTCGATGCGCGCCTCGTCCATGCCGCTGCGATAAAAGTCTCCGACCTTGCGGCGCGGGCTTCCCTTCGGCGCGTTGGTATCCCTGGCCGCCTCTTCGAGTATCTGGTGCAGCACCTCGAAGTTCTTCTCGGACAACTCGCTGCCCGCGCCCCAGCTTGCGCGGTCAGCCGGAATCGGATTCTCTTTGATCCAGTTGCCGTTGGCGTACTGATAAAAATCCTCGCAGGGCTTCGCCGTCGTGTCCATGTATTTGAGTCTGATGCCGTGGCCGCTTTGCCCCGCTGGGCCCGGCGTTTGGCCCGGGACAAGATTTAAAGGCAGGCAGAGCGCGACGAGCAGCGCTAGAAACGCGTTTCTTTGATTTTGTCTATTCAATTGAACACCTCTTTCGATGACAGGCATAGAGCGCCTCAGTGGTGAGTATCGGACGGAGGCGTTTACGTAAAATAGCGGCGTGAGGTTTCAGCCGTTGCGAGATAGTTTGCGCCGCGCGACGAGCAGTTCGGCGTTGAGGATGGCGGCCCCGGCTGCGCCGCGAATCGTATTGTGGCTGAGCGCGACGAAACGATAATCCATCACCGGGTCGCGCGAGATGCGCCCGACCGTCACGCTCATGCCGCCGCCTGCGTCGCGGTCGAGCCTCGGCTGTGGGCGATCGTGCTCGTCGCGCACGATGACGGGATGCTCCGGCGCGCTGTGCAGGCGCATCTCCTGCGGCAGCGAAGTGAAAGAGCGCAGGGCATCGATAATCTCTTCTCTTTCGACGCGCTCTGCCAAACGGATGCGCACCGCCGCCATGTGACCGTCCGAGACGTTGACGCGATTGCACTGCGCGCTGACGAGCATCTGCGCTCCCGTAACTTCGCCGTCCTTCACCTGACTCAGAATCTTCAGCGTCTCGGTCTCTATCTTCTCCTCTTCGCTCTCGATGAAGGGCAGCACGTTATCAGTGATGTCCAGGGAGGCGACGCCCGGATAGCCTGCGCCGGAGAGCGCCTGCATCGTCGTCGCGACGACCTCCCGGACGCCGAAGCGCGCGTGCAGCGGCGCGAGCGCCAGCGCCAGCATGATCGTCGAGCAGTTCGGATTGGTGACGATAAAGCCACGCTCGTAGCCGCGCGACTTCGCCTGCCCGTCGAGCATGGAGAGATGCTCGTGATTGATTTCGGGAATCAGGAGCGGGACATCTCTCTCCATCCTGAACGCGGACGAGTTGCTGATGACCGGGTAACCTGCGCGCGCGAAAGCATCCTCGACCTCGCGCGCCGCGCCAGAGGGCAAACTGGAAAAGACCAGATCGCAATCGAGCGGCGGCTGCGGCGGCTCGACCGGGAGCGCCTTCACGTACTGCGGCATCTCGCCCGCGAGTCGCCAGGCGCAAGCCTGCGCGTAGGGCTTACCCTGCGAGCGATCAGACGCCGCCAGCGCCGTCACTTCAAACTGCGGGTGATCTTCCAGCAATTGTATAAAACGCTGCCCGACAGTTCCCGTCGCGCCTAGAATGCCCACACGATACTTTTGACTCATCACCATCTCCTCCGAAAAATCAAATGCCGGATGCCGGATGTTAGTAAGAATAGCTTACTCTTTATCCATCATCTAGCGTCCGGCATCCGGCATCTGCTCTAACGCTTCTTTCATGCGTCGTATGCCTTCGGCCAGCGCGGGCTTATCAGCGCAGAAGGAGATGCGAAGGTATCCTTCCGATTCGCTGCCGAAGGCCGAGCCGGGAACCGTAGTCACGCCCCGGGCCAACATCGCTTCGGCGACCTTCATCGAAGCGCCGTACAGGCCCACGTCAACCATCGTATAAAAAGCACCGTCGGGCGTGACGGCGCGCAAACGCAAGTCGCTTTCAATCAATTCCAGTAGATGATCGCGCCGCTCGCGAAAGATACGGCGATGACCGGCGCGGGCTTCTTCGGCCTCTTCACTCCATGCTGCGAGCGCTGCCTTCTGCGAGATGGTCGAGGCGCAGGTCGTGACGTAGCCGTGAAGGACGAGCGCGCTTCTGATCACGTCCTCTTCGCCGCACATCCAGCCCAGACGCCAGCCCGTCATGCTCATCGATTTCGACAGGCCGCCGATCACGATCGTCCGCCCGTAGTGCTCGGAGACGGACGGCGGACGCGCGCCCGCGTAGTAAAGCTCACGATAAATCTCGTCGCTGATTATATAAGCGCGGCTCCCGGAAAGCGCCCCGGCCATCGCCGCCAGATCGTCTGCGGAAAGCGTTCGGCCCGTCGGATTGGACGGGCTGATGACGACGACCGCCTTCGTGCGCGGAGTGATGCGTCGGCGGAAATCATCCGCATCGAAGCTGAAATCACGCGCGGCGGGCAGATGATAAAAGACCGGCTGGCCTCCCGCCATGCGAACGATGGTCGGGTAAGCGACGAAGCCTGGGTCGGGCAATAAAACTTCGTCGCCCTCGTCAACCAGCGTCATCAGCGCGAGGTACAAAGCCTCCTGCGAACCAGCCGTGATGATCACCTGCTCGGGGCGCGCGCCGAGATGATGATTGTCATCGGCGACGAGCTTGCGAAGGGACGCCAGGCCCGCGTGCGTAGTATACCCGTTCTGCTCGCGTGTGACGGCTTCGACGGCTGCGCGCCTGATGACATCGGGCGTCGGCAGGTCTGGCTCGCCCAGGCCGAGATTAATACTGCCCGGCAGCGCGCGGTCAAAGAGCTGCCTGATCGCGCTCTTCTCTATACCACGCAGGCGCGCCGGGGGAAGAAACTCGCTCAACGCAGATAGTCCTCCAGTTGCACGGCGCGGTCTGTCTTCTCATCTCTGTACTTAACGATCACGGGCGCGTAGAGCGAGAGTCCCCAGGCGCGCCCGCGCTCGCTCGTCGCCGCGCGCGCGCCGGGCACGACGACCGCGCCCGCCGGAATCTCAAGCGGCCTCTCTGCGGTGCGCTGGTAGACCTCTTCACGGACTAGATCGTAAACCGGAGTCGAGCCCGTGAGAATCGTGCCCGCCGCCAGCACCGCGCGCTCGCGCACTATCGTGCCCTCGTAAACTCCGCAGCCGCCGCCCACCAGCACGTCGTCCTCTATGATGACGGGCACTGCGCCGACGGGCTCAAGCACGCCGCCGATCTGCGCCGCCGCAGACAGATGCACGCGCTTGCCCACCTGCGCGCAGGAGCCCACGAGCGCATGGCTGTCGATCATCGTTCCTTCGTCCACGTACGCGCCGACGTTCGCGTACATCGGCGGCATACAGACCACGCCCGGCGCAACATACACACCGTCGCGTATGCTCGACCCGCCCGGCACGATCCGCACGTTGTCCTCGATCGTCGTCGCGCGCAGAGGGTAAGTATCCTTATCGAAGAAACGCGGGCCGCCCGCCTGCGCCCCGGACATGTCCTTGAGCGAGCCCATGCGAAAGCCCAGAAGGATTCCGCGCTTGACCCAGGAGTTGACCGTCCACTCGCCCGTCTCAGAAGACTTTTCGGCGGCGCGCACCTCACCGCGATTGAGCACCGCCTTGAATTCACCGAACAGCGCGCGGTCTGCTTCCGTGTACTCTCCTGAATCTCTCGCGGCCAGTTCTTCGATACGTTCACGCAGCGGCATGAGTCGTTCCCTTCAAGAGCCCAAGCTCCAGCAGCACCTCGCGCACTCTCTCGCGGCTCTTTTCCGTGATGGGAACGAGCGGAAGCCTGAAATGTTCTTCGAGCAGATTCATCATCGCGAGCGCGGCCTTGACTGGCCCCGGGCTCGATTCGGTGAAGTTGACTTCCATCAACGGCAGCAATCGATAATGAAGCTCGCGCGCCTGGGCCCACTCGCCCGCGAGCGCCAGCTCGACCATCCGCGACATCAAATCCGGCGCTTCGTTTGAGGCGACCGAGATCAGACCGTCAGCGCCGAGCGCAATCATCGCCAGCGTCAAAGCATCATCGCCCGAGAGCACGTAGAAATCCTCCGGCCGCCCGCGCAAAATCGCCATGATCTGCGAGAGATCGCCCGATGCTTCCTTCACCGCCACGATGTTCTCGACCTCGCGCGCGAGCCGCAAGGCCGTCTGTGCTGTGATGTTGCAGGAGGTGCGTCCGGGCACGTTGTAGATGACGACCGGCAGATAATCCACGGCCTCCGCGACCGCACGGAAATGCGCGTAGAGCCCTTCCTGCGTCGGCTTGTTATAGTAAGGCGCGACGACGAGCACTGCGTCCGCGCCGAGCGAGCGGGCCGCGAGCGAGTATTCGATGGCCGAAGCGGTCGAATTGCTTCCCGTCCCGGCGATCACGTAAGCGCGCCCGCGCGCCGCCTCCACCGTAATCCTCGTCACGCGCCGGTCTTCCTCCTCAGACATCGTTACGCTCTCGCCCGTCGTCCCGCAAGGCACGAGCAACTTAACGCCGCCGGCGATCTGCCGCTCCACCAATGACCGCAAGCGTGCTTCATCAACCGCCCCACTAGACGTAAAGGGCGTCACCAGCGCCGTCGCACATCCACGCATCCAATCAATCTTCATCCTCGCCTCCATAAGACGGTGAAGAGTGACGAGCGATCAGTGACGAGCAGGCAAAAGCTTTGCGCTCATCACGCTCAATCATCACTTCACTCATTATTCATCTCTCAACAGTTTGCCGAGCGCTCATCGCTCTACACGCGCTCTCTCTTCCCGCTTGTCACTTATCACTCTTCACTGCCTTCAGAATGTCATCGATCACTTCCGAGAATTCATAGACGCCGCGACGGCCTTGAATCCAGCGGGCGGCGGCGAGCGCGCCCGAGGCGAAGCCTTCACGCGAGCGCGCAGTGTGTTCGAGCGTGATCTGGTCTGCGATCGAATCGAAGCCGACGCGATGCGTGCCCGGTATGTGACCGGCGCGCGTGGAAGCAACCGAAATGTCCTGCCCGAAGCGGGCGGCCACCAGGTCTTTCAAGCGCAGGGCTGTGCCGGAAGGCGCGTCGCGTTTGCGCGAGTGATGCGCCTCTTCTATGAACGGAGCGTAATCGCCCGCCGCCTGAAACAAGTCGGCGGCATGGGCGACGATGCGATAGAAAATGTTGACGCCGATGGAAAAGTTCGCGCCGTAGACAAGCGCGCCGTCGCGCTCTCGCACGAACCCGAGCGCCTCCGCCTGCGCGTCTCCCCAGCCGGTCGTTCCTTCAACCAGCGGGACTCCGGCCAGCGCGCACGCCTTCAAGTTATTGAGCACGGCGGCGGACGTGGAAAAATCGATCGCCACCTCCGCGGCGCGCAACTCGGCGGCCAAATCTTCCGTACTACGCGCGCCGTCCCGCGAAGAGATGACGAGCGCAATCTCGTGCCCTTCCTCGCGCGCACGCGCCGCCACGAGTTGGCCCATCGCTCCCCGTCCGATCAATGCGAGCTTCATCTATGCGCTTCCTCCGCCAGGGCTTCGCCATCAGTATTCGACGCGCGCGCGACGAGCGACCGCGCCAGACCCGTATAGAGCGCGACCGCTTCTTCCAGCTCGCGCTTTTCCACACGCTCCTCCGAAGTGTGGGCCAACAGGATAGAGCCGGGGCCGATAAGCAGTGGAGCGCCCCAGTTAGTTAAGTGCGGAATGTCCGTCGTAAAACGCACTATGCAAGGCTCGAACCCTTCGACCGCGAGCATCCGCACAGGATCAGCGACGGAGAGATACTCGACACTTGCGCGCCCGGCGACGGCGCGCTCAAGCGCCTCTTTGACGGGCCCCGCGTCCGTCACGAGGCGAATCTGTATCTCTGCCAGCGCTTCCGCCGGAATGACGTTCGGGCGCGTGCCTCCATGCAAGACCCCGATGTTGCAGGTCGTCTCGCCGAAGAACTCGTCAGTGGGCCAACGACAGGCGCGCACGTCCGCGAGCACGTCCAGCAGTTTCTCTATCGCAGATTCCCCATGCTCAGGGTATGCGGAGTGCGCGGCGCGGCCCAACGCTTTGATGACGAGCCGCAGAGAGCCTTTGGAGCCGACGGCCAGCCTGTTGTCTGTCGGCTCGCCGTTGATGAGAAAGCGACAATCGCCTGCGCGCGGGTGAAGGTTTGCGGCGCGTGCGCCGAGGCTTCCCATCTCCTCGTCAACCGTAAAGAGCAGCCCTAGCTCCTGCACTCCTTCGGCGCGCAGGGCTTCGGCGGCCATGATCTGTGCGGCGATGATGCCCTTCGCATCACACGCGCCGCGCCCGTAAACGTTCTCCTCATCCTCGCTCGAAGTGATGTGCGGCGGCACGGTGTCCATGTGCGTCGAGAGTACGACGCGCGCTGGCTCCTTCAGTGTAGCGATGATATTCGCGCGCCCCTCCGACACCTCCTGACGCTCGACGCTGTAGCCTAAACCCGCCAGATAGGAGAAGAGAAAATCAGCGACCTCCGCCTCGTTGCCGCTCAGCGAAGGAATGTCTATCAGCGTGCGTGTCAGCTCGATCAGATTCACTTCTAAATCCTAAACCAGCAGGAGTCGGACTAGATTTCCGAAGCAGCGTGCTCGATCTCCGATGCCGGGCTGTTTTGTCGATGCTCATCGAAAAAAGCTTCGTGCAGCCGCGTCACGGCTTCGACGAGGCGGGCTTCGTCAACGACAAAGGTCAGGTTGATGCTCGATGCGCCGAGCGAGATGAGCGAGACGTTGATGTCGCTGATGGTATTGAAGACGTGCGCGGCCACGCCGGGCGTGTCGCGCAATCCCTCGCCGACGACGCAGATGGTCGCGCGGCGCGGCTCGACCAGCACCGTGCCCAGATCGTGCAGGTCGCGCAGGATGGAAGAGAGCGCGCTCGCGTCGTCGAGCGTGAGCGAAACGCTGACTTCCGAAGTCGTGACCACGTCGACGACTGTGCGATGACGATCGAAGACTTCAAAGAGCGCGCGCAGGAAACCGTACGCGCCGAGCATGCGCGCGGCTGTAATTTGAACTACGGTCACGCCGCGTTTGTGCGCGATGGCTTTGACCGTGCGCGGTGCTGTGCCCGTCTCCGCGCCGACCAGCGTGCCCCTCTCGTCGGGCGCGCGCGAGTTACAGATGCGCACGGGAATGGACTGGTCTATGGCGGGTTGAATCGTCTTCGGATGCAGCACCTTTGCGCCGAAGTAGGCTAGCTCCGCCGCTTCCGCGTAAGAGAGTCGCTCGACGGTGTGTGCGCCAGCGACGATGCGCGGGTCTGCGGTCAGGACGCCGTTAACGTCCGTCCAGATTTGAATCTCGCGCGCGCCCAGGCAGGAGCCGACGATCGCCGCCGTGTAATCCGAGCCGCCGCGCCCGAGCGTAGTCGTCCGGCCGCTTGCCGCCGATGAACCGATGAAGCCTCCCATGACGGCCACTTCGCGCGCGTCGAGCAACGGCTCAAGCGCGGCGCGAGTCTTGCGCGCGGTCTCTTCAAAAAGCGGCGCGGCGCATGTGTGATCTTCATTCGTCATCATCAGGCGACGCGCATCGACGTAATGTGCTCGAAGCCCGCCGTCACACAGCACGGCGGCGAGCAGCGTCGCCGACAAACGCTCGCCGTAAGAGACCACCACGTCCTGCAACACGAGTCGCGGCGTTCTGTGCGCGCCGACCTCTTGCAGGATTTCTGCAAGCTCCGTGCGCGCGCTGTCGATGACTGACTCGACACGGGAGCGCTCGCCTGCGGATAACAACTCGTGCGCGACCTCGCGGTGTCGTGCGAAATGTTCTTCGAGTTTGCCGAGCGCGGCATCGGCGTGACCGCTGGCGGCAGCCTGCACGCTTGCGAGCAGCGCGTCCGTCATACGGCTCATGGCCGAGACGACGACGACCGTGGGCTCGCCCGCGTGTGCGCGCACGATGCGGCTCACGCGCTCGAAGGCGCGCACGTCTTCGACGGATGTTCCGCCGAACTTCATGATTATCGGTTTAAGAGACAATGATGAAAAAATTCCTATCGTCCGTAAAAACATTAAGAGGCCGATCATGGAAACGCACGATCGGCCTCTCGGGCAGAAATCTCAACCGGCGGCACGCTCGTTGTCCGCCTTTAAGAGTACAGTCGGTCTTAAAGGTAGGACGGCACGCGTGCCGCTCAATCGATGTGTCGTAGCGCTTCACCGATCAAAATAGTGCCGGTGACAGTCCTGCGGATTTAGCCGCAGCGACCAATTCGCGCACGCGTAAGGGAAGGCGGCGTGCGACGAATTTCGGCGGCCCACCCCTTTCAAACCGTGCCATCACAGAACCTTCCGCTTCTCCGGTTCGGCTTACTCATGGGGGCCGCGCCTCTACTCTCTATTTGTAAAAGATCATGCTCAAGCTGGCGTAACTTAACGACAAGACGGGGAGCGTGTCAAGCTACAAGGAGAGGGGCCCGAAGCTGAATCGCGTCGCCTCGGCCTGTAGATTATACAAATCGGTCTGAAAGTTGTAGATTACGTCGCTATAATTCTGAGGCCATCACCGCCGGAGATTAAAATTCATGTCTACAAAGATGAAACCCGACATCAGAAAGATCACGCGGCTGGTTCCCCCGAACGGAAATCTCGTACAGGGACAGTCGGAGCTGGCGATCGACCCGACACTGGCGCGCATCGCCAACGAGATCATCTCTTCAAGCCAGAATCATTACAGCCCTGCCGAAGGCACGAAGGAACTGCGCCACGCGGTCGCACAGAAAATTTCCAAGCTCAACCGGATAGAGGTCGACCCGGAAGCCGTTCCGCAAGAACTACTGATCACGCCCGGCGCGACGGGCGCGCTCGTGGCCGTCGCGCAGACGTATCTGAAGAACGCAACCGCGCTCGTCTTCGAGCCCTACTATCCATATCACCGCCGCATCCTCGAAGAGCTTGGCGGGCGAACGGAAGTGCTCAAGCTGCACAACGATCAGCTTGAGCTTGACGGGGACGAGTTGTTTGCGCGTTGTCGCGCGTTGAAGGAGCGCACGGACTTTCCCCTGCGCGCGATCATCGCCTGCACGCCGGTCAACCCGACGGGCAAAGTCTTCACGCGCGCGGAATTGGGGACGATCGCCGATGTCTGCCGCGAGCTTGACCTGCTCTGCATCGCCGACGAGGTCTACGAGCATTACGTGGTCGGCCCGGAGCCGCACGTCTCGATCGCAACGCTTGAGGGCATGTGGGAGCGCACCATCACGGTCAACTCTTTCTCGAAGTCATGGAACATTTCGGGCTGGCGGCTCGGCTACGTGTACGGCAGCGCCTCTCTGGTGGGGCGGCTCAATAATGCCAACAATGTCTTTTATGTCTGCTCGCCGACTCCGCTTCAGCGCGCCCTCGCGCAGGTGCTCATGGCAGAGCCCTCTTATTACGCGCGGCTGCGCGAGCGTTTCACGGAGAAGCGGCGGATGACGACGGAAGTGCTGGACGGGCTCGGCTTTCGTATTTACGATTCCGGCTCGGCCTTTTATATCTGGGCCCGTATCCCTGACGGCTTCCGCGATGCGATGCAACTGAACGAAATGCTCATCAGCCAGTCCGGTGTCGCCGCCGTGCCGGGCAGCGCCTTCGCCGACAGCGACGACTGGGACTCGCACATGCGGCTCTGCATCGCGCGCGAGGATGAAGTCCTGGAGAGCGCGCTCTCCAAGCTCCAGGATGCGCTCTCGGTAAAGTCGCATCAGACGATGGTCTCCTGAGCGGTGGGCGAGAGTGGGCCGCCTCCGGCAGGCCGGTAATTTTTGCGTCATCAGTATTGCAAAATCCGGCGCGCGCAGTTAGATTGTCTAATCTTTAAAAACAAGCTGGGAAGCCTCCCCAATCAACAAGAAGGGTGCGCCTCTCTCTGCTATTAACCATATGCGATGGAGGTAAAACAGAAGTGCCGACCGGAACCTGCCCAGAGTGTGATGCGGATGTCCACGTTGACACGGACGCGGACAAGGGCGACATACTGTCGTGTGAAGAATGTGGGACTGATCTGGAATTAGTCGGACTCGATCCCGTCGAGCTGGACATCGTCGAAGAGGACGATCTGGACGAAGACGAGGAAGACGAAGACTTCTAAGAGCAGTGACCAGTGATGACTGACAAGCAAGAAGAAGAAGTATTTAACTTGTCACTTGCCACTCGTCACTTCTCACTGCTTTTGTATCCCGGACGGCTCTGGCGAATGGTCAGGCCGGGCGGCGCTTCTATACGGATGGTATGCTGGCGGCCATCGCGTCGTTTCTCTTCGGACGGATAGAAAGCCAGCACATAGGTTGACGTGACATCTTCGGCGAGCGCGCGGAAGAGGGAATCGAAATCCTTGTCGGTCGCGTAAGCGCTCGTCCCGCCGGTCATCTCGGCCAAGCCGCTGACATCGAGCGGCGTGGGCAGCGGCGGGCGGTCAGTCGAAGCCAGCAGCCGCGAATAAGAGGGCAGCGTGACGGTATAGACGCTCACATCGGCATCGTTGGCCCGCTCGATGACAGTGCGCGGCGCGACCGTATCGCCCACCGGAAAGCCGTCCGTAATGACGACGACGGCGCGCTTCATCAAACGGCGCTCGCGCGTGCGCGGCGCTTTCCTGACAAGCAGGCGGATGGCGTCGTCGACGGCATCGTAAGCGTGAGTCGAAAGGCCGTTGATGTCGCGCGCTATGCGCTCGAAGGCGCGATCCAGCTTCTGCGGGTCGTTCGTAAAGCTCTGGACGGTTTTGACGTTCATCCCGAAAGACATGACGGCGAAGATGGTCGGACGCTCCGCCAGCTTCTTCGAGAAAATCCTCATCGCGCCGCGCAGCCGCTCCATCTCCTCCGGCGTCATACTGCCCGAGACATCGACCGCAAAGACGATAGCGACGGGACGCGTCCCGGCATCGCGCCTCTCGACGTTGAAGAAAGAGATGGGACGCTCCGTCCCGTCCTCGTAGAGCCTGAAGTCCTTCTGGCTCAGGTGGCGCACGGGCTGTCCCTGAGAGTTGGTCACCGACACGTCAACCATGATCAGGTCTGTGTCTATCTTGAGCACATCGTCGGCTGTCGTCCCGTCCTGTTGTTCTACGGGGTGAACGCGGCGCGGTCGCTGCTGCGCGGGCTGTTGCTGCTCCGGCTCCTGTGCGTTGGCGATTGAGGGAAAGGCGAAGAGCGCGGCGCAGTTGAAGAGAAGCGCGGCGCAGAGAAGCAACCGCCTGAGCCTCGCTGGCCCGGCCTCAGCCTGCGCGAATTGAAAGGGCGTTACTACAGGTGACATAAAAGCCTGATCTTGAGCGACAAAGCTCGCGGCGCGCCGCCCGAGCCCGGGTAGAGGAGATTATACGAAGAAGCAGCCGCCGCCGCCATGTGTATTGATACCAACACTCGTCGAAGCAACAGCAGAAGGGGCTCCGGGCATCCATGCTTGCGGGGCTGGCTTCGGCCAGCGGCCCGTGCCAACGGTGCGACCCGCACATGCTATAATGCCCGTCCCTGACAGTCAGGGGCGCTTCTTCCCCTCGGAAACATTACTTATACGAGAATGAAAATAATGTTGTTGCAAAGATGGATGGGCGCGTTTCTGTTAGCGATGCTCTTGGCGACAGCCGCCGCCGCGCAAATGAACCCGACGACGGGCTCGATCAAAGGCAAGGTGCGCGAGGGCAAACGCAATAGCCCTGCGGAGAACGTGGAAGTCATCGCCAGCCTGGGGGAGCGCGAAGTCGCGCACGCGAGCACTAATCGCAAAGGTGAATTCCTGATCGCGGGGCTCGCGCCCGGCAGTTACGGCCTGACCTTCCGCAAGCCCGGCCTGAGCGTAGGCCGCCTCGAAGCCGTCAACGTGGTGGCGGGAAAAGTGCGCTCTTTGCCCGATCACCTGGTTTTGACCATAGATGAAGGCTCTATAGTATTTGTGCGCGGCAGCGTCTTTACGGCCGAGGGGCGGAGCGTTCAAGGCGCGCGCGTCGAGATCGCGCGTATACAGGCGGACGGCAGCGCGAAAAAGATCGACGGGCGCATGACGAACGAAGCGGGCCTCTTCGTCTTTCGCCTCGCGCCGGACACGGCCCGCTATCGCATCAGCGTTTGGTTGCGCGACGTTGGGCCCGTGACTAAAGATGTGGAGGTGGACGGCCCGGCGCGCTACAACGTCGCCGTCTCGCTTCCGGCTTCGACCGAGAAATAGAAACGCCAGGGAAGGGGTGAATTTCCGTGAGCGATGCAACACCCCAATCGACACTACCGGCGCGTGAAGAATTCCTGACCGCGCGCCAACTCGCCCTAATCCTTCAGGTGAGCGAATCGACCGTGCACAGGCTGGCGCGCACAGGACGCATCCCCTCACTACGAATCACGCCGCGCATCAAGCGCTTTCACCTACAGGCCGTGCGCGAAGCCCTCGACGGCGCGAAGCGCACGCGGCGCGAGACGGCGCAGGCCAACAGCGCTCAGCTTTCATTTATAGACCTGCTCTGAACGCGTCAACTGTGCCTCTTTCATCTCATCTTTTGGCCGCGCGACGCAGCGCAGAGGTCAAGTCCACCCAGCGCCCGTCGCGCTTGACGTAGGCGCGCGGCTCACGCGGCGGATATTTCCTGATAAAGCCCGGATAATCGGCCAGCAGGCTTTGCGCGGTCGCGCGGTCGCTCACGACGACGCGCCACCTGCCGTCCTCACGCACCAGATATAATTGCGCGACGACCTTGCCGTCGCTCTCAATGGGACGCGACACGCGCCCGTACATCACAGTATCGACGACGGCTATGTCGCCGGAGACCCTCACCGCGCCCGTTTCCATGCGATCAAGCTCGTACATATCACCCGTGCGCCTGAGCGCCCGTATAAAGCGGTCACGCGAGACGCGGCGCTGCGACGCGCTCGGAAGCCCGTCATAGAGCGCGCCGTACTGCCGTGACTTGAGCTGTGCGAAGGCTTGCCGCACAGCGCCGCGAACTTCCGACTGATCATCCGCCGCCGCCACAGCCCCAGCCGCAACGGGCCAGAGCGCCGTCACCAGCATTACTATCATCAAAGCCCGTATGTTGAATCCTTTAATCCTCATCTCTCTCTCCGTTAATGTGTTCGTCCTCCGCCTCGCTGGGGACGACGATGTCTCTGCGCAGCCTGTCGCGCAGGCCGAGAAACCAGGCGACGACGCCAAGCGTCGCGGCGACGAAAGCCACGGTCGTATTATCCAGTAAGAGGAAAGCCGCAGCAACGACCAGTGCAAGGCCCGCAGTGATATTCCAAATCCGCTCCGACATAGTCTCTACTTGATGGTGACGGGTATCGAAGCGTTGAGCGTGCGCGGGGGATAACAGGACTGGTCGTCGCACGCCTGCACGCGCAGTTTCACACGCAGCGGGTGCGCGCCCGCGCTCGCGTTTCGTTCGGCGCGCAGCGGGAGCTTGATCACAGCTTCCTTTTCATAAACGGCGAACGGCTTCGGCTCAAACGCAAACTTCTGCATCACAGAGGGCGGGTAAACAGGCTGCCCCGCTTTAACCGCGCTGTCCGGCTCGACGTTGAGCTGCGTGGCTATCTGGTAAGAGAGCGTCGCCGGGTTGGCCGTAATATGATAACCGTCGGCGATGGTCAACCTGATGGATGCTTCGCCCGCTCCGCCCGGCGCAAGCTCTACCCCTTGAGCTTCTGCGCGCACGATGTCGGCGGGCGGAGTCTTCACGGTCGCCTCACTCTGATTCGAGGAAGTGTTGTTATTGTTGGCCGCACCCGCAGGAGCTTTTTCGCCGCCGCCACACGCCGCGCAGGCGAGCAACAGCAGGAGGGCAAGGATTGAAAAGGGAGTTCGATGCATATTGATTGTGTGCTTCTCTGTGCGCGCTCTTATTTACGCGCCGCTTCGGCAAGCGATTGACCGCCGAAGAAGGCGCGCACGGTGGCGAGCATGTGCCGCAGGCGTCGCACGATCTTCGGTAGAATCCATGCCAGGACTAAAAGGAAAATCAGGATGACGACCAGTATCACCGCCGGATGCAGCACGGCCAGCACAGCCGCGCCGAGCGTGAACACGTCCTCTATGATCGACAGCGTCCAGTTCGTAAAAGGCTCCGGGCTGGTATTGGCCGCAGCACGCACGGTCGCTTTCGTCCCGTGAGTCGAGAGCGCGAGCCCGCCGCCAAGCAGTAACGCCACGACCTGCACAGTAGGATTGATGTCCGACGCAGCCGTCGCAGCGATCACCGCGCCCGCCGGAACTCGTATGAACGTGTGCACGGCATCCCAGACAGTATCCACATACGGAATCTTATCGGCGACGAACTCGATGGCGTAGAGCAGGAGCGCGACGCCGATGATGAACCAGTTGTCGAGCACATGCAGCCCGCCCGGCAGTCGCGCCAGCCCGTAGTGCTGCAACAGCCCCAGCACCGCCACCGTCGCATACAAATTAATCCCCGAAGTCCACGCCGCGCCGAGCGCCAGCCCTAGAATTTGAATCACATTCATAAAAACTAAGGATGAAGGATGAAGGATGAAATGATTGAATCACTGCTCAAGTGAATCAATCATTCAACACCCTTTCATCGTTGCCGCCTTCATCCTTCATCCTTTTCTTTGTCCGGTTTCTTGATGCCGAACTTCTCCAGACGATATTGCAGGGTGCGGAAGGTCAGGCCGAGGAGCTTGGCGGCCTTGGTGATGTTGTAGTCGGTCTGTTCCATAGCCTGCATGATCAGGTCGCGCTCGACATCTTCAAAGGCGATGCCTTCGGGCGGCAGCTTGAACGCACCTTCGGAGGCGGGACGCGACTCCTGCCGGACTTCGAGCGGCAAATCCTCGACCTGTATAAGGTCGCTCTCGCACAGGAGGATGGCGCGCTCGATCGCCGATTCGAGCTGGCGCACATTGCCGGGCCAACTGTAATCCATCATCATGCGGCGCGTATCGGGCGCGAGCCCGCGCACGAGCCGCGAAGTGTTGCGCGTGTGCTTCTTCAGGAAATAGTCTATCAGGACAGGGATGTCGTCGCGCCGCTCGCGAAGGGGAGGCACGTCGACCGAAAGCACGTTGATGCGATAGTAGAGGTCGTCGCGGAATCTCTTGTCACCGACCATCGCACGCAGGTCGCGGTTGGTGGCGGCGATGACGCGCACGTCTATCTTAATCGCGCGCGTTCCCCCGACGCGCCTGATCTCTCGCTCCTGAAGAGCGCGCAGGAGCTTCGCCTGCATGCCTATGTCAAGCTCGCCGATCTCGTCCAGAAAGAGCGTGCCACGGTCAGCGACCTCGAAGAGCCCCTTCTTCTCGGCATGCGCGCCCGTGAACGAGCCCTTCTCGTGGCCGAACAGTTCCGATTCGAGAAGATTCTCATTGATGGCGGCGCAGTTGACGGCCTGAAACATCTCTGCGACGCGCGGGCTCTGGTTATGAATGGCGCGCGCGATCAACTCCTTGCCCGTGCCCGACTCGCCGCGTATGAGCACGGTCGAGTTCGAGCGCGCGACTTTGAGAATCATCTTTTTGACGGCCTCCATTTCGGGCGAGGCCGAGATGATCTCGACATCGAGCGCGTCGAGGCGCGACAGAGCGCGATTGATGGTTTCCAGCAGCTTGTCCTGATCGAAAGGCTTTTGCAGGTAATCATACGCGCCGCGCTTTAAAGCCTCTTTGGCCGAATCGATCGAGCCGTGGGCGGTCAGCAGTATGACGATGATCGACGAGTCCTGCGCGAGCAGGTGTTGCAGCAGCTCAATGCCGTCCATGCCGGTCATCTTGAGGTCTGTCAACGCCAGATCGAAACGTCGCTCGCGGGCGAACTTGAGCGCCGCCTCGCCGCTCGAAGCCGTCGTCACATCATAGCCAGCGTTGGACAGGATCAGCTCCAGAATCTCGCGCTGCGACTTCTCATCGTCCACCACAAGTATGCTTTTGCGTGCCATAAGAAATACAAGGCGGAAGGATGAAGGATGAAGGATGAAACGATTGAATCACTGCTCAAGTGAATCAACCATTCAACATCTTTTCATCCTTCATCCTTCATCCTTCATCCTTTCTTTCCGTCGGTAGTGTGATTATAAACGTCGTTCCGCTGCCCTGTTTCGAGCGGACGGAAATCGAGCCGCCGTGATCGTCCAGAGCCTTTTTGACGATGGCGAGGCCGAGGCCCGTGCCCGTCTCCTTGGTCGAGAAATAGGGCTCGAAGACCTGCGAGATAGCTTCGGGCGCGATGCCTGCGCCTGTGTCCGTAATCTCTATCTGCGCCAGATGGCCCGTCTCTTCCGCCGAGAGCCTGATCGATAGCTGGCCGCCCTCGCCGTCAATCGCTTGCAGCCCGTTGATAATAAGATTGGTAAAGACCGAGCGCAGGGATTCGGCGTCGGCCATGACGCGCGGCACATCGCCTATCGTCTCTATGCTCAGCTTGATATTGCTTTCGGCGGCCTGCACCTCCACCATGCGCAGCGCATCCTCCGCCGCCTCGCGCAGGTCAACGGGCCGCAACTCCAGCTTGGCCGGGCGCGTGTAGTTGAGAAACTCGGAGATGCGCGTGTTGATGCGCGCGACTTCGGCCTTGAGCTGATCGGCGAGGCGATTGAAGGTCGCACGCTTCTGCGGGTCTTCCGGCGCAAGGGCCGTCCGCACGTGATCCAGCGTCAGGTTGATATAGTTCAAAGGATTCCTGATCTCGTGCGCGATGGCGGAGGCCAGTCGGCCCACGACGGCAGATTGCTCGGCCAGATGAAGCTTCACTTCCAACTCGCGTGTGCGGCCAAGCTGGGCGATCATCTCGTTAAAGACTGTGACCAGTTGGCCCATCTCGTCGCTGCGGTCAGCGCCCTGGACTGCGAAGTGGAATTGCCCTGCGGCCACTCTCTGCGCCGCGTTCGACAGGTCTTTGATCGGGCGCGTGAAGCGCCAGACGAGAAGCGCCGTGACGAAGGTCGTGATCAGCAGGACGGCGAGAGTATAGATCAAAGGGCGCGCCGCCTGACGATTCCATGCGCTGGTCGACATATTGGCCCTGCCCAAGGCGACGATGACGTACCATCGCCCCTTGTCTGTCTCGACGGGGAAGGGAAAGGCGCGTGGCTCGCCCGCGCGCGACTGCTGCGTCGGAGCCCGCGCGGGTTGCTGCGGGAGCAGTGGGTTGTCGTCGCCCAGTTGGCCCGCGCTGATCAGGGGCGGCAGCGGGACATCGCGCAACTGCTTATATTGAAGGACACCATTCACCTCTTCCGGGTTGTAGTCTGGATTGAGACTATCCCTGACCTGCCCCTGATTATCAACGACCAGAATATTAGTGATGCGACCGGCCCGCTCTTCAAGCAGGGGCTGGCGCGCACGCTGGCGCAGCGTAATCATGTAATCGCGCGTTGACATGGCCTTGACGCCAAGCTCTATGCCTGCGGCGAGGGCCTGCTCCTGCTCGGCGATGATGCGGGCATTTCGCTGCGCCGAGAGCAGGTTCAGGTAATACTGCACGCCGAGCGTCATGACGAGCAGGACGGCGAGCACCAGCAGCAGCCGTACGCGAAAACTTGAGAAAAGTTTGGATACCGTCATGTCTTACAGTCTTCGTAATCCGGTCGCCGCCGTCACGCGCCGCTGGCCCGGCCCGGCTCCGCCAGGGGGCTGGCGGGACTTGTCCGACGGCCCCGCCAGACTTTTTTGTTGCCGCACGTCCTCTCAGATGTTATAGTTGCGGCGGTCTCGATGCAAACTCCCCAGAGGCCGCCTATCGGGAATTCTCCCTCCTCAACTGTAACAGACGAAGGTTGACGAAAAATCATAGAGACGTTAAGGAGCGTTTTTTTTGAGCCTCAACACTTCGATTTTCATCATTGACTACTCGGCGCACGGCGCGGCGCAAGATAGTGCGCGCCGGAACAAGTACGGCTACGCACTTTTTGAGCGATCTGTAAGTTGCGACAACCCCTACCGGCTCAAAGAGTCGTATTCCAGTTAGAAACCCTTAAGCGAGGCCCTATCAATGACCCAGAGTTTACGTACCCCTAAGCACGCGCGCGTCACACTCAGTTTCCTTCTACTCATAGCAATCTTCTCGCTCGGCTCCGTATGGGCCAAGGAGCGACGCCCCGCCGCCCGCGCCAAAGCGCCCTCGGCACGCGACAAGAAATCGCGCTCCGATCGTAAACCGGCTCAAACGTCGCGCGCCGCAGACCGCAAGCGCGGCAAATCCGCGCGCGAAGAACGCGCCGACAGCAGAACTTCGGCCAGGGACAGGCGCAACGCCGGAAATGTCGATGAGAGGAAGGGAGGGCGTGCGCTTTCGCGCCGCGAGCGAGCGGCGGAATCACGCCGCCAGGCAGCCGAGCGCCGCCGCCAACTGGAAGAAGCGCGCCGCCGCGCCGAGCAGGCCCGCCTGGCCGCCATCGCGCGCCAGCGTGCCGCCGACCAGTCGCTTAGAGATCAGACAGCCGCAAACATCCTGAAGGATGAATTGACGGGCGAGGATATGGAGGTCAGGCGCGCAGCCGTCGCCGCGCTCGGCGGTCACGCCGGTTCGGTCGTCGTGATGGATCCCAAGACGGGCCGCATTCTGACGGTGGTCAATCAGGATTGGGCACTGCGCAAGGGTTACAAGCCCTGCTCGACGATCAAGCTCGTGACGGGCCTGGCCGGGCTCTCAGAGAAGGTCATCGACCCCGCGCAGACCGTCAATATCTCTCTACAGAAATACAGTCTGGATTTGACGGACTCGCTCGCTTATTCCAACAACGCCTATTTCCAGTCTGTCGGTGGACGCGTCGGCTTCGACCGGATGGTCTCTTACGCGCGTGAGCTGGGCCTGGGCCAACGCACGGGCATCAATCACGCCAACGAGTTCGAGGGACGCATCCCGGCTTACAAGAGCGGCTACGCCGTCAATCACATGTCTTCGCACGGAGACGATTTCGAGGTCACGCCCATCCAGCTCGCCTCGCTGGTTTCGGCCATCGGCAACGGCGGCTCGCTCCTGACGCCGCACCTGCCGCGCACGCCGCAGGAAGACGTTAAGTTCCAACCCGAAGTGCGCCGCAAGCTGAACATCCCACAGGATAATCTGCGACGCATGATTCCCGGCATGATCGGGGCCGTCAACTACGGCACGGCCAAGCTCGCTTATGACCCGCTGCAAACCATCGCCGGAAAGACCGGCACGTGCATCGGTCAGGGAAGCTGGCTCGGATTGTTCGCTTCGTTCGCCCCGGTGGTCGATCCGAAACTGGCGGTCGTCGTGGTGACGCGCGGCTCCGGCGAGCGCGGTCGCGTGGCGGCTGGCATCGCCGGAAAGATTTATCGCTCGCTCGACGCGCGCTTCGGCAATACGGGCGGCGTCCAGATGGCAAAGACGCCCGCGTCGCTTACGCCGCGACCGAAGCTTGACCCGCGTGCCGCCGCCGCCATCAGCGACGAAGTTGAGAATGAGAGCGAGGCCGCAGACCAGAACTGGGGCGCGGCGAACGACGAGGCGACGGGCGCAGCCGGGACGACGAACGACGGCACGCGCTCCAATGTCAAGAGCGTGATCATGACCGTCCCGTCAAGGCCGACAGAGGTGACGACACGTCCGTCCGCGACCACGACGACGCCCTCCACGCAGAGCGCGCCGCAGTCCCATAGCGAGCAGAGACCGCGCCGCGTTCTCACCAACAAGCCATAAGGCGGGAACATAGAGAGAGCATAGCCGCTGGTTGCGGCATGGAAACCGAATCGCGCCGGACTTTCGTAATTACTTTGAATGAAAGTCCGGCGCGATTTTGCGTTCAGGTGACAATGGCGCGAGCGCGCTGCAAAAGATGAGCGAAGGGGCTTGACACCGGGCCGTTTATTGCAGGATTATTGCCGCATCGCACTCGTAAGGTATGAATCCGATACCCATGCTGGTTGCAGCGCTCCCATCTGAGCTTGCAGCACTGCAAATTGCGGCAACCGTTAGCCATCACGCGTGCATCTGAATGAGCGCGAAGCTTTTTTGAGCCCGCTCACTCCCCCCAAAGTTCTGGAAAGTATTTAAGACCGACTTCGCCTGGAGGACATGCGACCGATGAACAAATTGATTCGCTTAATTACATTAGGCGCGATGATGGCAACACTCGCGCTGCCCACGCTCGCGGTGAGAAACGGCTCGTCTTTGACTGCGACCGAGGAGACGGCGGGGCAGGGCGAGGATGAAGCCAAGACAGCTTTGTATAAGAAGTTTACTGATAATCGTACGACCAACCAGCCGGTAGCATACGAGACGGCCAAAGAGTATCTGGAGAAGTATCCGGCTGAAGATCAATACACGGCCTACATGAAGAAGTGGGTCGCCTCCTATGAGAAGGGCAAGCGCAAAGTTGATCTGGAGCAGATGATCAAAGACCAGAAGTTTGCCGAAGCCTATGCGCTCGGCAAGCAGATTCTCGTTGACGAGCCGAACGACCTGACCACGCTCAGCCGCGTCTCCTGGTCAGCCCTTCAATTGGCTGTGACCAATAAAGAGGTCAATGCCGGGGAGGCTTCGGCGCATGCGCGCAAGACTCTCCAACTGATCGAAGCCGGAAAGGGTTTCGAGGAAGGAAAGCCGCTCGACCCGAAGGTCAAAGAGGAGTCCATCAACTGGCTCAACAGCGCGCTCGGCATCTTCTCCTTAAAGACCAATCCGAACGAATCCATCAACTACCTTCTCGCTTCGGCCAAGCATGAGGGCTATTTCAAGACCGACCCGCAGACCTACGTGAGACTTGCCCTGGCCTATCAGGCTGGCCCGTACAAGAAGCTCTCCGACGAATACCAGGCTCGTTTCCCGCAAGGCTCCGAAGAGACGCCCGAAAGCAAAGCGGCGCTTCAGAACCTGAACAATGTCATCGACAACATCATCGACGCGTATGCCCGCGCCGTCGCGCTGGCGACAGACCCGAAGTACGCGACCGTCAAAGCGCAATGGACGACGCAGTTGACCAACTTTTACAAGTTCCGTCACAACGATTCGGACGCCGGGATGCAGGAGTTGATCGCGAGCGTGCTCTCCAAGCCTTTGCCGCCGCAGCCGACGCTGGTCACGACCCCTGCGACAACGCCGTCCACGACGCCCTCCACCGGGACAGCCGGAACGGGCGCGACGACGCCAGCCACGACGACCAGTCCTGCGACGACTAACACTACTACTGCTCCGGCCAGCGCGACGCCGACGCCAACGCCTGCGACGACGCCGAGCACCACCAGCAGCAAGCCCGCTACACCCGTCAAGCCCTAAGCGGTTGGACGTGTCAGGCACGGGCGCTTCGGCTCATGCTCCGACCCGCTCGATAAATAAACGCCGGACGTAACGTTTTTTTAGACGCTGCGTCCGGCGTTTGCTACAATCAGGAATCGTGAAGAAACCCAAAAGCATTTCGCCTGACCTGGACGCGCTGGAGAATCTTCTCGCCTACAAGTTCAGCGACCGCACCTTGCTCGAACGCGCCGTCACACATCGCTCGTGGGCCCACGAGCAGGTCGCGCCCGGCCAGGAGGAAGAGGCGCGTCGCCTGCACAACGAAGCCTTCGAGTTCGTCGGCGATTCCGTGCTCGGCCTGATCGTCGCCGATTACCTCTTTCAATCTTACCCGGATGTCACCGAAGGCGAGCTGTCGCGCATGAAGCACCGCCTCGTCAGCGCGCCGACGCTCGCCAAGGCTTCCGAGCATTTGAAGATCGGAGAGCACCTGCGCGTCGGTCACGGTGAAGAGAAGAGCGGCGGACGCAATAAGCGCGCTCTGCTGGCGGATGCGTTCGAGGCCGTGCTGGCCGCGATCTTCTTCGACGGCGGGCTGGCAGCCGCCGCCGATTTCGTTCACTTCGCGCTCGGAGATGAGTTGGAACACTCTGACCCGGAATCAGCCGCCGCCGCCGATTACAAGACGATGTTGCAGGAACGCTTGCAGGCATCGCACGGGGTCGCGCCGCAGTACGAGGTGATCGATACGGCGGGGCCGCCGCACCGTCGTACCTTTCATGTCGAGGTGAAGTGGACGGGCGGCAGTTTTCGTGGTGAGGGGCGCACGATCAAGGCCGCCGAGACGGCAGCCGCGCGCCGTGCCCTTGAGCAAATGGAGGCCGAGGCGCAGGCGACGGCGGCGGATTAGCGGAAACCGGCGGGCCCGGGGCGACGAGCCCCAGGGCGGCCCGCTCAAGACCACACGCCGCTCGCTCCGGCTTGACCGCCGCCGAGACCTTCTCTAGGATGTTTTTTATGAACGATGATTACGCGAACACAGGGGTAGCAGAACCGGCGATCGAGAAAGAGCGCGCGACGCCTTCTTCTTCGTCCGCCTCCGTGCGCCCGGCGAGCCGCAACGGCAACGAAGGACACGCACAGACGGAGCGCAAACCGCTGGGCCCACCGAAGACTATCTGGCGCGAGTATTTCGAGTCAGCCGTCGTGACGGTGATCATGGCGCTCTTCGGTATGACCTTTATCGTGCAGGCCGTGAAAGTCCCGACGGGCTCGATGCAGAATACGATCACGATCGGCGATCACCTGCTCGTCAACAAATTCATCTTTGCGCCCGGCCCGCCGCTGCCCTTTCTGCCGCAGCGCGAGATCAAGCGCGGCGACATCATCGTCTTCAAGTATCCGGGCAACAGCAACCAGCGGCTCTCAGATCAGATCAGCGACCCGGAAAACATTCCTTTCAAGACCAACTACGTCAAGCGCGTGATCGGTCTGCCGGGCGACCGCGTAGAGATACGCGACGACCACGTCTACATCAACGACAAGCTCTTGCCGGAGCATCGCATCACGGCCATCGATCACGACGATAACCCGGCGACGACCTCACAGGCGGAGAACAACGCCCCGCTTGAGATCAAGGAGAATCCGCCGCGCGCTGCCGATGAGCCGTACTCTGTTTATTACAGCATCAATCGCTCTTTCGACAGCGATAAAAAATTCGTCGTCCCGGCGGACTCTTACTTTGTGATGGGAGATAATCGCAACAATAGCTCAGACAGCCGCGTCTGGGGATACGTCAAGCGGGAGTACGTGGTGGGCCGCGCCATGTTCGTCTACTGGTCGTATGACGAAAGCGCGCCTTCGACCAATATCTTTTCAGACTTCTTCGGCAATACGCGCTGGAATCGAACGGGCACGATGATCAAGTAAAGCTTGCCTGTGGGAGAAGCCGCGCGGCCACTGCCTCGTGCGGCGCTCTCTCCTTCTCCGAAGGGTCGTTCATCTGGTCGAGATGTTGTGGTTAGTATCTCCCGGCAGGCTGACCTGTTCCTCGATCAATTGGCGATCGCCTTTATATACCTGGAGCTTATAAACGCCATCGCTTAAATTGTTGAGGTAATACTTGCCGTCATCTCCTGTAAGCGACCTGCCTTTCTCATTGCCGTCCTGGCTCAGAATCACCCACACGGAAGGAAGCGGGCGACCTGCCCGGGTTACGGTTCCCGTTATATAAGCCCCTGCTGAACGGGCGCTCAATGTCATGGAGAGAACGATTGCCAGCAAAGCAATCCCGGCGACTGTCTGGAAAATGAGTCTGTTTTTCATGACCGTCAAACCTCTCTGATGTCGCATGTCTACGCCTGCGCGAGCCGCTCACACGGGGCGGCGACTCCGCTCGCATCCTGAAAGTCAGATTACTCGTCCGGTTGGGTCAGAGCGTCGGTTTGATATGATATTTGACTTTGGCTCCGAGCCATCTGACGTGAATCTCGTCGTCCGATTCGATAAGTAAATTCTTGCCGCTTTTCCCCTGAGCCGCGTCTCGCACGATGATTGAATATGTTCCGGCGGGTATGTCTTTAAAGTTAAAGACCCCTGAATCATCCGTCTTGGCCGTGAGCAGATTGTTGCCTTCCGGCAGCAGATAGACCTCTACCCCGCCGAGCGACTGCCTTCCATCTTCACTCTTGACCGTTCCATGAATGGTCAATTTCTTATCGGGCTGAGCGGGTGCTGCTGCCGCCTCGACTTGCCTCTTTAAGCCCTTGTTTTCTTCCGTCAATTTGGCGTTTTCTTCCTTAGCACTACGCCCTAATTGAGGCATAACACCTATAAAGGAGACCCCAATGGTCGTGATCGCCGTTAGCACGGCGGTAGCCATCAACACCCTCGGATTTTGTGAGGCTTCCTTCGGCTTCGTTGGAGTGTCATTTGTAATTGGTAGCGTTTCGCTCATGGTGCTCTCCTTCAGAGAGAAATAAGTGTCGATGCTTGGCGGGCCGGCTGCGGTAGGTTGATAACGATACGTCGAAATTCAGCGAGGCTGAGGAATTTCGTTCAACGAGCCGTCCCGCTTTGATCCCAGAATTGGGTCATAGGCTGACAGGCTCGACTGCAATACTTATACCAGTCAGAGCGCTCATCAAATGCGCGGGAATCGGCCTTTATTTTGTCACCCCTGAAGGAGATGTCCTCAAGAGTCGTCACAGTTGGGCGCGAGTGTCTACATATGTGGACAGTTATGTGGGCGGCGATAGGGCTGGCGTGTCCTGTTGGCGCGCTCGGGCTTTGTGACGCCACTTTGAAAGACAGAAAAGTTAAGAACGTGTTAAGATTCGCTCCCGCGTTATGCAGGGGTTCGCACCCGCGCTTTTCCAATCTGGCTCTCTTTCATAAGTATTACGGCTGGCGATGAATTCTTTCTGGGTAAAAGTTTTAGACGCGGCAAACATGAGCAACCGGACTTTCCTCTGGCTCATGGCCGCTTTCCTGATCTCCTCCCTCGTTCTCTTCATACTTGTCCCAGCCGAGCGGCAGCGCATACGCACGGCTGTCTTAATCTACGCGCTGGCCTTCGTCGGTCTGTTGATCGCCGGGCTGCTTCACGGGCCGGGCACGCGGGCCGAGCAGGGCGGCGCGTTCCGCTGGGTTAGCTGGGGCGCGCTCCTCGTCAAGGGCATCGCCGTCATCACGGTCGGCAGCGTTCTCCTCTTCGAGGTCTTGATGGAGGCCGCGCGCCTCAAGCCGCCGCGCATCCTGCGCGACCTCCTGGTCGCCTTCGCTTATATCATCCTCGCGCTGATGCTGCTCGCAGACCACGGCGTCGACCTCTCAGGCATCGTCGCCACCTCAGCCGTCATCACCGCCGTCATAGGCTTCTCCTTGCAGGACACGCTGGGCAACGTGATGGGCGGCATGGCCTTGCAGATGGAGCGCACCATCTCGGTCGGCGATTGGGTGCGCATAGACCAGCAGGAGGGACAGGTCAAGGAGATTCGCTGGCGGCAGACCTCTATCGAGACGCGCAACTGGGATACGGTCGTGATTCCGAACAGCGTCCTGATGAAGGGACAGGTGATCTTGCTCGGACGACGCGACGGTGCGCCGCGCCAGCATCGCCAGTGGGTTTACTTCAACGTCGATTTCCGTTATGCGCCGACCGATGTCATCGACGCCGTCGAGGCTGCGCTGAGGGCCGAGCCGATACCGAACATCGCGCGCGAGCCAGCGCCGCATTGCCTGATGCTGGATTTCAAAGAGAGCTATGCGACCTATGCCGCGCGCTACTGGCTGACCGATCTGGCCTTGACAGACCCGACCGATTCCATCGTCCGCCAGCGCATTTACTTCGCCCTGCGTCGCGTAGACATCCCGCTCTCTATCCCGGCGCATTCGCTCTTCATCACGGAAGAGGACGAATCGCGCCGCAAGCGCAAACGCAGCGAGGAGATAGAGGGACGCGTCCAGGCGCTCCAACGCGTCGAGCTGTTTAATACCCTGACGGATGAGGAGCGCAGAGAGCTGGCGCTGCGGATGAACGAAGCGCCGTTCGTGCGCGGCGAGGCGATGACGCGCCAGGGCGCGCAGGCCCATTACCTCTACATCATGACCAGCGGCGAGGCCGAAGTCCGCGTCGCCGTCGACGGAAGCTCGCTGAGCGAGAAGGTGGCGACGCTGCACGGCGGCGACTTCTTCGGCGAGATGGGTTTGATGTTGGGCGAGCCGCGCATGGCGACCGTCATCGCGCAGACAGACGTGGAATGTTACCGCCTGGACAAGGACGCCTTTCACGACATCCTTCGTCGCCGCCCCGAAATCGCGGAGGACATTTCACACATCCTCGCGCGTCGTCGCGTCGAGCTGGAAGCCATCCGCGAAGGGCTCAACGAAGAGGCCAAGCGTCTGCGTATGCGTCGCGCGCAGGGCGACCTGCTGCGCCGCATACGCAACTTCTTCACGCTTGAGAAAGATAACGGGGCGGGCCGCTGAAAGGGCTCCTCAGCGGCCTTGCCTGTGCTGCCGCCCGTGATGCCTCCGAGCGGCGGCGGCCCAAAGCTTGCAGGATGCCACGCTGAGCACGGATGGTTGTCGGATAATCGAACGCTGCGGGGTGAAGGAACATGGCCTCATTGTGGACATTGGGCGGGCTGACCTGGAAGGAGCTGGGCCGTCGTATCTGGCAACAGTTCAACGAGGACGACGTATTCGGTCGCGCGGCGCAGTTGTCTTACTATTTCCTGCTCTCGCTCTTTCCCTTGCTGCTCGTTCTGGTGACACTGCTGGGCTATTTCGCAGAGGCCGGGTCGGAGTTGCGCAAGAGCCTGCTCGGCTATCTTGGCGAAGTGATGCCGGGCTCGGCCACAGAGCTTGTCCAGAAGACCCTCGAAGAGATCAGCAATCAAAAGGGCGGAGGCAAGATTTCGTTCGGCATCCTGGCGGCGATCTGGGCTGCGTCAAACGGCATGGGCGCGATCAGCGAGACGCTCAACATCGCCTACAACGTAAAGGAGACGCGCCCCTGGTGGAAGTGTCGGCTGATTACGGTCGGGCTGACAGTGGCGCTCGCCGTGCTGATACTCACCGCGCTCACGCTGATGTTCGCCGGAGGCAAGATCGCAGACTTCCTGGCCGCCACCTACGGCTTCAGTCAGGTCTTCACGCTCACCTGGAAAATCGCGCAATGGCCGATCGTGCTCTTCTTCATCCTCATCTCCTTTAGTCTCATCTACTATTTCGCGCCCGACTTGAGCGATCAGGATTGGAAGTGGGTCTCGCCCGGCTCGGTGATAGGCGTCGCGCTCTGGCTGCTCGTCTCCTTCGGGTTTCGTCTCTACCTGCACTACTTCGATTCCTACAGCGCCACTTACGGCTCGCTCGGCGCGCTCATTATCATGATGCTCTGGTTCTACCTGACGGGCGCAGCCATCCTCATCGGCGGCGAGATCAACTCCGAGATCGAAAACGCGGCGGCGGAAGCCGGTGAGCCGGACGCCAAAGAGCGCGGCGAAAAAGCCCCCGACGAGTTTGAAAGAAAAGGACGGAGTAAAGCCAGACAGCGTAAGGCGAGAAAAGCAGTGACGAGCGGCAAGTGACGGGCTTAGACTAAAGCTTTTAGGTTTTAACTTGTCACTCGTCACTAATCACTGTCTTCAAAATGGTAAATCACGACATCTTTATTCTTGGTTCAGAGGTCGAGGCGGCGATGGCTGAGGGGCGCGGGGTGGTGGCGCTCGAATCCACTGTGATCGCGCACGGGCTGCCGCGCCCGCAGAATCTTGAGACGGCGCTTCAACTGGAACGGCTGGTGCGCTCGGCTGGCGCGACGCCCGCGACCATCGCAATCCTCAAAGGCAGGATTCACGTCGGCCTCAGCCCGGATCAGTTAAGGCATCTCGCCGAGAGTGATGACGTACACAAGATCAGTCGCCGTGATCTTGCGCTGGCCCTGGCGCGCAAGTGGGACGGCGCGACGACCGTCGCCTCGACTACGTGGATTGCCAACCAGACGGGCATAGAGGTCTTTGCGACGGGCGGCATCGGCGGCGTTCATCGCGGAGAGTTGCCGGACGTGTCCGCCGATTTGCCCGAGCTGGCCCGTGTGCCCATGACGGTCGTGTGCTCCGGGGCAAAGATCGTGCTCGATCTTCCGGCGACGCGCGAGTGGCTTGAGACCTACGGCATCACCGTCATAGGCTATGGCTGCGACGAGCTGCCCGCCTTCTATTCCAGGCAGAGCGGCCTGGCCGTCGATGGTCGCGCCGATTCGCCTGCGGAAGCGGCCAGGTGCATCAAGGCCCGCGACGCCCTCGGCATCAAAAGCTCAATCCTCATCACAGTGCCCGTGCCCGCGTCGGCGGAAGTCCCCGCCGGCATATTGCAGAGCACACTTGATCGCGCGCTCACCGAAGCAAGCGACGGCGGAGTCGGCGGGCGAGAATTAACACCATTCCTTCTGAAACGCCTCGCCGAGCTGAGCGAAGGCGCGACGCTCAGCGCCAACATCGCCTTACTCGAAAACAACGCGCACATCGCAGCCCAAATCGCACACGCGCTCGCCCGTAAAGATAAGGATGAAGGATGAAGTAAAGGCATCTCAAATCCGAGATTCAATATTTCAGATCACTTTTCAAATCTGAGATTCAATATTTCAAATTACTTTCATCCTTCATCCTTCCGCTTTCATCCTTGCTTTTCAACTAATCCGCCAGAGCATTATCACGCCGATTACTAAACCTATCAGGACGACTGTGCGGCGGACGAAGGTGCGTCCGAGCCGCCGCGCCGCGCTCGCTCCGTAGTATCCGCCCGCGATTGCGCCGACCATCATCAATAATGCGTCGGGCCAATAGACCAGAGACGAGAGGGCGAAGGCCAGCACGGCGACGCTGTTGATGCAGATGCCCAGAAAATTCTTGATGCCGTTGGCCCTGTGAATATCCGTCAGGCCGAACAAGCCTAGCGTGGCGAGTATCAGGATGCTGTTGCCCGCTCCGAAGTAGCCGCCGTAGATAGAGGCGAAGAGTTGGACGATGATTGGGCCCACCCAGCGCCTTGCGCCGGTCGGCGAGGTTGTTCGCTCGTGCAGGCGCAGGCGGCGGCTGACCTGTTCCTGTAGTGTGAATAACAGGGTCGCGAAAAGAATCAGGAAGGGCACAAGCGACGCGAAGGTCTGCGAAGGGGTCAGGATTAGCAGTGCCGCGCCGACGGCTCCGCCGATCAGGCTCGTGATTCCCAGCCATAAGAGGTGCTCGCGGCTGTCGCTGATCTCGCGCCGGAAGCCAAAGACCCCGCCGAAAAAACCCGGCCACAGCGCCACGGTGCTCGTCGCATTCGCCACTTTCGGGTCGAGCCCGAGCCAGAGCAGAACGGGGAAGGTGACGAGCGTGCCGCCCCCCGCGATGGAATTGATTCCGCCCGCGACGAAGGCGGCTGCAAACATCAAGGCCCCGTGAGCTAATGACATAGCCCTGATCTTATAACAGGTTGCAGCAGAAAGAGAGGCACACGCAGTTAATACCTTATGCTCAGGCCGCGCGCGTTTTTTTAACACCGGACTTTTGCAAACTGAACGGCGGACGCTTAAAGTATCCTTACATCTCAAACAGAGCGGTGGAGGAAAAGTATGAAAGCCATTCGTGTGCATGAGTTCGGCGGGCCGGAGGTCATGCGTTTGGAGGAAGTCCCAGACCCCTTGCCCGGTTCGGAGCAGGTCTTGGTTCGCGTGTCGGCAGTCGGAGTCAATCCGGTCGATTCCTATATCCGTTCGGGGCTTTATGCGAGCAGGCCCACGCTGCCATACACGCCCGGCATGGACGCGGCGGGCGTCGTCGAAGCGGTCGGCATGAATGTTCGTCGAGTGAGCGTCGGCGATCGGGTTTACACCGCCGGAACACTGAGCGGCGCGTATGCGGAGCTTGCGTTGTGTGAAGCCGCGCGGGTGCATCGGTTGCCCGACACTATCACCTTCGCACAGGGCGCTGCGGTTAATGTTCCTTACGTTACGGCTTATCGTGCGCTGTTCGGGCGAGCGCACGCGCTGCCGGGAGAGACTGTGCTGGTACACGGCGCGAGCGGCGGCGTCGGTATCGCTGCCGTGCAGCTTGCGCGCGCTCATGGGCTGACCGTGATCGGAACCGGCGGGACGGAAGAGGGCCGCCGCCTCGTTACGGAACAGGGAGCGCATCATGTCTTCGATCATCGCGCGCCTGACTATCTTGACGAGGTCGTCAAGGCGACGGGCGGGAGCGGCGTCGACGTGATTCTTGAGATGCTGGCTAACGTCAACCTCGGACGCGATCTGACGGTTCTGGCGCGCGGCGGGCGCGTCGTCGTCATCGGTAGTCGCGGCACGGTCGAGATCAACCCGCGCGATGCGATGGGACGCGACGCCAGCATTCTTGGCATGACGCTCATGAACACGACACCACAGGAATTCTACTCGATTCACTCGGCGCTCATCGCCGGATTGGAGAACGGCACGCTGCGTCCGGTCGTCGGGCAGGAGATGCCGCTCTCGGACGCCGCACGCGCGCACGAAGCCGTCATGCAACCGGGCGCTTACGGCAAAATAGTCCTCATCCCTTAATCGACCGGAGCGAAGGTGAGAAATGTATGGCGATAGCAACTATTAATCCGGCGACGGGCGAGACCGTTCGCTCCTTCGAGCCGCTTACCGATGCCGAGATAGAAGGGAAGCTCACGCGCGCATGGGAGGTTTTCCGCGAGTATCGCCAAGCGCCTTTCGCTGAGCGGGCGCGTATGATGACGCGTGCGGCGGAGATTCTCGAAGCGGAAAAGCAGACATTCGCGCGCATCATGACGACGGAGATGGGCAAGCCCTTGAAGGCGGCGGGCGACGAGGCGGCGAAGTGCGCCTGGGTCTGTCGTTACTACGCCGAGTGGGCCGAGCGCTTTCTCGCGGATGAAGCGGTCGAGAGTAATGCCACGCGCAGTTACATACGCTATCAACCCATCGGCCCCGTGCTCGCCGTGATGCCCTGGAACTTTCCCTTCTGGCAGGTCTTTCGCTTCGCCGCGCCCGCGCTCATGGGCGGCAACGTGGGGGTGCTCAAACACGCCTCGAACGTGCCGCAGTGCGCGCTCGCCATCGAAGATATTTTTCGCCGCGCGGGTTTCCCCGAAGGCGTCTTTCAAACGCTGCTCATAGGCTCGGACAAAGTCGGGCGGTTGATTGAGGACGAGCGCGTGCGGGCCGTCACCCTGACGGGCAGCGAGGCGGCGGGCAGCCAGGTGGCGAGCCAGGCGGGCAAGCGTATCAAAAAGAGCGTGCTTGAGCTTGGCGGCAGCGACCCCTTCATCGTCATGCCGAGCGCAGACCTGGACGAAGCCGCGAAGACTGCCATCAAGGCGCGCACGATCAACAACGGCCAGTCCTGCATCGCCGCCAAACGTTTCATCATCGCCGAGAGCATCTACGACGAGTTCGAGCGCCGCTTCGTAGAGGGAATGGAGGCGCTGCGCGTCGGCGATCCGCTTGAGGAGACGACCGACATTGGCCCACTGGCAACCGAACAGGTGCTCAAAGATTTGGACGAGCAGGTGCGCAAGTCCGCAGAGGCGGGAGCACGTGTCCTGACCGGCGGGCATCGCCTCGAAGGGCCGGGCTTCTACTACGCTCCGACGGTTATCACTGACATCCCAAAGGGCTCGCCCGCCTACGAAGAAGAATTGTTTGGGCCCGTCGCGCTGCTCTTTCGTGTGAGAGATGCTGAGGAAGCGATTCGGCTGGCTAACGATTCGATTTTCGGCTTGGGCTCAAGCGCCTGGACTAACGACGAGGGAGAACGCGCTCGCTTTATCAAAGAGCTCGAGGCAGGCTCCGTCTTTATCAATGGGATGGTCGCGTCAGACCCGCGCCTGCCCTTCGGCGGCGTCAAGCATTCCGGCTACGGGCGCGAGTTGTCAGCGTTCGGCATACGCGAGTTCGTCAACATCAAGACCGTCTGGGTCAAAGAGAGCGGCGAACACAACCGCAGCGAAACGGAGTAGCGCGCGCGTCCCTTTGAAGGGGCCCTTTACTGATAGAGCTGAAAGCAAATGACAATTCTCAATATCGTGAGCTATCCGGCGAGCGTGCTCGCAGAGGTCGGAGCCCCCGTCGAGCGTTTTGACGAGGCACTGGAAAAACTCGTCGCGGACATGTTCGAGACGATGTATGCAGCGCATGGCGTCGGGCTCGCCGCGCCGCAAGTCGGCCTCTCGCTTCAACTGTTCACGATGGACTGCGACGGAACGAAGATCACGGCGGCCAACCCTTCGATCGTCAGCGCGGAGGGTGAGCAGAACGGCGACGAAGCCTGTCTGTCGCTCGCCAGCATAGGCTCTCCGCTGCGCCGCCCCGATCGCGTCGTGCTTCGCGCGCAGGACTTGCGCGGCCAGACGTTTGAAATCGAAGGGCGCGGACTGACGGCGCGCTGCCTCCTGCACGAGACGGATCATTGCAACGGGCTACTCTTCATAGATCATCTCTCGCCGCTCAAGCGCGACATGGTTAAGCGCAAGTTTCGCAAGACAATGAAGAGAGAGCGATGAAAGAAGAGCTGTGAAAACGACTAGGAATTCCAGAAAGCATTCGTGATAATCCGCCGCGCTTCCTCAAGGCTCAAATCATCGTTGATTATCTTGTAGCCGATGGTCTCTTCATAATCACGCGTCCCGGCGCGCGTCCGCATGGCGGCCTGCTGCGGTGTGATGCCTGCCCGCTCTAGCGCTTGTGCGCCACGCGCGCTAAAGCATCTGGCCGCAAGCCAATCGTCAACCTCTTCGGCATCTTCAAAACCCGCCTCGACCCAGGCCCGCGACGCCTCTTCCAGCGAAACGTCGCCGCGCGCCGCCGCGCCGTGTCGTTCGATCGCTTCGCTTATGCTTTGCAGCAGTTCCGCCCGCGCAGTCTCTTCGTCATCACTCATGGATTCTCCAGCGCCCTCCGTCGCTTCACACTCTCGCGCCATCGCTTCTATACTGATTGCGTAAACGGATTCTCGCCGCCCCGGTAGCCCGAGAGCAAGCGGCGGCGGTATTGATCTGGAAGTATTGAATCTGATGACTCGAACCATCGTCGCCGTCGGCGGTTTCTCTTCCGGGGTTGGCAAGACCACATTGATGTGTGAGCTCTTGCGCGCCTTTCCCGGATGGGAAGCCATTAAGATGACTCGCGGGCACTATCGTTCCTGCGGCAAAGACCCGCATGCCTGTTGCGTGAGCCACTTGTTGAGCGACGAGCCCGTGATTCGCGCTCGCCGCGATGAGACCTACGCGCCGGGCAAAGATACAGGGCGATACTGGGACGCCGGAGCCTCCAACGTCCAATGGGTGATCGTCACGGACACGCAGGTCGAAGAGGGAATCAAGCGCGCTCTCGAAAGCACGAAAGCACCGGGCGTCTTTGTCGAAGGCACTAGCTTTCAACAATACGTGCACGTTGACTTCGCCGTGATGGTCGCACGACCAGAGGTCAAACAGGTCAAGCCCTCAGCGCGCCGCGCGCTACAAAAAGCCGATGCCCTCTATCTATTCGATGACGAGATGGATGGGACGGCGGCGCGCGCGAGATTCCATTCATGGCGTGAGTCATCAACTGCGGGCAGCACTCTCGGTGACATACCTGTTTACACGCGCGACGATCTAGAGAGGCTCGTCGCCGCCATCGAGGCGGCTCACGCGGGCGTTCCCGCCTGAATCGTAGAAGGTTAAGTGTCGCTCACACAGGTAATGGCCGCCCCCGGGGGGCGGCCATTACCTGTGTGAGCATTGATCGGTCGTCGCGCGCTCGGACTAGAGCCGCACGTATTCAAACTCGAAGGGCTTGCCCTTGATACCGGCGGCGGGCGGGGCAATCCAGCTTGCGATCTTGCCGGGCTCTGTCACCGGATGCATGAGGCTGCGGACGTACTCGCGGTCTTCAATCGTCGGCAGCCACTCGGCGCGCCTACGCTCAAACTCTTCCTTAGAGATGAGATTGCCTTGAATGTCGAAATGATGACCGGCAAACTCTCCGACGTGGCGATGAAAGCGTGTGCTTGGAAGATAGAGCTGCGCCTCCACGTCTTCGTCCGAGAGATACTTGTTCCAGCGCTTCATGGCGCGCTCGCAGTCCTTGACGTACTCGCCGCGCAGCACTTCGTTGAGCGCATTGCGCAAAGGAACCTCGCGCGGCACGAGCCGCCCGTCCTCGACCACCATCAAAGTAAAACTCTCGTTTGATGCGGTGTGATCGGTGTATTGCTCCTGCTCTTTGTAGCGGCCCTTGAGCCCGGCGGCGAAAAAGTCTGCGGAGTTGGAGCTGATCTCGCCGCCGAAGAGGTCTAGCGAGTAGCTGAACCAGAAATTGATATACCTCTGGATGATGTCGAGCGGAATGCCTCCGTGCTCGCGCACGTCGCCGTCCGTGCTTTCTCGCATCAATTGAGCCGTGCGCTTGACGACGCGCCCGACGCCCGTCTCGCCGACGAAGAGGTGATGCGCCTCTTCCGTGAGCATGAACTGGCAGGTGCGCGCCAGGGGCTCAAAACCGGATTCGGCGAGCGCCGCGAGCTGGTACTTGCCGTCGCGGTCTGTGAACATGGTGAAGCAGAAAAAGTTGAGCCAGTCGTCGCACGGCTGGTTGAAGGCTTCGAGGATACGCGGCTTGTCGGGGTTGCCGCTGCGGCGTGCCAGCAACTCGTCTGCCTCGTCGCGCCCGTCGCGCCCGAAATATCTATGCAGCAGGTAGACCATCGCCCACAGGTGACGGCCCTCCTCGACGTTGACCTGAAAGAGATTGCGCAGGTCGTAGAGCGAAGGGCAGGTCTTGCCCAGAGCGCGCTGCTGCTCGACCGAAGCCGGTTCGGTATCTCCCTGCGTGACGATGATGCGGCGCAGGGCGTTGCGAAACTCGCCCGGCACTTCCTGATAGGCGGGCGCGCCGTAGTTGTCGCCGAAACCGACCTTCGCATCCGGCTCGGCGGGCTTGAGGAAGATTCCCCAGCGATAATCCGGCATCTTGATATAATCAAAGTGGGCCCACCCCTCGGGCTCGACGCTGATGGCCGTGCGCAGGTAGACATCCTTGTTCTGAAACCCTTCCGGGCCCATCTCGCGCCACCAGTCCAGATAACTCGGCAGCCATTTTTCAAGCGCGCGCTGAAGCCGCTTATCTTCGGAGAGATTAACGTTATTAGGAATCCGTTCGTATAACTGCATGTGCCCTATGTTCTCCTGTAGTCGAACTGCGCCTGTGTCGGTTTGCCGTAATTGGTCAGCGCGCCATGCTCGCCGACGGCGTTCGGGCGCTGGAAAATCCAGTTTTGCCAGGCCGTCAACCGACCGTAAATTTTTGTGTCAAGCGTTTCCGGCCCGGCGAATCTGAGCGATGCCTCCATGCCTGTGAGCGCGTCCGGCGAGAGCGACGTGCGCTCTTCGATGGCGACGCGAATCTCGTCGTCCCAGTCCAGATCGTCGGGCGCGAAAGTGACCAGCCCGGCCTCTTCCGCTTCTTCTGCGTCAAACGTTCCCTCGTGCTCAAGCACTTCGTCGGCCTTCTCCGGCGTGGCCAGAAAGCGCGATTGCAGACGGCTCAAGCCGTTGCTCATCGGCAAGGCCCCGGCGTTCAACTCGCTCAACGCAACTTCAATCACGGCGTCGGGCGAGTTGAGCATGTAGGTGCGGTCGGCTGAGAGCGCAAGCTCAAGCAGATTGCCCGCAAAGCAACTGCCGGGCTCGATCAGCGCGAAGAAGCTTTTCGCCGTCAGGTCGAGCCGCCTGAACACGCGCGCCATGTATAAGATGATTTCCCGGACTAACCAGTGGTCTCTGTGCGCGACGAGAGTTTCGTCAACCTTTAAAAGATCGGCGATAGCGCCCCGGGTGCGCAGGCAGACGAGCCCGATCTCAGGCTCATTGACGCGCAGGTGCAGGAGCGCGTCGTCAAGCTCACGATAAGCCTGAAGCGGCCAGTATCCACAGCCCGCGCGCTCGATCTCTTCCGGCGTCTTGGGCGTGTCCCCTTCAGGGCCGCGCATGGTCAGGTCGGCGTAGCGCTCCTCTCGATTGACCTTCACGCTGACATACTTATACTCGCGCCCGTCAGCATTCGCTTCGACCTGCAACCGATCAAGCCTGATGCCTGGGCCCACTCCGTTCCGGTCGCCCGACGCGAGAATGTCCTGTATGCGAGCGGTCACCCCTTCCTGGAATCTGCTGGTCGGGAAAAAGTCGTCAATCAGGCCCCACTCGCGTGCGCGCTTGCCCTTGAGCCCTTCGGCGAGGGTGGAAAACACATCGGCCCTGTCACGTCGCACCTTACGCTTATCGACCAGGCGCGTCAGCCCGCCCGTTCCCGGCAACACGCCGAGCAGCGGCACTTCCGGCAATGAGACGGCGGAGTTGCCGTCGTCCACCAGGTAGATTTCATCACAGGCGATGGCCAGCTCGTAGCCGCCGCCCGAAGCCGTGCCGTTCAAGGCGGCGATGTAGCGCTGGCCGGATTGCCGCGATGCATCCTCGATCGCACACCGGGTCTCGTTGGTGAATTTGCAGAAGTTGACCTTGAAGGCATGCGAGGACGTGCCGAGCATGTAGATGTTAGCGCCCGCGCAGAAGATTCTCGGCTTCAGGCTGGTGACGACCACGACGCGAACTTCCGGGTGCTCGAAGCGCAGACGCTGCACGGCATCCGCCAGCTCTATATCAACTCCCAGATCATAGGAATTGAGCTTGAGCTTGTACCCCTCGGCCAAGGTCACATCTTCCTGCACATCCATCGAAAGCGTGGCGACCGCCCCATCTACGCTCAGCTTCCAATGCTTGTACGCTTCGGGCGAAGTCTCGAAATTAATCATTTACGACCGGACTCCAAATATTCTGAGATCAGACGATCAACAATATTGCTGACTAGCGAACCAATGATTATAACGTCTGCGCGAAAGGAATGCATTACCACACGACACAATTAAGGGCAGCCCCGGCGCGAGCTACCCTGAACTCGATTTAATATTAGTACACCCGGAAGGACTCAAACCTTCGACCTTCTGATCCGAAGTCAGACGCTCTATTCAACTGAGCTACGGGTGCATGAGATGCTTGGGCATTCTATTGGTTTTCCGCTTCTCTGTCACGCTGACACGAGTGTTTGAAGGCTGCGAAGATCATGTCGCGGCCAGGACGGAGAAAGCCGTAGATTCCATGGGTGAAAATGGTTTCGGGAGAGGAAAGTCCGGCAGAAAGGGAGCGCACGGGGGGAGGCGCGTCGCGTAGCTGCCGGGCGATCTTTTATTTACTGTTGCCGACAGCTTACTTCTCTTTATTGCCGTTGCGGCTCGCGTCGTCGATCTTAGTCATACGGCAGCCGCCTTCAAAGAGCGCGCCGTGCTCTATGACCAGCGAGGGCGTCTGAATATTGCCGGTGACTTTGGCCACGCGACCCATCTCGATGCGCTTGGTGGCGGTGATGTCGCCGTTGACCGTCCCGTGAATCTGAGCGACGGCGACCTCTATATTGGCGTCGATCACCCCGTTGGTGCTGACGATCAGCGTGCCTTCGTCCGAGTGAACTTTGCCCGACAGGTGGCCGTCGACGCGCAGCATCCCTTTGAAATTGGCTTCGCCGGTCAGTTCCGTGCCGTTGCCGACGAAACCGCTGAGGAGCCCTTCCTTGATGTCGCGCGCCAGCGACTCGCTCTCGGTAATGGCCGAGGTGGTCGTCTGCGTATGGGCCGGTGTCTGGTTGTGCATGCTGCCTTCGTATGGAGAGGTCGGCTGTGGTGGCTGATCGATAGTCGTTTCGCTCTCGCGCTTATCCTCGGGAGAGGTTTTGTTAAATCTCAACATGATCTAAAGCTCCTCGTCAAAGTCGTAGCCGACTGCTGCTGTTGTCGCGAGCAGTTGACCTTGATGGCCCATTTACAATGAGGATTAAAATTACAGACGCAAGTAGGGGCGGCCTTTACGGCTCTCGCGTTCTATCGAAGAACGCTACTTGATCACTCGGACTCTACTGCTATTCCTCTACAGCGTCAATCCCGTTGGCGGAGAAAGCCCGAGGCGTAAGCCTCAGATGGGCCGATCGTCAGCATAGCTTTTAAGCATCGCGGGCGCTTGCTTCACCTGGCCGCCGCTGTGCCCTGAAATTCTTTGCGTATCAGCCGGACGAGGTCGTTGATCTCTTCGGGCTTGAGGCGATCTTTGAAGGCGGGCATGCCGTCGCCGCCATTGCTGATCTGCTTGGCTAGCTGCTCCTCGTTGTGATTGAGCGCGTGGCCCTCTTTGAGGCTCGGGACTTTGAGCTGTTTGCCCTGAATCTTGACCGTGCCGCCGTCGCCCTTGGGCCCATGACAGATCGTACAGCTCTCGGCGTAGATGACGCGCGTGCGCGCAAATTCGTCGGCGGGCGTGGGGCTTGGGGCCACGGTTGCCGCCGGAGACGCTGCGCCCGTGCGCGGCGCGGTGTTGGCGTTCGATACCTGGTTGTTGTTCGTCGTGTTGTTGTTGCAAGCGAGCGCGAAAATCGCTGTGGCGGCTGTGGCCGCGAGCGCGAGTTTGATGGATTTCATCCGTATCTTTCTCCGAAAGACCTGGGAGCGTTTAAGAGCATGCAAGGGAATGGCGCAAAGCGGAAGCGAGTATAGATCATGCTCGCGCAGATTTTCAAAGGATGAGAGTCAAAGGATAAGCCTTGAGCTGCGAGGTTGATTCGCACGGCGCTTATTCTGCGTTACAGGTTTCTCGCCCGGTCAGCGTTTCTTGAGCACTGCGATCCAGGCGGCGATCTCTCGTTTGTCGTCGTCGGGTATTTTAGTGGCGAAGGATGGCATGGTCGGCTCAAGGCCGTAGGCCGCCGGGTCGTTGATAATGCCTACGAGGTCTTCGACGGTACGGCGGGGTTTTGTGGAAATGCCGATCAGGCGCGGGAAGGGAAAGACGCCCTGGCCACGCGTGCCATGACATCCCGAACAGTTTGTGATGTAGGAATCGGGCGGCGATGTTGCGGAAACATTCGTCGTCGTCGCAGGCGTTGCGGTTGTGTTGGCGGGCGACGGCGCGGGCGTTGGGCCCACTCCGTTCTGCGCCCCGTCAACGGTCGCTCCTCCTGTGCCCTCGCCCGTCGCCAGCTCTTCTTCGATAAGCGATTCGCTCGTGCGCGTGCGCAGCGGCGTAAAGGGCGCGGCGCGGAAAGCCTCCTCTTCCTTGGACTGTCTGGCAAGCTGGTCGCGCACGCGCGGGTCGCGCGCGTCCTCCACGTATGCGATGACGGTCATCGTCGTAAAGAGCGCAAAGCCCATTATGAAGAGAGCGCCGCCCAGATTGCGGCGCGGCTGGGCCATCATCTTCTTGAGTCGCGGCGGATTGAGAAAGGGAAGCGACGCGAGGCCGATGAAGATCAGGGCCGGAAGCGCGACCGCCACCGTGGAAGCGACGCGGCCCGGCAGGTACTTGAGCAACTGGAAGAGCCAGAGAAACTGTGCGCCGGGGCGCGGCAGGTAACCGGGCGCTGCCGTGTCGGCGGCTGGCCCAAGCGGCGCGTAAAATTTGGAAGCCCAGAGCGCGAGCGCCAGAAAGACTATCCCGGCGGCGACGGCGTTGCGCGCCACCTGCCCGAACATCCATCCTTCCAATCGTCGCTCTTCCTCGTCGCTGACAATCCCGCGCTCGCGAAAGACGAAGAGCCGCGCCGTCAGCACCATCAGGATAAGCATGGGCACGACCAGCACGTGCAGGGCGAAGAATCGCGCCAGCGTGACCGGCGTGATCTCCATCCCGCCGATCAGCCAACGGCGCGCGGCGTTGCCCACGAGCGGCATCCCGCCCGCGATGCCTTCGGTCACACGCGTTCCGAAGTAGGCGCGCGCGTCCCATGGCAGCGAATAGCCCGTCGCTCCGCCCGCCAGCACCAGCGAGAGCAGGATCACGGTGGACATCCAACCCACGGGCCTGCGGCTGTAGCCCTTGCGCCAGAACATCTGGGCCAGGTGTAGAACCAGAAAGAGCGTCAGCCACTGCGAGCCGTAATGATGCAGGGCCCGCAGCCAGGAGCCAGCGGGCAGCACCTTTTCAATATAAGCGACGGTGGTGTGCGCGCTCTCGGCAGAGGGCACGTAGTAGAAAGCCAGCAGCACGCCCGTCACGGCCTGTAAGGCGACGAGCATGGCGACCACACCGGCGGTCGTGCGGGCCCACGCTTCGAGTCCGGTCGAGGGCTCGTCAACCAGCGAGCGCTCGATGTCTTCGAGCGTCGTCCAGCGCGAGAGCCAGCGTCTGACCTTGCGCGGCAGGTATGGGTTCTGCTCGTCTTTCATCTATGGGGTTTGTTCGTCATCCGCGCACGATGCGCTCTTCCGTATTGTTGATGAAAGTCTGGTACTGCACCTGAAGTATGCCGTCACGCTCGCGTGTCGGGAGCGGGTCTAGGCCGCGCCGCGAAGGGCCGCTCACGCGCGAGCCGTCGCTCGCAAAGTAGCTGTCATGACAGGGGCAGAAGAAGCCGTTGGTATCATCGCGCCAGCTTACATTACAGCCCTCGTGCGGGCAGACGCTTGAGAGCGCCTGATGATGCTCGCCCGGCAGCACATAGACGAAGTGCTCCTCGCTGGTCGCGGCCCACGCCGCCTCGTGCTCCGCGATGATGCTGCGCATGATCGGCTTATCGCCCTTGAGCTGCGCGACCGGGGCGACATCAAACCATTTCCCTTCCGATTGGGCATAGATCGGACGCAGGTAGCGATACGCGGCGGTCAGGATGGTGGCGGTCACGCCCGCGAAGATACTTAAAGGGAGCAGCAGCAGAAAATTTCTACGCCCGGCATCGGGCAGCGCGTTTTTCTCCGGCGGGGTCTGGTCAGAAGTTTCGTCAGGCATAGTTGTGATCTGTAGAAACCGATACGGACTTTTGTAGCAGTTGCAATCCGGCAAAGATCGCCGCAGAATAGCTTTCGACTGTCGGCGCATTCTAACCCAGAGGGACGGAAACTGCGCGATAATAATTTAAGAAAATCTCTTCAGAGGTAAAATTCGAGATGAGCAATTCTGAAAACACCGGCGAGACGGGCCGGACATCTTTGCGCCTGGCGGGAAACGCCACCGAAGGCGAGCGCCCGCGTCCGACCTTGCCGCGCCAGTTCGTCAACTTTACTTTCTACCGCGCGCGTCCAGAGTGGCGCATGCTGGAGGAAGCGGAGAAGGCGCAGGCCCGGCAGGAGTTCGCGCGCACGGTCGAAGAGTTTCACCGCGAGATGCTGATTCACACCTACTCGCTCGTGGGTCTGCGCACCAACGTCGAGATGATGATCTGGCGCATAGGCTACCAGCTAGACCCTTTTCAGGAGATGACGACGCGGCTCAACCGCACGCGGCTGGGCCAATACCTGGAAGCAACGCAGTCCTTTCTCTCGATGACCAAGCGCTCGATGTACATAGACAAGGATAATCCCGAACACGTCGAAGACCGCCTGCACATCGTTCCCGGGCGTTCTCAGTATCTGTTCGTCTACCCGTTCGTCAAAACGCGCGACTGGTACTCGCGCTCGCCCGAGCAGCGGCAGGAGATGATGGACGAGCACATACGCATCGGCTCGAAATATCGCTCGGTCAAGCTGCACACGACCTACTCCTTCGGCCTCGACGATCAGGAGTTCGTCGTCGCCTTCGAGACCAACGAACCGGCGGATTTTCTAGACCTCGTACAGGAGTTGCGCGAGACGAAGGCAAGCTCCTTCACCCTGCGCGATACGCCGATGTTCACCTGTCGTCAACGCACGCTCGCCGAATGTCTGGAAGCGCTCGGGTAAAGCTGATGGCAGGAAACCGCGAGCGCTCACAAGCGGCGGCTTCTCGCCCGGCGCTACGATTTATCCGGGGATGCGGCCCGCGCTCGCAGTGTGTTATTCTCCCGCACTCCTGTTGGACGCGCTTTCAAGCAGCCTCGTTCAGATGATAAAGGTAGAGAACTAAGACAAGCCCTTTATAACTCATGGCTGGCTGGAGGATTTCGAGATGACTGAGATCGGTATCGGTTTGTTATTCGCCTTCTGGTTCGTGCTGGCCTACCTGCTTATCTCGAAGCTCTTCGGGGCGAACGAGCTCGGGCAGACGCGCTGGCGCGAGCTGCTGCGTACGTCAGCCGACGACGCAAAATCGATCGGCGGTAAAAAGCCGCACCTCTTTCTTTCGTCTTCCGAGCTGAGCGAGCATCATTCACAGGCGAAGAGCGGCCACTCTCAGGCCAGGGATCGATGAGAGCGTAAACGGATGGTTGAGTTGAGATTGAGCGGGCCGGTATTTCTGAGAGCCAGGGGTTGAAGGGGATGAAGACCGCGCGAAAGTTTTTGATCAGCGGGGAAGTGCAGAAGGTGGGCTACCGATACTTTGCGCAGCGCGCGGCGGCCCGCCATCAGGTCACAGGCTACGTGCGTAATCTGCCGGACGGGCGCGTCGAGGCCGTGGCTGAAGGCCCGCTCGAAAGCGTCGAAGCATTCAAACATGATCTGGCCGCTGGCCCAACCTTCTCGCAAGTGGAAAACATCGAGGAGATTACGGTCGAGCCCACAGGCTTTTACTCTCATTTTCGGATAGAAAAATGAATGATCAGGACTCAGGACTCAGGACTCAGGAGTCAGAATAAAAGCAAAAGCCTTCTTATTCTGACTCCTGAGTCCTGAGTCCTGAGTCCTGCACTTCCAAACCTTATGAACGAACTCAAAGCAATGATTCGCGAAGTGCCGGACTTTCCGAAGCCCGGGATTAATTTCTATGACATTACGACGTTGCTCAAGCAGCCCGAAGGGTTGCGCCGGACGGTTGACGCGCTCGCCGCGCAGTTCGATGGCGTCAAGGTCGATACGGTAATCGGCGTAGAGGCGCGCGGGTTCATCTTCGCCCCGGCGCTGGCTTATCACCTGGGCGCGGGCTTTGTGCCCGTGCGCAAGCCGCGCAAGCTCCCGGCAGAGTGCGCCTCCATCTCTTACGATCTTGAGTACGGGCAGGACACGCTGGAGATTCACCGCGACGCCGTCGGACAGGGCCATCGCGTCCTGATCGCCGACGACCTGCTCGCCACTGGCGGCACGGCGCGCGCCGTCGTCGATCTGGTCGAGGATTTGGGCGGCACGGTCGCCGGACTGGTCTTCGTCGTCGAGCTTGAATTCCTTCCCGGTCGCAAGCGCCTCGAAGGATACGACGTGCGCTCGCTCATCAAATACCAGTCCTGACGGAAACTGGACTGCGCCGCCGCGCATCTGTTAATTTCATCCTTCCAGTGCTCCCGTAGCTCAGTGGATAGAGCACCTGCCTCCTAAGCAGGGGGTCGCACGTTCAAGTCGTGCCGGGGGCATATCAATATTAGTCGAAGGACTTGGCTTAATTCTTTAATTGGTGATTGGTTGTTTTGACCACTCGCCAGGGGGAAATTAGGTTGAGTCCTTTTACCATTTCCACCTTGCGGCTATCGCTTCGCGGAGGCGTCGTTGAAGGCGGCGTCAATCGCCGGGCCGACGACGTAGCTGCCGAAAATGTCTCTCCTCATGCGGGAATCACCCGCGAATAATTTCCGAAATTCGTCAAGGTTGACGCTCTTGCGCGTCTGTTCCAGCGTCTCGCCGCGCGCGACCGCCGCTTCGACCTGTTGCTTGACGGAGGCGAAGAGCCTCGCCATGAGCTTGAGATAAGAATCGTCGTGCAGGATGGGCCCATGGCCGGGAATGATGGCGGTCGGATGAAGCGCGATCAGCTTGTCCAGCGTCCGGCTCCAGTCGCCCGGATGCGACTGAGGATTGCCGACGTAGGGGACGGGCGAGATCACCAGATCGCCGGTAATGAGGACGCCTTCTTTGGGGAGGTGGACGACGATGTCGCCGCTCGTATGCCCGCGACCCGGATAAAGAATCTCTATCGTGCGGCTGCCCCTGTGGAGCGTCAGCCGGTCTTCGAGCGTGATCGTCGGCAGGATGATCTCGACGGTGGGATTCTCCGCCATGTACGCCTCGGCGATCTTAATATCGCTCGCATAGGTCGTGCGCTCCTCCTCGTTCATGGGCCCACCGAAGACGCTCTCGTTCTTCTCAAGTTGTTTTCGGAGGAAGGCGATGAACGAGGGGTATCCGCCCTCGGCCATCGCCTGCTTGCGATTGGAGAGGCCGGTGGTCGGCAAATACTCGCGCGTCCGCGCATGGGCGATGAACTCCACGCCGGGGAAGGCGTCGCGAAAGACCTGATTGCCCATGATGTGGTCGTCGTGCCAGTGCGTGTTGACGACGTACTTCACGGGCTTGCTCGTCAGCCGTCGAAGAGCAGCCAGGACTTCTTTCGCCGTGCCGGGCGTCAAGGTCGTGTCAACCACGATCACGTCCTGCTCGTTGATGATGAACACGCTGTTCGCGTTGACGGTCAAGCCCGGCGGCTCCCTGCGTATCGCCGCATAGACGCCGTCGGCGACCTTCACCACCTCAAAGTTTCCGGTTTGGCCCGAAACGATCAGCGGCGAGAAAAGCATCAACGCACACAGGCAAGCACGGGCCAACAACATTAACTTTGTCCTCCAATGTCAGTTTGTCGAAGAGTTCGGAAAAGCATGAACCTCTACGATCACAGGCCCGCAGAAGTTCGACCGGCGGGCAACAAACTCGCTTCGCTGATGAATAAAAATGCAGTGAACGGAGATTCAGGAGGGAATTGAAGAGAGGGCGAGCATTATTATGGATTATCGTACGAGATTTCGTATAAATGTGAGGATTCGCCGTCGGCGTGAGGCGGTGAATGAGTTATTTGCCGCCCGTCTCGCCCCCTGATGTCGTCGCCGGTTTGCTGTCGGTCTTGCTTTCTCTTTCCATGACGACGATGTGATCGCCGAGTGTAATCATCGTCATCGGAACGAAGCCCTGCGAGATCGCTTCGTCAATCTTCTTGTGCAGCTTGGTCTCCTTGCTTGCCGCCAGCAGTTTGTACTCATAGCTCCTGTCAGACTGCGGCTCATGTTCCATGATCATCAGCAACTCCGCCGTCAGTAAGCCCTGTTTGAAAATGATCGTCCGCGACAACAGGCGGTAGCCCTTCGCGGCGATTTCGTTCAACTCCTTCTCCATCGTCTTCATGCGCGAGGTCGCCAGGATTTTATAACCGTAGGGTGCGGCCTCTGCCCCCGGCGTGCGCTTGAGCAGGAGCGCCATGTCGAATGCCAGCGTCGGCCCGCCGAACATCACACGAAAGCCTTTGGCCGCCGCTTCGTCCAACTCTTTCTCCATCGTCTGGATTCGTTTGGTCGAGAGCACAAGGTAAGTCTGATCGTCATCGACTTTCACGCGCTCAGGTTTGCCTTTATCCTGTGCCGCAGCCGTCGCCGCCAGCGCGAGCAGTAGTAGCATTATTCCCGGAAGGTATCTTCTCATCTCATCATCATCCTTTGAGCTTTGGGGGGTGTTTGTAGAACTTAGAAACTCACGCACGATCTCCGGCTGCATAATATACTTTGAGAGCGCGTATTGCCGCTACCGCCGACGCACGGCAAATCCATTGGCGATTAGAGCCGCGAAGAGTTGTTCCTGTAAAATGCCGCTGGCCGGGAAATGATCTTGAAGGTGAACTGTGATGCAGGATGCGCTGGAAGATTTCAGGATGGCGATAGAGACCGGGGCGGAGCGCTTGCTGTCGCTGTCCGAGGCCGAGAGCGAAGCGCGGCGCGCGCCTGGGAAATGGTCTGCGAAAGAGATTGTCGGCCACCTGATCGACTCTGCCGCCAATAATCACCAGCGCTTTGTCCGGGCGCAGTTTCAAGACAACCTGATCTTCCCCGGCTACGCGCAGGAAGATTGGGTCGCGGCCCAGCATTACCAGCAAGCCTCATGGCCGCTACTGGTCGAACTGTGGAAGACGTACAACCTGCACCTCCTGCACGCGGTCTCGCACATCCCGGCGCAACGCTTGAGCAAGCTACACCAGGAGCACAGCCTGCACAAGATAGCCTGGAAGCTGTTAAGCGAAAACGAACCGGCCACTCTCGAATACCTGATCCGCGATTACATAGGGCACATGAAACATCACCTGCGGCAAATCTTCGCAGACGCGGACGCGCCCACACCGACTGCGGACGAGCCTCGCTGAACTTTCAATCTTTCGATTTGCGGGCATCTGCTGTATACGTTAACTTGACTGGCGCTGGCCTGTGCGCGAGTGTGCTTTAGGAAGAGCCTGGCGGGCTCGCGGCCACGTGCGCGCTCCGTGAACCTTATCTACGAGGAACGAAAAATGACCCCTTGTCGCAACTGCGGGCAGCTCAATGACGACATGGTTCGTATCTGCCGTTTCTGTGGAGCGGGACTGGCTCCGCAGCCTCAAGCCACACAGCAGCAGGAGTACACGCCGCCGCCCTACGGTTGGGACGAAAGCTCGCCGCCGCCTGCCGCCGTTGCGCAACCCTATGCCGCTCCGCCCCTCGCCAACGGCGCAGGCTACAGGTGTCCCAGGTGCAACGCGACGTACTTACCCATTGTTGAAAAGAAGATTTCGTCCGAAGGAATGCTGATCTTCATCCTGCTGCTTTTCTTCTGCTTTCCGCTCTGCTGGATCGGCCTCTTGATGAAACAGGAGTCGCGCGTCTGCCCTGTCTGCCACGCGAACCTCGGCTGAGTAAATGTGGGCCGGAGAAAGAGTGCCTGTACCGGCCCACGCTCTTTAAAGACCATTGACTCCTCATCGTATTTGGCATAGAACAGTGTGCGCGTCCTCGCCCTTTAGCAAAAGCCGACTCGTGAAACCGTCCCGAAGCAAAAGTGGTCAATCCCCAGGAGTAAAATCAAATGAAAATACTGAATAACTTTATCGAAAATCTCTATACGGGCGACGGTATCGCCGTCAACGGCCTGCGTCTCGTCCCGCTCTTCATCAAGGAAGAGCGCCTCTTGCCTTACCTTGAACTCGAAGAAGCTCTCAGGCAGAACATGGTGGAGATCACGGAGGTTTCCGAACAGGGAAGCGTGCCGAACTTGCAGGTCACAAACAAGTCGCTCCGAGACATACTGATTCTGGACGGTGAAGAGTTGATCGGGGCCAAGCAGAACCGCATCGTCAACACGACGATCGTTGTCCCGGCACATTCGAGCGTGGTCACACCCGTCTCTTGCGTCGAGCAGGGGCGCTGGCGTTATACCTCTAAAGAGTTTTCAACCGGCGATTCCTTCTCTTACCCGAGCCTGCGCCGCCAGAAGCATCGTGATGTCACGAGCAGCCTGCGCTCCACCGGCAGTTACACGGCAGACCAGTCGCGCATCTGGGACGACATCTCTATGAAGTCTGCGCGCATGCACGTCACCAGCGATACGATGGCGATGAGCGACATCTTCGAGAGCCGCACAGAAGGGACGGAGCATCTTGAGAAGGACGTTCCGCACCAGGAGAAACAGGTAGGCTTTTTCGCTTTCATCGATCACGGGTTCGCCGGAGGCGATGTCTTCGGGTCTGTCGATTTGTGTCGCCGCAAACTTCCCAAGCTTGTCCGCAGCTACTACCTCGACTCGCTTGACGAAGGGGTGAAATTCCCAGCCATCACTGTCGAGCAGATTTTAGCGCAGATTCAGAGCGTCGAGCCGGAACAGTTCGCCTCGATCGGGAAGGGAACCGAAGTGCGCTTTGAATCGCAGGACGTGCAGGGAGCCTGCAAGGTCGTCGATGACTTCATCCCGCACCTAATGGTCTTTCCGAAAAATTAAGAGACCCGGTAGCCGTTTGCGATTGCGTGTAACGCAGTTAATTCTTTTTCGAGAGATGCGCGACGGTTGCGCCCCAACCTCCGGCTTGTGGCGGCGCATCCGTCCAGGATTCGACGAAGGGAGTGCGCGCGAGGATGGCGCGCACAGTCTCGCGCTGGACGCCTTTGCCCTTGCCGTGAATAATCCGCACGCTGCGATAGCCCGCCGCGCGTGCCTCCCTTAAATATTCTTCGACGACGCGCTTGACATCACGCGGCGCGATCGTGTGCAGGTCAAACACGTCGCCGATCTCAACGCGGACGGGCTCCGGGAATGGATCGAACGGGTCGGCCTCATCGTCGGCGTCGGTCTCGGGTTGCTCCTGCTGCGTCGCGCGCATCGCGCGCGAGGGCGCACCGAACAATCTGTGTAGCAGGTCACGAAACGGCATCGGGGTTTTAGCTGCGAGCGCAGGGCGAGCTTTGACCGCGCCCTATCTTGACACTCAGCATAACGCGACTGTACACTCGCGCTCTTTCATATCCTAATCATAGCAAATATGTGACAGACGACGCGGCGGCGCTCGTCGTCGATCGGGCAGCCGGTAGCTGATCGCTGACTTCAATCGAAAGGACTAGAAAAGTGATGGGCAAGCGAAACAAGATTACGGTAGTGGGCGCAGGCAACGTCGGGGCAACGGCGGCACACTGGCTCGCGAGCAAAGAACTGGGCGATGTCGTGCTGGTCGATATTATGGAGGGCGTGCCGCAGGGCAAGTCGCTCGATCTGGCGCAGGCCGCGCCGATCGAGGGCTATGACGCGAGAATGATCGGCTCGACCAACGATTACGCTTTGACCAAAGACTCGGACGTAGTGATTATCACCGCCGGGCTGCCGCGCAAACCCGGCATGAGCCGCGACGATCTCTTAAAGACGAACGCCGACATCGTCACGAAAGTCGTCGAGCAGGTCGTGCAATTCTCGCCCAATTCAATCCTGATCATCGTCTCCAACCCGCTCGACGCGATGTGCCAGGTCGCGTTTCGTCGCTCAGGCTTCCCGAAGCATCGCGTGATAGGCATGGCGGGCGTTCTGGATTCGGCGCGCATGCGCTGCTTTCTGGCCGAAGCCCTGGACGTGTCGGTGGAAAACGTGACGGCGTTTGTGCTCGGCGGCCACGGCGATACGATGGTTCCGCTGCCGCGTTATTCGACGTGCGCCGGGATACCAGTCACAGAGCTTTTGTCCAAGGAGCAGATCGACGCGATCGTGAAGCGGACTGCCAACGGCGGGGCGGAGATCGTCTCGCTCCTGAAGACAGGCTCGGCCTACTATGCGCCGTCGGCGGCGGCTGTCGAGATGACCGAAGCGATTCTCAAAGACAAGAAGAAGATTCTGCCGTGCGCCGCCTATCTTGAAGGCGAATACGGCGTCAATGGTCTCTATGTCGGCGTGCCCTGCAAGCTCGGCGCGCAGGGCCTTGAGCAGATCATCGAGATCAACCTCACCGCCGAAGAGCGCATCGCCCTGCAAAAGAGCGCAGCCTCCGTGCAGGAACTCGTCAACGTGCTCGGTATCTGATTCACTGCAAGCCCCTGAGAAGGGGCGCAAGAATGTAGCCCACGGCGTTAGTCGTGGGAACGCGCGCAAGCAAAGAGTTGAAAGCCCCTTTAGGGGCGCAAGACTGTAGCCCATGACGCAAGTCATGGGTATAGAGCAGACAATAAAGAGAGAGCCCCGTGAGGGGCGTAAGAAATTCAATCCACATGAAGATCAGTGGTGAGTTTCTTTCGCCCCTTCGGGGCTTGACTGTTCTCTGCTTGACTTGTTCCCACGACTTGCGTCGTGGGCTACATTCTGTCGCCCCTTCGGGGCTTGTGAGAAAGAGATTAAGGCTTGATGGTCAAGTTGGTGTTAATTGACTCCGGTGTCGATTGTCGTCAATAGCTCGGAGATGACCCGCTGTAGCTCGTCGCGCTTGATGGGTTTGACGAGGAAGCGATCGCAGCCTGCCTCGCGCGCCTCTGTGCGTTCGACTTCCGTGTCGTGGCCCGTGAGCACGATGGTCGGGATGTGGGAGAGCTGCTCGTCCCGCTTGAGTGTGCCGATCAGCTCACCGCCGTTCATGCCGGGCATGGCCCAGTCCGTGAGAAGAAGATCGATCGGCTTGGCCCGCAACGTTTCGAGCGCCGCGCCGGCGGAAGCGGCAATCTCCACCTGATAACCCATACGCGATACCAGCTTGCGGAGCAGGAGCAGTATCTCCGGCGCGTCGTCAACGATCAGGATGCGGTGCGCGTCCGTCGCTGAGGACATCCTGCTGGCCGGAAGGATGAGCGAATAGATCGTGCCCGTGCCGACCTGGCTGCGCACGGAGACGTTGCCGCCGTGCGCCGCCGCGACGCGCTTGGCGATCGCCAGCCCGACCCCTCGCACGACGTTCGTGCGCAGATCGCTCGACTGCCAGAAAGCGTCGAAGACGAACGGCACTTCTTCTGCCGGTATCCCTTTGCCCGAATCGGCGACGTTGATGACGATCAGGCGTCGCCCCTCGTCGCCGACGCGCGTGCCTGTGATGACCTGCGCCTCTATCTGGACAGCGCCGCCGTCTGCGGTCGCGTCCAGCGCGACGGTCAGGATATGACAGAGCGCGCGCCGCGCCTGCCGGGCATCGACGTGCATCGTTAGGTCGTGCGCGCTGATGTTGACGTTAAGCTCCACGCCCCTGAGCGCCGCTTCGCCGCGCAAAGGCTCTGCCACCTCTTCGAGCAGCCCCGCCACGTTAATATCTTCCAGCTTGAGCGTGAGCGGCCTGTCCTGCTGCTGGGCCACTTCGAGATGATCGTCCAGTAAGCGGCGCATGCGGTCGCCGTTCTCAAGGGCCGAGCCGAGCAGTTGACGATCCTCCATGTCGAAAGGCTCGCGCGCTTGCAGCTTGGACTCGAAGAGCTCAAGCACGCCGAGCACGCTGGTCAGCGGAAAACGTATGTCGCGCACGAGCGTATTGACGAAGCCGCTCTTGAGCCGCGCGATCTCCCTCTCGGCCTCGGTCACGATCTCAAGGCGCTCGCGCAGCAGAACGACCTGCGCCACGGCGGCGACGTGAGAGGCCAGAGGCGTGAGCCGGGCCGTATCCTCACCCGTGTAAGCGTCGGCCCTCACGCTGGCGAAACAGAGAAGCCCGAAACATCTCTCGCTGAAAGAGAGAGGCAGCGCGAGCGCCGATTGCACTTCGCCCCCTAAGGCACGCGCCGCGCCCTCCGTTAACTCGCCCGCCGCAAGCAGCCTCGACGTGCCTTCGCTCAAAACACGCGTGAGCAGCCCCTCGTTCGTGTTAAGGGCCTGCGGCACGGATACTGCCGCCACGTCGCCCGCTTCAACGGTTCGCGGAGCGCGCCAGACGCGAATCCCTTTGCCGTCGGACGCGGGCAGCACGAGGCTGCAATAATCGAAAGGAAGGGGACGCGACCCAACATCATCAGCCGTCAGCGCATCGAGAATGTCCTGCGCGGTGTGTGCGGCGTTGATCAGCGCATGGGCGCGCGCAAAAAAATCTGTCTTCTGCTGAAACACAGAATCGGGGTTGCTCATTTGTGTACAAAGACTCCGGTGGAGTGACTAGTGGAGAGAGACTGAAAGGCAGAGGCGGCGATGATACATGCCAGCCTTGAATCGAGTTTATACAGGTTGGGCTCTCATGGCAAGAGAATTTCTTTGGAGGGGCTACGGACGCAGGCCGCAGGCTCAGGGCGCGAGGTTCATGCCGGTCAAAAGACGCGCGTATCTTGGGTCTGAGCGGAGGCTATCGAGCATCGGGTCGACCTTGAGATGGACGAGCCAGGTGTCGCGCTCGTGATAAGCCTTCTCCAGAGACTCAAACGCGCGGTCTTTGTCACCGAGCGACGCGTACTTGACGGCTGTGAAATAGGCCGAGACGTAAGCGCTCTGCGACTCCCTGTCCAGATCGATGCGCGTCTGCCAGTAGCCTGCGACGCCTGATTTCTCGTAGGCCGCCCGGAGCCTGGAGCCGAATTCAGGGTTGATCTTCTCCACGTCGGCGATGGCCTCGGCGTACATGCCCTTCTGCTCGTAGGCTTCCTGAAGGCGTTCGTGGGCGCGCGGGAAGCTCGCGTCCATCTCCAGCGTCTTGCGATACTGCTCGATGGCCTTATCGTACTGGCGCGCGAGAAAATAGGTGCGCCCGAGGTTCGTATTGATGATGAGCGAGAAGGGTTCGAGCGCGAGAGCGCGTTTCATCTCCGCGTCGGCCTCATCCATCCGCCCCAGCGAGAGCAGGTGCGCGAAGGCGTAAAAATAGTGGGCGTTGGAATAGTTGGGGTTGAGCGCTATGGCCCGCTTGAACTCTTTTTCCGCTCCCTGCCAGTCCCACTCGTAGACGGTTTTGATGAAAGCCAGCGCGGAGTGAGCTTCGGCGAGCGTGTCGTCTAAGGCGAGCGCCTTCTCCGCCGCCTCCTTCGCCAGGGGGAAGGCTTCCTTCGGCGGGCGCACGCCGTTGGTGCTGAGCACGTTGTAGGAATCTGCGAGCCCGGCGTGGGCGAGCGCGTAGTTCGGGTCGGCCTTGATGGCCTGCTGAAAGTAGTCTATGCCCTTCATCAGGCCGTCGGTCGTTCTCTTGTTCCAGTGATAGCGGCCTCGCAGATAAAGCTCATAGGCTTCGGTGCTGTCGGTGTAGCGTTTCGTCAACTGCTCCTGCTGCTCGCCGGAGAGCTTGAGGCGCAGCTTCTCCGAGACTTCGCGCGAGATGCTTTGCTGCACGACGAGGATGTCGGAGAGTTTTCGGTTGTACTGCTCGCCCCACAACTGCGAGCCGTCGCGCGTGTCGACCAGATCGACCTGAATGGTCAGCGTGTCGCCGCGCTGAAGCACACGCCCGGTCAGGACTGCGCGCACGTCCAGCTCGCGCCCGATCTTTTGCGGGTCAAGCTCCTGTCCCTTGTAACGAAAGGCGGTGCTGCGCGCCATGACGCGCAACTCTGGAATCTGCGACAGGCTATTGATGAGACTTTCCGTGATGCCGTCGGAGAGGAAATCCGTGTTCGGGTCGTTGTTGGCGTTGACGAGCGGGAGCACGGCGATAGAGTCTATGGCTGTGCGGCTGCTTTGCATGAAGAAGAAATAGACGAGGGCCGTCGCCGCGATCAGGAGGGCCGCCGCAACTGGCACTACCCATCTCTTATGCTGCTTGAGCTCGCCGACAATGTACTCGGCGCTTGAGGTCGGACGTGGGCCGCTGACTTCAATCGTGCGCGCCGCCGACTGGAAGCTCGCCGGGACGGTTTGCCCGCCGCTCGTCCCAACCGGCCCAGTGCCGGAGCCCGTGCGCTCGATCTCCGCATCGACATCAAGGCGCTGTTTGAGACGGCGCAGGTCTATCAGCAAATCCTTGACTCCCTGATAGCGCTCCTCGGTGTCTTTGGCGAGCGCCTTCATCACGATGCGATCCATCTCCGCCGGAACGCCAGGGGCGAAGCGCGCGAGCGGCGGCGGCTCCTTTTGCAGTATCAGAGAGATCACATCGCTCTTGGTCTCGCCACCGAAGGGCGGGCGACCGGCGATCATCTCGTAGAGCACGACGCCCAAACTCCAGACATCGCTGCGTCCGTCCACGGTCATCCCGCGCGCCTGCTCCGGCGACATATAAACGATCGTGCCCATGACGACGCCCGGGTCTGTCTCAAGCAGAGTCGAAGCGTCCGTCTGCTTACGCGCGCCAGCCTTCTCCGTCAACTTGGCGAGGCCGAAGTCCAGCACCTTGATATAACCGTCCGGGCGCAGCATGATGTTTTCCGGCTTGATGTCACGATGCACAATCCCGGCTTCGTGCGCGGCAGAGAGCGCGGACGCGACCTGCATCCCTACTTCGAGCACATCGCCGATCGGCATCGGTGCTTTAAGGACGCGCTCTCTGAGCGTAATGCCGTCGATGAACTCGGTGGCGATGAAGCATGCCGAGTCAGCCTCACCGATGCCGTAGATGGTCAGAATGTTGGGATGATTGAGGGCGGAAGCGGCCTTGGCTTCCTGTATGAAGCGCTGCATGCGCTGCTGGTCGGAGGCGATGTCGGGCGGAAGAACTTTCAGGGCCACGGTGCGGTCGAGCTGTGTATCCTCGGCCAGATAAACCTCGCCCATGCCGCCAGCGCCTATGGGGGAGCGAATCTCGTAGCGGCCAAATCTGGTTCCGGGGGGAATCTTCATCCGCACAAGGCAAGAGCCTCCTGGCTTAAAGACAAGAGCCTGCTGGCACGTCGGGCGCAGAGCTTATCATTGAAGCGCCGGATTTTCCAGATTATTGATCGG